>NZ_AP013072.1:1440833-2110000 GCF_000478925.1 Streptococcus anginosus subsp. whileyi MAS624 | reverse complement strand
TTTATTGTGAATATGGCGGGTGTGGTGAAGTGGTTAACACACCAGATTGTGGCTCTGGCATACGTGGGTTCGATCCCCATCACTCGCCTATTTTATATTATTGGGGTATAGCCAAGCGGTAAGGCAAGGGACTTTGACTCCCTCATGCGTTGGTTCGAATCCAGCTACCCCAGTTTAACTTTGCCGGCGTGGCGGAATTGGCAGACGCGCTGGACTCAAAATCCAGTGTCCGCAAGGACGTGCCGGTTCGACCCCGGCCGCCGGTATTGCTTAAGTTTAGTAAAAGCCTTGTGTATCAAGGTTTTTTTGATATTTTTGATTTTCTATCCCAAAATCTCTCCCAAATTTATATTCTATTCATAATTTGTTCAACCTCTTTAAACTCTTTATCAATCTTTTCAGTAAGTGTATGACCATAAACTTGTATCAACATTTGGATATCTTTATGACCTAAAATTTTTGCCACAACTCCCATATCTACATGATTATGAAGTAAATATGAGCCATAAGTGTGTCTAAGTCCTTTAGTAGTTATTATTGGTTCTATATCAAGCTCTTTTAGTATCTTTTTCAAAGCTTTATTTACAGTAGCTACTGAAGGAATACCATGTTCTAGACCATAGTGGAAGAAGAGAAATTTCTCTTTGTTTTTTATTTGTAGTAATGAGTTTCTTCTTTCTCGTTCTTTTATCATGTTAGACAGAACAGTAACTGTTTTATCATCTATTGGTACATATCTTTTGGAGGAATCGTTTTTGGCATTTGTCCATTTCCATGTTGATGTATTATAGCGTTTATGAGTATGTAAGTAGAACTCTTCAAAATTTGTGTCACTATCCAGCAACCCAACAATTTCTCCGTATCTCATACCTGTTTTTGCTATTGAGTAAAGAATATAGTTTACAATGGATTCTTCATATTTTAGATTAGCTTCTAAATATTTTATTAGTTTATGATAGTCATCAACACTATGTATGTACTTGTCTTCTGGTTTTTGTCCATCCTTTCCAGCGAATAATTCTACATTACTTGTAAAATCATCAATTACAATTTTATCTGATTGTGCTAATTTGATGGTTTTTCTGATTACTGAGTTTATTCTACTAAGATAGTCATAACCAACTGTTTCTCCATAAACATTCATAATCCTTTGATATTGGCTTGATTTAATATCAATAATAGGTTTATTACCAAAAAGACGTTTTAAGGTTTCACCATAAATTTGGTAGTTTCTCTTTGTTTCTTGAGATAATGTTTTCTTTGGTCGAATTTTTAAATCATACCATGTTTGAAACCAATCATAAAGGGAAGTATGTCTATCAAGTGTATATCCTTGTCTTAATTTCTGTTGAATTTCTAAAGCCGTATTCTCTGCTTCTCGTTTAGTATTAAATCCTGATTGATATGAAACAGTCTTACCTTCATTATCTCTAATTTCAAAAAAAAAGAGACCTGATTTTTGGTCTTTTCTAACTCGCGGATTGAATTGGGGAATATACATAAAATCTCCTTCTTAAAACTTTACATGCAAAATTTCTTCCACAGTACTAATAGGAACAGCTCCTAAACGTTTATTGCTGTAAAATTTAAAACCTTGATTTACAAGTAACATTTTAGCTTCATGAATCACTTTTCTTGCTGTTCCCTCTTTTAAACCTTGCTTAATAAGGTCGTTTTTTGTAATAAGTTGTTTTTCCATTTTTCCTTTTCCTTTTCTATTTTTTACTTCCCAATCACATAAGTAAATTGGCTCGCTGTTGCTTTATCAAATGTGCGGTAAGAAATAACTCCAAGTCCTTTGGCGTTTGCTTCTGAAATGAGAATAGACCCGTCTGATTTGACCTGCTCTACAAATGCAATATGCCCGTAAGTTGGATCTGCGCCAGCTTGTCCAGGAGAGAAGCTAAGAGCGCTATGTTCAGTTGGTGTATGTGTGGTTTGGTAGCCTGCTTTCTGCTTCCAATCCCCACCATTGCCCATATAAGGGTCAAAATGAACGCCCACCTCTTTGGCTCGGTTATAGACAAACCATGTACATTGTCCCCAAGGATAAGTCGCAGAAGTATAGTCAGAAGTGTTGATTGCCTTTGTAAGGCTATATCCAGCAGGCACTCCATCAGAAGTTACGCCTCCACCGTCTCGTGTTTTGGTATTGGCTGTATTACCTGTTAAAGTATCTTTGAAGAGGTTATACCATTTTCTCGCATTCTTTTTCAGGTCACTAGCTTTTGTTTGACCGTCTGATAAAGCGACCCCTTCATAATGTTCTGACCAATAAAGGGCTGCCTTTTCAGGGTCATTCGCTTTTTGCATTTCTGTTTTGACTTTGCTATAAGAGCCGTTTAGCTCTGTAGATAAGAGGTCTAGTTCAATATCAGAATCTAATTTCTTTTGTTTTGCCTTTGACCAGCGATTGCCATTGATAGTAGAAGACCAGCCCGACCATTGGAAATAACCAGCTACACCGCCACCCGTATTGACGGCTTTAGGGTCAAAGCTACTTTCGCGCTCTGCAACCGCTAAACTTCCAGAAGCTCCTGCGATAGTAAATTGTTCTTGTGAGAGTTCATAATTCAGAATTTTGATGACATCACTTGCTCGTTCTTCTGAAATATTGGCTTTTTGAGCCACCTCTTTAGCCGTTAGTTTCGTTTGTAGTCCTTTGGCTTGTCCATTAGAAGACGCACTACCCGCATAAGCTCCCATGATAATGACGACTAAGAACAAAGGTAAAAACAGAGCACTTAGAACACTAACAATTACTAGTTTTTTCTTCATCTTCCCTCCTAAGTTTTCACATAGACTGTCATCATTACTGTTTCAAATCGCCATTGAGCCGTCAAAATAAGAGGATTTTCTTTGATAGTTGCCAGCAGTTGCTCTTTCTCAGCCTCTTTTACTGAAAATAAAAGGAGAAAGTCAATAGAAGGCTTTCTCCTTTCATAGGCAAGGGCAACCGCATTGTTCACCGTCTGTTCAAAACCTCTTTTAGAATAAATGCGTGTATTCATCATTCCTTTCCTCCTCTCAATCGTGCTAATTCCTCTATTATCTGATGTTTACGGTTAATATTGACTTTTAATTTATCGTCTTTCGGCAAGGTTTTACGATAATTCCTGATAAAGGCATTTGAACCTTGCGCTTGGTATAGTGCTTCATCATCTTTATAAGGTTCTAATTCCTTTTCAAGTTTATTGATGTGATGTTTTTGTCTCCAAGAGAGGCGATTGTGACGGCGTTCTTCAAACTCTTCCTGTTCTCTGCTTTGCTTTGCTTTGTATCTATTAGCGGAGAAGGTTCTGTATCAAAAGGTTGAACGCTTGTGTCTTCTTCCTGAATAGCAGATTCAAAAGTCTCCATTAGCCTATCTGGCTCTTGAAACGGTGTTGTTACCTCGTCGGGAGCGCCTGTTTCTTCAAAGGAAGAAGTAGCGGGTGTTTCCTCCTCGTCATTTTCTGAAGGCGTTGAACTTTCTGTTCTTTCTGAAGTTGGATGTGGATTTGAAAAAAGAGTTTTCATCTGTTTACCAGCATTCATAAATAGTCCCGCTCCAAATCCTGCTCCTGCAAGGAAAAAGTTTCCGGATGTTTGAGCCATTTCAAAGGCGTTAGTGGCTTTTGCCGGCAGCTGCTTCATGCTCTCTTGTCCATTTGTCACGGTTTCTTTGACTTTAGTATCTATCTCATCAAACGTAATCTTGGCTCGTGAACCGAGTAACAACTCAATCAATTCTCCTTTGTATTTCCAAAGTAACCAATAAATCACGCCTTTGGCACAAACAGAGACGATTAGTTTAAAAAGAGCGCTAAAAGTAGACAAGGAAGAAAAATCTCCAATAACCTCTTTAAAGCCACTATTTACTAAACCTTCAATGATTTTTTCAAGGTAAAGTAAAGCTAAGGTTAAAAGGCTAGTAATGGCTGGAAAGGCAAGACCTCCAAACATGACCTTAAAAACTCCAAAGAGAATATCCTGCATTTTGGGAATAAAGGAAACCAAAAGGGCAATAGGGAAAAGAAGAATCATGATAAGGACAAGGGCTTGTGCAAGGACATTGAGCAACTGAATTAAGACAATAGGAATGGCAATGACAATCGCTTCTACCATTTTAAAAAGGATATAGAAGAACTTAACAGGGATATAATCAGGAATAGCTGATACCCAACGGTTTTTCTCTTTATCATCGTTAGCTCCGTCTCCCATTTTTAAGTAATCATTTCTATCGGCGGTAGAAACTGCTTTAAACTTGCCTGATTTATCTAAGCTGCCTAGAACTTTTGAATCCTCAAACAGTTCTTCTTTCCCTGTTTGCCGGTCTTTGTATCTCCCGTTTTCTTGCCCTGTATTGACAAAGAGATAGGCTTTATAAGAGGTTTCTGCGATATAAGAATCAGCGACAGAAGACCCTATTTTTAAAGACTGATTTTTTCCGTAGGAGACAGAGATATTAGAAATACGATGAATCGTGGTACTAGCGACATTGTCTACTGTATTGAGCAAATACAATCCACCAGAAGTTCCAGCAACTGTCCCAAACCAACCAAACCTAAAAAGAGAACCAGAAGGACATGAAGCAATCTTTGAGAGAAATTGCCTTTAGAAATGAGGAACTGATAAAAGAGATAAAAAGCCAAGCAAAGGAGAAGCAAAAAGACTAATGAAGATTGAGCCACACCAGAAGTAGCTCCTGTAAAGCCTCGCCAAATGGATTGAGCACCATTAAAGACATATTGCTTGTAAGTGTCGTAAAGACGGACATTTTCTAAAATCCGAATCATCAAGGAGAAGAAACCAACAATGAGGTTAAGGAGGAAAAAGGGAAAGTTGACAAAGATTTCGTTGAACATCACCCAGATTCCGCTAATATCCAAAAATCCAGTTTGTACTGTATAAGATTTTAAAGAAAAAATATCCATGCCTTTTAATTTTTCAAATGCTTCTTGCACAAGCTCACCTCCTTAAGATGCGTATTTATTTTCAAGATTGGAAGAAACCGTAGCTTTCATTGGTTTTAGAAGTGGGTCAATACTGTCAAAAATGTTATAAATGGAAATCATATTGAGATTGCCGTAAACGTCTCTATAAAGGCATTGCCCTGAAATCATATTTTTAATCCATTCCAGATTTTCTTCATTATCCGTTAGTCCAACGTGTTCTAAAATATCGGGAAGTTCATTGTCTTCTCTAAAGGCAAAGAGTGTCCCAAATCCTGTGGTATCATCATCTCCTTCAGCGTCATGAACGGATTGAGTAATGAGACAGAGGACATTGTTAAAGAAACGTCCAACACGGCGCATGGATTGGATAACAGCTCGTCCTTCTGCCGACTTCATCAGTACCCATGCTTCATCGAAAAATTCAATGGTATCTTCATAACGATTGAGTTCTCCAAAGCGTGTACAGAAAGCTCCTAAAGCAAACATCAGAGTTGTAGAATTGATTTCTTTATCTTCTGGGGTGACATCTTGTTGAGTGTCTTTATCTGGTAAGGATAAGTCCGCTACTTCTAAAACGGTCACCCGTTTATCATAAGACAATCCTTCGACATTACCGTCTGAAAAAGCCAATTCCAAAATGGAATTTTCGACAATGGACGTCAAATAGTCTCCTACTTCAAAGATAGTGCTATCTGGATTATTGGTGAGTTCTTGGAGGACGTGTTTTAACCCAACCGTTTCTCCTGCTTGTCTTTGAGCAACTACTTTGTTAATCGCTCTAGAAATAGCCGTCATTTGTTTCATGGTGACCTTAATTCGCTTGTTGGAGAAGATTAGATAATTGAGCATATTCTTTGAAACCGAAACAGCGTCATCTTTATCCAGCATGACAATGGGGTCAAGAGCCCCATGATTGGATTTCACCTTACTATCTAAGGTGACAAAGTTTATTTGTTTGATATGTTTAGCCAGAAGCGGGAATCGTTTTTCAAAGTCTGGATGGTGGGCAATTGCTTCAAAGTGTTTCCGTATAGAGCGTTTGGGGTCAACATATAAGCATTTCACATCTTGAAGAGAGGTGAGGAGAAAGATAAGTTCTGCCAAAAAGGATTTTCCTTCACCCGTTGCGCCAGTAATCAGGATATGTGGGTTCTTTGTGAGTTTTCCTGCAATCCCTTCTTTATTTCCAACGGTCGCATTAAAGAGTACCATATTTTTAGACGCTTCTTGTGCCTTTTCAATACTTTCCCACCGTCCTGTCCAGTTATCCACTCGTCCGATATGCCAGCCAATATGGTTTCCTGAAGCTGTGTTGGTAAAGGGCATTAACTCCGCAAAGCCTCTTAGAGTGACATAGTGTGTCCACGTTCTGGTCTTGTTTTCAAGTGGTTGACCATAGAGAAGAGACTGGAAGAGATAAGGTGTATCATGACTAGCTTCACTCACTTCTACGTGCATATCCTCAAAGTAACTTAAGACCACTTGACGGCGACGTCGTAGTTGGGACAAGCTAGAAGCAGAAACAATGAGGTAAGCTCCATATTCAATGACTTCTTCTTTCCCACCAACCTTTTTCATCAAGTCTTTGAGAGACATTGCCCCCAGAATGATTTCATCTTGTTGAACGGTATCAGTACTTTCTGCTTCCTTCATAATATTGCGGTAGCGAATATTAGAACGTGCCATTCGCCCTTTTAAAGAGTTCTTTTCGATAAATTCTGCCTTTATCCGTAGTTCTACAGGGAAGTTAAAGCGTTGGATAAATTCTCCCAGATGAAAGCCATTAAAAATAATGGGTGTTTTAGCAATCGGAAGAATGGTGAGAAAAGAAGAACCATAGGGGCTGTCTAATTTCATAAAGCCCCCTGCCATGGGTCTTAAGACCGTATCTGTCACATTAAAGAGTGCCCGATTGGCTGTGACCTCTTGTTTTAGATGAGGAATATAGCGCAAGTACTGCATGCGTTGATAGTAAAAGAGCTCTTCATTGGCCAAGCGTTGTGCCCGAAGAGCAGAAAGGGTTTGATAGACAGTAGCTTCACTAACCAGATAGTCTTGCGCCCAATCTTCAGGAATCTCATATTGAAAGCCCACGCTATTGGCAATCATTTCAGAGACTTCAGAGAAGCGCTCAACCGCCATATCCTGAACGGTGGTGTTTTGGTCATCTTTTAAAAGATTGACACCAATCAGCCAGTTAAACTGATAAGGAATTTCCATTTCTTGTGTCAATTTGTCTGTCGAATACTGCAACAGTTCTTCCCCCAATGCTTGACTATCAGGAGACAAGGCATGAGAAAAGTCTTTCATCTTTTCTTCTAGCAAATAGTCCTTTGGAATCAAGGAGACTTCAAAGGACTTGTTTTTAACCAGTTTTTTAATCAGTTGAGCAGTTGTCAGCTTGTGTTTTTGTTTCTTAGCTTTATCGGTAATGGTGATGGGAGTATTAGGAATACGATAAAAACTCATCACCGTTTTATCTGTTGTTAAAGCGATATTATCCTGTGTTTTAAGAATCGGATAGACCAGTTTTAGAACCATTAGACCTCCTTTATAAATCTGTTTTTTCAAAAACAATTTCTTCTTCATCCATCATTTCCATTCTATCTTCATGATAAATCGCCTTACGATTGAGCTGAAAATCCATCATGTAGCAGAGATAATCCCATAGGAAAACGTGCATTTTCTTTCCTTGTGGTTCATACTCTGTATAAAATTTGGCGAGTTTATAAGGAATATACCAGTAAAGATAGAGCGAAATGGAATGTGTTAATTTGTTCAACGGAAGAAGAATTGAGTTAAATACTGTCAACATCAAAATTAAGACCAAGGTAAAGACCACGAAAAAGGAAAGTTGCATGGGTGTTGCAAAATACCAAATGCGTTTTCCTTTTTGTGTTTTGACTTCTTGAATCCAGTAGGGAGCGTTTATCCCTCTAGCGTAATCATATAGTCGTTCTTCTTCCATATCATAACCCCGTTTCAATACCAAATAGACGAAGGAACCAGCCAAGGACATGGAGCAACTGTTTTCCACCTCCTGTTAAAGATGCAATAACAGTATAGAAAATAAGGGTTGAAAACAGACGTCCCCAAGAGCTGTTTCTCCAAGCTAGAATGATAAGAATAATCGCTCCAAAGGTAATGAACCAGAAGCCATCTCCTTGTAACCATGTTTGTAAATTAGATGAACTCATAGATTAAAATCTCCTTTTATTCTTTTGTATCTGCGTAATTAGCAGGAATGGTATGGCTGACTTTCTCCACATAATAAGACTTGCCTTTTTCTGATAAGGCCAAGGTAAAGTTTTCAGCATGTGTCGAGCCTGCGACTTCAAATGTCACTTGAACATAAGCCATTATCGTTTTATCTGTTGCTTTGTAGTAACTAAAATCCAAGGTTTTAAAAGTGGCATTTTTTACAACCGTTACATTGTGAGCCACTAAGTCCAAGTTATCTTGGTCAGTCGTATAGTTAGTGAAGAAAACATTGAGAAACTTATCCAGTTTCTTCTTTGCTTTCTCTGAAATCCTATCTGACTGATTGAGCTTGACCTCTGTATCGGTACTTTTCTTATCTGCCTGATTGGTTGATAAACTAGAAAACCAAGGTAAGCCCGTAACATAATAGCCCGTTTTTGTTTTGGAATAAGGGATATTAAACCCCGTCACCAATTCTTTTTCTTCTGTCTTATCCCCATTTTTTACAGTCTGTTTATAATGCACCTCATACGTTGCCACATTATCTGTAACCGTTAGCAAACGTGACCAGCTCAATTGGCTAGGATTTTTGACTTGACCTTGTGCTTGAATATCAGGCTCTGAACCGTAGAAGCTCTTTAATTGCTTCGCTTGTTTGGTTTGACCGTCTGAATCCGCAGGAATCGTGAAGTAGCACTCTACAAAATCATTCAGATAATATTGCAGGCGATTATCTATTGTTTGGGGAGCAGAAGAGGTAGAAGAAGTAGCTTGCTTAGAAGTTATCAGTTTTTCAAGATTGGTGACTTTACTAGACATTGTCATGGCACGAATACTTCCTAGTAGCCCCACAAGCAAAATAAAAGCCAATCCTGACAGAACAGCAAGATTGACTGTTTTTTTGTTGGCAAGGGTTAATGCTGGTTTTCCTTTCTTTTTAGGGCGTTTAGTAAAGTTTCCAAGATAAGTTTTTAAGTGATGATAGATAAGTTTTACTGTATTCATAAGTACTCCTTACTGATTGGCTAGTTCAATCAATTTATTTCCTTTGGCATAAAGTTGTTTATGAAGTTTATTAAGTTCACCGTTGACATAGTAGTAACCGCGCAATTCAGCGTGAAGGCTTTCAATCAGTACTTCAGGGAGTTGTTTCACCTCTTCTTTTTTAAGAAGCCCGTGCAATTCCCCTGCTTTTTTCCAAGCTTCTTTATCATCATGGGCTTTCATCAGTTCTCCTAGCTCCAATGAGACCGCTCTGACTTTCTTTTCGAGTGTATTTTGTGTTGCCATTATCAGTTCCTCCATAAATGTTGTTTGATTTTCTAAGATAACCTGTCTAAAAAGCGTGACAAGTTGTGTCGTCATGTGTTGATTGAAATCTAACACTTGACCATCCAGTGTGAAATAAGTGTGTTGGTAGTGGGCGGGATAATCAAGGTCAAGGGTTTTCCGTGCAAAAGTGTCTAAGAAAAACTCTTTTTCCTTCATCAGGACAATGTACAGATTCCAGAATTCGTTTTTATCAGGAAAGCAGGAAATTCCCTCGTAAATTTTCTTTACAAGCTTCATACGTCATCTTCTACCAAATCATGATAGCCAAGAAATCGATAGATGTCATCAGAATCAAACCAAAGCCAATCATTGATTTCTGTTTCTGTGGGGATACTTCCTGAAAAAATATCTTCACCAAGTGAGGTTAGTCTGTCCATATCCCCCCGTTCACGGACAGTGGCTAGTGTATTGCGTGCACCTGACCAAGCCCTGAAATTGTCCAGACTATTCAATTCAACTTTATATTCCATTTCCTTTTTCCTTTCAGTTTTATAGTACCAATTGAGCATAACCCGTCTGTAGGAGCATCTCTGCCACCCAGCGAGCATTTTTACTCATCTTGTTTAATGGTTTTGTTTTTAACTCTTCAAAAAAAGGCTGTCTAGCCTCTTGTCTAGTTGCCCTTTTAATCGCATTTTGTCGGTGATTTTTATCTTTAAAGGATTGCTTTCTAAATTGTTCCGCATATTTTAATTCAGAATCTTTCTTAGGTTGATAATATAAGAGCCCCCAATAATCAATTAAATCTTTAACCAATTCAAAATCGTAAAACGATAGGTAGAGTTCTTCATAACCGACTGGGAAGGTCTTTGTTTGAAGAGGGCGATTGAATTTATCGGGGACATTTATAGGTTTATATCTGTCCGACAATAACATCAAAATCAACTCCGTTTCGTTCACAAATTTCTTCTGCTAGTTTAGTATGATTGTTACTCAAATAGGCTTCAGAAATGATTTCTGAAAGCTCATCTGTCTGATAGACCATATCAACGATTTTCAGCAATTTCAAAGCACTAGAGACTTGTTTTGTGACCCAATGTTTTGTCCTTGCGTAGTTAATTTGACGGGGACGTGTGACAAATTTAAAACCCGCTTGTGTACCAAGCAGGTTATCCCATTCACTATCATAGTTGCCATTCCAATCTTTCACTTCAAAATAGTTGTTTAAAATCCGAGCGCCTATTTTGGTCAAGTCCGTTTCCAGTGTATACCATTCTTTCAAAATATCAAACGCCTTAGTATCATGTAGTTCAATCTCATAGCGGTTTTTGTAATTATAGGCTTCATGGATATAGTCAACAGATACATCTTTTAAGAGAGCTTGTTCATAATCTTTTTGATAAAAGCGAATCATGAGGCTTGATTGACGACTACCAAAGTTTAAAGTCAATCCTTGATTAACAAAGCGATTTTCAACTTTTTTCAAGCCCTCAATAGCAGTAAAGGTTTTTAGTTTTTTCATGATGATTTTATTGTCAAAAATCCGATTTTTAATATCAAATAAGTCAAGATTCCCTGACTTTTTGTATAATTCATCAAGGGCAATATCAAAGCGGGGGAAGGCTAAAAAGTCTTCCAAAGGTCTATCTTTTCGTTCTTGTTCCGCAAAGAGAAAGACATCATGGAGAAAAGAAAACCAATTCCGACCTTGTTGTTTCAATAATAATTCAAACTCACGACAACCCCCTCCTGTTAAATCAATCAGTGTTCCAGCCTCTGCTTTCTTTTCAGAATGGGAATAAAGCACCCGAATTGAACCATAAGTCACCATATCTGAATAGCTGTATAAGCTTTTTTCTTCGTGAAAAAAATTCGTTGGTCTTAATTTTAAAACGTGTGTGATGATAGCTTTAAAATCAAGTGTTTTGAACCGAATTTTTAACCAATCCACCGTGCTTTCTAGTTTGGCTTCTGATTTGCGATTCAGAAAGTGAAAGAGTGTTTGTTCAAATTCTTTAGTCATCTTTCGTTGACCTTGTTCAATGTTTCGGTAGTTGTAGTAACTATAACCAATCATCGTTGCCATTTTACGTTGGGTAAATCCTAACTCAAGCCGGATACGTTTTAATTCAACATTTGTCACAATTACTTTCCCTCCTTTTAACAATAAAAATAGCAGCCAATGGATAATGACTGCTTTTATTTATAGTGGTCTCGAAAGGATAAGAAATAAATCTCATTTTCTTCCACCATATAGACTAATCGGTGTTCATCTGTAATTCTACGAGACCAAGCACCGGAATAACGGTATTTTAAGGGTTCAGGCTTTCCAATCCCTTCAAAAGGATTTCGTTTGATATCCTCCATTAAACGATTGATACGTTTGAGTATCTTTTTATCTTCTTGTTGCCAAGAAACATAATCTTTCCAAGCTTGTTCTGTAAAGTTAAACATCTTCCACCTCTAATAATGGGCGTTGAATGACTTTCTTTTGCTTGACTTGTTCCATTCCTGATAGAACCTTGTCTGAAAGATAATCATTATTCATTAGGCGAATGGTTTCTTGAATACTATCCCAGTTTTCCTTAGATAAGACCACAATATTTTCATCAGGATTTTTATTGACAACCATTAGAGGTTCATATTCATCGTTGACTTTTTTCATGTAATTCTTTAAATTGTTTCTAAAATTTGAATAGACGACAGCTTCCATTTTATATCACCTCACTTTAAGACTATTCTTATTATAGCACTTGACAGGAAATTGTACAAGTATTTGTTTTTTGTGTTTATGCTAGCTAGGCTAGTCATTGGGATAAGAACAGCCTTTTAAGGGCTTGTGTTAGTTTTAACCCCCCTATTAGTATCGGGAGGTTAAGCCCTTTTGGGGCGTGCCTAGGGCACACCCCAAAACGCCCGCTTGTCAGCTCGGTCGGGCAGGTCGGACGGGCGTAGCCCTGACCTTGACCTTCGTGCCTACGCTGGCTCAAGAGGTGTTTCAAAGTGTTGAAGGACAACTTGCTTATAGGGCAAGTCAGCCTGTTCTTTCTCTATCACAATTTCCTCCAACAAAGCAATATCTGCTTCATCTAACAGAATACGGTTGTCCTCTCTGATGAATGGATAGTACTGTTCCTCTATGTATTTCACAAGGTTTCGTAAGGTTGAAATGGGCACATCAAATTCTTTGGCAAAGTCATTCAGAGGAAGGAGGGGAGATTCTGCTTGTTCAACGGACAAGTCAGATGATGACGTTTGAGTAGTTTCTGTTGTTTCTAATAGTGGGTCATCTAAGACGGGTAGTTTCTTGTATTCCTCAAAGAAAGAAAAGCCTTCCTCAAGGGGAACAATAGGTGAATAAAATTCTCTAGCCACCTCTCCACCATTTGCAATATAACCACGACCGAAAATCTCCTCTCCGTCAATTTCATCAATCTTTTTGAAAACTTTATTCGCGTTAGCGTCCCCAAACATCATTTTATTCCCAGTATCTTCTAAGTGCCCAACAGAAATCCGTTTCATAAATTGGTCACGTAAAGACGTTTTGAGGTATTCTCCGTCAGGACGTTGCATAGCAACAATCATGATAACTCCAGATTGGCGACCTTTTAAAATCAATTCTGTTAGGTATTCGATAAAGTCTCCAGATGATTGGTAATCTCGCTCTAATTTAGCGGCTAAGGCTGCCAACTCATCAATGACGATAAAGCGAGGCTTTAGCCCATAAGCATAATACTTTTTCCCTGCTTGATAGTCAGGGTGACTGGTCATGTAATCATAACGTTTGTCCATTTCTTGCTCGGCACGCTTTAAACAAGCTAACATTTCTTTTTTATCCCAGTAAACCCACCCTTTAAAGACAGGAATCTGTTTCAATCCGACAAAGTCAGAGCGCTTCGGGTCAAGAATTTCCACATAACCAATTTGTGCCAAGACCCAAATCAAAATCATCAAGAGAACCGTTTTACCACCACCCGTTCCACCACCAATCAGCAAGTGTGGGTATTTATTGAAATCCCAATAGACATCTTTCATTAGGCGGATTCCCTTATCTGTCATCTTAACATCAAAGATAGATAAGCGACCTGAAAATTGGTCAATGGCAATGGTGTAGGACACGTAGCCTTTGGTAAATTGCTTATTCATAAAGTCTCCGTCAAGCATAATTTCAAGAGGCTTTTCAAGAGCAATAAAACGGTCTTGGAATCGGCTACCTTGAAGGTGGAGTGAAACGGTAATACTAAAACGGTCACACTTCAAATACACTTTGGGTAATAGAATCCGTTCTCTTGTGTGATGATTTGACTTGATTTTCTTGACCTTATACAAGTTATTATCCAGCAAAAAGTGGGAAAGAATCCGTAAACTATCTAGACGGCTAAAGAAAAGAAATTTTCGGTAACAAATCACTTGTACCAAGCCGTCTAGTAGCAGCAATCCTAATACACTTCCACTAAAAAGAATCCCATAGGTTAGCGGGTCACGTTGAAATTGGCTTTGAAGCTGGTTTTGGTTCAGGTAAGCTAAAAAGCCCCCTCCAAGGAGAAAGGGCAGAAGAAAAAGAGCAAAGGTTAGCCGTTTGATTTTTTCATGAAACTTCCGAACACGAATCCCCCGATAGGTGAACAGCTTCATAGGCGCTTATCCTTCCTTTTTCGGTTCAGGCTTCCCTGCTAAGACAACATCTTTAGCCCGTAGTTTAACCCCACTTGTCAAGACACGGCGATTGTTAATAGTTTCTGAATTTGACCAGAAGCGAGCCGTAGGAGCTACAAGTGTTACTTCCTCATTGTAGTTCTTTTCAGCGGTCATTTGAGCCACTTTGGCTTCAGGTGGAACCGTTACGGTAATATCCCCGTTTACAGCAGAAGAGTAGAGCTTCACATCTACATAGTCCACTTCGTCTGTTTCACGGCGTTTTTCTTCACCTGTTCCTTCTTCAAGGTAATCTTCCCATTTCATACTAGGAAGGGCTTCAAGAAAATTAAGTGTTCCAAGTGTTTTGGCAGTATCAAAAGTTTCAATCACATCAGCAGCAAATTTTACAGTCATAATGTTTCTCCTATTCTATTTCTTATTTAGACTTTACTGTACGCATTTCTTCCGCAACAATAACATTTTCATGTTTGCGTTTGCCTCCAAAACGGAAGTTACGACGTTCAATAGCAATCCCACGTGGGAAGACAACTTTTTGACGCCCTTCAGGGACATCTGACATTTTAAAGCCTTCTACAATAAGAAAGGCAGACGGCTCTTTTCGACTTGAAATTTCAAAAATACGATAAGAGACAGGGTTATAATCATTGGCACGGACTTCTTCCATACCTGAGACAAAGACCTCATTTCCTAAGACTTGGTTTTGGTCAACGAATACTTTTGTAATTTCCATTCTATTTACCTCATTTTCTATTTTGTTTAGGCCGTTTTATGACTTGTCTAGGTCAAAAAAATAAACTCATCTTTTTAATCTACAGGTGCTCTTACTCTAGTCATACTGTCCTCCTTACATTCCAAAATAAGCTTTTTTGATTTTAAACTGAAAAGCCTTTTTACAATTTAAAAGCTCTTTAGCAAACTGGTCATGGGTATCATGGCGTAAAAAAAGACTGTCCATTTCGTTTAGACAGTCTCGGTAGCACGTTTCACAGTGTGCAGGATTCGTGTGATAAATTTTAAGGGAGAAAAGAAACTTCTCATAGATTTGTTGGAATCGTTTTTCAAAATAATTCATGTTGTACCTCCATTCATGTTGTACCTCCATTCATGTTGTACCTCCATTCATGATGTAATCATGTTGAACTTTATATTTGTAGTGATTTTTCCATTGTACTAACTGAACCGTTGGCAAGCCTAGTTTTTGGTAGTTGTGAAATAACTTATCCATTTTTTCTAGCACTTGATAATATAAGACCTTTTGATAATGGTTATTCAGATAGATTTTCAAAGAAAAAACAAAGTTCTCATAAAGACGGTGAAAACTTTGTTCATAATCATTCATCTTTTTTCCTCGCTTTCCTTTAGAATGGCAATTTTTTGAAATGTCCGTTTGAAAGGACATGGATAGGCTAATCATTCATCCGCTTAAAGGAGTAGAAAACAAAAAAGACAGCTCACAAAGAACTGTCTTCACATCTTAAACAAATCCGCATGACTGCCTGTATCAGCTAAAGTCAATGTCAAAATATCGTCTTCAATCAGATAAATCAAGAGCCAATCTGGCTTGATGTGACATTCCCTAAAGCCAACAAAGTTTCCTTTGAGTTCATGGTCACGGTATTTTTCTTCTAGTGTCTGACCTAGACGGAGTTTTTCAATCACTTCATCTAAGAGTGCTATCTCTAAGCCTCGCTTTTTAATCCGTTTATAGCTCTTTTTAAAAGCAGAGGTAAACTTGACTTGATACATCTAAACTTCCAGAGCCTTCTTTAAATCTGCTAGATTGTCATAAGAAGCGACCGTTTCATCACGAGAGATTCGTTTAGCTTCTGCCAGAGCTTCTAAGGTCTTTTGGCTATAATTGGGAACTTCAACCGTGAAAGGAAGTCCACCACGCAATAGACATTGCCGAAGAAAAATATTGACTGCACTAGACATATCCATCCCCAAGTCATTAAATAATGAAGTTGCTTGGGCTTTGACAGTTTCATTAATCCGAATTTGAGTTGGTACAGTTGCCATAAACGCCACCACCTTTCATTATTTATTGTAATACAGATAGTTTACATTGTCAATCATTTGTGTTTGTTTTAGCGTTTTTCTACTCGTCTAAACAGATGAATCATCTGTTTAGGGCGTGCTCATATCGTCACACACTCAGTGTTGTTATCACCGTCCTATAGCTGTACTTGACTAATCTCTGTTATTATAGTCATCTCACTTCACTATAGCCACGATTAACCGCCTATGCTTACCCCAGCAGAACGTATCTTACCTGTCAGCATTTCCGACGCCACCAGCGCCAGCAGTTCCCCTTTGTTATCCGGTCAAGAGGGGCAAAAAGCCGAGTGCGTGAGATAATTCCAAAGGATTTTTGTGTTCATCTACTCCAACCTCCTTGACTTTTTGCGATAAAACCTGTACAATAATAGTTGTTAAATGATTATTGTGTGTTGGTCAGCTAAGCTTGAGTGAGGTTGTCTGACGCACTTTTTTATTCAATTTTCAAAGGACAGATTTAAATATTTTGCTAAATTGCCTTGTCTATTCTTTATTGAAGTTAATTTCACTTTTAGGTCAAGTCTAGCAAAATTATTATATAGCCAACTGACTATATTTATATTATATAGTCTTATGACTATATTGTCAAGAGTTTTTTGTAAAAAAAAGAAATTTTTTTAAAGAGGTATAAAAATGTTCCCTGAACGCTTAAAGGCTCTGCGTTTAGAAGCCAATCTGACACAAAACGATATAGCTAAAAGTTTAAATATATCGCAACCTTCATATGCCCAATGGGAAAATGGACGAAGAAAACCATCTTCAGAAACATTAGAAAAGTTTGCGCAGTTTTATAATGTTTCGACGGATTATCTTTTAGGTAAATCTGACTACAAAAATTCAGATGAAATTGACTTATCAACGTTTGAAGTTCTGTATCGGAAAACTTCTAAAAATTTATCGGATGAAGAGAAAAAAATACTAGAAGAAGATTTGAGAGAATTTCTGTTAGAGAGAGAAAAAACCATTAAGGCTATGAATAAAGAAAAGAAAGACTGATGTTTCGTGCAAAGAATTTACTTTAATGTTTGGAATCGTGTCAAACAAACACTTTATCCATTCATGAAATTAAATAAAGTACATCCTCTTTATTATACCTTTCAGGATTACTTCAATTATAAAGTCAACAAGAAAAATATACTGGTTATTCCTCACCATATCCGAATAGATATAGCAGGTTTTAATATCAATGATGATGTTTTAACGATTTCCTATCAAGATAGCGATTCTATCAATCGTCAAAATTTCACAAAATGTCATGAATTAGGACACATCTTATTACATCACAGTGGGCGAGTATTCACTGATTTTCATGATGATTCTTTACAAGAAAGGGAAGCCAATTTTTACTCAGCTTTTCTCTTAATGCCTGATATTGTGCTTCTAACTAAGATTTTTTATCAGCAAATGGCTTTTCAAGAGGTAGAAACAGCATTACAAGTTTCTGGACAAGCTCTTAAAACTCGTTTGACGGACTTCTTAAATTTTGAATTAGACATCAATAGACTATCTGCAAAACAAATTGTAGAAGATTATCTAACTAGAAAAAATAAACATATTATCGGTTACTTTGACCAAGTGAAAGACTATATCATCTCTGATTACAATGAATTTGAACCTAGCGCATTAGATAAGTTCAACCATTTAATAAATCAATCAAACTTCATTTCAGATATTGACTTACCAGAGCTAGCAGATACTCAATTCATCTCTTTGGTAAAACAATGTTATCCAAAATTCAAAATCTGGGGATTGTATGATAAGGGACAATCTATTAGCTATGCTTGGAACCCTAAACAACTAACAGAAGTAGAAGCCAAACGGCATGCAAAACTCCTTTTAATAGCAAGAAAATGACCTAGAGAAAATCTCTAAGTCATTTTTTTATATTTTTCTTATAGGCTTCACTATCTTTTTTATAAACTGTTTGTTTATTTCCTCCTGTTAGGAAGTTTCCTGTATCAAATGTTAAAGTCCCATCTTTTTTAATATCATAGGTTGCAACATATTCTCTTCCAGAAGCTGAAAAACTAAATGTTTTATTTTGAGAATCTACATTAGTTATCGGATGATTGTGATTTTCATGATATGTTCCTTGATTTCCTTTAATTTCAAGTACTAGATAATCATATTGGTTATAATATTTTCCGTCAAGAGTATTTTGTTTGGAACAAGATATTAGAAATATAGTAGCAATTCCTAAAAGTAATAGACTAAGTATTTTTTTCATTTTCCCAACCTCCTTTGATAATATTATACTAGAAAAATATTACAATTATGTAATACAAAAATAGACAAACCAAAAATATTGATTAATAATTATTCAATTTCTATTGAAAAAACTAAAAAGAAGTTGTATAATGATTGCGAAAATATGGTAAAGGAATAAGTAAGACATCAGAGCTAATTTTAATATAATAGTTAATTAAGCAGGGTAAAATAAGATGTTTTTCATCTTATTATGAGGAGGCATATTATGTCAAAAAAAATAAGAATTTTTAATTTGATAATTACAGCAGGGTTTATTTTATTAGCCATTATTTGTACTTATACTCATATTGACTATTTGATAAGTCTAGTCGGATTAGGAAGCTTGTTAATTATACTTGCTTTAGGAAATTATTATAGATATTGGGATAAAAAGAGGCACAATAATAAACATAAACAAAATAGAAGTATTAATATTCCATTAATTTTATTTTTCACTTTTCTTATTTGTGAACTGATTATAATGGGTATAATGCTTAGCTTAGGCGGTGGTGTTTCACTTAAAATCCAAAAGATACTAGCTTGTTTACTGTGTGTTTCAATATTTTGCATGTTGGTTGCTGGATATAAATTTGAAGATAACAAATTCCAAGATTCTAAAAATTTTTCAGAAGTTAGATACCTTGGTATAGCTATAAATCCCAAACATCCAATAGGTCGTATAATCTATATTAGTGCCTTTATCCTAATATTTATTATATTTTGTTTACTATTAATTTTGGGTCCCACACATTAACTCATATAATTGAAGGAGGTAACATTATGAGTAATAAACGTATTTTTGGTGATTCTTTAAGAGATATGGATAAACAGTCTAAATTTAGTTTAGATGTCCCAATGGATATCGCAGCCTCATTAACTCTTGATAACCTATCCGAACAAAATCTTCTGGCTCCATATGATTTTATAGAAAATGAAAGAATTCATTATGGCATGTCTAAGGATGATGTCTATTTACTGAAACCAACCGTAGAATATAGTAAAGGATGGTTTTATACTGTATCTTATGTAGCTTTACACGAAGTCGCGGCTGGTGCAAATGTAGTGGCAGGGTTGACCACAGTAGTAGGAGCTGCAACTTTAGTTGCAGTTGCATTAGGAGTTCTAGCTTCCGACCCTGATAAAAGTGAAGACTTTTTCAAAAAAATAGATAATGAATTTTTATCCAAAGTATCTCGAAAGGCACTTAAGACTGGTGGAGTATCATATTTAAAAGATGTAATTGAACAATTTGTTCAAACAGTTAGAGAGTATAATAACCTAGGAGAAGTCAATGAATGATTTAGAACCCAAACCTCGGACAGCAGCAATACTTATGACATATCAATGCATTGCTGAATGTGATGAATGCTGTTTCTCTTGTTCGCCTCGTCTAAAGGGGACTTCTTTAAGTTTCGACAAAATAAGAATATTTTTAAATAAGGTTAAGCAAATTGGAAGTATAAAAGTTGTCGTTTTTTCGGGTGGAGAATGTTTTATTAATTTTGAATTGTTAATTAAGAGTATCAAATATGCACACGAGTTAGGATTCCTAACAAGGTGTGTAACTAACGGATTCTGGGGTACCAGTATAGATTCTGCTAGAAAACGAGTTCAAAAATTAAAAGACAACGGATTAAATGAAATTAATTTTTCAACTGGTGATAGTCATCAAAAATTTGTTCCCGTAGAGTATGTTTTACATTGTACAATAGCAAGTATAGAACAGGGACTATTAACTTGTATCGCAGTAGAGACTAATAGTAGTAAAAAATTTAAAGTAGAAGATTTTATAAATCACCCACTCTATTCTAAATATATACAAAATAAAAGTTACTCTAAACTTTTAAAAGTTATGCCTACGATATGGGTTTCCTTTCATACAGATACAGTTTATAAATTTGATAAGACGCTTTTGTCAGGTAATGATGAAGGATGTGATGGAATATTTGATACAGTTGCCTTGGAACCTAGAAATGATGTAGTAGGGTGTTGTGGTCTCACTTCTAATGATATTAGTGAGTTACACTTAGGTAAAATCATGGATTCAGATTTAGAAAAGCTATTATCTAACCATCATAATGATTTTTTGAAAATATGGATTTTTGTAGACGGTCCTAAAAAAGTTGTTGAAACGGCTTCTAAATGGTTAGGGGAAGTGTCACCAAGTTTTGCTCATAAATGTTTATACTGTGCCTATTTATACAATAATAAACATTTACTAGAGGCAATAGAAAATAATTATATGGAAATTAGAAACGAGGTTTTGACAAGATATTTAGAAAAGGTAGTTATATTTAATTCAATAGCAAGTTAATTATTGTAAAGTTTTCAGAAACTGATAGTGTGATAATTATAAAGGAAAATCAATATTATGAAATTCTTTTGGAACTTTGTAAGGCAACATAAATATCATTTTACTTCTATTGTTTTTTTGATTTTATTAGGTGTGGTATTTTCTTTACCTATGCCATATATATCCAAACTTATTGTAGATAATGTTTTAATTGGTGGGAATCTTCAAAAACTATTCCCCTATATTATACTTGTAATCGTAATTATACTATTTCAGTTACTTGTTGGTAGGCTAAATTCTATAGCATCAGCACACTTTTTTCAAAGATTTTTAATGGTATTGCGTCAGCAAATTTTATCAGAAGATGCTTTAGAATCATTAACAAATGATTCTAATATTACAACTGTTATTTTTAATGATTCTGAGCTATATGTGACAAATGTTGAGAATACGGTAGTTCCTTTTATTTCAAATATAGGTCTGTTTTTGGGTTATTTGATATTAATGTCACAGATAAATATTAGCTTAACATTTATTGTATTATTTATGATTCCTATCTATATACTATGGATGATATATGTAGGAAAAAAATTAAAGTTACTAAGTTATGAACAACAAAACAATAGAGATTTATTGTTAAATAATTTAAACACGATAACAACAAATTATGAAGTTATAAAAATATTTAGATTGTTCTCAAAAGTATACAAAGAATTTAAAGAAAATATTAGCAGTAATTATGTAACTAATTCCGAAGTTAGAACTTTTCAAAATTTTATAGGAATTATATCTACAGGTATAATCTCTTCAACAACAATTTTAATTTTTGTTCTTGGAGTATTTTTGGTTGTTAATAATCAAATTTCAATAGGTGATTTAATAGCATTTAATACCTATAGTGGAGTAATTTTCTCGCCAGTTACCCAACTTGTAAATATCATAGCTACGGTATCAATTAGTAAGGTTTATGAACAGAGAATAGCAGAATTCTTAAAGATGTCTCCGAAAAGCCAAGCTACAGTCGACCTTAACAATTTGGATTCTATGAATTTATGTAATTTAAATATTTTTAGTGGTGAGAACAAATTAATAGATAATATTAATCTTACTTTCTTAAGAGGAGAAAGGATTCTGTTGTGTGGAGAAAATGGTAGTGGAAAGACTTTACTTTTGAAATCTCTTGTTAACTTATATGATAACTATACAGGAGATATATATTTTAAAAAGAAAAGTGGTGTATCACTAAAATTAGATAATCAAATAAAACTAACACCGGTTAATATTATTTATCTGTCAAATAATCAAGGCTTTCCACTAAAATCATTACGAGAAGAACTTTTATCAGACACAGTATCTGATAAAGACATATCTAATATTTTAAAAGATATTGGCTTATATGAAAAAATACTGACGTTAGACAAAGGGATTGACACTTCTGGTCAAGAATTAAGTAAACATCTTAGTTTAGGGGAGCTTCAGAAATTACGCCTTGCACGAGCAATATTATACTCTCCTAAGGTATTAATTTTAGATGAAATATTGTCGAATGTCGATACCTTATCTACTAGAAAATTACTAAGATTATTAAAGTCGAAACTTCCCACAGCAATCATAATTGCAGTGGGGCACCATCTTACTGAACTTGACTTTTTTGATAGAGTTTTAAAAATTGATGATAATTTATTGAAGGATATAAATTAAATCTATGAATATGATTATTATTTAATTACTATTTGATAGTATACTAAAAATATTTTAAATCAGTTACGACTATCATATTTGTTGTGTCCCAATTTTTCTCCCAAAAAATAAAAAAATAAACCACTTTTTAAGTAGTCTAGATTGTCCAAATGCTTTAAAATCAACAAAGTGATTTTAACTAAAGTATTAAAATCTCGGCCGCCGGTATTGCTTAAGTTTGAGAAGCGTTGATAAATCAGCGTTTCTTTTATTTTTGTTCAAAATTTGTTCAAAATAGTTTTTACTGGCTTAAACCGTGGAAAAAGTCACGGATTTTATTGTCCTCACGGATAGCTTTTTCTTTGATTAAATGCCCGTAAGTCTCACTGATTTGCTGAATATCTTTATGTCCCATATTCTTGGCGATTGCCCAGATGTCTATATCCATTGCCAGAAGTGTGCTTGCGTAAGTATGTCTTAAACCAGTACTAGTCATATTTGAAGGAGTAATAGACAATTCAGATAGTATCTTCTTTAATTGTTTATTGACTGCTGAATTTGTGGGTAGTCCAGATTGTTTATCAAAGAACAAACATTTGTCTGGATTAGAAACTTGATGGCTTCTTAAAACATACCTTTGTTCAGCCTTTAGCTTTTGTAAAATAGAGACTGTAGTATCATCAATCGGAACGTCACGGATAGAAGTTTCTGTTTTAGCTTTTGTCCAGCGTTTTCTTGTGCAATCATAGCGTCTATATGTTTTAACGGTCTTATTTTCAATATTGATACAATCCCAAGTTAAGCCAAGAACTTCTCCAAACCGCATACCTGTTTTCAGTTGGATATATAAGAGGTATGGAATGACGGATTCTTGATAATCGAGGAGATATTCTAGATACTGACAAAGTTTTTTATAATCTTCTAAGCTATGGATATATCTTTCATTTTTAGATTTTGGTGATTCTCTGCCAGATAGTACAACTCCTTCTGTGAATAAATCTATACTGAGCTTATCTTGCCTAGCAAAAATAAGGACACTTCGTATCTCTGCATTTAGGCGGCTGACATTATCACGACAATTTGTTTCAGCGTATTTATTGATAAATGCTTGATATTGGCTTGATGTGATGGATACAGCAGGTGAGTCTCCAAAGTATTTTTGAATAAACTTCCCACGCAAGCGATGCTTGTTTTGTGTAGATTCCATTTTATTCAGTGGGATGATTTTTAAATGGTACCATTTTTCCCACAATTGAAAGAGACTGATGTTTTTATCAATGACCTTTCCTTGATGTAATTTAATTTCTTGGGTCAAACCTTCAATTTCAGCTTCTTTTTTGGTTTTAAATCCTGATTTTGATGTAATATAGTTTCCTTTTTTGTCAGTGATACGATAAGACCACTTCCCTTTTTTCCCTCCGCGTTGCGTAATGTATAGTGACATGATTACCTCTTTTCTAAGAAATCGATAACCAAGGTTTTATCTTGGTTATCTTATCATAATTCAAAAATTTTTGCAAAATGTTCCTCAAAAAATTCTTTGGTTTTGCTTGCCAGAAAGTAATAGCGTCCACCTTGATTATCTGGGTATTTCACAAATCCATTGCTATTTTTATCAATGTCAATTTGCTTCCGAATTTCAGGTTTATAAAGCACGTTTTCGAGCAGCCATGGACGAGAGACGGAAAGAAGTTCTAAAACCTCAGAGAGCGTTAGATAACGCCCTTTTGAGGAGATTTTTTTGAGTTCTTCATACTCGGAACGGTCAACGATAATTTTATCGGGTGGTAGTTGTATCGTAATATTTTTTAAGTCAATTTGTAGGGTGGTTGGTTTCATAGGCAGTTAGTCTGTATCCATTTCTTGGTCAATGATGGTCACGTCTTTGATGTGTTTACTCTCGCGATAGCGTTTTGATTCTATAAATTTTACCCGTGGTGCTAGTTCACTTCAAAATACCATAAAAACCCATTTGGACTGTACTGTAAGTGACAAAATCAACAGGAGGTCATCCAAATGAGTCATTTACAGAATACCGCTAATTCTCATTACTTGGAATGGAACATAGGTCAATTATCAAAAATTTGTCAGACGCTCTGTCGAAACTATTGCCCAGATTCGATACTTTTTAGCAATTCCACACTTCCAGCGACCCAGCCAGTACAGAGAGCGACTGTAATATTAAATCCACCAGTATGAGCATTGATGTCCAGCACTTCGCCAGCAAAATAAAGCCCAGGAACTAGTTTGCTTTCTAAAGTCTTGGGATTGATTTCCTTAAGACTGACACCGCCTTTGGTCACAAAAGATTTGGCTAGAGACATTTTGCCTGTAATAGGAATCGGTAGAGCTTTGAGCTGTTGAATGAGCTCTTCTTTTTCTTTTCCAGTCAATTGTTTGCCTTTTTCAGGGAATGGCTGCGCGAAAAAGTCTGCCAGACGTTCAGGAAGTAATTGTTTGAGACTATTTTTGAGCGATTTTTCTCGGTTATTTTCTAAAAATGCTGCCAAATCATCTCTGCTCATCTGAGGCAAAGTATCCAAATAAATCATTTCTCCGCCTTTGATGAAACTGGACATCCGTAGAGCAGCTGGACCAGATAAACCAAAATGAGTAAAGAGCAGGTCGTGAGTGATGATATGCTTATCGTAGCTGAGGGTGACATCTTGTAGGGCAATTCCTTGTAAATCCTTGTGTGGAAAGTCAGTCAAAAGCGGGCTTTCAGCAGCTTCTAGCTCGGTAATCGTATGTTTGAAATGGCGAGCAATCTCATAGCCAAAGCCGGTAGAGCCAGTTGAAGGATAGGACTTGCCACCTGTTGTGACAATTAAGCGGTCGCAACTCCAAATGTACTCACTTGACTTGATGATAAAGCAATCTTCATTTTTCTTTACGGAAACCACTTCTGTCTGTGTTTTAATTGTAGCACCTAGCTCTTTCATTTTTTGTTCCAAGGTTTCAATAATCGTCCGAGACTTGTCTGTAGCTGGAAAAACACGACCGTGGTCTTCGACCTTGAGTTTGACACCATTCTCTGTAAAAAAGTTGATGATATCATGATTGTCAAATTGAGAGAAAACGCTGTAGAGGAAGCGACCATTGCCAGGAATGCCAGTCATGAGGTCATCCAAGTTACCGTTATTAGTCACATTGCAGCGACCACCACCTGTTCCAGCTAGTTTTTTACCTAATTTTTTGTTTTTTTCAAGGAGCAGGGTTTTCTGTCCATAAAAAGAACTGGAAATAGCAGCCATCATGCCGGAAGGACCACCTCCGATAACGATTGTATCAAAGTGTTTCATAGTATCTCTTTCTTTAGATAAATCTGTAAGGAATCTTTAAATTTCATTGTATCATAAATGCGGCGAAATTCCCTAAAATTCAGAGCAAATTTGACAGTTAAGCCTTGATATGATAAGATTTAGGTATCTATATCTAGAAATGTTTCAGAGGAAATTATGGCAATTGAAAAAACAGTCAGCGAGTTAGCCGAAATTTTAGGAATTAGCCGTCAGGCAATGAACAATCGAGTTAAAACTCTTGCACCCGAAGATACTGACAAAAATGAAAAAGGGGTCACTGTTGTGACGCGTAGCGGTTTGATAAAACTGGAGGAAATCTACAAAAAGACGATTTTTGAAGATGAACCAGTCAGCGAGGACGTGAAACAGCGTGAACTCATGGAAATTTTAGTAGATGAGAAAAATGCTGAAATCGTGCGCTTGTATGATCAGCTAAGAGCAAAAGATGTTCAATTGGCTAAAAAAGATGAGCAGTTGCGTGTGAAAGATGTTCAAATCGCTGAAAAAGATAAGCAATTAGATCAACAGCAACAACTGACTGCAAAGGCCATGAATGAACGTGAAACGTTGCTATTAGAATTAGACGAAGCTAAGGAAAAAGTACAAGCACAAGAACAAAAGGGCTTCTTTGCAAGATTATTTGGAAGATAATGAGAATCTCGGTTGAAGAAACTGGGATTTTTTTATAGAATGAAAAGTATGGTAAAGGAAGAACTAGCAAACAATATCAATATCCTTGGCTCTTTTTGTGGAAAACGCGATTTGCCAGAATTAACACAGTTAGCGTTGAAAAAGAAATATCACTTGAAACAAGTTGATGTCATGGTTCTGTTTGGCGGAAGTATTTTGGCTGGTGGAGACGTTTTGGCGCAGGCTATGTTAGAGGGAGTAGCAAAGACTTATATTATTGTCGGTGGGGCAGGACATACGACGGAGACTCTTCGGCAAGTGATCGCAAAGAAATATCCGAAAATAGAAACACAAACTTTTTCGGAGGCAGAAATTTTTAATGCTTATTTGAAAGAAAGGTATAATTTAACGGCTGATTACTTGGAATCTCACTCGACTAATTGTGGGAACAACATCACTTATTTGTTGGATTTGCTGAAAAGAGAAAAGATTGATTTTCATTCTATCATTCTTAGTCAAGATGCGACAATGCAGGCGCGTATGGAAGCAGGAATCAGGAACTATCTTTCTTCAGATACATGTATCATCAATTTTGCTACTTATCAGGCTGATGTAACCGTAAAGAATCAGAAGCTTGAATTTAAACAGTCGATTTACGGTATGTGGGAAATAGAGCATTATATCAGTCTGTTGATGGGAGAAATTCATCGTTTGTCAGATGATGAATCGGGATATGGACCAAGGGGAAGAGGCTATATTTCGCACGTAGAAATTCCTATAGAGGTTAGAACTGCTTTTGAAACATTAAAGAAAAGTTATGGAGATTTGATTCGCATAGCAAATCCTCTCTATGCTTCTACTGATGAGATAGATAAAGGAGAATGATGAAACAACGTTTAGACTTTCATAAGCTGTATTACAATCTTGATAAAATTTTATTTTTATTTTTTATCATTTTTATGGTAATGGAGTATCTCTGGTTACCTTTTAATTCCTGGGCTGCAGATTCTTTGCTGAAGCTGACAGGTTATCAATTTTTATCGTACAATAATGTCTTAGCGGTACTATCCAGCAATCTGTTGCTAACTCTAGCATTTATTGTATTATTTCTAGTGAACCTGCTAGTCGCTTATTTTCAGGTTGGTTTGCTCTTTTTAGGTGCTCATAATTTGCTGACTCAGCAGGGAAGTACACTTTTTGCATTCACTAAAAAAACAGTCTCTGATGGTTTTTCACTTTTAAAACAAGTTCGTCCCAGCAAAGTTGCATTTGTTTTATTGTACATTGGTTTGCTTTTTCCGTTCATTCGGAAAATCTTGAAAATTTATTATTTAAATAAAATTTTAATTCCGAATTTTATCGTGTCTTATTTACGAGATACTTACTTTTTAGCTGGAATTGGACTTGCTTTACTAGTATTGCTGATGCTGTTGATTGCTGTCCGTTTGATGTTTGCGTTGCCAAAAATTCTGATTGAAAATGTCTCTGTCAGAGAAGCGGTTCGATTTAGTTTGGAAAAAACACATAAGCGTTTGCTGTTCTATTCTTGGCACTTATTTTGGATTGTTACCAAGAGTTTTCTACTCTTTTTTGCCATAACGATTCCATTATTGTGCCTTCAAACTTATACGGACGGTCAGTCCAATCAAACTGCGCTTATAACCGGAGTTGTCAATTATGTGCTGATGAAAACGACTCACTATTTGATGTTGACCTATTTTTTAGTTAAATTTGTAGCTTTTTTGACAGAGAAAAGACTTTGTCACAGTGCACGCAGGAAGTTAGATCGACTCTATCGTTGGGTTGTTATGTCGATTGCTTTTTTAGCATTTGCAGCTGAGGGTTATAGCTATCTTCAGATTCCGTTGAGCAACAATCCTGCTGTGATTTCGCATCGTGGTGTTTCACAGGCAAACGGTGTCCAAAATACGATTCAATCGTTAGAGAAGACAGCCTTATTAAAGCCAGACTATATTGAAATGGACGTTCAAGAAACAAAGGATGGACAATTTGTCATGATGCATGATGCGAATTTATCTGCCTTGACTGGAGTTAACGCGAAGCCACAAGATTTGACGTTGACAGAATTAACAGCTTTGGATGTTACTGAAAATGGCTATCGTACAAAGATTTCGAGTTTTGATGCTTATTTAAAACGTGCTAATGAATTGGGTCAACGTTTGCTGATTGAAATAAAAACCAGTAAGAAAGATTCGCCTGATATGATGGAGCGCTTTCTGAATAAATATGGGAACACCATTAAACAATATGGCCACCAAATGCATTCACTGGATTATAAAGTCATCAATAAAGTAGTTAAATATGATGCCAGCATTCCAACTTTTTTCATTCTCCCTTACAATACCATTTTCCCACGTACTAAGGCAAGTGGCTATACAATGGAGTACTCCACACTTGATGATAATTTTATTTTCAAGCTGTGGCAAACGGATAAGAAACTGTATGATTGGACGGTCAATGATGAAAATGCTATTTCAAAATCGTTGCGTTTAGGTGTAGATGGCATTATCACTGATGATGTGCAGTTAGTACAAACAGCTATTAAAGAATTGCAAAATAATCCTAAATACGCCGACTTGCTAATCAATCAAGCTTTTGACTTTTTTAATTTTACATAAGACAAGCCCCTCTTAGTAATGAACTAGGAGGGGTATTTTGACAAAAATCTTTTTGTGATAAAAATATCTAAAAAAGATTGACAGCGTTTTCTCTATGTGCTATATTATTTTGTAGAGAGGAAGCAACTATTTTAGAAATGAGGTATAATATGACAAAAAGTAAATTAGGATTTATAGCTGTACTAGCTACTCTTCTTTTGACAGCAGGTTTGGTTGGTGCAAGAGGCAGACAAATAGGTCAACTTTCCCGCTTTCGGATTACTCCTGCCTTTGCAGGAACCTCTTACTTGCAGAAGATGAATAGTAGTTACTATGTTGTGAATTTAGATTCAAAAAGTCCACAAATTCGTGTAAAACACTATTTGGCAAATTCAAACGGAGCACGTCGGAGTGATGTTGACCTTACTTGGACAGGGCAACGTGGAGTTTATACAAATA
Source organism: Streptococcus anginosus subsp. whileyi MAS624 (assembly GCF_000478925.1). Taxonomy (NCBI): domain Bacteria; kingdom Bacillati; phylum Bacillota; class Bacilli; order Lactobacillales; family Streptococcaceae; genus Streptococcus; species Streptococcus anginosus. The sequence continues at coordinate 2,080,644 of NZ_AP013072.1, read as the reverse complement.
ATGCGCAAGCTGGTTATATTTACAACTTGAATTTAGCTCGTGAAAATTTTTGGGATGGCTCTTTCTTTATTGATGGAAGCTGGTCTCCAGACTCACACTAATCGGATAGTATAGTATTTTTACGAAATAGTTTCTTCCTCGTTTTTTAAAAGGAGACTAAAATGGTCAAATATAAGTTATTCCCTTTTCGACGCTCAATGTTCCTGATTCCCATTTTATTTTTAGGGATGATTTATCATGCTGCCATCGAACATATTTTGTTTTTTGATCCCAAAGCTCCAGACTTGGCTAAACTAGATGGAGCGGCTATCAAGCAACAATATTTACGAACAATGTTATCTATCCAGGGTAGTTTATTTGAGTATAATTTTTTCCAATCTTTCATATTTCCTATTCTTATCGTCTTTGCTGTTTTTATTTATCATTTTGTTAAAACCCGTCATCTGAAGTATGTAATTGGGAAGCAGAGGGATTATGATCGTAGGCTTTTTTCTTTAAAATGTCAAATGGGAGGATTGATTGTTGGGTTATTTACCATACTATTGCTAGTAATCATTGGTATTGCTCTAGTGATAAACAGGATGGAATATCCTCAATTAGAAATGTATTTTAATCCTCATTCTATATTAAGGATTTTTGCGCGCGGTACATGGGCTTATTTGCTTTATTATTTTTTGATAAAAGCAAGCGCTCTCTTTGTTCAAACACTCTTTGCCTGCTATCTTGTTGATTATTATGTTAGTTTCCCAAAAGCAGCCCTTTTATATTTATTCCTATTGTGGGGCTTAGCACCAATTTTATACAGCTTTTTACCAGTTTATCTGGTACCAATGTCGAATCTTATGATTACGGCTTACGGAGGTGTTTCACTGTGGCAAGTAGCGCTGACCTACCTTCCGTTTTTGCTTATGTATGGAGTCTTAAAAGTGAGAAAATCTTATGAGGTGGATTAAAAGATTTGTTTTCATTAGTAAAAGTGTTCTTACTTGTGTCATGATTTATCTGTTAATGACCAAGTTTAATGATCGCCATCTAACAGATTTGAAGCAGCTACTCACTTACCAAATCCTATATCCTTTTCCTGTCTTCCCACAAGAAAATTTCAATTTTTTAAGAGTAATTATGATTTTAGGCTTATCTTTTACTAGCTTTTTCATGACCTTTCTTTTACTGTCAGATTTATCAAATGGAGGTAGGGAATTAGTTCGTTTTCATTCAAAAAATAGCATGGACTATAAATATAAAATAGGAAAAGTCGTTTTACCGCACTATCTAGTAGAGTTTATCGTACAAGCTGTGTGCATTGTAGGAGTAGCATTAACCTTACCAAGTCTTTCTTGGAATCTAGCAGAAGTTTTGTATCTCTTAGTGTCTTGGTTTGTGGTTGATTGGCTATGTTTTTCAATGATTGAACTCTATAGCTCCTCATCTGTTATTGTCATTATGGCTCTTGCAGGGGAAATTTTAGTGCGATATCTATTGATGACCTATATAGGGTGGTTTGTGTTTATCATAGTAGCTTTATTTTTATTAGAATCGTATTGGAGGGAGAGACAGCATGTTAAAAATTGAACATGGTTTTAAAACCTATAAAGGAAATGTTGTTCTAAATGATATTCATTTGACATTTGAAAATCATCATATTTATGGCTTAGTGGGAATCAATGGTTCAGGTAAAACCTTGATTTTAAAAGCTTTAGCTGGTTATATAAAATTGGATAAAGGTACTGTTTATCAGGATAATATCCAAATTCGTAAGCGAAAAAACTATATTGAAAGAGCTGGGGTTTTGATCGAAAATCCAGAGTTTATTTCCCATTTATCATTGTTGGAAAACTTAGAATTAGTTAAACAATTATGCCGCCATAAGAAAGAAATTGATTTATCTTATTGGATTTCTTTGTATGGTTTAGAAAAATTCACACATACTGCTTATAAAAATTTATCACTTGGTACTAAGAAAAAAATGGCGTTAATACAAGCATTTATAGATTCTCCTGAAATCTTAATTTTAGATGAGCCAATGAATGCTCTTGATGAAAAAAGTGTAGCTGTCACACAAGACTTGATTTTGAAGCAAAAACAGAAAGGGTTGGTCGTATTATCTTCCCATTTAGCTTCTGATATTGATAATCTTTGTGATGTAGTTTATCGCATTCAAGAGGGGAAGGTGGTATAATATAGAGAGCAGAATAAAAGGATTGGTAGAATGAAAAAGGAAATCGCAGATTTAATCAAACGTTATCGGAAGAGACGCGGAATGTCTCAAAAAGAGCTGGCACAAGGGATTTGTGCACAGGGAATTATCAGTCGTATTGAAAGAGGTGAAATGGTTCCCTCTACCGATATTTTCTTTGGTTTAATCAAAAAATTAGAAATTGATATGAAACAAGTGGAAGAAATTTTTGCGATTCATTCAACTAATCATGATGTTTATTCAAAAGAAATTCAAGAGTTATTTTATAAGCGAGATCATCAGACACTGCTTTATATTGTTTCAAACTTTCCAGTTGAAAACTTCACCCCAAAAGAACTACTATATGTGGATTGGTATAAAGCTATTTTAGACTATCATCATTTTTCAAATTTTGAAAAATCTAAAAAGGAATTAGAAGTTTTAGCAGAATCTTCTAAGGAATATCCTGAATTGCACTTAAGAGTGTTAAATAGTTTGGGCAATATCTATATGGGAGAAGAAGACTATGAACAGTCCATGTCTTACTTTTTAGAAATTCTCCCAAATTATAAATTGTTGAATCAATTAGAATATGAATGGAGCTTTCTGATTAGCATATCTAGGTGCTATTTTTGCTTGAACGATATCGAAAAGGCGCTTTATTATAATACAATTGCTATCGAAAGTGTCCTAGAGCATAAATCGCTTTATCTCTTGGGGGAATTGTTATTGATGCAAGCCAATATTTTTAAAGCTCAGGGCTTAATGGAAGAAGCGTTGACAACTTGCAAAAGATCAATTGTTCTATTTGAGTTGGAAAATAATAGGCAGTTGAAAAATATTGCTCTATCATTGCAGTCTAAACTACAGAAAGAGGTCAAAAATGAAGACTGAATGGAAAAAATTGTTTTTAGGAATTATTGTAGGAGTTATTCTATTTACGCTGATAGGAGATTTACCACCAATAAAATGGTAAGATATTAAGAAAAAGAACAGCCATTAAGTGAGTATTTAGCGGCTGTTCTTTTATAGTTTGATAAAATTAGTTTTGAATAGATTATTCTAATGCCTAAAACGGCATTTTCCCTGCGAATGCACCTAATTTTTTCTTTGTTGCATTATCAATCTCATCAAGAGCTGCATTGATGGCTTGGGTTGTCATATCAGATAAAGTTTCTAAATCTTCTGGATCTACAACGGCTTCTTGAAAGTCAATTTTGACGATTTTTTTATCACCTGTAAGGGTTGCGACTACGAGATCTTGGGCAGATTTGCCAATAAATTCTGTCGCAGCTAGTTCTGCCTGTCCTTTTTCCATTTGTTTTTGTAGCTTTTGTGCTTGTTTCATCATTGATTGCATGTTCATCATTATTTGGGTTCTCCTTAATATTCAATAGTTATGATTTTATTTTAACACATCTGGTATATCTAGGCTAGATTTTTCTAAATCAATTGTTAAGTGATAGTCGGTATTATCACGGACAGTGTGTTCAAAGTCAGTAGTATAAAGGACAAGACGGAGTGTATCACCTGCTGCTATTTTATAGATAGTGGGTTGAAGTTCAAAAGAAATTTCCATCCATTGATCTGGTGTGACTTCTTCGACTGTTAGCAAATCAGTGCGATTTTGAAGATTTAGGAAACCTTTGGTGATGACGCGATGTGGTGTTTCTTTGAAGGGTAATTCCATCAAATGTTCCAACATATAAAAGCGACCGTTATCCATAGCTTTTGGTGCAAGTACACTAGGTAGTGGAAGGAGCCGTTTGGCGTGTCCAATATCCAGCAATTGTGCAGAAATCAAGCCTTTATCAGTACTGGATTTAAGGCGAAGGTTAAGTTTAACAGGACCATTTAAGAATAAATCTTTTTCCAGTGTCACATTCACTGTCACTTGATTGAGTTTTCCGTCAAAAAGTTCATTTTTGAAAGTCTGATAAGTTTTGCTAAAACGGTTGTAGTCTTCTTGAGCATATTGGTTTGGGATAATTTGTGTGCCTTTACCTAGGTTGAAATGAGTGTCGTATTTCTGATCGCCAAATGTTTCTAAAGACAGCCAACTTTGAGCCTGACGATTGTCTTGCCAAATCACAGTTGGTAATTCAAAGCGTGAATCGTAATTCAGTAGTTTCTTGCTAAGAAGTGCATTCATAGCTTCACGAAAATCAATGGATTGCCAATTGTTCATGTAAACGTGAGCACCGTTATGGAAAAATAGATGTTTTTTGAGATGTTTTGGTAGTGCGTGGAACATATTGTAAACATTCAGCGGTTTGACATTCCAGTCTTGCGATCCGTGCGTAAAGACAACCTCAGCTTTGACTTTGTGGGCATGGATAAGGTAATTGCGATCATGCCAAAATTGATTATAGTCGCCTGTTTTACGATCTAGATTTTCTTTTAATTCCGCCAGATGAGCTTGATATGCAGTATTATGACGAAGATTTTCACCAGCTAAGAGGTTGCGTGAGTAAGTTAATTCAGTCAAAGAGTCAAAATCTTCACCAGGATAGCCGCCGGGGCTTGTCACTAAGCCATTTTCACGATAGTAATTGTGCCAAGAAGAAATTCCAGCTTCAGCAATAATGACCTCAAGACCATCTACGCCAGTTGTAGCTAGCCCATTTGACAAGGTTCCGAGGTAAGAAATTCCTGTTGTAGCAACCTTTCCATTGGACCAAGTGGCTTTGATTTCTCGTTGTCTGGTATGGTCTGTGAACGCACGGCAACGACCGTTGAGCCAATCAATAACGTTTTTATAGGCTTCAATTTGATAATAATCTCCGCTGGTCATGAGGCCTTCAGAGTCCTTGGTTCCCACACCCGATACATATAGATTAGCAAAACCGCGTGGAAGCAAATAATCATTGAGCGTGTAAGTACCGATATGACCGAGTGTTTCTTCTGCTTGCTCCGCTAATACAGCTTCCTTTTTCGTTTCAATCAAGTGAATTTCTGGGTCACGAACAGTGATTTTTCCAGCTTCTTTTTTAGCCAAATCCACATTCATGTTATAGAGCGCTTTGTCGCTGGCTTTGTCGTTGGTTCCTTGGTGATAAGGGCTAGCAGTCATGACAGCAGGAATTTGTCCATCAAAATGAGGACGAATGATGCTGACCTTAATCAAATCAGGCAGCCCATCTTCGTCGGTATCCACGCGCGATTCCACATAGACCACTTCGCGGATAGCATTATGGCTAGTAAAGGTCGCAAGACTTTTACCATTGAAATAGTGGTAGGTATTGTCTTCAGGGATCAAGCCGTCGCTCACTAGTTTATCAATCAAGAGATTGCCGTTTTTGGTGCGTGTGTTGAGCAATTGATAGAGATTTTCGAGTAGATTTCCATAGGTAATGGGAAAGTTTATGTCCTTGTGGAATGTTTCTACATCATCAAAGTCAACAAAGGGCACAAATTCCAGTAATTGAAAAGCAATCGTATAAAAAATCTCTGCTGTCAATTCTTGCTTGGACGTAAAAAAGCTGAGTAAGTCTGTATTTGAATTGGCAACCAAAGATTTTAAGGCATAGTCTGTATTTTTATAATTAAAAAAAGTTTTACGTACAAAAGTCTCTAAATTTTCTTTATCAGAATACTCTTGGCGGAAAGAAAATCCAATGCTTTCCATTTCAGCTAGGATTTTTTCGTTTGTTTCTGGTGTATAACTATACTGATTATAGCGCATATTTTTACTCCTTTTTTACATTTTGTCAAAAAATAACCTTTACATTATCCATTGTAACTGATAAAATAGGATTTGTCTAAAATTTTTTTAATTAAAGAGGAGAACAAGAATGGACGTCACATGGATTGTGAAATATATTACAGAATTTCTTGGAACGGCAATTCTCATTATCTTGGGGAACGGAGCTGTTGCCAATGTTGAGTTAAAGGGTACGAAAGGTCATCAAAGTGGCTGGTTAGTCATTGCAGTTGGTTACGGTATGGGGGTTATGATTCCTGCTCTTATGTTTGGAAATGTATCAGGAAACCATATCAATCCTGCATTCACACTAGGACTTGCGATTAGCGGATACTTCCCTTGGGCACAAGTTGCGCCTTACATTATTGCACAGTTATTAGGAGCAATGTTTGGTCAAGCACTAGTCGTAGCAAGTCACCGCCCTTACTATTTGCAAACAACAAATCCTAATGCGATTTTGGGATCATTTTCAACTATTGTAAATACGGATGACGGAAGCAAGAAATCACATGCTGCTTCTATGATAAATGGTTTTGTCAATGAATTTATTGGTTCATTTATCTTGTTCTTTGCAGCAATGGCCATGACCAAAAACTATTTTGGTGCAGAAGTTGTTAAATATGCTGCTACTCGTGGAGTGGATGCTACTCAAATCCAAGGAAAAGTTGCAATTGGTTCTCACATCAATGCCGGACTTGCTGTTGCCCACTTAGCACTTGGTTTCCTTGTCATGGCATTGGTAACGTCACTTGGTGGTCCTACAGGTCCAGGTTTGAACCCTGCACGTGACTTAGGCCCACGTATTCTTCATTTCCTTCTTCCAAAATCAGTTCTTGGTGAACATAAAGGAGATTCAAAATGGTGGTATGCTTGGGTGCCAGTCGTATCTCCAATTCTTGCCGGTATTGCTGCAGTAGCACTTTACAAGATGATTTATGGGTAAGTTGTCAAAAAAGAAACGGTTCGTTACGAGCCGTTTTTTGATAACGAAGAGATAAGATTGAGCGAAAAAATGGATAAGTGACTAGACGCTTGCCAAGATAAAATGCTATACTAAAGAGTAAGGATAACAACAGTAATGGGAGTGAGACAGCAAAACTGATTTTTTGCAAAGTAGCAATTTTTCTCTCATTCCTACCTTTTATTTGGGAGAGATGAAATGGAATTAGATAGATTAAGTGGGAGACGGACTATATTGTTCGGTATTTTGGCGATTCTTTTTGGCTTTATTATTATTGCAAACGGTGTTGGTTTTACAAAATTTGCCCTAGATTTATGTACTGCCCCCAAAAAGTTAGACAAAAAATATTAGTGAAAGGATTTAGTTCTGTACTGCACAGGACTAAGTCCTTTTAGTTTAGTTTTGCTCCGTTTATTGTTGTAATAAACAATATAAGTTGCAATAGCTTTCTCCAGCTCCTCAAGCGATTGATAACTCTTCTCATAACCGTAGAACATCTCCGATTTGAGGATGCCAAAGAAGGACTCCATCATCCCATTGTCTGGACTATTGCCCTTGCGAGACATAGATGGGACAATTCCTTTCGCTTCTAAGAATTGATGATAAGACTGGTGCTGATACTGCCAGCCTTGGTCACTGTGGAGAATGGTTCCCTTGTAGGTTTCAGCAGGAAAAGCCTTGGCTAACATTGTTCTGACCTGGTTCAAGTCAGGTGAACGTGACAAGGTAAAGGCAATGATTTCACTATTATACCCATCTAAAATAGGAGACAGGTAGAGCTTTCCATTGACGTTTGGTAAGGCAAATTCGGTTACATCTGTATAGCACTTCTCATAAGGCTTAGAAGCTTGAAATTGACGCTGAATGAGATTCTCAGCTTTCTTACCAATCTCCCCCTTGTAAGAAGAATACTTCCGTTGACGACGAATTCGAGCTTGTAGTCCCATCACTTGCATCAATCGCTGAACTTTCTTATGATTAACGTGAAAGCCACGATTTTTCAGTTCAAGATGAATCCGACGATAACCATAGTTTCCCTTGTGCTCATCATAAATCAATTGAATTTCAGCTTTTAACTCTTGATTCTTGTCTGGTTTGTCCAGCTGTTTTAGCTGGTAATAGTAAGTTGCACGAGAGAGTTTAGCTATGGCTAGTAGGAAACTTAATCGGAATCCTCCCTTGACCATCTCTCTAATTGTCTCTGCTTTTCGTGCTGTAAGGTTTTGTCCCTTAAGCGTAACTCCCTCAACTTTTTTAGATAGGCATTCTCCGTTCTAAGACGCTCGTTCTCTTCTTGAAGTCGCTCTAGTTCCGTCATTTCTTCCCAAGTTTTCTTTTTCTTACGTCCCATCTTTGGTGGTCTCCCTCTTTGTTTCTCAACAATAGTATAGCCGTTTTTCTTATATTGTGCCAGCCAATTTGGGAGAGTCCCCCTGTTAGGAAGGGCAAAATCGAGAGAGACTGACAATTGAGAACGCCCTTCAAGAAGAACTTGATGAAGGATTTTTTGCTTTAGTTCAGGAGAATAATAAGTCTTCTTACCTCTCTTGACAATGCCTACTCCATGCCTATCAATCAGCCGAATCAGATATTCGATCCCTGACTGATTGAAGTTAAACTGTTTTGATAATGACTTGAGAGTTGCGCCGCTTTTTCGCAAGTAATAGATTTGAACCTTGTCTTCATAACTTAATTTCATAAAAATAACACCCTAAAAGTTAGAGTTTTCTTGTCTAACTTTTGAGGTGCAGTTCATTTATTGGTCATTTACTTTTTATTTGTCGGAGTTATCAATCTTTTTTTCCGTTTCTTAGTGAAGAAAAATCGTATCAGTTTTGGTTCTGCCCTCCTCCATGTTTTGGTAGGGCTGGTTGTTGGCTTTCTTAACCGTGCCAGCAATCTGCCAGTCAATATTGTCATTATTATATTAGGCTGTTATCAGTTGTGTACGGCGGCAGTCTATGGCATTACTTATCTTCTTTACCGTCAAAATAAGCTAAAAGGCGGTTTCCGTTATCTTTTTGATACCTTGCTTTATGGTGGGATTGGACTGACAACTGTCTTTTCTCCTAGCACGGATGGTAGGATGCAATTTTTGATTGTTGGTATTTATCTGATATTACTAGGCTTTTCTAACGTTCGAGACGGTCTTATGTTCAACACCGATGTGGAACAAAAGCAGCTTCGGCGCCGTATTCGAATCAACCTGCCTGTCATTATCGCTGCCTTTTTCCCAGCAGAGCAACTGAATCGTTTTAATCGTTTTTTGCAGGGCGAAAAACGAGAACACCAAAAGGTTTACAGCCGTATTCGAGATGAACAAAAGCTAGTTGACTTAGAGGTGCTAATCCATACGTCAGACCAGAATCTTTTTGGGATGATTGGACACGTTGATATTTGCTATAAAGGAAAAGTTATTTCCTATGGTAGTTATGATGTTTTTTCAGAGCGCTTGTTTGGCACGATCGGAGACGGTGTTTTGTTTAAAGTGGATAAAGACGCTTATATTGATTTGTGCAAAGAAGAAAGCAAAAAAACCTTGTTTGGTTATGGGTTATCTTTGACAGATGAGCAAAAGCTAGCTGTGGAGAAACGGTTGGCTGAGATTGATGAGTTGTTGGAAGTGTGGGATCCACCGGCGAATTTGAAAGATGGTAAGCGCACGTATGCTTATAAATTGAAGCATGAGTTGAATGCTCGTTTATATAAGTTTAAAACAAGTCGTTTTAAGACTTGTTTTATCCTGTCTACCAATTGTTGTCTGCTAGCCGATAGCATTATCGGACAGGCTGGAACAGCCATTTTAGATATGCGTGGGATTATTGCGCCGGGAACTTATCAATCTTATCTGCAATATGAATTTGAGTCAGCAAATGATTTGGTAGTGGCACAAAATATTTATCAGTAATAGCACAATTTTTTCTATTTTTACATAAATATTTGTAAAATACACAAAAATTATTTAAAATAGAAAGGCTTGGAGGAATTTATGTGTTCAACAAATAAAATTGTAAATACGATACCAGTATTAAAAATCAATAATCGAAAAAACAATCTCGCATTTTATTGTCAAACTTTAGGAATGAAAAATTTGCTAGAGGAAGGAGCTTTTGTCAGCCTTGGAGATCAGACAAAAGTTGAAAAATTGCAGCTAGAGGAGTCGCCCAGTATGCGCACTCGCAAAGTTGTTGGGACTAAGAAATTAGCGAAAATTGTTATTAAAGTAGCCGATTCACGAGAAATTGAAGCACTTTTAGCGCGTGGCAGCAAAGTTGATTATCTTTACCAAGGTGATAATGGCTATGCTTTTGAAGCAACTTCGCCGGAAGGAGATAGATTTTTGCTGCATAGCGAGAAAGACTGGACAGCCTTACAGAGAGTGATGATAGCACCAGCATTTGCGCCATTAGAGGATTTTGTTGGGCTCAGTCAATTTACCATAGAGCAGATTCACATCAATGTTCCAGATGAGGAAAAAGCAGTCACTTTTTATCAGGAATGGTTAGAAAATCAGTCTGTTCTAACATTCTCACCAGCAAGCGGACCAGATTTGCTGACGGAGAGTACTCAAACTTGGGATTTGGCAATGATTAAATTTACAGTTGAGCAATTTAATGTGGAAGCGTTGCGCAATTTATTTCAAGGAAGAGAAAATTTTATACCTAAATCGGGCAAATTTTTCCTGACCAAAGATGAGAGCCAAATTGAAGTTTGGATTGAAGCAGTATGAGTTCAAGCAAGATTCTCTCAAAAGTCGAAGAACAGATAGCACAGCAAATCTATCCTGGAGCTAGCTTAGCTTTGTATACTCGTGGAGAGTGGAAAGAATATTATCTTGGTGAGAGCAATCCTGAGCGAGGTGAGAAGACTCAAGCAGGACTGGTCTATGACTTAGCGAGCGTCAGTAAGGTTGTGGGTGTCGGAACGATTTTGGCTGTTCTATTCCATGAGGAAAAACTAGATTTAGATGCACCGCTAACACAATATTATCCCGCTTTTCATGACAATTCTGTCACGGTAGGTCAGTTGGCTACTCACACATCAGGGCTAGATCCCTTTATCCCCAATCGAGATGCACTCAATGCGGTCGAATTGAAAGAGGCGCTAAATCATTTGAAATTGCTTGATAACAAGCATTTTCGTTATACTGATGTAAATTTTTTGTTGCTAGGTTTTATGGTAGAAGAAATTTTTCATTCTTCTTTGAGTGACATTTTTGAGCGGAAAATTTTTCAGCCTTGGGGTATGAAAGAAACAGCGTTTGGTCCTGTCGCACAAGCGGTGCCAACGGTTCGCGGTGTGAAAGCAGGGATTGTACATGACCCCAAAGCGCGTGTGTTGGGCAGACATGCTGGTAGTGCAGGCTTGTTTTCTACAGTTCGGGATTTGGAGCTCTTTTTGGAGCATTATTTACAGGATGACTTTGTAGCAACTTTGACAAAAAATTTCTCAAAGGAGATTGGAAAAACACGCAGTCTTGCTTGGGATTTAGACAAAGAGTGGTTGCAGCACACAGGCTATACTGGAACGTTTATTATGTTTAATCGTTTACAGCAGAAAGCGGTCATCTTCCTTTCCAACCGAACGTATGAGAAAGACGAACGTGCGCAGTGGATTTTAGACCGCAATGAGCTCATGGATTTGATTAAACAAAATCTGTAAAATGAAGACAGTTAGGATAAGAGCTGGATTTCCTGCTCTTTTTCGCTGTTTTAAAAGTTGAAATAAATTAGTTTGGAATATAAAAGGAATTGACTACTAACAATCGCTTTTTTCTATGAATTATATTAAAATAATAGATGAAGTATTGTGATGTAGAGAGAGAATATGACAAAAAAAGTAGGTGTCGGTCGGGCACATAGTAAGATTATTTTGATAGGGGAGCATGCCGTTGTCTATGGCTATCCTGCTTTGGCTCTACCTTTAACTAATATTGAAGTGACTTGTCGCATTTTGCCGTCAGATCATGTGTGGATTTTGTATGAGGAAGATACCCTTTCTATGGCGGTTTTTGCTTCTTTGGAATTTCTAGGGGTGCAAGAGGCTTATATTCGCTGTGAGATTGAGTCCATGGTGCCTGAAAAGCGCGGAATGGGTTCTTCTGCGACAGTGAGTATTGCTGCGATTCGAGCTGTTTTTGATTATTATGAACAGGAGTTGGATAGGGAAACTCTGGAAATTTTAGCCAATCGAGCGGAGATGATTGCCCACATGAATCCGAGTGGTTTAGATACTAAGACTTGCTTGAGCGATCGTGCTATTAAATTCATCAAAAATGTTGGTTTTTCAGAGTTTGAGACGAATCTTGGAGCTTATCTTTTGATTGCAGACACAGGGATTTATGGGCATACACGCGAAGCGATTCAAAAGGTGGAAAGTATTGGAAGAAGGGCTTTGCCACATCTTCATCAGCTTGGAAAATTAACCAATGAAGTTGAAGAAGCTTTGAAAGTAAAAGATTTAGAGAGAATCGGGATAGCCATGTCAGAAGCTCACCTCAGCTTAAAAAATCTAGGCGTGAGTTGCCCTGAAGCTGATCGACTTGTTGCCACAGCGCAAGAAAATGGAGCGCTTGGTGCGAAAATGAGCGGTGGTGGTCTAGGTGGCTGCATTATCGCTCTAGTGGCGAGCAAAGAAAAGGCTGTCAGTTTGGCTGATTTATTGAGGGAGAAAGGAGCGGTAAACACATGGATCGAAAGTCTGTAAAGGTGCGGTCTTATGCCAATATTGCCATTATCAAATATTGGGGTAAGAAATATACTGTCAAGATAATTCCTGCAACGAGCAGTATTTCTTTGACCTTGGAAAATATGTACACAGAAACAACTCTGTCTAGCTTACCAGCGAGTGCCCAGTCAGATGAATTTTACATCAATGGTATTTTGCAAGATCAAACTGAACACAAAAAAATGAGTGAAATTATAGATCGTTTCCGTCCTGCAGGATCTGGGTTTGTGCGAATTGATACAAAAAATAATATGCCGACAGCAGCAGGGTTATCTTCTAGTTCAAGCGGTTTATCTGCCCTCGTTAAGGCATGCAATGAATTTTTTGGACTATACTTGTCCACAAAACAACTGGCACAAAAAGCAAAATTAGCTTCTGGATCGTCTTCGCGGAGCTTTTATGGTCCAATTTCGGCTTGGGACAAAGATAGCGGTGAAATTTATCCAGTAAAGACGGATTTGAAATTAGCCATGATTATGTTGGTCTTATATGATCAGAAAAAGCCTATTTCGAGTCGTGAGGGAATGAAACGCTGTGCAGAAACCTCTACGACATTTAGTGATTGGGTGAGACAGTCCGAAGAAGATTATAAAGCCATGTTGACTTATTTGTCTAACAATGATTTTGCTAAGGTGGGAGAATTAACAGAAAAAAATGCGCTTGCCATGCATGCTACCACTCAGACTGCAAACCCTCCTTTTTCTTATTTGACCGAGAAAAGTTATGAAGCAATGGATTTTGTTAAGCAATTACGAAGTGAGGGAGAGCGCTGCTATTTCACCATGGATGCAGGACCAAATGTAAAAGTTTTGTGTTTAGAAGAAGATTTGGAACACTTAGTACCAATATTTGCTGAAAAATATCATCTCATTGTTTCTAAAACGAAGGAATTACCAGATGACTAAGACAGTAAGAACATGTGGGAAATTATATTTAGCAGGAGAATATTCTGTCTTGACGGCGGGACAAGGCGCGATTCTGAAAAATATTCCGATTTATATGACGGGAAAAATTCATTTTTCTGAACGTTATCAGTTGTTTTCAGATATGTTTGACCATACTGTGGATTTGACACCTGATGATGATTACAGTCTCATTCAAGACACGGTTGCTGTCATGGATGAGTTTTTACAAAGTCAATCTATTTCATTAAACCCTTTTTCTTTAACCATTACTGGAAAAATGGAACGAGATGGGAAAAAAATCGGTTTGGGGTCTAGTGGTAGCGTAGTGGTTGTGACGATAAGGGCGATAGCATCTTTGTTTGATGTGCCATTATCTGCGGATGAAACCTTTAAGTTGGCAGCCTATGTCCTCCTTAAACGGGGAGATAATGGTTCAATGGGGGATGTAGCTTGTATCGCCTATGAGGACTTGATTTATTACCAATCTTTTAATCGAAAAAAAATAGCAGAGCAGATCAATGAGCTTCCTTTAGAAAAGATAGTGACACAAGATTGGGGATACATTATCCGGACAATCCATCCACAGCTTCCATGTGATTTCCTCGTGGGCTGGACGAGAGAACCAGCTATTTCTAGCGTTCTCATCAATCAAGTCAAAGCAAAAATCTCATCAAGCTTTTTAACTCAAACGCAAGAAGAAGTCCTTCGACTGGAGAAAGCGTTGCTTGTTGGTGAGAAAGAAATTGTGAAGCAAAGTCTAGAAAAAGTTAGTTGCCTCCTGCTGCAACTTAGCCCTGCTATTTATAATGAAAAATTGAGAGCTTTAAAAAGGTCTAGTCAAGGATTGGACTGTATGGCAAAGAGCAGCGGCGCTGGCGGTGGTGACTGTGGCATAGCCCTGTCTTTTGATTCCAAAGCCAGTCAAATCTTAGTGGAGCGTTGGCAAGCAGCAGGAATCGAGGTTTTATATAAGGAGAGGTGGGATAGATGAGCCAAAATCGTAAAGATGAACACATAAAGTACGCACTCAAGTACGAGTCGCCTTATAATAGTTTTGATGATATGGAGCTCATTCATTGCTCGCTTCCTAGGTATGATTTGGACGAGATTGATGTAACAACGCATTTTGCAGGTAGAGACTGGGAGTTTCCGTTTTACATTAATGCTATGACAGGTGGAAGCGAGAAGGGGAAAGACATCAATCAACGCTTGGCTCAAGTAGCGGAAGCGTGCGGTATTCTTTTTGTCACAGGCTCTTACAGTGCTGCCTTGAATAACCCAACAGATGACTCATATACTGTCAAGCAAGATAAGCCAAACCTGCTCCTTGCAACGAATATTGGACTGGATAAGCCGTATTCCTCAGGGCAGCAGGCAATCACAGACCTTCATCCTCTTTTTTTGCAAGTGCATGTCAATCTCATGCAAGAATTGCTCATGCCAGAAGGAGAACGCTCTTTTAAAACTTGGCGAGCACATTTGAAAGATTATGCTGAGCAAAGCACAGTCCCGGTAGTGTTGAAAGAGGTTGGCTTTGGTATGGATTTGGCAACGATCGAAACTGCTTATGACCTCGGTATTCGAACGGTTGATCTTTCTGGTCGTGGCGGAACGAGCTTCGCCTATATTGAAAACAGGCGCGGTGGCAATCGAGACTATCTCAATGATTGGGGACAATCTACGCTTCAAGCCTTACTAAATGCTCAGCCGATGATGGATAAAATGGAACTTTTGGTGAGTGGTGGCGTACGGCAGCCGCTTGATATGGTGAAGGCTTTTGTGTTGGGAGCTAAGGCTGTCGGACTTTCACGCACCATGTTAGAATTGATTGAAACGCATTCGGTGGATGAAGTCATCACGATTGTAAACAGTTGGAAAGAAGATTTGCGCTTGATTATGTGTGCACTTGGTTGCCAAAATTTGAGAGAGCTAAGACAAGTGCCTTATCTTTTGTATAGACGTTTGCGAGAAGCACAAGGTCAACTAAATAACGAAATCCGATGAGTTTTTTCACTTATCGGATTCTTTTTTTCTATGATTTTTGACGAATGTTTTCTAAAATTTCTTGTGCTCTTTTGAGACTAAAATGTTTCTCAGAAATGAGCTGAGAAACCAGAGGAGCGATTTCTGTATCCTTAGCTCCTGCTAAAAGAGCTAGAGATTTGGCTTGTAGCTTCATGTGACCGTGCTGAATACCGGTGCTGACCAGCGCTTTTAGAGCTGCAAAATTTTGCGCTAAGCCGATAGACGCAATAATACTGGCTAACTCTTTGGCGGTTGGTTGTTTTAGCAAATCGAAGCTAACTTCCACCGTAGGGTTGAGCCCAATGGAGCCCCCTTTTGTAGCAATGGGAAGAGGAAGAGTAATCTCTCCGCAGAGCGTTTGAGTGGCTTCCTTGATTGACCAAGTAGTTAATCCTTGATAGGAACCATTTCTACTAGCGTAGGCATGCGCGCCTGCTTCAATCGCTCGCCAATCATTTCCTGTTGCTAATACGACAGCATCAATCCCGTTGAAAATGCCTTTGTTGTGGGTACTGGCACGGTAAGGATCTTGTTTGGCAAATTGGCTTGCCAGCACTATTTTCTTAGCAATGTCAAAGGCTTCTGATTTATTTCGACTGAGAAAACGAATATCAATTTCACAGGTGGCAGTGACCAAGGCTTCTGTTGCATAATTTGATAGAATTGCCATCAAGCTTTCACCGCCAGTCAACTCTTCTAATGGTGTTTTCAACGCTTCTAGCATGGTATTGAGGATATTGGCGCCCATAGCTTCTTGGGTGTCAACTGTTAGATAAACGACTAAAAATTCAGCTTCTCCATTTAACCATTCTACACGTAAATCGCATGCGCCGCCACCGCGGTTGACAATCGATGGGTGTGCTTGATTGGCCAATTCTAATAACTCTTGCTTGTGGTTTTGGATATTTTTTATAGCTACTTCAATATTTGCTACTTGATAGAGAGCAACTTGTCCAATCATTTGACGCCTGTGAATAGTCGTTTTGAAGCCCCCAGAGCGTTTAATAATTTTTGCTGCAAAGCTAGCAGCCGCAACGACAGAGGGCTCTTCTGTTACGAAAGGTACCTGATAAACTTCCTCGTCTACCACAACATCAGGAACGAAAGAGTAGGGCAGAGCAAATGTCGCCAGAACATTTTCGCTCATTTGGTCGGCTGTTGAGAGAGGGAGCATGTGATTATGTTCAAGGTTTGTTTGATTATCCTCGTTTAGTAAGTGATAGTCTTTTAAAATTTGCAAACGTTCTTGCAATGATTTTTTGGAAAAACCCGTCCAACTTATCTTCATATTATTTTTCCACCTTGATGTATGTACGTTGGTGTTCTACGATTTTTGCTAAGGCAAAGTCTTGATTTTCATAGCCTGTGAAGTTAGCAGAGCCATTTTCATCTAGTTTTGCTTCTTCAAAAAATACCTTCTCATAATCTAGAATGCTCAGAGGCGTGCGGCTGTCAAGTTTTTCCATACGATTGGTTTCAAGCTGTTGCTCAAAGCCTGCTACGAGCTGCCCACTAAAGATTTCTGATACAGCTCCGCTTCCGTAGCTAAAGAGCGCAATGCGGTCACCTGCTTTGAGTGTCGTACTATTTTCAAGCAGGGAAAGGAGACCCAAAAAGAGGGAACCAGTATAAATGTTACCTACTTTTTGGCTGTAAAGAATGGATTGATCGAAATTTACTTGTAGTTGCTCTTGCTGCTCAATTGGCAATGTCTTATCCATGATTTTCCGCATACCTTTTAAAGCTAGCTTTGGATAAGGTAAGTGAAAACAAACTGCTGCAAAATCTTTCAAAGAGACTTGATTGCGTCTTAGGTACTCTGCCCAAGTTGTTTTTAGACTATCTAAATACTGTTGCGTAGAATACATGCCATTGACAAACGGCGTTGTCGAATAGTTTGGTCGCCAAAAGTCCATGATGTCTCGTGTTTGAGCGACATTGTCCTCATTGAAGGCTAGAATTCGTGGATGACTAGTGATGAGCATAGCTATCGAACCAGCGCCTTGTGTTGGCTCGCCCGGTGTTCCAATCCCGTATTTGGCAATGTCACTAGCGATGACCAAGACCTTTGAGTCTGGATGTTTTTCAACGTGTAGTTTTGCATAATCCAGTGCGGCAGTAGCACTATAGCATGCTTCTTTCATTTCAAAACTACGCGCAAATGGCTGAATTCCAAGCAAACCATGAATAAAAACAGCAGAAGCCTTGCTTTGGTCAATTCCAGATTCACTGGCCACAATCACCATGTCAATAGCCTGTTTATCTTCTTCGGTTAAAATAGATACTGCTGCACTCGCTCCCATGGTTACAATATCTTCTGTGACTGGAGCAACACTGATTTCTTTTAGTAAAAGTCCCTTGCTTAGTTTTTCCGGGTCAATGTTACGCGCTTCTGCCAAATTTTCTAATTTTAATACGTAATTGGCTGTCGCAAAGCCAATTTTATCAATTCCAATGTTCATCATTACCTCTATATATTTTTCGGTTTGATACCAAACTTATTCTATTCCATTTTATCATAATTAAGGTAGAAACTGAGAAAAAAGCCCTCTTACGAAAAGAAAGACTTGGGACATTTTCAGGAGTTATGTCGAATTATGAGGAGCGATGCTTTTGCAGATAATGGTAGAGTCTGAGCACCACCGTGCCACTTGCCATTCCAATTGAAATGACCAAGGCTAAAATCACTACCAAGGTAGCATTAACCATAGCATGACTATAATCTCCAGTGACAAAAAAGGCCGTTGTACGATAAGAAAGATAGCCCGGAACCAATGGAGCTAAAATGGCTAAGATAAAGACGACAGCAGGGGTTTTATAAAGAATGCTCAAAACTTGACTAATGCAAGACCCGATAATGGCTGCAATGAATGTAGCAATGATGACATTTGTCGGACCTTTTAGCACATAATACAAAAGCCAGATAAACATTCCAAGAACTCCTCCTGGAATGAGCATGCTTTTTTGAACATTTAAAACGATTAAGAACATTACAATTGCAAGAAAACTTGCTGCAGCTTGTAATAAGACAGTCAATGGATTCACCTTTTATTTCATTAAGACGAGAGCTACGGAAGTGCCAGCTCCGAGTGCCAGAGTAATTAACAGTGTTTCAAAAATTTTGCTCATACCAGAATTGAGATGATTGGTCATCAAATCACGTACGGCATTGGTCAGAGCAATACCGGGAACAAAAGGCATGACAGCACCAGCGATGATTAAGTCCGCACTGGAAGGAAAACTAGAATAGCGTGCCCAGATCTGTGCCAGCAGACCAAAAATAAAAGCTCCTGCAAAAGCTGTGACAAAAGGAATGCGCACGTATTTATTGACCGAAAGAGAAAAGGCAAAGCCAAAGAAGGTCGCAAGAGCAGCTCCGAGTGCATCATAGAGATTGCCACCAAACATGATAGAGAAAAAAGGAGCACTAATAGCAGCAGCAAGTGTCAGTTGCCTGTTTGTGTAAGGTGTTTTTTTCTTTTTTAGCTGAGTTAATTTCTCAAAAGCATCTTCAAGACTGATGTCCCCACTAACCAGTTCACGCGATACTTGGTTGACATCACATACTTTTTCAATATTATAATTTGAGTGAGTAATCCGTTTCATACGCGAAATATTGGTGTTTTCAATTGAAAAGAAAATGGCAACTGGCATTGCGAGTGCATTACAATCCATAATTCCTTGAGAATGAGCAATCCGAATCATGGTATCTTCAACCCGATAAATTTCAGAACCACTTTGAAGCAGAAGCGTACCTGCTAACATCAGGACATCAACAGTTAGATTAAATTTGCCTTCCCTTTCTACATCTCTTTTCTCCACCATTTTTACACCCTTTTCTTTTAACTAACAATATCTCTATTATAGCATAAAAAAGAAGAAAACCAGCTGGAATTTCCAACTGGTTTTTGAGAATAGAATTGAATTAGCTAAGGGCGTCATCCATTGAAAGCACTTCGTGGAAGACACGTTGAGTCAATTCAGTTTTTTGTTCTTTAGTAAGGTATTTGGTATTGACACAGTAACCTGAGATACGAACGATAACATCTTCACCATTCATAATCTTATCATAGACATCTTTAAGATCCATAACGTTCAAGTTGACGTGTTGTCCTCCATTTTCAAAGTAACCGTCAAGAATTGTGACCAAGTTATCCACTTGTTCTTCACGAGTCTTACCAAGAGCACGAGGTGAAACTTGTGTAGTGAGAGAGATACCATCTGCTGCATAGCCAAAGTCAAGGCTGGCTAGTGAGTTGAGGTTTTGCAACCAACCACCACGAGCTTTGTTAGATGGGTTCGCACCTGGTGAGAAAAATTCCAATTTAGATAAGTTCACTGAACCATCTTCGTTGAGGTATACCCCTTTGTGGACCGGTGAGTTACCAGTTTGTTTAGAGTAAGCAACGTTTGAAGTGATCGTCAAGAGTGATACAGTTGCCTCAGCGTTCTTGTAAAGTCTGTGGCTACGAAGACGAGTTGTGTAGGCTTCAATCAACCATTCGGCCAATTCGTTTGAGCGAGGATCGTCTTCACCCCAACGTGGGTATTCGCCAGTAGTTTCGTAGTCGTAGATATAACCATTTTCGTCACGGATTGGTTTGACTGTCGCATACTTAATAGCAGCTAATGTATCAACAGTATTGGCAAATCCACAGATACCAAATCCCATGTTAGCACGTTGATGTGTAGGCAAAAAGGCCATTTGAACAGCTTCGTAGTTGTACTTGTCTGTCATGTAGTGAATGATGTTCAAAGCATCTACATAAGTGTCTGTCAACCAATCAAGTGATTTTTCAAAGTTTGCCTTAACAGATTCAAATTCAAGTACTTCGTCGCGGATAGGGTCAATATCAAATACTTTGTAGTCTTTGTGAACATCGTCGTAACCACCGTTCAAACCAGTCAAGAGAGCTTTAAGGACGTTTACACGAGCACCGAAGTATTGGATGTTGTGGCGTTGTTCTTCATTTTCTGGGTCAAGTGGTGACACACAGCAAGAGATACAGCTCATTTCGCCATAGCCGTCTTTTGCCATTGTCGTTACACCTTCGTATTGGATAGAAGAATGTTTGTGACTCATGTGCATGCAGTAATGACGGAAAGTGTATGGTAATTTATCTGTCCAGAGAACAGTCAAGTTTGGCTCTGGTGAGTTACCGATATTGTCAAGTGTGTTCAAGAAACGGTAATCCATTTTTGTCACACGGTGACGACCATCATTTCCCATACCAGCCATAGAAGTTGTGATGAAAGTTGGGTCACCTGAATACAATTCGTCATAAGCTTTTGTACGAGCAAATTTCACAGTACGAAGTTTCAAGACAAAGTCATCAACAAATTCTTGGATTTCTGATTCTGTGAAAGTACCACGGGCCAAGTCACGATCTGCATAAATGTCAAGAACGATTGGAACACGTCCAAGTGAAGTAGCGGCACCATTTACGACACGGCAGACAGCCATGAAAGCGATATTCACCCATTGAATAGCTTCTTTTACATTCATAGCAGGTCTGCGAACATCAAGACCATAAAGGTCACCTAGACGAACAACTTCTTTCAATGATTGGTATTGAAGGTTGATTTCTTCGCGGAGACGGATTGTTTCTTCGTCAATTTCAGTTAAAGCATTCCAATCTTCAACTTTTTCTGCCATCAAGTAATCTGCACCGTAAAGAGCAAGACGTGCGTAAACACCAATGATACGTCCACGTGAATAAGCATCTGGCAAACCTGTTACAGTGTGTGCGTGACGTGCACGACGGATATTTGTTGTGTAGGCACGGAAAATACCGTCATTTACAGTTGTTACGTATTTTGTGAAGATTTCATGCATCTTAGGATCTGGTTCATAGCCATGTTCCTTCAAAGCAGTTTCCGCCATACGGATACCACCTTTTGGCATGAAATTCAACTTAAATAATTCATCATTTTGGATACCATAAATCAATTCATTATCTTTGTCAATATATCCAGCTGGAATATCAGCGATTGAAGTAGCACGTGTATCCATTGGGAAACGTGTTTCTTCATAATGTGCTTTTGTATCTTCGATAATTTTTTTAATGTGAAGAGAGCGTTCAGTTGGACCAGCTAAGAAACTTTCATCTCCGTCATAAGGAGTGTAGTTTGCTTGTACAAAACGAGATACGCTAGCTTTTTCGCGCCAATCTTCCCCTTTGAAGCCTTCCCAGGCTTTGTCAAAAATATCCTGTGCTTCGACAACAGTTTTAACAACCATGTTTTTTCCTCTTGTATCTTTCTAGCAACACAAATCTGTTACATTTATAAAATAAGTATATCATATAGTAATCGTTTCCACAAATGGAATCTCGTTATAAAAGCACTTTCTTTTATAATACAGATTTAAAAACTAGCGTAAATTGTATTATATTTTTGAAAAAATCAGCATATTTTCAAATATTTTGGAAAAAATGATAAAAATTGTATAATGGAAGAAAGAACAGAGTCAAGAAAGGAGCCGTATTGATGTTAATTTTTCCCTTAATCAATGATACATCTCGGAAAATCATTCACATTGATATGGATGCCTTTTTTGCCTCCGTAGAAGAAAGAGACAACCCAGCACTAAAAGGCAAACCGGTCATCATCGGAGCTGACCCTCGCTTGACAGGCGGACGAGGCGTTGTTTCGACTTGCAATTATGAGGCACGAAAGTTTGGTGTTCACTCAGCTATGAGCTCCAAAGAAGCTTATGAGCGTTGTCCACAGGCGATTTTCATTTCGGGAAATTATGAAAAATATCAGGCAGTCAGCCAGCAAATTCGAGCCATTTTTAAACGATATACAGATGTGATTGAGCCAATCAGTATTGATGAAGCCTATCTGGACGTAACCAAAAATAAGCTGGGTATGAAATCTGCTGTCAAGATAGCCAAGCTAATCCAGCACGAGATATGGACAGAGCTTCATTTGACCGGTTCAGCTGGTGTGTCCTACAATAAATTTTTGGCAAAAATGGCTAGTGACTATGAAAAGCCTCACGGCTTGACAGTTGTTTTGCCAGAAGAAGCAGAATCTTTTCTCTCTCAAATGGATGTGGCAAAGTTTTACGGTGTTGGAAAAAAGACGGTGGAAAAGCTGCATGATATGGGCGTTTATACAGGAGCAGATTTATTAGAAATTCCTGAGATGACCTTGATTGACTTGTTTGGTCGATTTGGATTTGACCTTTATCGCAAAGCAAGAGGAATCAGCAATTCACCAGTAAAAGTCAACCGTATTCGTAAGTCTATCGGCAAGGAAAGAACTTATGGGAAATTGCTCCATAACGAAGACGACATAAAAAAGGAGCTGACCCTTTTATCACAAAAGGTAGCTCGTAGTTTAAAAAAGCATGGAAAATCTGGTAGGACGATTGTTCTGAAGATTCGCTATGCGGATTTTTCAACATTGACAAAAAGGCATAGCTTAGCGACAAGAACGCAAGATGCGGAGCAGATTGAGCGCATTGCACATGAGATTTATGATAGCTTGGACGAGCAGACAAAAGGTGTGCGTCTTTTAGGAGTGACAGTAACAGGATTTGGGATGTAAAAAAGTTTGGGATGGGGAGTTCCAAACTTTTTTGGCTCTATAATTTCTGTAGTGGGTAACACCACTGCAGAGATTATGGAGTTATTTTTCTACCATTTGTCAAGCAATTCAATGTTTTTCAGTCAAAGAATTGATGATTGATTTGATTTTAATAGTTTATCCTAGCCCTTTTTGGCTCTTTTGATTGGAAAAAGAGTACACAAAATCAACATCATACCTAGCGAAATTTTTTGTAAGGTGTTACAATGATAATGCATAGACGGCTTTAATGATTTTGGGTTAAAGTGTAATCGTAAAGTTTGTTATGCGTAATGAGGTAATACATTGTCCTTATGAGGCGATGCATTGAGGCAATCGTATGAGGCTTAGTTGAAGTCGTCTGCGATTGTCTTTTTCGTTTCTCATAAAAGTCCGCAATATGATAGGGCTTGGTATGACTGACCGAAGCAATGTTGTGAATGGTCTTGAAGAGAATTTTTCTGGCATGAGGATTGCCCCGTTTGGTGATGTGTTCTTAAGCCAGAAAGTTTTCAGATTCGTAGTGTCTGAGATCAATTCCAATAAAGGCGTTGATTTGATTGGCAGACTGAAAACGGCGAATATCTCCTAATTCGCCTATGATAGAGGTGGCTGTTGTTTCAGCGATACCAGGGATGGAGAGAACGAATCTCGTATTCTGGTAGAGGTTTGGCCAGCTCTACCATTTTGTCTAAGATAGTCTGTCTGCGTTCGGTCAATCGTTGGAGTTCTCCTGCATAGTAACGAACCTCTTCGATCATTGGAGAGGTTTTCTTGGTAGCACAATAAGACTGTTTGGCTAGTTCAATGAGTTTCCCCACCAGATAAGCGACACGCTTGTCAGAGATGCGTTTGGCTGTAGACTGCCGAATGATGGCAGTCAGTTCCATCTCAGACATCTCCCGGGCGAAAGCTTTACTTGGGAATGCCCTCACCAGCTGCCAGTATTGTTCACCTGTTGGCGCTGATAAAATAGACTCTATTTCTGGGAAGGTCACTTGCAGTACTTTGTGAAGCGGTTCTTAGTACGAACGGTATCCTCTGTCAGATTTTGATAGAAGCGACTCAAATCTCGCAAGTCTTGATAAACCTCCTCTTGAACATGGGTTGGCTTACGATTGAGCACAAATTGAGATTGTACTAGTTTTTCAGCGTCAATCTTATCCGTTTTACGAACTCGCAGGCTATCCAATTGCTTCTTAGCTTCCAGAGGATTGAGCCGTGTATAAGTGTAGCCATTTTCCTCCAGAAAAGCTTGGAGCCGACGCGAATAGACCCCAGTGCCTCAAAGATGATTTCAGGGTGTTGAATGGTTTTTAAATCGCTCAAGAGACGTGCAAATCCAATGGTATCGTTGGGTATGGTGTAGCCATGAACCGTCTCACTGTTGACTAAAATAGCCACCTCTGAACTTGCCTTGCTCACATCAATTCCAAACACAGTCCGCATGATAATTCCCTCTTTGTCTTGAATGATACCTTGTTTTAGTGATGTCGTTTTCAATACACGACGTCAAGCGTCCCACATACTTTGATAACATTCTGATAAAACAGGTGTCTTGCCAGTTTTGTGTACGACGTCTAGCGTCAAAAAGACCCTCGACTTAACAAGACACCTCTACTTTAACATAAAGAAAAAGCAGTTCATACTCTCTCCCGTCGGAGATTTCTTCACTACTAATCTTAGTATGTTTTGTTTTGTGAATATTGGTCATTTAGCATTTTAGTTGATTGTATTTTGTGATATAATGATTCAAATTATCAGTAAGGGAGGAGATTAGATGATAAAGAAAGTAGGAATTGTCAGTTTATCAAGCGGAATCATTGGAGAAAATTTCGTTAGGCATGAGGTTGATCTAGGATTAAAGCGTTTAAAAGACTTGGGACTTGAAGTGACGTTTTTAGAGCATGCACAAAAGGGAATGGATTATCTGAAAGACCATCCTAAATCGAGAGCGCAAGATTTGATTCAAGCTTTTGAAGATCCTTCAATTGATATGATTTTATGTGCTATTGGTGGAGATGATACGTATCGATTGCTACCCTATTTGTTTGAAGATAACCAATTAAAAAAGGTTGTGAATCAGAAAGTATTTTTAGGTTTTTCAGACACTACCATGAATCACTTCATGCTCCATAAGTTGGGAGTGAAGACTTTTTATGGTCAGTCATTTCTTGCTGATGTTTGTGAGTTAGAGGAAGAAATGCTGCCTTATACACTGTCATATTTTAAGGAACTGATTGGAACAGGAACTATCTCAGAAATCAGACCAAGTAATGTCTGGTATGATGAAAGGACAGATTTTAGTGAAAAAGCCTTAGGAACGAAGCGGACTCGTCATGAAAATCAGGGATTTGAATTGCTGAAAGGAAAAGCAACATTTGAAGGGGAAATTTTAGGAGGCTGTTTGGAGTCGCTCTATCAGATATTTGATGAAAGATATGAAGGTGCCATTGAATTGTGTGCACAATATCAGCTCTTTCCTAGTCTTTCAGAGTGGGCAGGAAAAATTCTTTTGTTGGAAACCAGTGAGGAAAAACCAGAACCAATTTTATATCGAAAAATGCTAGAAGCCTTAAAGGCGACAGGGATTTTTTCTGTTTTAAATGGTGTACTTGTTGGAAAACCAATGGATGAAACCTACTATGATGAGTACAAGCAAATCCTGCTGGGTGTCATTGATACGGATATTCCTATTTTGTATAATTTAAATGTTGGACATGCTACCCCGAGAGCAATCATTCCTTTTGGGGTGAAAGCTCAAGTGGATGCCAACGAGCAAGTCATTCGATTTTTGAATGAATTGAAATAACTTAAAAAGTGCAGGTTGAAGAATGACCTGCATTTTGCGTGTTGTTTACGAATTTAGTATAATAGGGGAAGCAAAAGTAGAAAAGAGAAAAATATGCGAATTCGTGGTTTTGAGCTTGTTTCAAGCTTTACAAATGAAAATTTACTGCCAAAGCGTGAGACGGCTCATGCGGCTGGTTATGACTTAAAAGTGGCAGAGCGTACAGTGATTGCGCCAAAAGAGATTAAGTTGGTGCCGACAGGTGTCAAGGCTTATATGCAGGCTGGTGAGGTGCTTTATCTTTATGATCGTTCCTCTAATCCACGTAAAAAAGGATTGGTGTTGATTAACTCTGTGGGCGTTATTGACGGGGATTACTATGGCAATCCGGGAAATGAAGGGCACATTTTTGCGCAAATGCAGAACATTACAGATCAAGAAGTGGTTTTAGAAGAAGAAGATCGTATCGTTCAAGCTGTCTTTTCACCGTTTTTGCTTACTGATAATGATGAAGCAGATGGTGTGCGGACAGGTGGTTTTGGAAGCACGGGGCATTAAGAAAGAGGAATCTATCATAGCCAAGAAAAAAGCGACATTTGTTTGTCAAAATTGTGAATATCATTCCTCCAAGTATCTAGGGCGCTGCCCTAACTGTGGGGCTTGGTCTTCTTTTGTCGAAGAGGTTGAAGTTACAGAGATTAAGAATGCGCGTGTTTCTCTGACAGGGGAAAAAAGTCGACCGATGAAGTTAGCGGAGGTGACTTCTCTCAATGTCAACCGTACCAAGACAGATATGGATGAATTTAACCGCGTCTTGGGCGGTGGCGTGGTGCCAGGAAGTTTAGTTCTAATCGGAGGAGACCCAGGCATTGGGAAATCTACCCTTTTATTGCAGGTTTCTACCCAGCTCTCTCACAAGGGAACGGTATTGTATGTCAGTGGGGAAGAGTCTGCCGAGCAGATTAAGCTACGGGCCGAGCGGCTGGGCGATATTGACAGCGAGTTTTACCTCTATGCTGAGACCAATATGCAGAGTATTCGTGCTGAGATTGAAAAAATTAAACCAGATTTTTTGATTATAGACTCCATTCAGACGATTCTATCGCCAGAAATTTCTAGTGTGCAAGGCTCGGTTTCGCAAGTCCGAGAAGTGACCGCGGAGCTGATGCAGTTGGCGAAAACCAACAATATTGCCATCTTTATTGTCGGTCATATGACGAAAGAGGGCACTCTGGCTGGACCTAGAACCTTGGAACACATGGTGGATACGGTACTTTATTTTGAAGGTGAGCGACAGCATACTTTTCGTATTTTGCGGGCGGTCAAAAACCGCTTCGGCTCTACGAATGAAATCGGCATTTTTGAGATGCAGTCAGGTGGTCTGGTTGAAGTGCTCAATCCTAGCCAGGTTTTCTTAGAGGAGCGTTTAGATGGAGCAACAGGCTCTTCTATCGTGGTGACCATGGAGGGGACGCGTCCAATCCTTGCGGAAGTGCAGGCTTTGGTGACGCCTACTATGTTTGGCACTGCCAAGCGGACAACGACAGGATTGGATTTCAATCGCGCCAGTCTAATTATGGCTGTTTTGGAAAAGCGAGCAGGGCTATTATTGCAAAATCAAGATGCCTACCTCAAGTCAGCAGGCGGTGTCAAATTGGATGAGCCAGCTATTGACTTAGCTGTCGCCGTTGCAATTGCTTCGAGTTATAAAGATTTGCCAACGAATCCACAAGAATGTTTTATTGGTGAAATCGGTCTGACGGGCGAAATCCGCCGTGTTAATCGCATTGAGCAACGTATCAATGAAGCTGCTAAGCTGGGCTTCACAAAAGTTTACGCTCCTAAAAACTCTCTGAATGGATTGAATATTCCCGAAAATATTGAAGTTATAGGTGTGACAACAATTGGAGAAGTGCTGAAGAAGGTGTTTGGGTGATATTCTCTTTGAAATCAGTTGAAAAGTTGTTGTGATATAATGAAATCAGTGAGCAACAGATTTGAAGTTCAGAAAATTTATTAAAATTGCTGATTGTTCTAGAGTCTTTCCATTGATTTCTGAAATGTATAGAACATTTTCTTCTGTTCGGCTAGAACGGTATTATAATCAATAGTTTGTTCTGTATTAAGTTTTCTATAATACAGAATTGTATAAATAATTAAATCAGGGCAAGATTACTACATGATTGTAGAACTATCTTGCCTTTTTTTCGAGCAAAAGCTAGCATATAATAGATAATGAAAGAGCTCCTTGAGGGAGGTGGCAAATGAATATTCGACAAATGAATATCATGCAGTATTTATTGCGTCAGCAAAAATATGTATCAGCACAGAAATTGGCAAAAGTTTTTTCAGTGTCCAAAAAAACGATTTATACGGATTTTGAAATTATTCAAACGTTTTTGGCAAGTAAAAATGCATCTTTAGAAAAAGTACCAAGTCTTGGAACTCGCTTAGTGGCAGATAAACAGGTTTGTTCTCAATTGATTATAGAGATTGAACAAAAAAAGAATAATCTGGGGAAAGAAAAATGGTCGCCGGAAGAAAGAGAGGAGAATTTAGTTTCTGCCTTATTCTTGGAACATAGTGAACTTGATATTTTAGATTGGTCAATAGAGCATTATATTAGTGAAAGTTCAGTTAAGCGAAGTTTAGAGAAACTGGAGCACAAATTGCATAGAGAAAATCTTATGTTAGCCAAAAAAGGTGATAAAGTTCGAGTGGTAGGAGATGAAGCTGATATTCGGATTTTTCTGAGAAATTATTTAGTATCCTCTCAGCAGATAGCAAATATTCATAAGTCAGATCAAGCAGAGATTCTAGCGAAAGTAAGACATTTTTCTAAAGCTTATCATTTTCAAATCAATGAACAGTATGAGCCCTATTTAGTGTGGGATTTATGGATTGCAAAAACTCGATATCAAAGTCAATCATTTTTGAAAGAAACCAATCCAAAGATACTAGATAATTTAAAATTGTATGAATCGTACCTTTTTGCGAGTGAGCTTTTAGCTTCTGTTTTGAAAGTAGAGATTTCTAGTCTTCCAGAGGCAGAGATTGCTGCGTTGACACGATCACTTCTATCTGTGGGTTATGAGATGCTTCGTCCATTAACGGATGAAAAGTTTGAAACTACTGTTCATGCATTTATTGCAATGGTGAGTGAGCTAATTGATGTTGATTTTTCCGATGATGAGCATTTATATCAGATGTTACTCAACCACATTCAGCCAATGGTTTTTCGTTTACGTAATCGTATTCATTTATCTAATCTCATCACTGAAGAAATCAAACAACAGTATAGCGTGCTTTATCACGTTGTCTGGTTGGCTGTGAAAGTTCTAAATGAATATTTTGGGATTGAATTAACGGATGTGGAAGTGGCGTTTCTAACGATTCATTTTGCAATTGCAGTCGAAAAAAAGAGCCAACCGTCAACGATATATATCGTCTGTCAACATGGGGTTGCCACATCAGAATTGATTGTCAGCCAATTGAGAAAGTTGTTTTCTAGTGATGATAAGATAGTGAAATTAACACCAGCCGAGCTTGCAGAGCTTGATGTTGACTCTCTAGATTTAGTAATCAGTTCGGTTGATTTACCTGATTATCCTAAAGAGTATATTCACGTTGGAACGGTACTGACAGATATACAGCGTCGTGAAATTCAACAATCTTATTTGAAGATTACTAAAAGTAGTCGAAAGATTTTACGATTATTAGAGAATAACGAAGTTTATTCTCAATCTTTAGTAAATCATTTATTGGCTAGGACAATCTATCTTCATCAAAAAGTTGATAATGTGTCAGAATGCTTAGATAAAATTATCCAATTATCGCATCCAGCGAATCTAGCCGATAAACACTATACTGATTCTATTTATCAACGTGAAGAACTAGGGATTACGAGTACGTATACAGGAATTGCTCTCCCTCATGCAAACCCAGAATTTGTTCATCATTCGCAATTGATTATGATGACACTTGATAAGCCCATTTTATGGGGAGTAAACTTTGTTAAAGTTATTTTACTAATCGCGATTGAAGAGCGAGATTTAGAAACTTATAAAGAGGCATTGATTGAGATTTACTCACGAGTGGATAGCGCCAGCTATATTGAACAATTGGGGCAAGCACAAACATTAGAAGAATTAAAAAAATCTTTATTTGCTCCTGCAACTTTTGATACCATTTAACAAAATAGAAGGATAGAATATGAAAATAATGACTCAAATGATGCATCTAGATCTTATAAATCTAGTTGAAACTGCACCAGACAGAATAACATTACTTAGGAAATTATCGCAAAAACTGATTCAAAAAGGGTACGTAAAAGATAGTTTTGAGGCAGCTCTTTTAGAGAGGGAAAAAGAATTTCCAACGGGGTTACAATTAGAGAACACGGCTGTTGCGATACCTCATACGTATGCAGAGCATGTTTTAAAACCTTTTATCTTTTTTAACAAATTAGAAACTCCGATTTCTTTTGTGCAGATGGGAACAGATGATGTACTTGTAAATGCTGAATTTGTATTGGTTTTAGGAATTAGTGATCCAAAACAACAAACAGGATTATTAGTTGAACTGATGGAGTTGTTTTCAGATACTGTTTTTCTTACTAATTTGAAACAAGCGAAAAGTGAAGAGGAAATCTATCATTTATGTGGAAACTAAATATTTAAAGGAGGATACAATCATGAAAAAATTGATTGTAGCATGTGGTTCAGGAGTCGCTACTTCTCAAACAGTAGCATCAAAAGTAGAACGTCTACTTAAGGAAGCAGGGATTTCTTGTCAGATTGAGGCAGTAGATATGAAATCGTTGGAACATCATCTCCAGCAAGCAGATGGCTACATTTCTATTGTAAAAGCAAAGAAAGATTATGGAGTTCCTGTTTTTAATGGTATTGCTTTTCTAACAGGGATGGGACAAAAACAGGAACTGGATAAGATTATTCAATTTTTGAAAAGTTGATAGTTGATAAAGGAGATTTGAATAATGGATATATTAAAAATAATTGTCCAATATATTTTGGATTTAGGTGCTGCTGTTTTTGTTCCCTTCTTGATGTTGATTGTCGGACTTTGCATGAAAATGAAATTCAGAGATGCTTTTCAAGCTGCCCTTACTTTAGGGATTGCTTTTACAGGAATGGGAATTTTGGTGAATTTCATTATGACTAGTATGGGAAAAGCAGCAAATGATTTAACGACCCATACAGGTTTGTCTCTTACAGCGGTAGATATTGGCTGGTCCGGTGCAGCTTCTATTAGTTGGGCATGGCCATACGCTTTTCTACTCTTTCCTATTCAATTAGGTATTAACTTTTTAATGCTAGTAATGAATCAAACTAAAACTCTAAATGTAGACTTATGGAATGTCTGGAACAAAATTTTTACAGCAGTTATTGTGACTTACTTTACAAATAATGTGATTTTTGGTCTTTTAGCAGGAGCTGTAATTATTGTACTAGAATTAAAATTGGGAGATGCTTTTGCACCTGAGGTGGAACGATTAACTGGTATTCCAGGCGTTACCGTTCCTCACTTTATCTGTCTTATTGCTGTTCTGCTCCATCCAATTGATGAGTTATTAAAGAAAATCCCTATTCTCAATAAACAATTTGACGCAGATACTCTCAAGGAAAAGATTGGAGTTTTTGGTGAAAATTCTGTTATGGGAGCTATTATTGGATTAGCACTTGGTTTGGCTTCAGGTAATGGTATCAAATATGCTCTTACCTTGGCTGTACAGGCTGCGACGGCTTTGACTCTCTTTCCAATGGTTTCCAAACTGTTCTCACAAGCTCTTTCTCCAATTTCAGAAGCTGTATCTGACTTTATGAGAGAAAAATTTGAAGATAGAGAGGTCTATATTGGACTTGATTGGCCTATTTTAGGTGGGCGCAATGAGCTATGGGTAGCGGTTATTTGTACGATTCCTTTCTTATTGATTGGTGCGATTGTACTTCCTGGTAATATCGTTTTACCATTTGCAGGAATTATCAATCTTTCCTTTGTTGTTGGATCATTATTATTAACCAACGGCAATGTTCTTCGGATGATTATTCATGGTTTGATTTCTACTCCGCTTTTCCTTTATGGAGCAACATATTTCACACCTTACATGACACGACTTGCAAAAGAAACTGGGACATTGAAAAATCAAGGACTGATTTCTTGGTCAACTTTTGAAGGACCAGATATTCGCTACAT
Organism: Streptococcus anginosus subsp. whileyi MAS624; assembly: GCF_000478925.1. NCBI lineage: Bacteria > Bacillati > Bacillota > Bacilli > Lactobacillales > Streptococcaceae > Streptococcus > Streptococcus anginosus. The sequence continues at coordinate 2,048,568 of NZ_AP013072.1, read as the reverse complement.
ATTAGCTACTCTTTTTCAAGGAAAACTTCTTTCGGTTGTTTTGTTCATCCTATGGCTGGGGCTATATATTTGGCTTTTGAAAGATCGTGAAAAATATAATCAAACACTAAAAGTAAAGGAGCAATAAATGAAAGAGAAGTTATTGTTACTGGCAGCAACCATTATATTTGTAGGATCGATTATTTTTCAAAATATATATTGGACAGCTGTAGCTTTAGGAATAGGTTTGTATCTTCAGCCCAAAAATATTTTTCAAGAATGGGAGGAAAGCCGTAAAGAGCGTTTCGTAAAAAGAGAGGGGAATCAATGAATTATCCAAATTATATTTCAGAATTGTTGGAAGTAACTTATGATATGTGGAAAAAAGGCTGGGATGAATATAATGGAGGAAATGTCAGTTATCGTTTAAAAAAAGAAGAAATACTTCGTTTGAAAGATGATCTGCAAGCGACTAATTATCCTATTATGGATAAAGAACAGACAGAGATCCCAGTAATGGAAATACCACATAATATGGTGGGAGAATATCTTCTCATAACAGCTTCTGGAAGTCATTTTCGATATTTACATCATCAGCCAGAGATAGATACAGGGATCATAAAATTAACTAAGCAAGGCTATCAACTTATTGCTGGTTTCAAAGATGGAAAGCGACCAACAAGTGAGATTTTTATGCATATATTAGCACATGCCGCTCGGTTACAGCAAGATAGTGAGCAACGTGTTGTGATTCATAATCATGCAACAAATATTGTCCTTTATTCATTACTTCATCAGGTGACCAGTCGCTCTTTAACATTTGATTTATGGTCAGTATTGACGGAATCAATTGTTGTTTTTCCAGATGGGATTGCAGTTTTACCTTGGGAAGTTCCAGGAACTCAAACGATTGGGGAGTTGACTGCAAAAGAACTAGTAGATCACCGATTAGTTGTGTGGGCAAAACATGGTGTTTTATCTACTGGTCGTGATTATCAGGATTGTTTTGGTCTGATTGAAACAGCGGATAAAGCGGCACATATTGCTTTGGATTTGCAACGTATTAGTGGTAAGGAACTTTCAGAAAATAATATTTTAACGAAAGAGAATCTTCAAGCAGTTTGCGAAGTTTTGCATGTAACTGGTAAATATCTATAATGAAAAGGCTGTTGCTCAGCCTTTTCGTCTCTTCTTAGTTATGGTATAATGAAAATAATGATATTTTGAATCGAGGAGACATAAAAGTGGCGAATCAAATTCGTGTGCGTTATGCACCAAGTCCAACGGGACTGTTACACATCGGGAATGCGCGGACTGCGCTCTTTAATTATCTTTACGCTCGTCATTACGGCGGAACTTTTATCATTCGGATTGAAGATACTGACCGTAAACGCCATGTGGAAGACGGGGAACGTTCGCAGTTGGAAAATCTGCGTTGGTTAGGAATTGATTGGGATGAGAGTCCAGAAACGCATGAAAAATATCGCCAGTCTGAACGTTTGGACATTTACCAAAGCTATATCAATGAATTACTTGAAAAAGGCTTGGCTTACAAATCATATGTGACGGAGGAAGAGCTGGCAGCAGAGCGTGAGCGTCAGGAAGCTGCTGGAGAAACACCTCGCTACATCAATGAATATCTAGGAATGTCTGAAGATGAAAAAGCAGCTTATATCGCAGAGCGTGAAGCAGCAGGCATTGTTCCAACAGTTCGTCTTGTGGTCAATGAATCTGGTATTTACAAGTGGAACGATCTTGTCAAAGGTGAGATTGAATTTGAAGGTGGCAACATCGGTGGTGACTGGGTTATCCAGAAAAAAGACGGCTATCCAACTTATAATTTTGCGGTTGTGGTAGATGACCATCTGATGAAAATTTCCCATGTCATTCGTGGAGATGACCACATTGCCAATACCCCTAAGCAGCTCATGGTGTACGAAGCGCTCGGTTGGGAAGCGCCACAATTTGGTCACATGACCTTGATTATTAACTCCGAAACGGGTAAGAAATTGTCCAAACGTGATACAAACACGCTTCAATTTATCGAAGATTACCGTAAGAAAGGCTACCTGCCTGAAGCCGTCTTCAACTTTATTGCCCTCCTTGGCTGGAATCCTGGCGGTGAAAATGAAATCTTCTCTCGTGAAGAATTGATCCAACTCTTTGATGAACATCGTCTCAGCAAGTCTCCGGCTGCTTTTGACCAAAAGAAATTAGACTGGATGAGCAATGAATACATTAAAAATGCGGATTTTGAAACCATTTTTGATATGGCGAAGCCTTACTTGGAAGCGGCTGGTCGTTTGACTGACAAAGCTGAAAAATTAGTTGAACTTTACAAACCACAAATGAAGTCTGTAGATGAAATCGTACCGCTCACAGACCTTTTCTTTGAAGATTTCCCAGAGCTAACGGCAGAAGAAAAAGAGTTTATGGCAGGCGAAACGGTACCAACGGTTTTGAAAGCCTTTAAAGAAAAATTGGAAGCTATGAGTGATGAAGACTTCAAGTCGGAAAATATCTTCCCACAAATCAAGACAGTGCAAAAAGAAACGGGTATCAAAGGCAAAAACCTCTTTATGCCAATTCGTATCGCTGTTTCAGGCGAAATGCACGGTCCAGAATTACCAGACACCATTTACCTGCTTGGACGTGAAAAATCTATTGAGCACATCGAAAATATGTTGAAGAACATCCAATAAATTTAACGAAAACATCACATGTGTTAAACTTGTGGTGTTTTTGCTTTTATATGATGAAATGCTTGATTTTATGTTATAATAACCCTTAATACTAAATCAAAGTGAGGAATGCTTATGCCAGCTACTAAAATGACCGCACAGGAAATTATTCAGTTTATAGCGGATGCTAAGAAAAAGACAAATGTAAAAGTGACTTTTGAAGGAAAACTAGCGGGCGAAGTACCGGATTCTGTTGTCAAATTGGGCAATGTTCTCTTTGGTGACTGGGAGGAAATTAAACCTCTTTTGGTTAACCTAGAAGAGAATAAAACCTATGTGGTGGAGCAGGATGCTCGAAATTCTGCCGTGCCGCTGTTAGACAAGCGTGAGGTCAATGCTCGGATTGAGCCAGGAGCTATTATCCGCGACCAGGTGGCAATCGGTGATAATGCCGTGATTATGATGGGAGCTGTTATCAATATCGGAGCTGAAATTGGTGCTGGAACGATGATTGATATGGGAGCCGTTTTGGGTGGTCGAGCTATTGTTGGAAAAAACAGCCACGTGGGTGCTGGGACTGTTCTTGCCGGTGTCATTGAGCCTGCCAGCGCAGATCCTGTCCGAGTGGGGGACAATGTCTTGATAGGGGCCAATGCTGTCGTTATTGAAGGAGTGCAGATTGGCAATGGTTCTGTCGTCGCTGCAGGGGCTATTGTGACGAAAGATGTGCCAGAAAATGTTGTTGTAGCCGGTGTGCCTGCGCGTGTGATTAAGAAAATTGATGAACAAACCCAGCAGAAAACAGCATTGGAAGACGCTCTTCGGACACTTTAAAGAGGGAAATGTATGATTGATTATCAAAAAATTCGCCGATACTTGCATCAAATTCCGGAAATTGGACTGGAAGAGTATAAGACTCATGCCTATCTGATGAGAATAATTGATGAGTTGACTGCTGGCTTGGATTTCGTTGAGATTCGGACTTGGCGTACGGGAATTTTGGTCTTTGTCAAAGGCAGTACACCTGCTAAGACGATTGGCTGGCGGACAGATATTGACGGTTTGCCGATTGTTGAGGAGACAGGGTTTGCCTTTGCTAGTCAACATGAGGGACGTATGCATGCCTGTGGGCATGATATGCACATGACAATCGCTCTGGGTTTGTTGGAGCAACTAACTACTGAGCAGCCTAAGAATAATCTACTTTTTCTTTTCCAACCAGCTGAGGAAAATGAAGCTGGGGGCATGCTGATGTATGAGGACGAAGCCTTTGGTGACTGGTTGCCAGATGAATTTTATGGGCTTCATGTGCGGCCTGACCTCAAGGTAGGAGATATTGCTACGAATACTAGTACACTTTTTGCAGGGACTTGTGAAGTTAAATTAACTTTTAAGGGCAAGGGTGGTCATGCTGCATTTCCACATAATGCTAATGACGCTTTGGTAGCAGCTAGCTATTTTATCACTCAGGTTCAGACCATTGTGAGTCGCAATGTAGATCCGATTGAAGGAGCTGTCGTCACCTTTGGTGAATTCCATGCTGGAACAACGAATAATGTGATTGCTGAAACTGCCTTTCTGCACGGAACCATTCGAACATTGACGCAGGAGATGAATTTGCTCACTCAAAAACGCCTGCGGGAAATCGCTGAAGGAGTAGCGCAGTCTTTTGGTGTAGAGCTTGAGTTGGAGTTGAAACAAGGCGGTTATCTTCCTGTGGAAAACGATTCTGAACTGGCTGCTGAATGTATGAATTTTTTCCCAAAAGAGAATGGCGTGCACATGATTGATATTTCACCCGCAATGACCGGTGAGGACTTTGGCTATCTGCTCAGTAAAGTCAAGGGTGTGATGTTCTGGCTGGGAATTGATAGTCCTTACGCACTTCATCATCCCAAAATGGCGCCAGATGAAGCAGCCCTGCCTTTTGCTATTGAAAAATTTGGGAAGTTTTTAAGTGCAAAAGTTAATGAATAATGGGCTGAGAATGTTGATAATGTTTCTGATTGAGGAGAAGATAAATGAAGGCAGATTTGCGCAAAACTATAGTCAGAAAAATGAAAGAGCAGGAATTGATAGTAAAACAGCAGAGAGATGCTTTGCTCACTCAGTACTTGCTGGAATCTTCTGCTTATCAACAAGCTAGAACAGTTGCTACTTATTTATCTTTGCCACACGAGTTTGATACAAGGATTTTCATCAGGCAGGCTCAAGCAGATGGCAAGCGGGTTTTGGTCCCTAAGACTTATCCCCAAGGGCGCATGACTTTTGTAGATTATAATCCAAATGACTTGGAATTGACTGTTTTTGGTATCTGGGAACCAAGAAGTGAACGAGCGGTGGAAAAATCTCATATTGATTTGATACATGTTCCAGGTGTTGCTTTTAACAAAAAAGGCTATCGTATTGGCTATGGAGGTGGCTATTATGACCGCTATTTGGCTGATTTTAAAGGGATGACAGTAAGTACAATTTATCTTTACCAGTTAGTTGATTTTCAACCAGATGATTGTGATATTCCCGTTCAGAAGGTATTGATTTGTGAATAAAATTTATGATAAACGTTATCCAGTAACGAACTTATTGTTGCTTATCACGACAGGAGTTTTCCTAGCAATGTTCCTGTTGCGTGGCTTTAATTATGCTAGCACCCAAACGATTTATGAATTTGGGGCAATGAATGGTCGAACGATTCAATATTTTCCAAGTCAGATTTGGCGCTTGGTATCGGCGATTTTTGTTCATATCGGCTTGGAGCATTTTGTGATGAATATGATTACGCTGTATTTTATCGGACGACAAGCTGAGGATATTTTTGGCTCGTGGAATTTTCTGTTTCTGTACTTGATGTCTGGTATTTTAGGAAATGTCTTTGTCTTTTTTTTCACTCCAAGTGCTGTGGCAGCAGGTGCCTCTACATCTTTGTTTGGGATTTTTGGTGCTATTATTACTTTGCGCTACGCGGTGCGAAATCCTTACATTCAGCAACTCGGCCAGTCATACTTAGTTCTTCTAGTTATGAATTTGGTATTGAGTTTGACACCGGGAATTAGTCTGGCAGGACACTTAGGTGGTGCAGTCGGAGGCGCTTTGTGTGCGGTTATTTTTCCAGTCCGTGGGGAAAGAAGAGCTTATCAAGTGGGGCAACGGTTATTGGCGTTGATTGCTTATATTGTTTTAGCTTTGGGAATGATTTGGTTAGCTTTTAATCGAGGCATATAAAAAGAGGTTGAATAGACTGCTGTATCTCGCAGCAATCTGTTTTCACCTCTTTTTGCTTTATTTCTGTTGACCAACTAAAATCTTTGCAGCAATCGTGATGCCAGTTAATGGTGACCAATCTATTTTATCAATGTCAATATTAAAAAGAAGCGGTGTCATGTGAAGAAGTGCCGCTTTCTCGTTTTCTCTCAAGCTGAAAGTAGCTGCAACGTCATAAGAATTCGTAATGGTAAAGGCTTCCTCAAAATGCTCAATGATTTTGTGGTTGGAATAATTTGTGTTGGTTAATTGCTCGGCAACGATACCACGAATTTCTTGCAAGTGTTGGCTGCTAGGAATCACCTTAATGAGCAAGCCGTTTTTCTGCAAGACGCGCTGAAATTCTTGGTAATTGGCAGGAGAGAAGATGTCTAAAATCATATCCATGCTAGCATCTTGAATAGGGATGTGCGCCAGATCTCCAACAAACCAATTTACCGTCAGGCTGTGGTCGCTTTTGGCTGCTAGTTGAATAGACTCTTTTGACAAATCGAATGCATAGATATGTTTATCTGGTAATTGTGCTTGCAAATTTCGAGCATAATAGCCTTCTCCGCAACCAATGTCCAGCAGATTACCATGTTGTGGTAAAGATGATAAAATTTCTAGTAATTTCTTCAAAATTGGCTGGTAAAATCCTGCTTCGAGAATCAATTGTCGATTTTGAAAGTTGGATTTATCGTAGTCTTTTGATTGCTTCACCTGTGGAGCCAAGTTGACATAGCCAAACTTTGCCAAGTCGAAGGAATGCTTATTTTTGCATTTGAGACTATTTTCTGATAAAAACAAGGCTTGCTGACAAAAAGGGCAAGAAAAAAGCTTAGCCGTTTCAAAGCGTTTAAGTTTGGGTTTCATGCGTTTTCTCTTTCATCAATTTCTGTGTCTAGTGTAACATGTGAGGAATGCTTTGACAAGTAGATAAAGAAAGGGAATTTTAAAATGAACCACACTTTTAAAGCGGTTGGAGCTAAAACAAGCACTATGGTAATATGCTTTTTGCTAAGTGAGAATGAAAAGAAGCTGGAGCGAAAAGTCTCCAGCTTCAAAGTATATAGCGCAATAAACCAACGATGTAGTAGTTGATTGCTCTCTTTCCTATTTAGTAAGTCAAAACAAAATATTTTTTCTTACCACGACGAATAACAGTTAGTTCATTTTCCAATTTGTCAGCGTCCGTTAATGTGTAGTCAAGGCTTTGAATGCGCTCGCCATTGACATAAATAGCACCGTTTTGGACATCTTCACGCGCTTGGCGTTTAGAGTTGACAACGCCAGCCGTTACCAAAAGTTCCACGATATTGAGATTGTCATCTGCTTTCACTTGATAATTTGGCACACCACGGAGACCTTGTTTAAGCTCTTTGACAGAAAGATTTTTGATATTTCCGGCAAAAAGTTGCTCGGTGATGTTGAGTGCTTCTTTGTAAGCTTTTTCACCGTGCACGAGTGTAACGACTTTCCGTGCTAAGATTTTTTGTGCCAAACGCTCATGTGGAGCTGCTTCAAATTGTTTCCCGATTTCTTCGATTTCATCAAGCGGAAGAAGAGTGAAAATTTTAAGGAAACGAACGGCATCAGCGTCCATGACATTCATCCAGAATTGGTACATTTCGTAAGGACTGGTCTTATCGGCATTGAGCCATACAGCGTTGCCTTCTGACTTCCCAAATTTCTTGCCAGTTGCGTCTGTGATTAGAGGCACTGTAATGACATGAGCTGTTTTGTCTGCCTTCCGACGAAGCAATTCAGTACCAGCAGTCATATTGCCCCATTGGTCAGAACCACCGATTTGCAAAGTGACACCGTATTGCCGATTTAACTCAAAAAAGTCATAGCCTTGCATGATTTGGTAAGCAAATTCGGTATAAGAAATCCCTGTTTCAATCCGTTTTTTTACGGATTCTTTACTCATCATGTAGTTGACGGTGAAATATTTTCCGACATCGCGTAGAAAGTCAATAAAACTAATATCAGAGAACCAGTCGTAGTTGTTGACCATTTCAGCCTTGTTGTCGCCATTTTCAAAATCAAGAAAACGCGATACTTGCGCTTGAATGCTCCGTACCCAGCCCTCAACTGTGTCTTTTGTTTGTAAACTCCGCTCTGTATCTTTAAATGATGGATCGCCAATTAAGCCAGTTGCACCGCCGACGAGAGCGTAGGGTTTGTGACCTGCCAACTGTAAATGTTTCATGACAAGGATTGGTACAAGATGACCGAGGTGCAGGCTGTCAGCTGTTGGATCATAGCCAGAATAAAAACTAACATTTCCTTCCGCTAAGGCTTTGCGCAATGCTTCTTCATCAGTTGTTTGAAAAACCAAACCGCGTTCTTTTAGCTCATCAAAAATGTGCATATCTGTCTCTCCTTTATAAAATTTCTAGTTATTGTAACATTGTATCACAAACAGCCATTAGAAGGTAGTAAAATTGCAAAAATAATTTTAAAAAAACAATGATTCTAGCCAAGGATTGCCTTTCCTGTTGTCAGAAGTTTCATAAATTTGCTATAATAGGCAGAGAAAGTTCAAGGAGAAAGAATGAGTAAACAAGTTTTTGAAAAGATCAAACGATTGTTTGAGAAATTTTTTCAAACAAATCGTCCTAGCAAAAATGAAAAAGAAAGCTGGACACTTTGGAGTGTTGGCGGGACTGTCCTTCGTACTCTGAAATTATTATCAAATGTCTTTTTTGTGTTTGTTTTTTTAGGTTGCTTGTTTGGTGGAGGCATTGCATTAGGCTATGGTGCACGAATCTTTGACAAGGTTGAAACTCCTAAAAAAGAAGAGCTCATCAAAAAAATTCAAGATATTTCAACCATTTCTGAATTAAAATATGCTGATGGCAGCTCCATTTCAGCCATTGATAGTGATTTGTTGCGAGTGCCAATTAAGAGTAAAGATATTTCTGACAATGTGAAAAAAGCAGTCATTGCGACAGAAGATGAGAATTTTCGGAAGCACAATGGGGTTGTCACAAAAGCTGTTTTGCGGGCGACGCTAGGCTCTGTTGCAGGGATTGGTTCCTCAAGTGGAGGTTCTACCTTAACTCAACAGTTAATCAAGCAACAAGTTGTCGGCGATGCTCCAACCTTTAGTCGTAAAGCATCAGAAATCATTGATGCGCTGGCTTTAGAACGCTACATGAGCAAAGACGATATTTTAACGACTTATTTGAATGTGGCACCGTTTGGGAGAAATAACAAAGGGCAAAATATTGCTGGTGTGGAAGAAGCTGCACAAGGAATTTTTGGAGTTCCTGCCAGCAAATTGACAGTTCCTCAAGCAGCTTTTATTGCTGGGCTGCCACAAAGTCCGATTGTCTATTCTCCTTACACGGCTGATGGTAGTCGAAAAAGTGCTAAAGACATGACATTGGGACTCAATCGTGCAAAAAAAGTCATTTATAATATGTATCGAACTGGTGCGATTAGTAAAGATGAATACCGATTGTACAAAGATTATGATTTAAAACGGGATTTTCTACCTGCCGATCGCTCTTCAAAAAATTCGCATGATTACTTATATTACGTTGCTCTGAAAGAAGCGAAAAAGGCAATGTATGATTATTTGATTAGTCGGGATAATGTTTCACAACAGGAATTGAAAGATGATGCAACAGTCAGGGCTTATCAAGAATTAGCAGCAAAAGAGCTAAGCGATGGTGGCTATACTGTTACTACAACGATTAACAAAAAAGTTCACAATGCTATGCAAAAAGCGGTTGCTAATTTTGGTAATGTATTAGATGATGGGACGGGTGCAGTTGAAGCCGGAAACGTTCTCATGGACAATCGTACAGGAGCTGTTTTGGGTTTTATAGGAGGACGTAATTATGCTTCTAATCAAAACAACCACGCTTTTGATACGGAGCGCTCGCCCGGTTCAACGATTAAACCGATTTTAGCTTATGGTATAGCCATTGACCAAGGTCTGATGGGAAGTGCCAGCATGCTGTCTAATTATCCAGCAAATTTCTCTAATGGCGATCCCATTATGCATGTGGACAGTCGTGGAACAGCGATGATGGATTTACAGGAAGCTTTAAATACTTCTTGGAACATTCCTGCGTATTGGACTTATAAATTACTTCGCGACAAAGGGGTCAATGTCCGAGGGTATATGGAAAAAATGGGTTATCAGATTGATAATTATGATATTGAAAGCCTACCAATGGGAGGTGGTGTTGAAGTATCTGTTGCCCAACACACGAATGGTTTTCAAACCTTAGCTAACAACGGAGCGTATCAAAAGCGCTATATGATTGAAAAGATTACGGCAAAAGACGGGAAAGTTGTCTATGAGCATAAAACAAAACCTGTTCAAGTTTATTCCAAAGCAACAGCGACAATTATGCAACATCTCATGCGTGGAGTTCTGAGTTCAGGTGCTACAACGACTTTCAAATCTCGTTTAACACAGATCAATAGCGGCTTGGCTAATGCTGATTGGATTGGGAAAACTGGTACAACTAACAATAATGGAGATATGTGGCTCATGGTATCTACTCCTAAATTAACATTAGGCGGTTGGATTGGTCACGATAACAATGCCTCAATGGCGGCTTTAACGGGTTACAATAACAATGCGCAGTACATGGCTCATTTGGTGAATGCAATTTACCAAGCAGATCCAAGTATTTGGGGTGTTAAAGATAAGTTTAATCTTGATTCTAGCGTTATTAAATCAAATGTCCTTAAAGCAACTGGTGAAAAATCTGGAAATGTCAGTGTGAATGGCCGTACGATTAATGCAACTGGCCAAACAGTCACAAGTTACTGGGCCAAAAACGGAGCGCCGACTACAACTTATAAATTTGGAATTGGTGGGACAGACAGTGATTATCAAAAAGCTTGGGAAGCACTTTTAGGAAAATAACGAATGGTAAAAAGAACATTTCATTTTTAAAATCGGGGTGTTCTTTTTAAATATGCAATTTTTAGTCTGTTGTATGCAACCCATAAACTAATAGTTATGATAAAAATAATATTATTTCTCTTAATGTAAATAAGGTGTAAAAAAAGAAAAATTCCATTGACAAAGAAATTATAACTATGGTATTATGGACGCGATAAAACGTTTTCAATAAGTGTTTTTACAAATTACTATTCATTAGGTTATAAGGAAGCTTCTGAAATAATAAAAAAATAATATGTAGGAATATCATGTTCAAAAAGATATTTCAACGCACGGCGGTTATTTTAATGTTATCAGTAGGGCTTTTGGCTGCAGCTGAAACATTTGGTTTTTCAGGTGGAGTGACGGGACATCTTTGGTTTGGTAAGGTCTGGGCTAGATGGAATAGCCACCCCAAAACTAACAATAATGTTGTTATATACGCTTGTGGGAAAACAACTAGTAAGTCTTATGCCTCTAACCGCTCAAGCGCTTATACAGAAGTTAATCGTATACCATCTGGCAATAGGGCGTATTGGCATTATTATTAATTATGCAAAGTTCGTTTGTTGATTCGTAATATACAAAAGAATTGGTGGAGAGAAGGTTTGGTTTTCTCCACCAATTTTATACTGAATGGCAAAATTTTTGGAGGCGTATGAAAAAAATATATTGGGTGGTTGTTTTTACTTTTTTAGCCACGTTGTTTTTTTACCTTAGTCAGCTTATCAAAGAAACCTATCACTTCTCTATTCCTCATGCTAAGGCCTCAATTCAGGTGGTGGATTGGGATAAAGTTAAATCTTCAGCAACAATTTATAAGGAATTAGAGAAATTTTCTCGCGAGCAAAACCTTGAGATATACAAAGTTACTTTCGGAACATCTCCTAAAGGACATTCTCAAAAAAATGTTTATTATTTTCCATCTAATCGAGCCTATCGTTATGATACGTCATGTCTCAAGGATAAGGTTATATTCAAGAAAAGTAGTTCGTTAACGATTGAAAACCCTTTAGGTATCTATTATTTGAAAAAAGAGATACCTGAAAAATTTATTCAATTGTTAAAAGAGTTGGGCTTAAAGGTTGAGATTGAGCGCAATATGCTGAGGCTCATCCTTACTCAGTTTTTTTCTAATGAGTTGGGATTTCTATTATTCTTTCTTAGCTTTATCATTTTTCTGATTGATTTATTTGTTTCCCTGTCTCTTTCTAAAAAAATAGGAATTCTTGAATTGCATGGGCGCAATATTTTTAGTCTATTATTTGGCGCTTCAAAGATTGAAGCTCTTCTGTTGTTTATGTACTTTCTCTTTTCAGCAATCTATTTTCCTTTAGGACTTCCGTTTTTCATGACAGCGGCTCTTTTAGTTTTCTTCCTTTTACAACTAAGTCACCTTGTATCAATTTTTGTGGCTAAAGGGCTGTCTTCTATTACAGAAAAAATAAAGGAAAAGAAACCCTATAAAAAGTTGTTGGTTTTTAATGTACTAATCAAAGTGTTTGTTTTAAGTGTGTGTGCTGTGACACTTTTTCAAGGTTTTAAGGATGTGAAAACATTAAGAACAATAGAGAAAACATTGGCGATTTGGCAAAAAATACCGAATTATGCACAACTCACTTTTAGTGAAAATACAACACTTATTTCTGGAAAGTATAGTAATCAAGCAGAAAGTGAAGAAAGAGACCGAAAGTCTCGGAAAGCGATTGCCGATATCTTGTCACTGGGTGAAGCAACAGGTGGCCTTTTTGCTGAGTATAAAAAAATTAATATGCTTAAATCAGAAGATAAGACTCCTCCTTTTTCGAACTATATGGTTGTTAATCATCAATTTTTAAAGGAAGTGCCAATCTATACTCCAAAAGGTGACCGAATTGGGCAGCTTACTAAGCATAAGTTTTATGTAATTGTTCCTGAAAACCTCATCTCTAAGCAAAAGCAAATTATACAAGTTATGCGAGAAATCATTACTTTCCACCAGAATGTCAGGACCGGCTATAAAAAGCTTTATGAAGGAGAGATAGAGGTTCTTGTTTCGAAAGCCAATCAACAAATTTTTAATTTTAACACATCTGATTTGACAAAAACGACTATTTATAATCCGGTCATTTTGGTGGGAGCCATTGAATTATTTGGAAAAAATTCAGATGTCCTAGTTGCTGAAGTATCGCAAGGACGTTATTTATTCAAAGATACTGTTCCTATCGCGAAATATATCAAAACTCATCGATTAGAAGAAGATTTTGCGGGTCTAATCTCTAGTCGTGAAGAAGCACTTCGTAAGTTGAATATGATACAATCACAATTATATTTGAAGCTGGTAGGTGTAGTAGCAAGCGGTGTGATTTTTGCCATCATCAATTATTTTTTAATCATGACTTATCTGGAAGTTGAAAGGAAGAAAATTATAATTTGGTATTTGTTTGGGAAATCTTTTCTGGAACGTCATGCACAATTTTTACTATCTATGCTAGCCATATCATTTGTGACATTAATGATAGTATTTTGGCTAAATATGACTGTCTTTTCAATTATAAGTGGAATTCTTTTTATTGATACTGCCATGTACGCTCTATTGCTTCTATTTTTTGAAAAAAGAGAACGCTTGACAACACTAAAAAAAGGAGACTGAAATGAACGTAATTGAAGCTAGAAATATCTCTAAAAGTTATAAAGAGAAAGTGATTTTTCAAAATTTATCATTTGTTGTAAATGAAGGGGAAATAGTTGGTATCATTGGGGATAGTGGCAAAGGGAAAACGACATTGTTAAATTGTCTAGGACAATTGGATGAGATTGATGCTGGAGAGATCTTCATTTATGGAAACAAGATTAATAAACAACAACGAAAAAAGTATTTTAAAGAAGTCTTTGGTTTCTTATTTCAAAATTTTGCTCTTATAGATAACGAAACAGTTTTTAAGAATTTAAATTTTATCTCAAAAGATAGACAACTAATAACCCAATATTTAGAAGATTTTGGGTTAGGGAAAGATTGTTTAAATAAGTATATTTTTCAATTAAGTGGTGGTGAGCAGCAGCGAATTTCATTGATACGAATGCTATTAAAATGTCCTAAAGTTATTTTTGCAGATGAACCCACAGCTTCATTGGATGAAGAAAATGGTTTGTTTGTCATTAAAGCATTGCAAGGATTGAGAGATAAGGGGGTAGCAATTATTATTGTGACACACGATAAACATCTATTACAATATTTTGATCGAATCATAGATTTAAATCATATAGAGTGACGTCACAGATATTATCTATTTAATTAATTGGAGAAATGCAATGTTAAATCCATCTTAATCACTGGACAAACAATATTATAAAAGTATTGCATTAGCTGGCTAGCTTTGCTATTGATATAAAATAAAAACACTTTCATAAGTAAAGGAGCTTGAAAAGCGGAGTAAATTAAGGTATAATATTATTAATAATTTGTCGTCTGCTTTATTTGAAATATTGTCCATATAAAGCTTACAGCAGTTAAATCATACTTTTAGAGTCAGATTTAGCTGCTCTTTTTGTGCCTATTTTTAGGAATTTTGTGTTTTGTCATCAAAATTTAAAAATTCTAAAAATTCAGCAGAAAGGACAAATGAAATTGCTACTTTATCCTAGTGATAGAGAATGTAGAAAGAAGGAGTAAAAAACTTGGCAGGACATGAAGTTCAATACGGGAAACACCGTACTCGTCGTAGTTTTTCAAGAATCAAGGAAGTTCTTGATTTACCAAATTTGATTGAAATCCAGACGGATTCGTTCAAAGATTTTCTTGACCATGGTTTGAAAGAAGTATTTGAAGATGTACTTCCTATCTCAAACTTTACAGATACAATGGAGCTAGAGTTTGTTGGTTATGAAATTAAAGAATCTAAATACACTTTAGAAGAAGCACGTATCCATGATGCCAGCTATTCTGCACCTATTTTTGTGACTTTCCGTTTGATTAATAAAGAAACGGGTGAAATCAAGACGCAAGAAGTGTTCTTTGGTGATTTTCCAATCATGACAGAAATGGGAACCTTTATTATCAATGGTGGTGAGCGGATTATCGTATCTCAACTTGTTCGTTCGCCAGGTGTTTACTTTAATGATAAAGTAGACAAAAATGGGAAAGTTGGTTATGGTTCGACTGTTATTCCGAATCGTGGAGCTTGGTTAGAACTGGAAACTGATTCAAAAGATATTGCTTACACTCGAATTGATCGTACTCGTAAGATTCCATTTACGACGCTTGTTCGTGCACTTGGTTTCTCTGGTGATGATGAAATCTTTGACATTTTTGGAGATAGCGAACTTGTTCGTAATACGATTGAAAAAGATATTCATAAAAATCCGATGGACTCACGTACAGATGAAGCACTCAAAGAAATCTATGAACGTCTTCGTCCAGGTGAGCCTAAAACAGCTGATAGCTCACGTAGTCTATTGGTCGCTCGTTTCTTTGATCCACATCGTTACGACTTGGCGGCAGTTGGTCGTTATAAAATCAATAAAAAATTAAACATTAAAACACGTTTGTTAAATCAAACGATTGCAGAACCTTTGGTAGATCCAGAAACAGGTGAAATCTTGGTTGAAGCTGGAACTGTTATGACACGTAGTGTCATTGATAGCATTGCAGAATACTTGGACGGTGATTTGAATAAAATTACTTATATTCCAAATGATGCAGCTGTATTGACGGATCCAGTCGTTCTTCAAAAATTCAAAGTGGTGGCACCAACTGATCCAGATCGTGTGGTAACTATTATTGGTAATGCTAACCCGGGAGATCGTGTTCATACGATTACGCCAGCAGATATTTTGGCTGAGATGAATTACTTCTTGAACCTCGCTGAAGGACTTGGTCGTGTGGATGATATTGACCACTTGGGAAATCGTCGGATTCGTGCCGTTGGTGAATTGCTTGCTAACCAAGTACGTCTTGGATTGTCTCGTATGGAGCGTAATGTTCGCGAGCGCATGAGTGTGCAAGATAATGAAGTGTTGACACCGCAACAAATCATCAATATCCGCCCAGTCACAGCAGCGATTAAAGAATTCTTTGGTTCATCTCAATTGTCTCAGTTCATGGACCAACACAACCCACTGTCTGAATTGTCTCACAAACGCCGTTTGTCAGCCTTGGGACCTGGTGGTTTGACTCGTGACCGTGCTGGATATGAAGTGCGTGACGTGCACTACACCCACTATGGACGTATGTGTCCAATTGAAACACCTGAAGGACCAAACATTGGTTTGATCAATAACTTGTCTTCTTATGGGCACTTGAATAAATATGGCTTTATCCAAACGCCGTATCGTAAAGTGGGTCGTGAAACAGGTCTGGTCACCAATGAAATCGTTTGGCTGACAGCGGACGAAGAAGATGAATTTATCGTAGCGCAAGCAAATTCTAAATTAACAGAAGATGGTCGTTTTGCAGAAGCGATTGTCATGGGACGTCACCAAGGGAACAACCAAGAATTTCCTTCAGATCAAGTAGACTTCATGGATGTATCGCCTAAGCAGGTAGTTGCGGTTGCGACAGCATGTATTCCTTTCCTTGAAAATGACGACTCAAACCGTGCTCTCATGGGTGCCAACATGCAACGTCAGGCGGTACCGTTGATTGATCCGCATGCACCATATGTTGGTACTGGTATGGAATACCAAGCAGCTCATGACTCTGGTGCGGCGATTATTGCCCAACACGACGGTAAAGTTGTCTATTCTGATGCAGCCAAAGTTGAAGTTCGTCGTGAAGATGGTTCACTTGATGTCTATCATATTACGAAATTCCGCCGTTCAAACTCTGGTACTTCTTACAACCAACGTACGCTGGTAAAAGTTGGCGATACAGTTGAAAAAGGTGACTTTATCGCAGACGGACCTTCTATGGAAAAAGGTGAAATGGCGCTTGGACAAAATCCAATCGTTGCTTATATGACATGGGAAGGTTACAACTTTGAAGATGCCGTTATTATGAGTGAACGTTTAGTGAAAGATGATGTTTATACATCTGTTCACTTGGAAGAATTTGAATCAGAAACACGTGATACAAAGCTCGGACCTGAAGAAATCACGCGCGAAATTCCAAACGTCGGGGAAGATGCTTTGAGAGACCTTGACGAAATGGGAATTATCCGCATTGGTGCTGAGGTAAAAGAAGGCGACATTCTTGTCGGTAAAGTAACGCCGAAAGGTGAAAAAGACTTGTCCGCAGAAGAACGTCTACTTCATGCAATTTTCGGTGATAAGTCTCGTGAAGTACGTGATACATCCCTTCGAGTACCACACGGTGGTGCAGGTGTTGTTCGTGATGTAAAAATCTTTACTCGTGCGAATGGTGATGAATTGCAGTCAGGCGTCAATATGTTGGTGCGTGTTTATATCGCCCAAAAACGAAAAATCCGTGTTGGGGACAAGATGGCAGGACGTCACGGGAACAAAGGGGTTGTTTCCCGTATCGTTCCAGTAGAGGATATGCCTTATCTTCCAGATGGAACGCCGGTTGATATCATGTTGAATCCACTTGGGGTACCATCCCGTATGAATATCGGACAAGTTATGGAACTTCACCTTGGTATGGCTGCTCGCAACCTTGGTATCCACATTGCAACGCCGGTCTTTGATGGAGCTAGCGCAGACGATCTCTGGGATACCGTTCGTGAAGCAGGTATGGATAGTGATGCTAAGACAATCCTTTATGATGGTCGTACGGGTGAGCCCTTTGATAATCGTGTATCCGTTGGGGTCATGTATATGATTAAGCTTCACCACATGGTAGATGATAAGCTTCATGCTCGTTCAGTTGGTCCTTATTCAACCGTTACGCAACAACCTCTTGGTGGTAAAGCACAATTTGGTGGACAACGTTTTGGAGAGATGGAAGTTTGGGCTTTGGAAGCTTACGGTGCTTCTAACGTCCTTCAAGAAATCTTGACCTACAAGTCAGATGATATCAATGGCCGTTTGAGAGCTTATGAAGCTATTACTAAAGGCAAACCAATTCCAAAACCAGGTGTCCCAGAGTCCTTCCGTGTCCTTGTCAAGGAACTACAATCGCTTGGTCTTGACATGCGCGTCCTAGATGAAGATGACAATGAAGTAGAACTTCGTGACTTGGATGAAGGCATGGATGACGATGTGATTCACGTAGATGACCTTGAAAAAGCGCGTGAAAAGGCAGCTCAAGAAGCGAGAGCAGCTTTTGAAGCTGAAGGAAAAGAATAAGAACTGATTCAATAGATAATAAAGAAAGGTAAGAAATAGTGGTTGATGTAAATCGTTTTCAAAGCATGCAAATCACCCTAGCTTCACCTAGTAAAGTCCGCTCTTGGTCTTATGGGGAAGTGAAGAAACCTGAAACAATTAACTACCGTACACTAAAGCCAGAACGTGAAGGACTCTTTGATGAAGTCATCTTTGGTCCTACGAAAGATTGGGAATGTGCGTGTGGAAAATATAAACGGATTCGTTATAAAGGAATCATTTGTGACCGTTGTGGTGTTGAAGTAACTCGTACTAAAGTTCGTCGTGAACGTATGGGACATATTGAGTTGAAAGCACCTGTCTCTCATATTTGGTATTTTAAAGGAATCCCAAGCCGAATGGGCTTGACCTTGGACATGAGCCCTCGTGCTCTTGAAGAAGTCATCTATTTTGCAGCTTATGTGGTGATTAATCCTAAAGATACACCACTTGAACACAAATCCATTATGACGGAGCGGGAATATCGTGAACGCTTACGGGAATATGGTCAAGGCTCCTTTGTTGCAAAAATGGGTGCTGAAGCAATTCAAGATCTCTTGAAACAAGTAGATTTGGAAAAAGAAATTGCAGAGCTCAAAGATGAATTAAAAACGGCAACTGGTCAAAAACGTGTCAAGGCTATTCGTCGTTTGGATGTTTTAGATGCCTTCCAAAAATCTGGTAACAAGCCAGAATGGATGGTCTTAAACATCTTGCCAGTTATTCCGCCAGACTTACGTCCAATGCTTCAGTTGGACGGTGGACGTTTTGCCTCTTCTGACCTGAACGACCTTTACCGTCGTGTTATCAATCGGAATAATCGTTTGGCACGTCTTTTGGAACTAAATGCTCCTGGAATCATCGTGCAAAATGAAAAGCGGATGTTGCAAGAAGCGGTTGATGCTTTGATTGACAATGGTCGTCGTGGTCGTCCTATTACTGGACCAGGAAGCCGTCCGCTCAAATCATTGAGCCACATGCTCAAAGGGAAACAAGGACGTTTCCGTCAAAACTTGCTCGGAAAACGGGTTGACTTCTCAGGACGTTCGGTTATTGCAGTTGGTCCGACACTCAAGATGTACCAATGTGGTGTGCCACGTGAAATGGCTATTGAGCTTTTCAAGCCATTTGTCATGCGCGAAATTGTAGCGCGTGATATTGTGCAAAATGTCAAAGCTGCTAAGCGCTTGGTAGAACGGAATGATGAACGCATCTGGGATATTTTAGAAGATGTGATTAAAGAACACCCAGTGCTCCTTAACCGCGCACCGACGCTTCACAGATTAGGAATTCAAGCATTTGAGCCAGTCTTGATTGACGGGAAGGCTCTTCGTTTACACCCACTTGTGTGTGAGGCTTATAATGCCGACTTTGACGGAGACCAAATGGCTATCCACGTGCCCTTGTCAGAAGAAGCTCAAGCAGAAGCACGGATTCTCATGCTGGCTGCTGAGCACATCCTCAATCCAAAAGACGGGAAGCCAGTCGTAACACCGTCACAGGATATGGTCTTGGGGAACTACTACCTGACTATGGAAGAAGCTGGTCGTGAAGGAGAAGGAATGGTCTTTAAAGACCGTGATGAAGCTGTAATGGCTCTCCGCAATGGTTATGTTCACTTACATACGCGTGTTGGGATTGCGACGGATAGTTTAAACAAACCATGGACAGAAAATCAAAAACACAAGATCCTCTTGACAACAGTGGGTAAGATTCTTTTCAATGATATCATGCCAGATGAATTGCCATATTTGCAAGAGCCAAATGCCTCAAACATGGCAGAAGGTGTGCCAGCTAAGTATTTCTTAGAACATGGTCAAGATGTCAAAGCAGCTATCAGTAAGCTGGAATTAAATGTGCCATTCAAGAAGAAAAATCTTGGAAATATCATCGCTGAAATCTTCAAACGCTTCCGTACAACTGAAACATCTGCTTTCCTTGACCGTCTGAAAGATCTCGGCTATCACCATTCAACGTTAGCAGGCTTGACAGTAGGGATTGCCGATATTCCAGTCGTTGAAGACAAGGCAGAAATTATCGAAGAGTCACATAAACGTGTGGAACAAATCACCAAACAATTCCGTCGTGGGATGATTACAGACGATGAACGCTACAATGCAGTTACTGCTGAATGGCGTGCAGCTCGTGAAAAATTGGAAAAACGTTTGGTTGCCAACCAAGATTCTAAGAACCCAATCGTTATGATGATGGACTCTGGAGCCCGTGGTAACATCTCTAACTTCTCGCAACTTGCTGGTATGCGTGGTTTGATGGCCGCTCCTAATGGCCGCATCATGGAATTGCCTATTCTATCTAACTTCCGTGAAGGTTTGTCTGTTTTGGAAATGTTCTTCTCTACTCACGGTGCTCGTAAAGGGATGACTGATACAGCCCTTAAAACAGCTGACTCAGGTTATCTGACTCGCCGTTTGGTTGATGTGGCGCAAGATGTGATTATCCGTGAAGACGACTGTGGAACCGATCGTGGTCTTGTTATCCGCTCAATTACTGATGGTAAGGAAATGATTGAGCCATTAGAAGAACGCTTGATTGGTCGTTATACGAAGAAATCTGTTAAACATCCTGAAACAGGCGAAGTCATCGTTGGTCCAGACGTATTGATTACAGAAGATATGGCGCATGAGATTGTTAGCGCTGGTGTCGAAGAAGTCACTATTCGCTCTGTCTTTACATGTAATACACGTCATGGAGTTTGCCGTCGTTGTTACGGTATCAACTTGGCAACGGGCGATGCGGTTGAAGTCGGTGAAGCAGTCGGAACGATTGCTGCCCAATCTATCGGTGAACCTGGTACACAGCTTACAATGCGTACTTTCCACACGGGTGGTGTTGCGTCTAATACCGATATCACACAAGGTCTTCCTCGTGTCCAAGAAATCTTTGAAGCCCGCAATCCGAAAGGGGAAGCAGTTATTACTGAAGTTAAAGGCGAAGTGACTGCAATTGAAGAAGACGCTTCTACTCGGACTAAGAAAGTCTTTGTTAAAGGTGCAACTGGTGAAGGGGAATATGTAGTACCATTTACAGCTCGTATGAAAGTAGCAGTAGGGGATAAAATCTCTCGTGGCGCTGCTCTGACAGAAGGATCTATCCAGCCTAAGCACTTGCTGGCTGTTCGTGATGTCTTGTCTGTTGAAACTTACTTGCTTGCTGAAGTACAAAAAGTTTACCGTAGCCAAGGGGTAGAAATCGGTGACAAGCACATTGAGGTAATGGTTCGTCAGATGATTCGCAAAGTGCGTGTTATGGATCCAGGAGATACAGACCTTCTCATGGGTACACTCATGGATATCACAGACTTTACCGATGCTAACCGTGATGTGGTTATCTCTGGCGGAGTTCCTGCGACTGCTCGCCCAGTCCTCATGGGAATTACTAAAGCATCTCTTGAAACAAATAGTTTCTTGTCAGCTGCTTCCTTCCAAGAAACCACTCGTGTCCTCACAGACGCGGCTATCCGTGGTAAGAAAGACCACTTGCTTGGTCTCAAGGAAAATGTTATTATTGGTAAAATTATCCCAGCTGGTACAGGTATGGCTCGTTACCGTAACCTTGAACCGCAAGCTGTCAATGAAGTCGAAATTATCGAAGATACAACTGTAACAGAACCTGTGGAAGAAACCACTCCAGTAGAATAATAAAGAGTCGAGTTTTCTCGGCTCTTTTCATATTCAAAATTATTTTGTGAAAACTTTCTTTATATCAAGAAAACTTTTAGAAAATATGATATAATAGTTTCGTATAAAATAGAAAAAGGAGTTTTTGTAACATGGCAAAACTTACTGTTAAAGACGTTGAATTGAAAGGCAAAAAAGTCCTTGTTCGCGTTGATTTCAATGTGCCGCTTAAAGACGGAGTTATCACAAATGACAACCGTATCTCAGCTGCTCTTCCAACAATCAAGTATATCCTTGAACATGGCGGACGTGCTATTCTTTTCTCTCACCTTGGACGTGTAAAAGAAGAAGCTGATAAAGAAGGCAAATCTCTTGCACCAGTTGCGGCTGATTTAGCTAAAAAATTAGGTCAAGATGTTGCTTTCCTTCCAGGAGTAACTCGTGGAGCAGAACTTGAAGCAGCTATCAATAACCTGAAAGATGGAGAAGTCCTTCTTGTTGAAAATACTCGTTTTGAAGATGTTGATGGCAAGAAAGAATCTAAAAACGATCCAGAACTTGGTAAATACTGGGCTTCACTTGGAGACGGTATCTTTGTAAACGATGCTTTTGGTACAGCTCACCGTGCTCACGCATCTAACGTAGGTATCTCAGCAAACGTTGAGAAAGCAGTTGCAGGTTTCCTTCTTGAAAACGAAATTGCTTATATCAAAGAAGCTGTTGAAAATCCAGTTCGTCCATTCGTAGCAATCCTAGGTGGCTCTAAAGTATCAGATAAGATTGGTGTTATCGAAAATCTTCTTGAAAAAGCTGATAAAGTGCTTATCGGTGGTGGTATGACTTATACTTTCTACAAAGCACAAGGTATCGAAATCGGTAACTCACTTGTAGAAGAAGATAAATTAGACATTGCAAAAGCTCTCCTTGAAAAGTCAAACGGTAAACTCATTTTGCCAGTTGACTCAAAAGAAGCAAACGCATTTGCTGACTACACTGAAGTGAAAGATACTGAAGGTGAAGCAGTGGATCCAGGCTTCCTTGGTTTGGATATCGGTCCAAAATCTATCGCTAAATTTGATCAAGAATTGACTGGTGCGAAAACAGTTGTTTGGAACGGACCTATGGGTGTCTTTGAAAACCCTGACTTCCAAGCTGGTACAATTGGTGTGATGGACGCTATCGTGAAACAACCAGGCGTGAAATCAATCATCGGTGGTGGTGACTCTGCAGCAGCAGCTATCAACCTTGGCCGTGCAGATAAGTTCTCATGGATTTCTACAGGCGGAGGCGCAAGCATGGAGCTTCTTGAAGGTAAAGTATTGCCAGGATTGGCTGCTCTTACAGAAAAATAAGGCGGTCAGTCAGAAATCTATGATTTCGTTGATTGTCATTTCTGATTTTTAGGGAACAACTTCAACTCATCCACTGGAAGAGTTGAACCCTGCAAGGCTGAATAGGTTGGTCACGAGCTTAGCGAAGTGAACTGCCATTCAGCTATTGCGCTATAAGTAGATGAAAAGAGCTGGATGTCAGCTCTTTTCTAGTGCACACGCTAGATTTTCTGCGAAACGAAGTGAGCTAAGAAAATCAGTGGAGGTAAAGATAAAGTACTGCCAGCTCTTGCAGCACTTACGGAACAATAATTCTAAAGGAGACTGGAACAAAAAATTTCCAGTCTCAAATTTATGTAATCATAAATGATGACTGCAGTAGCTGATTGCTCACAGCAGTACTTGAAGGTTGCAGTTAGGATTTGTGGCACAAGCTTCAACCTTTTAGAATGAAAAGAAATTGTTTTCATTTCTTGTAATCATTATTATCTTTTCTCTAAAATATGTTAGAATAAAGGTAAAAGGAAATGCATGAATGGGTTATTTTAAGAAGTATAAGTTTGATAAGGCGAAATTTAAATTAGGAATGCGAACCTTTAAAACGGGGGTCGCGGTTTTTATTGTCCTGCTTGTCTTTGGGCTTTTTGGCTGGAAAGGGTTACAGATTGGTGCTCTGACGGCTGTTTTCAGTTTGCGCGAAGATTTTGATAAAAGCGTCCATTTTGGAACCTCTCGTATTTTAGGGAATAGCATTGGTGGTTTGTATGCCTTGCTCTTCTTTCTCACCAATAACCTGTTTCATGAGCAGTTTTGGGTGACCTTACTGGTCGTTCCTATTTGTACGATGTTAACGATTATGACAAATGTTGCGATGAACAATAAAGCAGGTGTGATTGGCGGTGTTTCTGCTATGTTAATTATTACCTTGTCGATTCCGACAGGAGAAACTGTTTTGTATGTATTTGCGAGAGTATTTGAAACCTTTATGGGAGTTTTTGTTGCCATGATGGTTAATTCTGATGTTGATCGCCTGCGAAAAGTAGTGAAATTAAAAAGCAAAAATTAATGTTAGAAAATATAACATGATCCCTTGACATAGAAATTTTTTCGGACTATAATAGAGCATGAGAAAGGAATTTGCAATGAAGGAAAAGGAATTTCGTCGCAATATGGCTGTTTTTCCCATTGGTAGCGTTATGAAATTAACAGATTTGACGGCACGTCAGATTCGTTATTATGAAGATCAAGCATTGATTAAGCCTGATCGAAATGAAGGAAATCGGCGCATGTATTCATTAAATGATATGGATCGCTTGTTGGAAATTAAAGATTACATTTCAGAAGGTTACAATATTGCTGCTATTAAACGGAAATATGCTGAGCGTGAAGCGAAATACAAAAAACCGGTGAGCGAGAAAGATGTTCGTCGAGCCCTTCATAACGACATTTTACAACAAGGTCGCTTTGCTTCTTCCCTTCCACCATTTGGTCGTATGCATTGACCAATATCAATTCTTTAAAATTTCATAAGGAGATACTCATGTCAATTACAGTAGCTGACATTCGTCGCGAAGTGAAAGAAAAAAATGTTACCTTTATCCGTCTGATGTTTTCAGATGTTTTAGGAACGATGAAAAATGTCGAAATTCCGGCGACAGATGAACAGCTGAATAAAGTTTTGTCCAACAAAGTGATGTTCGATGGTTCTTCTATCGAGGGTTTTGTGCGTATCAATGAGTCAGATATGTACCTTTATCCTGACTTGGATACATGGACTGTTTTCCCTTGGGGAGATGAAAATGGCAGTGTCGCAGGGCTAATTTGCGATGTTTATACAACAGAAGGAACTCCCTTTAAAGGTGATCCGCGTGGAAACTTGAAGCGTGCTTTGAGACATATGGAAGAACTTGGTTTCAAATCCTTTAATTTGGGTCCTGAACCAGAATTTTTCCTCTTCAAATTGGATGAAAATGGTGATCCAACTCTTGAGGTAAATGATAAGGGGGGCTATTTTGACCTTGCTCCGACGGATCTTGCGGATAACACACGTCGTGAAATTGTCAATGTTTTAACGACAATGGGCTTTGAAGTAGAAGCTAGTCATCATGAAGTAGCTATTGGCCAGCATGAAATTGACTTCAAATATGATGAAGTACTTCGTGCCTGTGATAAGATTCAGTTGTTTAAACTGGTTGTTAAAACAATTGCTCGTAAGTATGGTCTGTACGCAACGTTCATGGCAAAACCAAAATTTGGTATTGCAGGTTCAGGTATGCACTGTAATATGTCACTTTTTGATCAAGATGGTCAAAATGCATTTTTTGATCCAGCAGATCCAAACGGTATGCAATTATCACAAACAGCTTATTATTTTCTTGGTGGCTTGATTAAACATGCCTACAATTATACAGCGATTATGAACCCAACTGTTAACTCATACAAACGTCTGGTTCCGGGATATGAAGCGCCTGTTTATATTGCTTGGGCTGGACGGAACCGTTCTCCGCTTGTTCGTGTGCCAGCTTCACGCGGTATGGGGACTCGTTTGGAATTGCGTTCGGTTGACCCAATGGCAAACCCTTATATTGCTATGGCTGTCCTTCTTGAAGTTGGACTTCATGGGATTGAAAATAAAATTGAGGCTCCTGATCCAATTGAAGAAAATATCTATGTGATGACAGCAGAAGAACGCAAAGAAGCAGGGATTACGGATCTTCCATCTACTCTCCACAATGCTGTGAAAGCACTAACAGAAGATGAAGTTGTAAAAGCTGCCTTGGGTAGTCATATCTATACAAGTTTTGTAGAAGCAAAACGCATCGAATGGGCAAGCTATGCCACTTTCGTTTCCCAATGGGAAGTAGATAACTACCTTGATTTGTATTAATAAATTGGAAATGAGGCTTAAGAAGAGTCTCGTTTTCTTATTTGATGAATGAAAAAGTACTAATCAAAATAATGCCACTTTTTCTACATTTTTGAGCAAATGGCGAAAAACTTGTATAATGGAGCATATCTGTTTAAAAAATTTAGCATTCCCGATATAATAAACAGAACAAAGGGAGGTGAAGCAGGTGTATTGTGTGATTGAAATGTATGGCAAAGATGAGCCTTGGTGGTTTTTTGATGACTGGGAAGCTAATATCGTATCTATACAACATTTTGATGACTATTATACTGCTTTAAAGTATTATAAGCGCCAATGGCTGAAGTTGGTAGCTGCTTTTCCTTTCTATAAAAGTCGAAGTGATTTAATGTCCATTTTTTGGGATGCAGAAGATTTGCGCTGGTGTGAAGAATGTAGTGATTCTGTCCAGCAATACCATTCTCTCGCTTTATTGGAAAATGATGGTGTCATTCCTAAAGAGAAATGGAGACCGGGCTATAATAAACAAAATAGTGAAGAGGAACATCGTGCTTGCTCTCTAACGTTTAAATAATTTACAAAATGGTGATTTTTCATCATTTTTTTATTTTCTTCTGCGAATAATATAAAGTGAGGAGGAGATATGGTTCAAAACATTGCACAGGCTATTATTTGTCAGGCTAAGGAAGAACGAGCACAGGACATTTATTTTGTTCCGAAGGAAAATGTTTACGAGTTGTATATGCGAATTGGAGATGAACGCCGTTTTATACGCAATTATGAATTTGAAGAGCTAGCTGCTGTAATCAGTCATTTTAAGTTTACTGCTGGGATGAATGTGGGAGAAAAACGTCGCAGTCAGCTGGGCTCTTGCGATTATCAATATAGTGACAAGAAAACGTCGCTACGGTTATCAACAGTGGGGGATTATCGCGGATATGAAAGTCTAGTGATTCGTCTATTGCATGATGAAGAAGCAGAGCTGAAGTTTTGGTTTGCTCAAATTCCGGAGTTGAAAGAACGTTTCAAACAGCGAGGGCTTTACCTTTTTTCAGGACCGGTAGGAAGTGGTAAAACTACTCTCATGCACCAGTTGGCTCAAGAGCGTTTTGCCAATCAGCAAATCATGTCAATTGAAGATCCGGTTGAAATCAAACAAGCAGGGATGTTACAGCTGCAGCTGAACGAAGCGATTGGTTTAACTTATGAAAGTTTGATTAAACTTTCTCTTCGGCATCGACCAGATTTATTGATTATCGGAGAGATTCGTGATGCGGAGACAGCACGGGCAGTTGTTCGAGCTAGCTTAACGGGAGTGACTGTTTTTTCAACTATTCATGCTAAAAGCGTACGAGGTGTCTATGAACGGTTGCTGGAGTTGGGAGTGACAGAAGCAGAGCTGAAAATTGTTTTGCAAGGAATTTGCTACCAACGGTTAATTGCGAAAGGAGGAATAGTGGATTTTGTCAGTGAAAGGTATCAAGAGCATGAGCCAAGTGACTGGAATAAGCAGATTGATCAGCTTTATGCAGCAGGACATATCACTTTTGAGCAGGCAGAAACGGAAAAAATTATCCATAGTTAGGCAGAAAAAAGTCGTAGAGTTGCTGAATAATCTTTTTTCTAGCGGCTTTCATTTAGCAGAAATGATTGATTTTTTGAAGCGGAGTGCCCTGCTAGAAAAAACCTATGTGGAAAAGATGAAAGAGGGTTTAGCAACAGGAAAACCTTTTTCAGAAATTATGGCTAGTTTAGGATTTTCAGATAGTGTTGTCACCCAGCTTTCACTGGCAGAGCTACATGGGAATCTCTCACTCAGCCTGAATAAGATTGAGGAATACTTGGAAAATGTCTCAACAGTCAAGAAAAAGTTAATTGAGGTAGCCACTTATCCATTCATTTTACTTATTTTTTTAGTATTCATTATGTTAGGGCTGCGCAATTATTTACTTCCGCAGTTAGAACGCCAAAACAGTGCAACGCAGCTGATTAGTCAGTTGCCGCAAATTTTTCTGGGTTCAGTAGGAGTTGTTTTTGCTTTGTTTGCGATAGGTTTTTATTGGTTTAGAAAAAGATCACAAATAAGAGTATTTAGTTTGTTGTCTCGACTTCCTTTTTGGGGCACTTTTATTCAAACCTATTTGACAGCTTATTATGCGAGAGAATGGGGAAATATGATTGGTCAAGGCTTAGAACTCAGTCAGATTTTCCAGATGATGCAAGGACAGCGCTCTGCTATGTTTCAAGAGATTGGAAAAGATTTAGAAGTAGCACTGCAAAATGGTCAGGAATTTTCACAAGTAGTTAAGCATTATCCATTTTTTAAAAAAGAATTGGGGTTGATGATTGAATATGGGGAAGTGAAATCCAAATTGGGGTGCGAATTAGAAGTTTATGCTCAAAAAACGTGGGAGGTGTTTTTTAAACGTGTTCATCAAGCGATGAATATCATTCAGCCATTAGTATTTGTCTTTGTGGCGTTGATGATTGTATTGTTGTATGCGGCCATGTTGCTGCCAATTTATCAAAATATGGAGGTTCAATTATGAAAAAAATTAAAAATATAAAGGTAAAAGCTTTCACTTTGGTAGAAATGTTAGTGGTGCTTCTAATCATCAGTGTTTTGATGCTTTTGTTTGTTCCGAATTTGACCAAACAAAAAGAAGCTGTAACGGAAAAAGGAAATGCAGCTGTTGTGAAGGTTGTCGAAAGTCAGGCAGAGCTTTTTGAAGTGAATCATACTAATGAAAAAGCGACGCTTTCAAAATTAGTCAGTGAAGGAACTATTACAGACAAGCAAGCAGTATCATACAAGGCTTATTATGCAAAACATACAAAAGAAGCTCGCACAGTTGCAGATTAAAGGTTTTACGCTTTTGGAAAGTTTGCTGACCTTATTTATGACGAGTCTCTTATTGCTTGCTGTGTCAGGTTCAGTACGTTCATCGTTTGAGCAAGTAGAACAGCAAATTTTCTTTCTAGAGTTTGAGCATTTTTATCGGGAAAGTCAGAAGTTGAGTAGTGCAGCTCAAAGTCAGTTGGACATGAATTTTTCTCGCGAGAGGATTTCCAATGGTTACAGCTATTTGGCAGTTCCTCGCTCGATTCAGGCTCCGGAAGACCTGACACTTCATTTTGACAAGGCAGGCGGCAATTCATCGCTCGGAAAGGTTATCTTTCAGACAAAAAAGCAAACAATTACGTATCAATTATATCTAGGAAATGGAAAATTTAAGAAAACAATACGTTAGAGGAACGATTTTATTAGAAGCTTTATTGGCATCGGCTGTTTTTGCGTTTATTGTGACCTTGTTATTGGGGCAGATCCATCAGTCTCGACAGACAGAAAATGATTTACTGAAAAAAGAAGAAGTTCTAAGAGTGGCTAATATGGCATTACAAACAAAGCAAAGCCATTTAACAATAAACGGTATTGAAGTTCGTGTTAAAAAAAGTCAACAAGGCATCCAGATTTATCATGGGAAGGAGCTGATTGTCGGTGTTCAAGGCAAATAAAGTGAAAGCTTTTACACTTTTAGAGGCTCTGGTTGCCCTCTTTGTAATCAGCGGGAGTGTGCTATTATTTCAATCGATGACGCGTCTTCTGGCTTCGGAGGTCCGAGCTCGACAACACAGTGAACAACGAGAATGGCTTTTGTTTGCCCATCAATTAGAAGCGGAATTGATTCGTTCTTCATTTGAAAAAGTGGAGAATAATCGTTTATACATGAAGCAGGACGGTAAGACGATTGCATTTGGAAAGTCAAGTGGACAAGATTTCAGAAAAACCAATGCAAATGGGAAAGGCTATCAGCCTATGATTTATAATGTGAAAAAAGCAGAAATCTCACAGAAAAATGAGCTGATTCATATCAGAATGACATTTAAGCGAGGATTGGAAAGGGAGTTCGTCTATCGTGTGGAAACAAAGAGTTAAAGCAGGTATTATGCTCTATGCCCTTTTTATAACAGCTGTCTTTAGCTTACTTTTGCAATTTTACCTTCATCGGCAAACTGCAAATCACAGGAATTTCACCCTAAACCGAGAGCGAATACAGGCTTATGCAATGGCAGCTGTAGCAAATGAAAATCCTAAACAAAGGAATTTTGAACAGGGGTATGTGCAAGATCAGAAAGATGAGAAAGGGTTCATCCTGACAGTAACAATGAACACTGGTCGCCGTTATCAATTTCGCTTCCCACTTATGCATTCCAATCAAACCAATGACAATTTAGACGAATAAGTGAGAATAGAACTAGATGTGAGCAACTGAGGACTCGCTCGCAAAAAGAGATAAATTTTGGTATGATAGGGAGCGGAGGATGCTATGAATTTTGAAAAAATAGAACAGGCTTATTCGCTTTTGTTAGAAAATGTCCAGGAGCTCCAAAATACTCTTTTGACGAATTTTTATGATGCTTTGGTCGAGCAAAATGGGGTTTATCTGGATGGAAATACAGAGCTAGCTATTGTCAAAAAAAATAATGAAACACTTAAATCTTTGAAATTAGATAAAGAAGAATGGCGCCGAGCCTACCAATTTTTGCTGATGAAAGCAGCTCAAACAGAGCCTTTGCAAGCCAATCATCAATTTACTCCAGATTCTATCGGGTTTATCTTAACTTTTCTCATTGACCAATTGAGTAAAAAAGAACACATTGATATTTTGGAAATTGGTAGCGGAATGGGGAATTTAGCTGAGACGATTCTCAATAATACACAAAAAAATGTGGATTATCTAGGACTGGAATTGGACGATCTGCTAATTGATATATCAGCCAGTATCGCAGATGTGATGGATGCAAAAGTTAGTTTTGTGCAAGGTGATGCAGTGCGTCCGCAAGTATTGAAAGAAAGCGATGTGATTATCAGTGATTTACCAGTTGGCTTTTATCCTGATGATAACATTGCGACGCGCTATGAAGTGGCTAGTAGACAGGAGCATACTTATGCTCATCATTTGTTAATGGAACAATCGCTCAAGTATCTCAAATCAGGCGGTTATGCTATTTTCCTTGCACCAAATGATTTATTGACTAGTTCGCAAAGTGATTTGCTGAAAACTTGGCTGCAAAAGCATGCCCAGATAGTTGCGATGATTGCATTGCCAGAAGCACTTTTTGGAAATGCCGCTTATGCCAAGACAATTTTTGTGCTGCAAAAGCAAGAAGAACAAGCTGTTTAACTGTTTGTTTATGCTTTGTCTGATTTGCGAGATCAGGACGATTTATTGGAATTTAGCGAAAAGTTTCAAAATTGGAGCAGAGAAAGTGAAATTTAAACAAGTTTTTGATATAATAAATGAAAACGCTTAAAAGAGGTAATTTATGTCAAAAACAATTTCAATCAATGCTGGAAGTTCAAGTCTAAAATGGCAATTATACGAAATGCCAGCTGAAAAGGTTATTGCCAAAGGGCTGATTGAACGGATTGGTCTCAAGGACTCCATTTCAACAGTAAAATTTGATAGTCGTGCAGAAAAGCAAATTTTAGATATTGATGATCATACGCAAGCTGTAAAAATTTTGTTAGATGACTTGATGCGCTTTGGTATTATCAAATCCTATGAAGAAATCACAGGTGTCGGTCATCGTGTTGTTGCAGGTGGTGAATACTTTAAAGAATCTGCACTTGTTGATAGCGAAGAAGTGATTCAAAAAGTAGAAGAATTAGCGCTTCTTGCACCGCTTCATAACAAAGCAAATGCAGCAGGAATTCGTGCCTTTAAAGAATTGTTGCCAGACATTATAAGTGTCGTTGTGTTTGATACATCTTTCCATACAACAATGCCAGAAAAAGCCTATCGTTATCCATTACCGACTAAGTACTATACGGAGAACAAGGTTCGCAAATATGGCGCTCATGGTACAAGTCATCAGTATGTTGCCAAGGAAGCCGCCAAAACGCTTGGTAAGCCACTTGAAGAGTTGAAGCTAATTACTTGTCATATTGGAAATGGCGCTTCTATTACAGCGGTTAAAGAAGGTAAATCTGTTGATACTTCAATGGGCTTTACACCGCTAGGGGGAGTAATGATGGGAAGCCGCACAGGAGATATTGATCCAGCGATTATTCCTTATTTGATAGAGCATACAGAAGATTTTAACACACCAGAAGATATTAATCGTATTTTAAATCGTGAGTCAGGCCTCTTAGGGGTATCTGAGAAATCCAGCGACATGCGTGATATTCATGCCGCTATGCGAGCTGGTGATGCCAAAGCACAGTTGGCGAATGACATCTTTGTTGATCGTATTCAAAAATATATTGGTCAATATTTGGCTGTTTTAAACGGAGCAGACGCCATTATCTTTACTGCTGGAATTGGTGAGAATTCTGTGACGATTCGTCGATTAGTTATTGAGGGAATTTCTTGGTTTGGCTGTGAACTTGACCCGGAAAAGAATGTCTTTGGTAACTATGGAGATATTTCAATGCCAGATTCCAAGGTTCGAGTGTTGGTTATTCCAACGGATGAAGAATTGGTTATTGCGCGTGATGTCGAACGATTTAAAAATCAAAAATGAAATGTTAAAAGATTGAACTTAGAGCAATCATAGGGCAGAAAAGGCTGGCTTTATCCAGTCTTTTTATTTCTAGTTATGAAGTAGCAGATTATTTAGATTATAGATTGAATGTTCAAGAGACGATGGCAAAAGTATACTTTGATCTTGTACAGAAAACATATAGAGCAGATTGCTTCATTATTTACAGAAGATAACTAAATTTGCTTTTAAAGTCTTTTGCTTGTACCGCCCTTCTATTTTGAACTATACCAATTTTATTGTTGACAAATTCACAATAAAATTATATACTGATTTCGCTTGTTTTGGATAGCTATGATTAGACTATACCAATTTATAAAACGAAGGAGGAGATAGCAGACTTCTGAAAGTTGTTTGCTATAAATAATAGTATGTGTGGAATCGTTGGAGTTGTTGGAAATCGAAATGCAACAGATATTTTAATGCAAGGTCTAGAAAAATTAGAATACCGGGGTTATGATTCGGCTGGGATTTTTGTGACTAATGGGAAAACATCTAGTTTGGTGAAATCAGTTGGTCGCATAGCTGATCTTCGTGCAAAAATCGGGATTGACGTGGCTGGAACTGCTGGTATTGGGCATACACGCTGGGCAACGCATGGAAAACCAAGCGAAAGCAATGCGCATCCGCATACTTCTCAAACGGGACGCTTTGTTTTGGTGCATAATGGTGTGATTGAAAATTATCTAGACATCAAGAACACTTATCTTGCTGGACATGACTTGAAAGGTCAAACGGATACAGAAATTGCGGTTCACTTGATTGGAAAATTTGTTGAGGAAGAGAATTTATCAGTTCTTGAAGCATTCAAAAAAGCTCTTCATATTATTGAAGGCTCTTATGCCTTTGCTTTGATGGATGCTGAAGATGCAGATACAGTTTATGTTGCCAAAAATAAATCCCCTCTTTTGGTTGGCTTAGGAGAAGGCTACAATATGGTCTGCTCGGATGCTATGGCAATGATCCGTGAAACAAGTGAATTTATGGAGATTCACGACAAAGAATTGGTTATTGTGACAAAAGATAGTGTTCACGTGCAAGATTATGATGGTAATCCTATTGAACGTGAAAGCTACACAGCAGAGCTTGATTTGTCAGACATTGGTAAAGGCACTTATCCTTACTACATGTTGAAGGAAATTGATGAGCAGCCAACTGTGATGCGCAAACTCATTCAAGCTTACACCGATGAAAATGATCAAGTTTCAGTAGATCCAGCCATTATCAAAGCTGTTCAAGAAGCGGATCGTTTGTATATTCTTGCGGCTGGGACATCTTACCATGCTGGTTTTGCGACCAAGCGCATGCTAGAAGAATTGACAGATACACCAGTTGAACTAGGCATTTCTTCTGAATGGGGCTACAGATGGCCATTGCTTAGCAAGAAACCAATGTTTATCTTGATTAGCCAATCTGGCGAAACAGCCGATAGCCGTCAGGTTTTGGTCAAAGCCAATGCTATGGGGATTCCAAGTTTGACGGTGACCAATGTACCGGGTTCAACTTTGTCTCGTGAAGCGACTCACACGATGTTGCTTCATGCAGGACCAGAGATTGCGGTTGCTTCTACAAAAGCCTACACAGCACAAATTGCGACTCTAGCATTCCTTGCGAAAGCAGTTGGCGATGCCAATGGCAATGAAAAAGCGAAAACTTTTGATTTAGTACATGAATTATCTATTGTAGCGCAAGCGATTGAGGCGACGCTATCTGAAAAAGATAGCATTGACGAAAAAGTGCGTGATCTGCTTGCTACAACACGCAATGCTTTCTATATTGGTCGAGGGCAAGACTATTATGTTGCCATGGAAGCCAGCTTGAAATTAAAAGAAATTTCCTATATCCAGTGTGAAGGATTTGCTGCGGGAGAGTTAAAACACGGCACCATTTCCTTGATTGAAGACGGTACGCCAGTAATCGCCTTAATTTCGTCCGATGAGCAATTGGCCAGTCATACTCGTGGGAATGTATCAGAAGTGGTGGCGCGTGGTGCAAATGTTTTGACCGTTGTAGAAGAAAATGTAGCAAAAGAAGGAGACGATATTGTTTTAATGTCTGTTCATCCATATTTGTCACCAATTTCTATGGTCGTGCCCACACAGTTGATTGCCTATTTTGCAACTTTGCATCGTGGACTTGACGTAGATAAACCACGGAATTTAGCTAAGTCTGTGACAGTTGAATAATACCTATGAAGAATCATCAAGTGTTGGCTTGGTGATTTTTTAGTTCCATTGAGATAAAGGGGAAGTTTGATTTTTAAAAATTATGTAAAATATAAAATTTTAAACTAGAAAGACTAATATTAAAGTAAAGCCAGTCAGAAAAGAAAAACAAAAATTATGTAAATTTTTTTCTAAAAATCTATTGACTTTTTTATTTTTATAGTATATAATTACATTTGTAAACAGAAAGGAATAAAATCCGTTACACTCGTCCAAACAAGATGAAATTCTTAGCTGCGCTCAGTTAAAGGGATTTCATCTCTATTTTGGGAGAGGTTTAAAATTATGTAAACTATTGACTGCCTTTTATAAATATAAATCCAAAAGATAGAGTTGCTCACTTTGTCTTATATTTTAAGCAGTTGCAAAAATTATGTAAAATAACAAGTGAGGTACAGATATGAACAACAACTACAACAACTTTGATAACATGGATGATCTTTTCAACCAATTGATGGGAAGAATGGGCGGTTTTAATAGTGAAAATCGACGTTATCTCATCAATGGACGTGAAGTAACACCAGAAGAATTTGCACAATACCGAGCAACGGGAAAACTGCCGAAACAAGCAGTAGAGGGTCAAAATCCGCAAATGCAAGGGCAAGCAGGTGCTCCAAAACAAGACGGCATTTTAGCAAAATTGGGTCGCAATTTGACAGAAGAAGCGCGCCAAGATATGCTAGATCCTGTTATTGGGCGCAATAAGGAAATTCAAGAAACAGCAGAAATTCTGTCTCGTCGGACGAAGAATAATCCAGTGCTAGTCGGAGATGCTGGGGTTGGTAAGACCGCAGTTGTCGAAGGTTTGGCACAAGCGATTGTCAACGGCGATGTCCCTGCTGCTATTAAAAATAAGGAAATTATTTCTGTAGATATTTCTGGCTTAGAAGCAGGTACGCAATATCGCGGCAGTTTTGAAGAGAATATTCAAAATCTGGTATCTGAAGTGAAAGAAGCGGGTAATGTCATTCTCTTCTTTGATGAAATTCATCAAATCCTTGGTGCTGGAAGCACAGGTGGAGACAGCGGCTCTAAAGGTTTGGCAGACATTTTGAAACCAGCTCTTTCTCGTGGGGATTTAACGGTGATTGGTGCGACGACGCAAGATGAATACCGCAATACCATTTTGAAAAATGCGGCTTTGGCTCGCCGTTTCAATGAAGTAAAAGTAATTGCTCCGTCTGCAGAAGATACTTATAAGATTTTGCTAGGAATTCGTGATTTGTACGAAAAACACCACAATGTTATCTTGCCAGATGAAGTGTTAAAAGCGGCCGTGGACTATTCGATTCAATATATTCCGCAACGCAGTTTGCCAGATAAAGCGATTGACCTAGTGGATGTGACAGCAGCTCATTTGGCAGCTCAACACCCTGTTACAGACGTACACGCCGTGGAACGTGAAATCGCAGAGCAAAAGGCCAAACAAGAAGCTGCAGTTGAAAAAGAAGATTTTGAAACGGCTTTGAATGCTAAGATGCGCATTGAAGAGCTGGAAAAGAAAATTGAAAATCATACAGAAGACATGAAAGTGACAGCAACTGTCAATGATGTGGCAGAGTCTGTAGAGCGCATGACGGGTATTCCTGTTTCTCAAATGGGCAGCAGCGATATTGAGCGCTTGAAAGAACTGAATGCGCGCTTGAAGACAAAAGTCATTGGACAAAATGAAGCAGTTGAAGCGGTGGCGCGCGCTATTCGTCGGAATCGTGCAGGTTTTGATGAAGGAAACCGTCCAATTGGTAGCTTCCTCTTTGTCGGCCCGACTGGTGTTGGAAAAACAGAGCTAGCGAAGCAATTAGCGCTTGATATGTTTGGTACTAAAGAAGCCATTATCCGTTTGGACATGTCTGAATACTCTGACCGCACGGCTGTGTCGAAGTTGATTGGTACAACAGCTGGTTATGTGGGATATGATGACAACAGCAATACCTTGACAGAACGTGTTCGTCGGAATCCATACTCAATCATTTTATTAGACGAAATTGAAAAGGCCGATCCACAAGTCATCACGCTGTTACTGCAAGTCTTAGATGATGGACGTTTGACAGACGGTCAAGGAAACACTGTCAACTTTAAGAATACGGTTATTATCGCTACTTCTAACGCAGGATTTGGTTATGAAAGCTTTACAGGCGACGAAGAAAAGGATATGAAAATTATGGATCGGTTGAAACCATACTTCCGTCCAGAATTCTTGAACCGGTTCAATGCGGTTATTGAATTCTCTCATCTTGGTAAAGAGGATTTAGCTGAAATCGTCGACTTGATGTTGGATGAAGTCAACCAAACACTTGCCAAGAAAGACATCACGTTAACAGTAACAGATGCAGCCAAACATTATCTAGCAGAAGAGGGATATGATGAAGTTATGGGTGTTCGTCCGCTTCGTCGTGTGATTGAGCAACAAATCCGTGATAAGGTAACAGACTATCATCTTGATCATTTAGATGCGAAACATCTTCTTGCAGATTTGAAAGATGATGAATTAGTTATCGAAGAAGCGAAAGAGCATCAAACTAAAAAATAAACAGAAGAGTAACGCCGGAGCAGATTTCCGGCGTTTTTTAAGTGTGCTTAATTTTCAGGTCCAAGAGTGAACAGTTGCTTGTGTAATTCTTGGTCTTTTTGTTACCGCTTACATGGTTTATAATAGGCTTATAAAGAACAAATAAAATAGAAAAAGGAGAGTTAAAATGAACATCATTTTAAACATTCTGAACTGGTTCTCGCAAAACATTTTGCAGAATCCGGCCTTCTTTGTAGGTCTCTTGGTTCTAATTGGCTATGCTCTGTTGAAAAAGCCAGCGCAGATGTCTATGCCGGTTTCAATCAAAGCGACAGTTGGTTATATGCTGTTGAACGTTGGTGCTGGAGGTTTGGTAACAACTTTCCGTCCGATTTTGGCGGCTTTGAACTTTAAGTTTAAGATTGGTGCGGCGGTTATTGACCCATACTTTGGACTAACAGCGGCAAATACAAAGATTGCAGAAGAATTTCCAAACTTTGTCGGAGCAGCAACAACAGCACTTTTGATTGGTTTTGGTGTCAATATCCTGCTCGTTGCTCTTCGGAAAATTACGAAAGTGCGGACGCTGTTCATTACAGGTCATATCATGGTGCAACAAGCAGCAACCGTTTCATTGATGGTTCTTCTCCTTATTCCTCAATTGCGTAATAGCTGGGGCGTGCTGGCAATCGGTGTCATCTGTGGACTTTACTGGGCAGTCAGCTCCAATATGACAGTAGAAGCAACACAACGTCTGACAGGTGGCGGTGGTTTTGCGATTGGTCACCAACAACAATTTGCTATCTGGTTTGTGGATAAAGTTGCAGACAAATTTGGCAAGAAAGAAGAAAATCTTGACAACTTGAAATTACCAAAATTCTTGTCTATTTTCCACGATACAGTGGTTGCTTCGGCGACGTTGATGTTGGTTTTCTTTGGAGCTATTCTCTTAATTTTGGGTCCGGATATCATGTCAAATGCAAAAGTTATCACATCAGGTACAGTTTACAACCCTGCTAAGCAAGATTTTTACATGTATATCATTCAAACAGCCTTCACGTTCTCCGTTTATCTCTTTGTCTTGATGCAAGGGGTGCGGATGTTTGTAGCAGAATTGACGAATGCCTTCCAAGGTATCTCTAACAAATTGCTTCCTGGTTCATTCCCAGCTGTGGACGTTGCAGCTTCTTATGGTTTTGGTTCACCAAATGCGGTGCTTTCAGGATTTGCTTTTGGCTTAATTGGTCAATTGATTACTATTATGCTCTTAATTATCTTTAAGAATCCAATTCTGATTATCACTGGTTTCGTTCCAGTATTCTTTGACAATGCAGCGATTGCAGTTTATGCAGATAAGCGCGGCGGCTGGAAAGCGGCGGTTATCCTGTCCTTTATTTCAGGTGTATTGCAAGTAGCGCTTGGTGCTCTCTGTGTGGCACTTCTCGGTCTGGCTTCTTACGGTGGTTACCATGGAAATATTGACTTTGAATTCCCTTGGCTTGGTTTTGGTTATCTTTTCAAATATCTTGGCATTGTAGGTTACATTCTTGTTTGTGTATTCTTGCTGATTATTCCGCAGTTGCAATTTGCCAAAGCAAAAGACAAGGAAGCATACTACCGTGGTGATGTCCAAGCGGAAGAAGAATAAAAATAGATTTAATTAACGGAGGAAAATAATATGGTTAAGGTATTAACAGCATGCGGAAATGGCATGGGTTCATCTATGGTGATTAAGATGAAAGTAGAAAACGCTCTACGTAAACTGGGGCAAACAGATTTTACTGTCAATTCATGCAGTGTAGGTGAAGCAAAAAGCCTTGCTTCAGGTTATGATATTGTCATCGCTTCTCTGCATCTGATTCATGAATTGGATGGGCGGACAAACGGTCAATTGATTGGTCTAGATAATTTGATGGACAATAAAGAAATTACTGAAAAACTATCACAAGTACTGGAATGATGCGGCTAGAGGTTTGTCTCAGCCTCGTCGCTTAAGAAATTGATATAGAGGCTTTGGACGTTTGTCCAAGCCTCATTCGCTTAAAAGGATAGGTGAAACTGAAAACATAGGGAAGTTCAAGTCTATTGTGCTTTTAAAGAAGCAGAAGATTTCTCTTTGCCAATCCGTTTTGAGTTTCCATTTTCTACGAAAGGAAGAAGCCATGAATTTAAAGCAAGCATTGATTGAAAACAAATCCATTCGTTTAGGGCTTTCTGCTTCGACTTGGCAAGAAGCGGTCAAACTTTCTGTTGACCCTTTGATTGAAAGCGGAGCTGTTAAGCCTGAATATTATGATGCTATCATCGAATCCACAGAAGGATATGGTCCTTACTATATTTTGATGCCCGGTATGGCGATGCCACATGCTCGTCCAGAAGCTGGTGTACAAAAAGATGCCTTCTCTTTGGTGACGTTGAAAGAGCCTGTAACTTTCTCAGACGGGAAAGGCGTGAGTGTCTTGTTAGCTCTTGCAGCAACGAGTTCAAAAATTCATACGAGTGTTGCCATTCCGCAGATTATTGCCCTCTTTGAATTGGAAAATTCTATTGATCGTTTGTTAGCTTGTCAAACAGAAGCAGAAGTTCTAGCTTTGATTGATGAGTCAAAAAATAGTCCTTATTTAGAAGGATTGGATTTAGATAGTTAGTAAATGGTTGTGTTTCAATATATTAGAAAATAGAAAGTGAGAAAATGATGTCAAAACGATTACCGAATTTACAAGTAGCACTGGATCATTCTGATTTGCAAGGAGCCATTAAAGCGGCTGTGTCGGTTGGCCATGAAGTAGATGTCATTGAAGCAGGGACAGTTTGTCTCTTGCAGGTGGGTAGCGAGTTGGTAGAAGTCTTACGCAGTCTTTTTCCAGATAAAATCATCGTTGCCGATACGAAATGTGCTGATGCTGGTGGGACAGTTGCTAAAAATAATGCCGTACGCGGTGCTGACTGGATGACTTGTATCTGTTGTGCTACGATTCCTACCATGAAAGCAGCTCTTAAAGCTATTAAAGAAGAACGTAGTGACCGTGGCGAAATTCAAGTAGAACTCTATGGAGATTGGACTTTTGAGCAAGCACAGCAATGGCTTGATGCTGGTATTTCTCAAGCTATTTATCACCAATCACGTGACGCTCTGCTTGCAGGTGAAACGTGGGGTGAAAAAGACCTTAACAAGGTTAAAAAACTCATTGAAATGGGCTTCCGTGTGTCTGTGACGGGTGGTTTGAATGTGGACACACTCAAACTTTTTGAAGGAGTGGATGTCTTTACCTTTATTGCTGGACGCGGCATTACAGAAGCTGAAAATCCAGCAGCAGCAGCGCGTGCTTTCAAAGACGAAATCAAACGAATCTGGGGGTAAGTCATGGCACGTCCAATTGGAATTTATGAAAAGGCGACGCCGAAGCAATTTTCTTGGCGGGAACGGTTAGAATTTGCTAAGGAAATGGGATTTGACTTTGTGGAAATGTCGGTTGATGAAAGCGATGCTCGGCTGGCACGTCTCACTTGGTCCAAAGAAGAACGTCTAGAACTTATCAAAGCCATCTATGATACAGGTGTGCGGATTCCAAGCATTTGCTTTAGCGGTCATCGGCGCTATCCTTTGGGCTCAAATGATCCTGAGCTAGAAGCCAAATCGCTTGAAACGATGAAACAATGTATTGAGTTAGCGCAAGATTTAGGTGTGCGGGTCATTCAATTAGCAGGGTATGATGTTTATTACGAAGAAAAATCCCCAACCACGCGCGCTCGTTTCTTAAAAAATCTGCGACGAGCTTGTGATTGGGCTGAGCAGGCGCAAGTCATGTTGGCTATTGAGATTATGGATGACCCATTTATCAACAGCATTGAAAAATATTTGGCTGTGGCAAAAGAAATCAATTCGCCTTATCTCTTTGTCTATCCAGATACGGGCAATGTTTCTGCTTGGCATAATGACCTTTGGAGTGAATTTTACCTTGGTCATCAGGCAATTGCTGCGCTGCACTTAAAAGATACCTATGCCGTGACGGAGCATTCTAAAGGGCAATTTCGCGATGTACCTTTTGGTAAAGGTTGTGTCAATTGGGAAGAAATGTTTGCCGTTTTGAAGAAAACCAATTACCAAGGACCGTTTTTGATTGAAATGTGGTCTGAAAATTGTGAAACGGTGGAAGAAACCAAAGCTGCTATCAAAGAAGCGCAAGATTTCCTTTATCCACTCATTGAGAAAGCGGGGTTATGAAATGTTAGTACCAGAATTACGAGAACGTGTCTATAAAGCCAATATGGAACTTCCAGAGCATGGTTTGGTGAAATTTACCTGGGGTAATGTCTCGGCGATTGACCGCGAGAAAGGTTTGATTGCCATCAAACCTTCTGGTGTGGCGTATGAAAATCTATCTCCAGAAAATATGGTTGTGACAGATTTGGATGGCAATATTGTCGAAGGTGATCTCAATCCGTCATCAGATTTGCCGACGCATGTTGAGTTGTATAAAGCATTCCTAGAGGTTGGCGGTATTGTCCATACGCACTCGACAGAAGGTGTGGCTTGGGCTCAAGCAGGACGTGATATTCCTTGTTATGGCACGACGCATGCTGACACTTTCTACGGTGCTATTCCTTGCGCTCGTGCTTTGACAACTGAAGAAATCAATGGCGAGTATGAAAAAGAAACTGGTAAAGTCATTGTTGAAGAATTTGCCAAGCGTGGCTTAGATCCACTCGCAGTAGCAGGTGTAACCGTCCGCAACCACGGACCATTTGCTTGGGGGAAGGATGAAAAGTCTGCTGTTTATAATGCAGTTGTACTTGAAGAAGCTGCTCGCATGGCACGCTATACGGAAGCTATCAATCCAACTGTTGCAGAAGTACCGCAAGAGCTCAAAGATAAGCATTACCTGCGGAAACATGGCAAGAATGCTTACTACGGACAGAAAAAGTAAGAACGACGATAAGAAACCTATCAAGGGGTGGAACGATTACTATGATTCAGAGTGTCATGGTTGGCAGTTCCACACCCTGCTTTTCTCATTCTGCTTCCGCAACAAACTCAAAGATAACCAAAATAACAGATGGACTCGTTTCAATCTCGTAGGAAGATGTGTGAAAAGATGTTATAATAATTTACAGTCCCTTTCAAGGAGTAAATGATGATACTATTGGACCAGACAAGTTGTGACTTACTAAGATACCTCATTCAGTTGAAAGAGCCAGAAACGATTATGACGATTTCACGAGCAACCAATCAATCGCGGAGGAAGATTTATTATCATTTGGAAAAAATCAATGACGCTTTGGCAGAGGTTGGTGAAATGATTAGCAGTCGTCCGAGGGTAGGGATTGTCTTAACTGCACAGCAAAAGGAATTATGCCAATCCTTGCTGGAAGGAGTCGATTCTTATAGTTATGTCATGAGCATGACCGAGCGCATGCAGTTGACCGTTCTGTATATTTGTGTTGCAAATAAGCGTGTCACCATTGAAAAACTGATGGAATTGACCGAGGTGTCTCGGAATACCGTTCTTAATGATTTGAACGAAATCCGCAATCAGTTAGCTTCAGAGCAGTATCAAGTCAACCTTACATCCACAAAAGCGCAAGGATATCTTTTGAAATGTCATCCACTCAATAAAATCCAATATGTACATTCTCTCTTGTATCACATTTTTGCAGAGGGAAATCATAGTTTTGTTACGATTTTAACAAAGAAGATAAGGAATTTTGTTGGTGATGAGATTCTTCTGTCGGATGATTTACAAGACTTTCTTAACCAAAGGGTACAAGATGTAGAGCAAGACTTAGGTAAGAAAATCAATCGCCATGAAATCAAATTTATGTTGCAAGTCTTACCATATCTTCTGTTGAGCTGTCGAAATATGGCTTTAAGTGAGGAAGAACAGGAAGATTTGAAGCGTGAGTTTACCTTGATTCGCAAGCGGATTGAATATCAAGCAGCTAAACATTTGAACAACAATTTAGGGGCGACATTTGGCTTGAAATTAAATGATATTGAGATTTCACTCTTAACTGTTCTTTTGCTTTCTTACCGGAAAGATCGGGATATTCATGCAACCAGTCAAGATTATGTCCAATTAAAAGAAGCGATTGATGAGTTTATCTGGCGTTTTGAAGTTAGTTCGCACTTTGAAATTGAAAATAAAGAAGATTTGTTGCGGAATTTATTGACGCATTGCAAAGCTCTACTATTTCGTAAAACCTACGGCATTCTGTCTAAAAATCCATTGACAAGACAGATCAAGGAAAAATATGCAGATTTGTTTGCGGTCACCAAGTCTTGCGCTGTGATTTTGGAGGAAGCGTGGCTTATTTCACTAACCGATGATGAGGTGGCTTATCTTGCTCTTCACATGGGTGGATTTTTAAAGCATAATCATGCTGAAAAACGAGATGCTAAACGAATTTATTTAGTTTGTGACGAGGGAGTAGCTGTGCAGAAATTGCTACTCAAACAGTGCTTGTATCATTTACCAAATGAAAATTTAAGTGCTGTTTTTACGACAGAACAATTCAAAAGCGTCGAAGACATTTTAGATGTGGATTTATTAATTACGACAAATGACGGCTTGGAAACCACTCTGCCAACGATCCAGATTCAGCCCATTTTGGATTACGAGGACGTATTGAATATTACTTCTTTTGTCAAAGATCAAACCCTTTCTACTAAAGGAGTGCGATTTAGTCAAGATTTAGAACGACTTTTGTCACAATACCTCAAGGATTCAACTCGTACACAAGAGTTGAAAAATAAAATTCAAAAGCTTGTAAACGAAGAATTATTATCAACTTCAACAGAAGACTGAAAGAATGGATGACTAGCTAGGGATAGAATTCCCGACTTTTTTAGGTACTAAAAATAGTCCAATCTTGAACACAACCGTGTGCTTTATTTGGTCTTTTTTTCTCTCTTAGAGCAGCTTATACTAAAGATAGAAATATAATATTATCTTGAGGAGGAATGATCATGCCAAACGTAAACGAAATTACTCGGGAATCTTGGATTTTAAGTACTTTCCCAGAATGGGGAACATGGTTAAATGAAGAAATCGAGCAAGAAGTCGTGCCAGCTGACAACTTTGCGATGTGGTGGTTAGGAAACTGTGGTATCTGGATTAAGACACCAGGCGGTGCTAATGTTGTCATGGACTTATGGTCAAATCGTGGGAAAGCGACCAAGCAAGTTAAGGATATGGTTCGTGGACATCAAATGGCTAATATGGCAGGAGCTCGTAAATTACAGCCCAATCTTAGGGCCCAACCAATGGTGATTGATCCATTTATGATTAATGAGTTGGATTATTATTTGGTTTCTCATTATCATAGTGACCACATCGATATTAATACTGCGGCAGCCATTATCAATAACCCAAAACTTAATCATGTTAAATTTGTAGGACCTTATGAATGTGGTGAAGTTTGGAAAAATTGGGGTGTGCCAAAAGATCGTATTATGATCTTAAAGCCAGGTGATATCTTTGAATTCAAAGATATTAAGATCACCGCTGTAGAGTCGTTTGACCGCACCTGTCTGGTAACTCTCCCAATACAAGGAGCTGATGCTCAAGATGGTGATTTAGCAGGTTTAGCTATCACAGATGATGACATGGCTCGCAAAGCTGTTAACTATATTTTTGAAACACCAGGTGGTACCATCT
This sequence comes from Streptococcus anginosus subsp. whileyi MAS624, assembly GCF_000478925.1. NCBI lineage: Bacteria > Bacillati > Bacillota > Bacilli > Lactobacillales > Streptococcaceae > Streptococcus > Streptococcus anginosus. The sequence continues at coordinate 2,003,738 of NZ_AP013072.1, read as the reverse complement.
ATCATGGCGCAGATTCTCACTTCTCAAACTATTTTGCCAAACATGGAAAAGATTTCAATATTGATGTAGCGATTAACAACTACGGTGACAACCCAATCGGTATTCAAGACAAGATGACTTCGATTGATTTGCTTCGTATGGCTGAAAATCTGCGTGCCAAAGTCATTATTCCAGTTCACTACGACATCTGGTCTAATTTCATGGCTTCAACAGATGAGATTCTTGCCCTCTGGAAAATGCGCAAAGAGCGCTTGCAATATCAATTCCATCCATTCATTTGGGAAGTCGGCGGTAAATACACTTATCCGCAAGACAAAGACAGAATTGAATACCACCATCCACGTGGTTTTGATGATTGCTTCGAGCACGATTCAAATATTCAATTTAAGGCTTTACTATAAAAAATTAAGTGGGAATTATCCGTATACATTGCGATATGCGGATAATTTTCATATAATGATAGTGTAGAATAATTGCTACTGAAAGGGTAGTATTATAAAAGGAGAATTCAATGTCAAATTTATCTGTCAATGCCATTCGTTTTTTGGGAATTGATGCTATTGAAAAATCAAAATCTGGTCACCCAGGTGTTGTCATGGGCGCAGCTCCGATGGCTTATGACTTGTTTACCAAGCAAATGCGTGTGAATCCAGAAGTACCAAATTGGGTCAATCGCGATCGTTTTGTATTATCAGCAGGCCACGGCTCTATGCTGCTCTATGCACTTCTTCACTTGTCTGGTTTTCAAGATGTCACAATGGACGAAATCAAGAACTTCCGTCAATGGGGTTCTAAGACGCCTGGACATCCAGAATTTGGACACACGGCTGGTGTAGATGCGACAACTGGACCCCTTGGTCAAGGAATTTCGATGGCAACTGGTTTTGCGCAAGCAGAACGTTTCCTAGCTGCTAAGTACAACCGTGAAGGCTATACTATCTTTGACCACTATACGTATGTCATTTGTGGTGACGGAGACTTGATGGAAGGCGTGTCTGCTGAAGCGGCTTCTTATGCTGGACTGCAAAAGCTAGATAAGCTCATCGTTCTTTATGATTCAAACGATATCAATTTGGACGGAGAAACGAAGGATTCCTTTACAGAAAGTGTTCGTGACCGTTACAATGCTTACGGTTGGCACACAGCTTTGGTTAAAGACGGAACAGACTTAGAAGCGATCAATGCAGCGATTGAAGCCGCAAAAGTTTCTGGCAAACCTTCCTTGATTGAAGTCAAAACGGTCATTGGCTATGGCTCGCCAAATAAACAGGGAACCAATGCTGTTCATGGGGCTCCTCTTGGTGCAGAAGAAGCAGCCGCTACTCGCAAAGCTCTTTCTTGGGATTACGCACCATTTGAAATTCCAGAAGAAGTCTACGAAGATTATCGGGTTAATGTTGCAGAACGCGGCAAAGCTGCCTATGATGCTTGGGAAAAACTCGTTGAAGAATACAAACAAGCCTATCCTGACTTAGCTGATGAAGTTGCTGCCATTATTGCTGGAAAAGATCCAGTTGAGATCAAACCAGAAGATTTCCCAGTAAAAGAAACAGGTCTTTCACAAGCTACTCGTAATTCTAGCCAAGATGCTTTGAATGCTGCCGCAAAAGTTCTCCCAACTTTCCTTGGTGGCTCTGCTGACCTCGCTCATTCTAATATGACTTACATCAAAGAAGATGGTTTGCAAGATGATGCCCACCGTCTTAACCGCAATATTCAATTCGGTGTGCGTGAATTTGCTATGGGGACTATTTTGAATGGTATGGCACTTCACGGAGGACTTCGTGTTTATGGCGGTACGTTCTTTGTCTTCTCAGACTATGTTAAAGCGGCTGTTCGCTTGTCAGCTCTGCAAGGTTTGCCTGTGACCTATGTCTTTACACATGACTCAATCGCAGTTGGTGAAGACGGTCCAACTCATGAGCCAATTGAGCATTTAGCAGGACTTCGTGCCATTCCAAACCTCAATGTTTTGCGTCCAGCAGATGCGCGTGAAACGCAGGCCGCTTGGTACTTGGCGCTGAAGAGCAAAACAACCCCGACAGCTCTTGTTCTCACGCGTCAAAACTTGACTGTTGAAGCTGGAACAGACTTTGACAAGGTAGCGAAAGGCGCCTATGTTGTGTATGAGACAACAGATGGTTTTGATACAATCCTTCTAGCATCTGGTTCTGAAGTCAACTTAGCTGTTGCAGCTGCAAAAGAGTTAGAAGCGCAAGGAGAAAAGGTTCGCGTTGTCAGCGTACCGTCAACAGACATCTTTGATGCACAAGACGCTGCTTACAAAGAAGCAATTTTACCAAATGCAGTTCGTCGCCGTGTTGCAATCGAAATGGCTGCAACCCAGTCTTGGTACAAATATGTCGGACTTGACGGAGCTGTTATCGGCATTGACAAATTCGGTGCTTCTGCTCCAGCTGCTAAGGTAATGGAAGAATATGGCTTCACCGTTGCTCATGTCGTAGAAGTTGTGAAAAATTTGAAATAGTAACTATCAAGAAGAACCGAGGCTTGCTTTGCTTCGGTTTTTCTAACTAGAAATGCTATAATGAAAATAGGAAATTTTAGCTTGGAGGTGTGAAGATGACAAAGGAAAGTATGATTTATCAGCTGTTGAATGAATTGAAAATTTCTTATGATCGTCTGGATCATGAACCAATTTCTTCCGTTATTGAGGCTGCTGAAAAGGGAATTGTCCTACCGGGGCAACAGGTCAAAAATCTCTTTTTGAAAAATAAAAAGGGGCGTCAATTTTATTTGGTCATTTTGCGGGACGAAAAAACGGCAGATATCAAGCATTTGGCAGAAATCCTTGATGAAAAACGATTATCATTTGCCAATGATAAGGAGCTGGAGGAGCTTTTACAGGTAGAACCAGGTGCGGTTACACCTTTTGGGTTGCTTTTTGATAAGGAAAAGAAAGTCCAGCTGATTGTGGACGAGGAGGTTGATCCGAACTTGACCGTGGGTTTTCATCCTTTTGTCAATACAACAACGCTCAATATCGCTTATGCTGACTTTTTACGTTTTTTGGAAAAAGCAGAGCATACTGTCAAAAGAATTCGCTGCTAGTCAGACTTAAGGAGGAATCCTTTTAGAAATTTCAGCCCCTCCTTGTAAATTCTCTAGGAATCTGCTATAGTAGATAATATATGAAATCTAAAGGAGACTAAAATGGGTAACGGTTTTTCAATTTTAATCATGTTGGTTGTGATGATGGGCTTGATGTTCTTCATGCAACGTTCTCAAAAGAAACAAGCAGACAAACGGATGGAAAGCTTGAACAAACTACAAAAAGGATATGAAGTTATCACAATTGGTGGCTTGTATGGTACGGTTGATGAAGTTGATACTGAAAAGAAAACAGTTGTTCTTGATGTAGACGGTGTTTACTTGACATTTGAATTAACAGCTATCAAGACCGTATTACCTCTCACAGAGGGAATCACAGCAGTTGCTGGTGCAGACGGAAGTGTTGATATGTCAGAAGATACAGCTATTGAAGAAGAATAGTAGTGTTTTAAGCTAGAAAAAGGGATTGGAGTTTCTCCAGTTCTTTTTATTTTTGTTTGAAAGGTTTCTTTTACAACTTATAAGAATAATTCTTTTACTACTTTGACGTTGTCAATTAGCTATTTTGATGCCAAAGCTAACTAAGTAACAAATATTCCCTTAGCAGAATAGGAATTTAAAAAAGATAAAGTATTTAATTTTTATCGTAAAATAATGTGAAAAAGAAGTTGGAGCCAAAAATTTCTATGTTTCGGCTTCTTTTTTATCTGAAATTTAGCATAAATCCCATTTTTAGAGGATTTATGATATAATGAAATGTAAAACTTTATTAGGAAAACAAGCAGATGTTTAGTTTTAAGAAAAAAGAAAAAATTGAAGTTCCATTACAAATACCGAGACATATCGGTATTATTATGGACGGGAATGGTCGTTGGGCTAAAAAGAGAATGCAGCCGCGCGTTTTCGGACACAAGTCTGGAATGGAAGCTTTGCAAAACGTTACCATTGCAGCTAAAGAGTTGGGTGTCCAAGTATTGACGGTTTACGCTTTCTCCACAGAAAATTGGTCGCGTCCTGAAAAAGAAGTCAGCTTTATCATGAACTTGCCGGTTGAATTTTACGACCGTTATGTGCCTGAGTTGCATAGAAATAACGTAAAAATTCAAATGATCGGAGACACAGAACGTCTGCCTAAGGCAACTTATGAGGCACTTTGTAAGGCAGAAGAATTGACACGACTCAATACAGGTCTAATTCTTAATTTTGCTTTAAATTATGGTGGTCGTGCTGAGATTGTTCAGGCGGTTAAAATGATTGCTCAAGATGTGTTAGATGCCAAGTTCAGTCCGGGCGAGATTGATGAAGAGATAATTGCCAATTATCTACAAACCAGCAATCTACCTCGATTATTGCGCGATCCGGATTTGGTCATTCGAACGAGCGGAGAATTGCGTTTGAGTAATTTCTTACCTTGGCAAAGTGCATATAGTGAGCTGTATTTTACAGACATTTTATGGCCGGATTTTGATGAGAAAGCTTTGAAAGCAGCTATTGAAGAATATAGTAAACGAAATCGTCGATTTGGCGGCGTGTAGGAGAATTTATGGATAAGGATTTACAAAGACGTGTTATTTTTGGCGGAGTGGCACTTGCTATCTTCATTCCAGTTTTGATGATAGGAGGCGCTCTTCTGCAAATTGGAATGGGGCTTCTAGCCATGTTGGGTGTTCATGAATTGCTGCAAATGAAAGGGCTGAGAAGTACCACACTAGAAGGTGTCTTAGCCATGTTAGCAGGTTTTGTGCTGACGATTCCACTCGAAAACTATTTGAAATTTTTGCCGGTAGACGGAAATGTTGTGGCCTATAGTTTAGTTGTTTTTCTTCTATTAGGCTCAACTGTTCTAGGGAAAAATTACAGTTTTGAAGATGCGGCTTATCCAATCGCTGCGAGTTTTTACGTGGGAATTGGCTTCAATGCTTTGCTAGATGCACGGGTGGCTGGTTTTGACAAAGTGCTCTTAGCCTTGTTTATCGTCTGGGCAACGGATAGCGGAGCTTACTTGGTCGGACGGAGATATGGCGTACGTCGCTTAGCTCCGCGAGTTTCACCAAATAAAACTGTTGAGGGCAGCCTAGGAGGCATTGCTTCAGCAGTCCTTGTAACATTTATTTTTATGTTGTTTGATAGAAACGTTGCCGCACCTCATCATATGTTTGTCATGCTTCTTTTCACAGTATTCTTTAGTATTGCAGGACAGTTTGGGGATTTGGTAGAAAGTGCGATTAAGCGCCATTTTGGAGTCAAAGATTCTGGTAAATTTATACCCGGACATGGTGGTGTGTTAGATCGTTTTGACAGCATGCTGTTTGTCTTTCCCTTGATGCATTTCTTTGGATTGTTCTAATGAGAATGGTAAAATGAAGTGGGACAGACTAATGTGATTGTTTTGTAATCACTCACAGAAAAATGAAATCTGAGAAGATGACATAAAAAATCAATATTTCGCAAGAAATTGATTTTATCATTTTACTTTGTGCAGTTGACTAGGGTTTGGTCGTCATGCCTTGCGTAGCAAGGGATTAGAACTGCCACTCAACAGTGATTGCTTGGCACTAAAGTACCTAATCAATTGTGCATAGGAACTCTAAATTGACTAAAGTCAACAGAGTTTCTCACCACTGCGTTTTGTTGTAAAAATAATTATTGTAAGAGTCTGGGAAACGTTCCTCCCAGCCTCTTTGTGAATGAACTTTATAAGGAAATCTTAAGCCGAGTGAAGTAATCTTGATTTGCTGGGTACAATTCAGTAAGATGATCATGTCAGAAAGTAGAAAGGTTGGTGTAATGCAGTCTGGTATTATAGGAATTATCACCTTTATCATTGTTTTTGGAATTATTGTAGTTGTTCATGAGTTTGGACATTTCTATTTTGCGAAAAAATCGGGCATTTTGGTGCGGGAGTTTGCTATTGGAATGGGCCCGAAAATTTTTGCTCATATCGGAAAAGACGGCACGGCCTATACTATTCGGATGTTACCGCTGGGTGGCTATGTTCGTATGGCTGGTTGGGGCGAAGATTCGACCGAGATTAAAACCGGAACACCTGCTAGTTTGACTTTAAATGAAGCAGGCAAGGTCGTCCGAATCAACCTTTCGGGCAAGAAAATTGATCAAACTGCTCTGCCGATGAATGTGACGGGCTTTGATTTAGAAAACAAGCTTGAAATCACTGGTTTGGTACTAGATGAACAAAAGACCTATGCGGTTGACCATGATGCAACAATCGTAGAAGAAGACGGCACAGAGGTTCGGATTGCTCCGCTTGATGTGCAGTATCAAAATGCTAGTTTAGGCGGGCGCCTCATTACCAACTTTGCAGGACCGATGAACAATTTCATTTTGGGGATTGTAGCTTTTCTGTTGTTGATTTTCATGCAGGGTGGCGTTGCCAATCCCAATACAAATCACATTCGTGTCTTACAGGACGGTGCCTTGGCACAAGCTGGTGTAAAAAATAACGACCAGATTTTAAAAGTTGGTCAAGCCGAAATTAAGAATTGGTCGGATTTGACCCAAGCTGTTCAGTCTGAGACGAAAAACAGTAAAGGGCAATCAGAACTAAATGTGACGGTTAAAAGCGGAAATAAAGTTCGAGAGCTGACAGTTAAGCCTAAAAAAGAGCGAGGAAGATATCTATTAGGAGTGATGCCGGGCTTGAAATCAGATTTTCCGTCTATGATCGCGGGTGGGTTTAGCATGGCTTGGAACGCTAGTTTCCGCATCTTTGACGCTTTAAAAAATTTAATTTTCCACCCAGACATCAATAAACTAGGCGGTCCTGTGGCGATTTACAAAGCCAGTAGTGACGCTGCTAAAGGCGGTCTTGAAAGTGTTATCGCTTTATTAGCTATGCTATCTCTAAATATTGGTATTTTTAATCTCATTCCTATCCCAGCGCTTGACGGTGGAAAGATTGTGCTCAATCTTCTTGAAGCCATTCGTCGCAAGCCATTGAAACAGGAAACAGAAACCTATGTCACTTTAGCAGGTGTCGCCATTATGGTGGTGTTGCTGATTGCGGTGACCTGGAATGATATTATGAGAACCTTCTTTTAAAAGGTGAATTCTAAATAATAAATAAAAGGAAGAATTTATGAAACAAAGTAAAATGTTAATCCCAACACTACGTGAAATGCCTAGTGATGCACAAGTCATCAGTCATGCACTTATGCTGCGTGCGGGCTATGTCCGCCAAATTTCAGCAGGTGTTTACTCTTACTTACCATTGGCTAATCGCGTGATTGAAAAAGTAAAAAAAATCATGCGAGAAGAATTTGAAAAAATCGGTGCGGTCGAAATGTTAGCTCCAGCCCTCCTTAGTGCCGACCTTTGGCGTGAATCAGGTCGTTATGATACCTACGGTGAAGATCTCTATAAGTTAAAAAATCGCGAAGGTTCAGATTTTATCTTGGGGCCCACTCATGAAGAAACATTCACCGCAATTGTACGGGATTCTGTAAGATCTTATAAGCAATTACCGCTCAATCTTTATCAGATTCAAGCAAAATATCGTGATGAAAAGCGTCCTCGCAATGGCTTATTGCGGACACGTGAATTTATCATGAAAGACGGTTATAGCTTCCATGCCAATTACGATAGTCTAGATGTGACTTACGATGAGTATAAGACTGCCTACGAGAATATTTTCACCCGAAGTGAGGTTGATTTCAAAGGGATTATCGGTGACGGTGGTGCCATGGGTGGGAAGGATAGCCAGGAATTTATGGCCATTACACCTGACCGTACCGACCTTATGCGCTGGGTTGTTCTAGACAAGTCAGTCACTAGTTTTGATGAAATTCCGACAGACGTACAAGAAGCGATAAAAGAAGAATTGACGAGCTGGTTGGTGTCTGGTGAAGATACAGTTGTTTATTCGAGCGAGTCAGGATATGCTGCAAACCTTGAAATGGCAACAAATGAATACAAACCAAGCAATCGTGTCGTAGCAGAAGAGGAATTGATTCGTGTAGAAACCCCAGATTGCAAGTCAATTGATGAAGTCGCTGCTTTTCTTCATGTTGATGAAAGTCAAACAATCAAAACCTTGGTTTACATTGCTGACGAAAAGCCTATCGTGGCTCTGCTTGTCGGAAATGATCAACTGAATGAAGTGAAGTTGAAAAATTATTTGGGTGCTGATTTCTTTGAACCGGCAAGTGAAGACGAGGTTCGTGAGTTGTTTGGAGCAAACTTTGGATCTCTTGGGCCCGTTCATCTTCCAGAAGATGTTCAAATCATCGCAGACCGCAAGGTGGAGGACGTTCACAATGCAGTTGCTGGTGCGAATGAAGACGGTTATCATTTGACAGGTGTCAATCCAGGTCGAGACTTCACAGCAAAATATGTAGATATTCGCGAGGTGCGTGAAGGAGAAGTTTCACCAGACGGACAAGGCGTTTTGAAATTTGCACGCGGCATTGAAATTGGACATATCTTTAAATTAGGAACTCGTTATTCAGAAAGCATGAATGCGACTGTTTTAGATGAAAATGGTCGTGCAGTTCCTGTCGTAATGGGCTGTTACGGTATTGGTGTTAGTCGCCTCTTATCAGCTGTTATGGAACAACACGCTCGTCTCTTTGTCAATAAGACACCAAAAGGAGATTATCGCTATGCCTGGGGAATCAATTTTCCAAAAGAATTGGCACCGTTTGATGTGCATCTAATCCCTGTAAATGTCAAAGACGAGGAAGCTCTTGCCTTGACAGAACAGCTAGAAGTAGAACTGGTCAAAGCTGGCTACGAAGTTTTGACAGATGACCGCAATGAACGCGCAGGTGTGAAATTCAGCGACAGTGACTTGATTGGCCTACCAATCCGTGTGACGATCGGGAAAAAAGCTGCTGACCGCATCGTTGAAGTCAAAATTAAAGCGACAGGTGATACCATTGAAGTGCATGTTGACAATCTTCTTGAAACACTTGCAATCTTAACGAAGAAAAATGAATAAATAGGTCTAAAACAAGAGCTAAATTATCATTCAAAAAACAGGAAAAATCTTAATTGGAGACAATCCGAAAGAGATTTTGCCTGTTTTTTTGAGTTGATATTTTGCGTCGACTTGTTGGCGTGGGACAAAGAAGGACTGTTGAGGGAAATGTGTTTTACTTTGCTTTCATTTTTTACTATTTGAAGATAAAAAATAACTTTTTAGGGCATCTTCTGAGGAAACCTTTGAAATATTTTATACTAAAAAGGTAGAAAAAGGAGTTGAAATGAGAAAGATAAAAAATATTCTTCAAATGAGTTTGCTAATCGTTCTGACACAGATTGCCTTGGTATTGCTGACGACGCCATTGTCCAAATCATTGACCTTTCAGCAGTCAAGTTTTGTATTTTTGTTCATTCTATTTTTTGCTGGCTTGCTTTATTTTCGCTATTTTTCCAGAGAGTTAACAGATTTTAAATCAGAAATCTTAACGGCTCGTTACTGGCCTCTACTGCGATTATCCTATCTCATGATGGTATTTATCAATGCGATAGGAGTTTATCTGATGATTCTAGAAGGGACGGCTGCTGTTTCAGAAAGTCAACAATTATTTATGAGCCTGTTCATCCACTCCTCTCTTTTTTTGCTGGGTGTTGATGTGATAGCTCTCGTGCCTGAAGTACGGTCATCTATTATTCATCTTTTTGTTTCAAAAGATCAAGCAAGAATGAGTTTTGTGATAGGGAGTTTGTTTTTTATCCTTTTACGAAATCCAGCTGATATCAGTTGTTTTATCGTTTATACGGGCTTAGGATTTCTGTTTTCACTCTTTATTCCCAAGTCACTTCCTCGTTTGGAGTTCTCCATTTTCAGTCATTTGGTGCGCAATAGCTTTTCTCTTCTTTTCTTGCTCATTTTTTGGTAAATTCCTTTTGTAGAAATCTCACTTCTATGATAAAATGAGAGCATTATAGATTGGGTGAGAAGGACAATGATACAAAAGGAAGAACAGTTAGAATGGTTGCACCAACACCAAACAAAAGAGCCGCATTTAGGCTTAGAACGAGTGAGACGACTATTAGCATTGCGAGGTAATCCGCATTTACAAATCTCGGTCATTCACATTGCAGGTACCAATGGAAAAGGATCAACGATTGCGCATTTACGTCAGCTATTGCAAGCAAAGAGGTTGTGTATTGGAACGTTTACATCGCCTTATCTTCTTAACTATAATGAGCAAATTGCAATCAATGGTTTGCTTATTTCAGACGAAGACTTTTGTTCTTTGTTGCAATCTTATCAAAGGTTATTAAAAGAGCAGGCAGATGATACGATATTGCAGGAAATAACAGAGTTTGAGATTATCACAGCATTGGCTTATGATTATTTCTGCCAGCAAGAGGTAGATGTGGTCATAATGGAAGTAGGTCTGGGTGGTTTATTGGACAGTACTAATGTGTGTCAACCGGATTTGACAGCTATTACGACAATCGGGCTTGATCACATGGCTATTTTAGGTACCACACTGGCAGACATTGCAGTGCAGAAGGCAGGTATTATCAAAGAGAGGGTGCCAGTGGTGACAGGCAAGATTTCTTCAGAAGCACTGGCAGTTATTCACACTATTGCTCAGCAACGTCAGGCTTCTCATGTCTGCTATGGGAAAGATTATCAAGTGGAGTCTGTGCAAGGCTTAGAAGAGGGAGAAGACTTCCTCTTTTCCAATGCCTTTCGGCAGAAAGAAGACTATCAAACTGTTCTTTTGGGCATTCATCAGGTTGAAAATGCGGGACTGGCGATTGAACTGTGTGATCAATATTGCAGCGTGAAAGGTTTACCATTGTTGAGTGAAAATGAGGTGCGACGGGCATTGAAACGAACGTATTGGCCTGCTCGCTTGGAGAAAATTACAAATGCACCGTTGATTTTGCTAGATGGTGCGCACAATCCTCATGCAATGAAAGCTCTGATAGCTTCCCTAGAAAGCTATTTCCCAGATTATCAAAAGCACATTTTATTTTCTTGTATTCAGACCAAGGCCTTGGATGAAATGGTTGCTTTGTTAAAAACTGTTTCCAAATCTCAGTTATTTCTCACTACATTTGAGGATTCACGGAGTTTTTCAACAGAAGAAATGCAAGGTTTGGCAAAGCGAGAAAAGTTAGCATATGTAGAGTGGTTGCCTTATTTGGAGCAATACAAAAAAGTCAAGCATGGAGAGAAAGAGCTGCTGCTCATCACAGGCTCTCTCTATTTCCTTGCAAATGTGAGAAAATATCTAATAAGCGATTAGGTAAAAGGAGGTTTTCTAAATAGTTAAAATGTGATAGAATGAAAGAGCAATTCATTTGCACAGAGTAAGTGGTCTGCGTTAAGTGTGTATGGATGGGATGTTGCCATACAACGAAACATTTGTGCGGTAGACCATTGCATCCGCTGTCATTTTGACGGCTCCCGAAAGAAAAGGAGCGAATATGAGAAAAAACTCGCCTAAGTTGTCGGTGCAACTGTTAGTTGTCCTTGCTATGATTGTAGCTCTCTGCTTTGTCTTAGAGAAATTCTCAATCTTTGTCATCCCTCGTTTGTTGAAGCTGAGCCCGGCTTTCATTGGTTATACCCTTATGGGAAGTGTCGCTGGTCCGATTTTATCTGGTCTGGTTTCTGCCGTATATGATATGCTTTCCTTTTTCTTTTTGAGTCAGGGGCAACCATTCATTATCTGGTTTACATTAATTGAGGGCTTGCAGGGGGTTCTCTATGGTTATTTCTTTTATGGCAAAGAATTACGATTTGAACGGAAGAAAGACTGGCTGTGGGTGACACTAGCAACTATCGCTGTTATGGGAGTGGGAACCTTTACCTTAACGCCCTTAGCTCTCCATTTACAATATGGAGTACCCTTTGTTGCACTATACGCTACTCGGGCATGGTCTGTTTTTGAAATTCCTTTACGAGTAGTTGTGACGATGCTTGTTGTTCCACAGTTGCAACGAATCCCCGAATTACGTAAGTTAATGGGATTAAACAATAAGTGAAAAAACGAGAGCAGAAAAAGGCTGAGACATCACTGTCTACAGCCTTTTCAAATATGCATTTTTTAATAGTTTTTTATCAAATCAACGGTTGAACGATCCAATTTCTTAACAAGAGCTTGTAAGAAAGCTTGAGCTTGTAGAAAGTCGTCCATTGCGTAGAGTGTTTGATGAGAATGAATGTAACGTGCACAAACACCAATAGTTGTAGAAGGCACACCACCGTTTTTGAGATGAGCAGCGCCTGCATCGGTTCCGCCTTTGCCACAGTAGTATTGATACTTGATGCCTGCTTCTTCTGCCGTTGTTAGAAGGAAATCTTTCATATTTGGCAACATGAGGTGACCTGGGTCAAAGAAACGAATCAGAGTCCCTTCTCCGATAGCTCCTTGATCTCCGTAAATGTCGCCAGCAGGCGAACAGTCTACTGCCAAGAAAACTTCTGGGTCAAACTTAGTCGTTGAAACATGGGCTCCACGCAATCCGACTTCTTCTTGGACATTGGCTCCAACATAAAGTTCGTTGTTAAGCTTTTGTCCAGCCAGAGCTTGAACCAGTTCACTCACCATGAGGACACCGTAACGATTGTCCCAAGCTTTTGAGATAACGTTTTTCCCATTAGCTGTGAGAATAGCAGAGCTGTCTGGTACAATCGTATCGCCTGGACGAATGCCGTAGCTTTCAGCTTCTGCTTTATCAGCAAATCCACCGTCAAAAACAATATCTTCAATCCTTGGTAGACTTGGTCCACCTGTTCCACGAGTCAAATGTGGAGGAACAGATCCTGAAATAACAGGAATTTCATCTCCTGTACGATTAGATAATTTAAACCGTTGGCTGCTAACGACGAGTGGATTCCAGCCACCAATTTGTACCACACGAAACGTTCCATCGGGTTTGATTTCACTCACCATGAAGCCAACTTCATCCATGTGGGCAGCTACCAAGACACGTGGTGCATTAATAGCTTCTGAATGTTTTACTCCGAAAATACCACCTAAGCCGTCGGTTATGACTTCGTCTACATGAGGAGTGATTTTTTTACGCAAATAATTGCGAACAGGCGCTTCATGCCCTGAAACGGCAGCAATTTCTGTTACTTCTTTGATTTTTGAAAATAATTCTGACATCATTAACCTTCTTTCTGTTCTTATTTTATCATTTTCTATCATAGTTGGGTAGCATTCAAAGATAAAAAACAGTAGTGTTTCGATTTGTCCCAATTTATCTTTTGTGTTAAAATATTGTCATGAAAGCTAAAAAGATTCTATTAACAACGGCTGCACTTGCGGGAGTAGGGCTTGCAGCTTATGCTACTAAAAAAACGTTGGACGAGCGAAAAGAAGCTGAGCGGCGTGAGCAATTAGTTGCGGAAATTCGGAAAAGTTTGTCTGAGCTAGGCGATATTGCCACACTATATGTGCAATTATACAAGTCAGATGAGCATCGATTGGTTGGTGGTGTGGTGTATGAAGATAATCGACACCTCACATTTGTGTATGAAAACGGTGAATTGACCTATGAGGAAGAACAATGATTATTCCAGCAAATATAGAAGAATTGGCATCATTTGTGAAACGCGAAGGAAAGGTTGTGTTCTTTTTCACAGCCGAGTGGTGTGGAGATTGTCGTTTTATTAAACCTTTTTTGCCTGAGATTGAAGCAGAAAATCCTGATTTTACCTTTGTTGAGGTCAATCGTGACGATTATATGGAAGTTGCCAAAAAGTGGGATGTGTATGGGATTCCTAGCCTAGTAGTCCTAGAAAATGGACAAGAAATTGGTCGTTTTGTTAATCGCGAGCGAAAAACGAAGACGCAAATCAATGAATTTTTAGCCCAGTTAAACTGAACATATAGGAGAAATAATGATTTTTACATATAATAAAGAGCACGTTGGAGACGTGCTGATGGTGATTGTTGCAGACGGTCAAGGAGTTAAGTTAGCTGCTGAGCGCAAGGGAAACGTAGCGCGTATTTATCGTTTGGACAATGGAGAAACAGTTGCTTGGAATATTTTTCAGGTTTCTAATCTTTTTAATATTACCGAACGTGGGCAAGTTTTTCTGACAGATGAAGAAATTTCAATTCTGAATCAAGAATTGAGCCAAGCAGGTTTTGAACCAGAATTAGTCAATGATCTTTCCCCAAAATTTGTAGTAGGTGAAATTGTGGAAATGGTAGCTCATCCAGATAGTGATCACCTTAATATTTGTCAAGTAAAAGTAGCAGCAGATAAAGTGGTTCAAATCGTAGCAGGTGCGCCTAATGCTAAAGTAGGTCTCAAGACGATTGTGGCGCTTCCGGGTGCTATGATGCCAAAAGGAAACTTGATTTTCCCTGGTGAGTTGCGTGGAGAAAAGAGTTTTGGTATGATGTGCAGCCCTCGTGAATTACAATTGCCCAATGCTCCGCAAAAACGTGGGATTATTGAATTAGCAAGTTCAGAAGTAGTAGGAACAGCATTTGATCCAGCTAAGCATTGGCAAGGGTAAAATAGAAATTAAGTTTTAATCGTGAATTTTCACGATTTTTTCTTTTCTCTTACGAATAAATAGTTAGGAGGAAAAGAAAATGTATAATAAAGTAATTTTAATCGGTCGCTTGGTGAATACACCAGAATTAAACAAAACAGCTAATGATAAATCTGTGGCGCGTGCAACACTTGCTGTCAATCGTCGCTACAAAGGACAAAATGGTGAACGAGAAGCAGACTTCGTCAATGTCGTTGTTTGGGGCAAGTTAGCTGAAACCTTAGCAAGCTATGCAAGTAAAGGCAGCTTAATTTCGCTAGATGGTGAACTTCGCACTCGCCGCTATGAAAAGGACGGAGTGACGCATTATGTCACAGAAGTACTTTGCAATGGCTTTCAGCTATTAGAAAGCCGTGCACAGCGAGCTCTTCGTGAGAATAATGCTGGTGCAGATTTGGCAGACTTGGTTCTGGAAGAAGAGGAATTGCCATTTTAATGATGAAGAGGAGAATAGGTATTTCGTAAGAAATTGATTTTGTCATTTCACTATTGCATATTGAATATTTTAAAAGAAATATACGAGTCTGGAATATTTTTATCTCAGGCTCTTTTTTATACAAGGTTTTGCTTTTTTGTATAAATATAATATAATAAACCTAGATGAAACAGAGTTTTCTGTTTGAGACTGGTGTTAATAAGGAGAAAAAATGGGAGTAGGTAAGGGAAAAAAGCAATGTCGCTATTATCGCAAATATCTATTATTTTCTCTGTTTGTCCTTGTATTGACAGGGTTAATTTTCCTCTATGTAAAAGGAAATTCATCAGATATCAAGCAGGTCAAGATAGGAGTGACCTATATGACGATGAACAATGATTTTTATAAAACCTTGAATGCTGAAATTGAGAAAAAAACCAATCAACAGGGAAGTCGACTTTATGTACGAGACCCAGAACTAGACGAAGACAAGCAAAGCCAGCAGATTGATTATTTTGTTCAAGAAAAAGTGAATGTGATTGTTATAAACCCAGTTAAGAGTGACAGTCCAAAGATTCTGACTTCTTTAAATAAAGCCAGAAAAGCGGGAATTAAGATCATTGTCGTGGATGCACCTGTTAGCAAAGACGCTAAAGTTGATACTACTATTGTGTCAGACAATTATCAGGCTGGTGTGTTGATAGCTAAAGACATGATGAAACGTTTGTCTAGTGCGAATATTTTGCTGTTGGAGCACCATAACGCAGTATCTGCTATGGATCGGATTCAAGGATTTTTAGACACGATTAAGGGGAACTCTGCCTATCAAGTGGTTTCTGAGCGAGAAACATTGGGGCAGACGGAAGAAAGTATGCCTCAAGTAAAAAAAGCATTGAACGAAGGAATGCAATTTAATGTGGTCATGTCTTTAAATGATCGTGCTGCAATCGGAGCTCTCGCAGCCATAAAAGATCAAGGTGTGACAGACAAGATTGCAATTTATGGCGTAGATGGCTCGCCTGATATTAAGAATTTCCTTGCCAACACCAATGATATTCAAGGAACGGTTGCCCAGTCTCCGATTCAAATGGGCAGAAAGGTGACAGAAGTGATTGAGCGCATGATGAAGCATCAATCTTACAAAAAGGAGTACCTGATTCCTGTTCATTTGGTGAATAAAGATAACATTGGGCAATATACAATTACAGGATGGCAATAATGAGACGAAATAAAAGTATTTTTTATAGCAAGATTGCTTTAATGGTCATCAATTTCATTGCCATTGTTTATAATGCCTCTATTTATCTTTTTGCAACAAATTACGTGGTCGCAAGAGGTTATGCTCATTCACTATTGGGGCGTTTGGATGCTATCCCAGGCTCGCCGAGCTTTAGTTTTTGGATGTCGATTGCCTTTTATGCTTGCTTATTATTGGTTTTTTATTACCGTGAGAAGCATCCAAATCAGCTATCCGTTTATGATAAAGTAACTATTATTGAGATTTTGCTGATGTTAGTTATCTTTTCTGTCTTGCATTCTTCTTATAATGGTCTGATTCTCTTAGTTTTTGCAGATATTTTTTATGGTTCCAAAGAATTTAACACTTCAAAAGATCGGAAATACTGGTTTTCCTTTATCATTTTGAGTTTTACCATGTTGCTCTTATCCAACTATGATTTAATGTCGCTTTTTGTTAAATTGCCTTCGTTAGATACTTATATTCGCTTTTGTCCAGAATCGATTCGCATGGCTCTCCTTTTTGGAAAGAATTTTCTCTTTTCACTGAATCTAGTTGTCTTTATGATTTCTCTACTATTCTATATTTTATCTGCGATGACCGAAAAACACCATATTGAAGAAGAGCTACGCATGGCCGCACAAGCCAATCGCGAGTTGAATAGTTATTTAGCCTTATCTGAAAAAATCGCAGAAGACCGTGAAAGAAAGCGAATCGCTAGAGAAATTCATGATACGCTAGGGCATGCTTTGACAGGGATTTCTGCGGGGATTGATGCAGTTAAAGTATTGGTGGATATTGACAAAAATCGTGCTAAGGAACAGTTAGAAAATGTTTCTGTGGTTGTACGAGATGGTATCCGTGATGTACGAGGTTCACTCAATAAAATGCGACCTGGTGCTTTAGAAAATAATAGCTTAAAGGAAGCGTTGTTCAAAATTATTCGAGAATATGAAGCCATTTCTAATTTGGAAATTCATTTTCGCTATGAATGGGCCACAATTGATTTGGATGTTGCAAAAGAAGATATTGTCTTTCGGGTGATTCAAGAATCCATTACAAATTCGGTGCGGCATGGACACGCCAAGACGATTTGGATTGAATTATTGGAAAAAGAAAATTATATCATGACCATTCAAGACGATGGAGTCGGCTTTGATGAGCTTTACTATGGTTATGGTCTCAAACAAATGCAGGAGCGTTTGGCGATTATTGGTGGGAGTGTTCATTTTGAAAATCGCAACGGTTTCTATACTCATATTGAAATTCCGAAAATAGGAGGAAAGAATGATTAAAGTTTTAATTGCAGATGATCAAGCCTTGATTCGTGAGTCTTTACAAATTATTTTATCGGCTCATTCAGATATTGAAGTAGTGGGAACAGTCGGTGACGGCAAGGAAGTGCTCGAAAAACTTCACCATATACATCCAGATGTGATTTTGATGGACATTCGAATGCCTGTTATGGATGGCGTTCTCTGTACAAAGGCAGTCAAAGAACACTATCCAGATATCAAAATTATTATTCTAACAACTTTCGATGACGATGATTTCATTTTTTCAGCATTGAAATACGGAGCTTCTGGTTACATTTTAAAAGGAGTTTCTACTGAAGAATTGCACCAAGCCATTCAAACGGTTTACAAAGGTGGTGCTATGATTAACCCTAACATTGCTACCAAAGTGTTTAAAATCTTTTCACAAATGGCACAGTCCAATTTTGCTATTTCTGTTGCCGAAGAAAATGTGGAAGACATGAGTCAGACTGAGTGGAAGATTATCCAACAAATTGGTTTTGGAGTTTCAAACAAGGAAATTGCAGCGAAGTTGTTCTTGTCTGAAGGGACAGTGCGGAATTACTTGTCAGGCATTCTGGCGAAATTAAATTTGCGAGATCGCACGCAATTAGCTATTTGGGCTGTGCAGACAGGTGTTACCCAACGTGATTTTAGTAAGGACAATGACAAATGAAGTGGCGGATGAGGTATTTGACGATGTTCGTCTCGTCTCTCCTTTTAGTGCCCCTTAGCTTTGTTTTATGGACTTCCAATCAAAAAAAGATTTTGCGAATTGGAGTGTATGCAGGCAGCAGCTGGGACGTTCTGAATAGTCGTGAGAATAGAGTATTAGACAATATTATCCGCCAATTTGAAAAGTCATATCCCAATGTCAAAGTCGTCTATGAGAGCGGCATTCCTAAAAAGGACTATGACAATTGGCTAGCTGAAAAAATTTTAAAAGGGGAACAGCCAGATGTGTTTATGGTGCCTGAAAATGATTTTTCGATGTTAGCGGCTTCCGGGGCTTTCAAATCCTTAGACTCTTTACTTAGCAAAGATGAAGTTGCCGCTTACTATCCAGTTGCTTATCAAGCCGGACAATATCAGGGGCACAGCTATGCTTTGCCGATTGAAAGCAATCCTGTCATGATGTGTGTCAATAAGGATTTACTGGAAAAGGAAGGAGTTTCGATTCCCGATTCTAATTGGACTTTAGAAGACTTGTATGCGATTTGTCAAAAAGTCACAAAGGACACAAACGGGGACGGTCTGATTGACCAGTATGGTATTACGGATTATACCTGGAAGCAGGCCTTAGTAGCTTATAATGGTCATCTGAGAAATCAAAGTGGTGTCAATGTTGATAGCGCAGAAATGCATCAAGCGTTGTCCTTTATCAGCAAATTAACTTCATTGAATCAACGGTACAAGGTAACGTCAAATGATTTTGATGAAGGTAAGGTAGCCTTTTATCCTATGAGTTTGGCGCAATATCGGACTTATAAACCTTATCCTTATCATGTAGCAAAGTATTCTAGATTTTCTTGGACTTGTATTCCCATGCCAGCTGCTAAAGCAGGCATTCCTGCAACACAAGTGAAAACGTCCCTTTTTGCCATGTCTTCAAAGACAAAACAAGATAAATTAGCTTGGGAATTTATGAAATTATTGTGTCAAAATCATAAAAATCAGCAAGAGCTATTTGCAAAATCACAAGGGACCTCTGTCTTGACTTCCGTAGTTAAAAGCAGTCAGACGAAAAAGATTTTACAGGCAGATGACTTTGGACTGGATTCGCTGACATCGCAACGACTGGATCATATGATGAAGCATTCGGTGTTAGATATTAGCAGAGACTTAGATTATCATTCTTTGGAACGCCTAGATTATTTACTAGGAAATGCTCTCAAAAACAATGAAATAGACAGTATCTTACCAAGCATTCAAAGGGAAATAGAAGAAACAGGCAAATAGAGATTTAACGAAGAATAAATATCAAAATAGTCAGATGAGAGATTGAGCTCAAAGCTGGCTATTTTTCTTTTGAAAAACTATATGACATTTGTCATATTTTAACTAACAAATGTCATCTTTACAAAGTGACATTTGACAATGTGAAACCGGTTCCATATTTAGTAAAATAAGGCTAGGAAATGAAGGAGGAAAGAACATGAAATATCTAGTACTAGTCAGTCATGGTGGACTAGCAGAAGGTGTGCAAAGCTCATTGAAGATGTTTGCTGGTGATAAGACCGACCAAGTCATTGCAGTAGGTCTGAAAGAAGGCAAGTCTGTTGATGATTTCGCTCTTGACTTTCGTCAAGCGTTAGCAAATCTGGGAACAGAAGATACGGTTTTGGTGTTGGCAGACATTGTCGGAGGAAGCCCTTTGACGACAGCTTGCAACGTTTTGTCAGAACTTGGCAAGTTAAACACTGCAGTCGTACTTGGTGGTCTCAATTTGACAATGGCACTCACAGGCTTAGTGATGAAAGATATGTTGGAAGGAAAAGAATTGGCACAAGCCATTCTCTCAGAAGCATCCGCAGCGCTGCAAGAATTTGATGTAGTTGCTAGTGACGAAGAGGATGAAGACGATATTTAAAAAAGATTAAAAAGGAGATTTATCATGACAATTTCATTTGTACGTATTGATGACCGTATGATTCACGGTCAAACAGTAACTCGTTGGGCAAAAGAATATCCTTGTGACGGCTTAGTTGCTGTCAATAATGCTGCAGCAGGAAATGCAGTTTTGAAACAAGCCTACAAAGCAGCTTCTGATAAAAAAACATTCGTTTGGACAAAAGAAGCATGGAAAGAAAAATCACAAAAGGTATTGGATTCCGATAGTCGCTATTTCGTGATTACTAAAAATCCAATTGACATGAAAGAAATACTAGTTGATCAAGGTTTTGTGCCTGGCGATATCAAAGAAATTATTGTTGGTCCAGCCAATGACCGTCCAGGAGCTATTAAATTAGGAAATAACCAATCCATTACACAAGAGGAAGCGGAAGCGCTTGAAGCGATTCAAAAAGCTGGCTATAAAGTGAAATTCCAACTCTTACCAGATGTGTCTATCGGTTATTGGGATGATTTCAAATCTAAATTTGGTTTTTAACAAAATATAATAAGCATTAAGGAGGCTTTATTATGACAATTTCGTGGTTTCAAGCCGCTTTACTAGGGTTATTTGCCTGTCTATCATCCATGCCTGGCCTAGGTGGTACATCCATTGGTAACTATACTCTTGGACGCCCACTTGTAGGTGGTCTCGTTTCAGGACTGATCCTAGGAGATGTGAAATTAGGTATCATCTGTGGGGTTGCGATGCAACTTGTTTACATCGCTTTGGTAACACCTGGCGGTACTGTTTCAGCTGACGTTCGTGCGGTTTCTTATATTGGGATTCCTCTGGCAATGGTTGCCATTCAATCGCAAGGACTATCACTTGACTCTGCAGATGCTGCTAACTTGGCTAAGTCAATGGGAACACTCGTTGGTACAGTCGGTACAGTTCTTTTCTATGGTACCGCTACTATGAACTTGCTTTGGCAACATATTGGCTGGAAAGCTGTTGAAAAAGGTGAATTTAAACGCCTGTATATGGTAGACTGGGGCTTCCCTTGGATTTCACACTTAGTATTCTCATTCTTGCCAACACTTATTATGTGTAAATTAGGTGCAGATGCAGTTACTGCTCTGAAAACGGCACTTCCATTGGACGGTATTCCAATGAAAACCCTCTTTACAGTCGGTTCTCTCCTTCCATGTGTCGGAATTGCAATCCTCTTGAAACAAATTGTTGAAAAAGCTGTCGATTTCATTCCATTCTTTGTTGGATTTACATTAGCAGCTTCATTAGGACTTAACCTTGTATCTTGTGCAGTGATTTCATTGATTTTTGCAGTATTATTCTATGAAATTCAAATGGCTAAAAATGTAAGAGCACAAGCAGCCGCAAGTGCAAGTTTTGATGATGACGATGATGAGGAGGATATTTAAAATGGTTAAATTAACGAAAAAAACATTAGGAAAATCTTTCCATCATTGGTATTATGGGAACTTAACTTGCTTCTCGCAAGAACACATGCAAACATTTGGTTACCTAGCTTCAATGCTGCCAATCGTGGAAGAATTGTATCCTAAAAAAGAAGACCAAGCAAAAGCAATGCACACCTACACCGCATTCTTTAACACGGAGCCGCAATTAGGTGCATTGATTGTAGGGATTACAGCAGGTTTAGAAGAAGCGCGTGCTAACGGTGCTGATGGAGTAGACGACGAAACGATTAACGGTCTTCGTGCGGGGCTGATGGGACCTGTTGCAGGAATTGGTGACTCACTGATTGTTGGTACCTTGATTCCGATTATACTAGGTATTGCTCTTGGCTTGTCAAACGGTGGTTCGCCACTTGGTGCCATTTTCTATATCGTTGTTTGGAACTTGCTCGCTTATTTCGGTATGAAATTTGCCTACTTTAAAGGCTATGAACTTGGTGACAAAGCAGTTGAATTTCTTGTCGGACCTCAAGGACAAGCTATCCGTAAGTCTGTTTCTATCATTGGTGGTATGGTTATCGGTGCTGTTGCAGCAACATGGGTACCTGTTAAGACAGCTTTCAAATTGAAAGACTCTTCAGGAAAAGCTTTCTTGGTATTGCAAGATCAATTAGACGGCGTTTATCCAGGTCTATTGACAGCTTTGTTTATCGTCTTTTGCTGGTGGTTGATGGCGAAGAAAAACCTTTCACCAATTAAAGTAATGTTACTTCTCGTTGTAGTAGC
Source organism: Streptococcus anginosus subsp. whileyi MAS624 (assembly GCF_000478925.1). Classification (NCBI taxonomy): domain Bacteria; kingdom Bacillati; phylum Bacillota; class Bacilli; order Lactobacillales; family Streptococcaceae; genus Streptococcus; species Streptococcus anginosus. The sequence continues at coordinate 1,981,443 of NZ_AP013072.1, read as the reverse complement.
CTTCCTTGGTGTATTGGTTGGATTCTTCAACCCAGGATTGAAATACTAAAAATAGGAGAAAATTATGACAGAACAAGAATTGATTCAAGGATATGAAACGGAAATTCAATATCAAAAACACATGATTGAAAATCTCGGACGTTGGTTTAGTCTCTTCTTTACTATTGCTAGTATCGGTCTTGTTCTGATCTATTTCTTCTGTCAAACCAATCTCATTGCCTTTGTTCTTGGAATAATCCTAGCAGTGTTGGGAATATTAGCCATGCTTGTCTTTGGTTATGGTATTTACAAAGGACGACTGAATCTTCAAAGAGTCATTGATGATTTTGAAGAAAAATTAAGATTGGTTCGATAAAAATTTATTTGCTTTCCCCCTAAAAACTTTGTCGTTTGACAGAGTTTTTTTCTTGACTATTTCTGACCAAGTGATACAATAGAAAATGTAAATATTAGCACTCGCACTTGTAGAGTGCTAAAACAAGATATTGGAGGTAAACAAATGCTTAAACCATTAGGCGACCGTGTGGTCTTAAAAGTAGAAGAAAAAGAACAAAAAGTTGGTGGTTTTGTCATTGCAGGTGCAGGACAAGACGCAACAAAGACAGCAAAAGTTGTAGCTGTCGGGGATGGAATTCGTACACTCAACGGTGAACTCGTTGCTCCAAGCGTAAAAGCTGGTGATACCGTTCTCGTTGAAAGCCATGCGGGAATTGAAGTCAAAGACGGCGAAGAAAAGTACCTCGTTGTCAATGAAGCAAATATTTTAGCGATTGTTGAATAAATAAAAATTTATAGAAAGAGGAATTGTAAAAATGGCAAAAGATATTAAATTTTCAGCAGATGCAAGAAGCGCCATGGTGCGTGGTGTAGATATTTTGGCAGATACCGTTAAAGTAACCTTAGGCCCTAAAGGACGCAATGTCGTTCTTGAAAAATCATTTGGCTCACCACTCATCACAAACGACGGTGTAACCATTGCAAAAGAAATCGAACTCGAAGATCATTTTGAAAATATGGGAGCTAAGTTGGTGTCAGAAGTTGCTTCAAAAACCAATGATATTGCTGGTGACGGAACAACCACTGCGACTGTACTGACCCAAGCCATTGTCCGCGAAGGGATTAAAAATGTAACGGCTGGTGCAAACCCAATCGGCATTCGTCGTGGTATTGAAACAGCTGTTGCAACAGCTGTTGAAGCCTTAAAAGCAAACTCTGTTCCAGTTTCTAACAAAGAAGCTATTGCGCAAGTTGCGGCTGTTTCATCACGTAGTGAAAAAGTCGGTGAATATATCTCTGAAGCTATGGAAAAAGTTGGCAATGACGGTGTTATTACTATTGAAGAATCAAAAGGTATGGAAACGGAGCTAGATGTGGTTGAAGGAATGCAATTTGACCGCGGTTACCTTTCCCAATACATGGTGACAGACAATGAAAAAATGGTTGCTGACTTAGATAATCCATATATTTTGATTACAGATAAGAAGATTTCTAATATTCAAGAAATTCTTCCTTTGTTGGAAAATATTTTGAAAACAAGCCGTCCGCTTTTGATTATCGCAGATGATGTGGATGGTGAAGCTCTTCCAACTCTTGTGTTGAATAAAATCCGCGGTACCTTCAATGTCGTCGCTGTGAAGGCGCCAGGATTTGGGGACCGTCGTAAAGCAATGCTAGAAGATATTGCTATCTTGACTGGCGGTACAGTGATTACAGAAGATCTTGGTCTGGAATTGAAAGACGCAACGATTGAAGCGCTCGGACAAGCCTCAAAAGTAACTGTGGATAAAGATAGTACCGTTATCGTTGAAGGTTCTGGCGATGCCGAAGCTATTGCCAACCGTGTGGCTGTTATCAAATCCCAAATCGAAAGTTCTACATCTGACTTTGACCGTGAAAAGCTCCAAGAACGCTTAGCGAAATTGTCAGGCGGTGTAGCTGTCATCAAAGTTGGTGCTGCAACAGAAACAGAACTCAAAGAAATGAAACTCCGCATCGAAGATGCCCTCAATGCGACTCGCGCAGCTGTCGAAGAAGGGATTGTTTCAGGTGGTGGAACAGCCTTTGTCAATGTTTTAAGTGCCGTTGAAGCGTTAGACTTGTCAGGTGACGAAGCAACTGGTCGCAACATCGTTCTTCGTGCGTTAGAAGAACCTGTTCGCCAAATCGCTTTGAATGCAGGATTTGAAGGTTCTATCGTCATTGACCGCTTGAAAAATTCGGAAGCTGGAACTGGTTTTAATGCTGCTACAGGTGAATGGGTGAACATGATTGATGCTGGGATTATTGACCCAGTCAAGGTTACTCGTTCTGCCCTTCAAAATGCAGCTTCAGTAGCGAGCCTCATCTTAACAACTGAAGCAGTTGTTGCTAACCAACCAGAACCAGCCAGTCCAACTCCAGCAATGGATCCAAGTATGATGGGCGGGATGATGTAATATATAACTAAAACCCTTGTAATATCAAGGGTTTTACTATTGTCTGAAACACGATTAAAGGCAAGGAGGGGCAAAAAAGGGGCAAAAGATTATAACTTGTTTAGAGCGTCTATAGCATTCTTTCTTGCGTTTTTTGTGACGTGATTATAAATAGCTAGAGTAGTTTCAGGGTCAGAGTGTCCTACTCGCTCCATAATTACCTTAAGTGACAGGTTTAGCACGGACAATAAAGAGATGTGAGAATGTCTGAATATGTGGCTAGTTAAATGCTTTTTGAAATGCAGCTCTTAACCATGTTCAATTTTGAGAGTGGGACAGAAATCAATCATTCGAAGAATTTGATTTTTCAGCAAGTCCTAGTTTCTAGTTGCTGACCTAAAACAGTTCACTGGACTGTTTTACTCCCACCTCCGCACAGATGGTTAGGGTAGCCACTATCGCCGGTATAGTCAGGGATAAGGTTATCCAACTAACCACTGCGTTTTGCAAGCTGAACGATAAAATACATGAGGTTGGGAATTTCTGTCCCAACCTATTTTTTAGCTTGGGTTCATAGAGAAGACAAAAAGGATACAAAGTAAAAATAGAAGCTCCAAAAATGTTCGATGAATATTAGGAATTTATTGCTGTTACTTAATAATTAGTTCTGTTTGACAAAGCCACTCTCTTTTGCCTATTTGTCTCCACTCCCTTTCTGTGGTAAAATAGTGATACATTTCCAAGGAGGAAACGATGATTGATGTTGAAGAAATTCTGAGTAAGATGAATCCCAATCAAAAGATCAATTACGACCGCGTGATGCAAAAAATGGTCAAAGTTTGGGAAGCAGACCAGAAGCGTCCTACGATTTTAGTGCACACCTGCTGTGCACCTTGCTCAACTTATACGCTGGAGTATTTGACCCAGTATGCGGGTTTCGTGTCATAATAATGACACAGGCAAATAGTCAAGTAGATACAAGGGTTTTAGAGCTTCTACCAAAGTTTAAAATCAAAAAAATGAATCGTTGGTGTGCTGTTTAGAGCAGTTATTACGATAATAAATGTTGTAAACAGTACATCAGCATAAAGGAGGAACTCGTATGTCTAAGGCGAAAAAAGAGACGATTGAAGCAAAAGGTTTTGCTATTCAAATTTATACTGAAGACTTTAAAAACGACTATATAAGTCTAACAGATATTGCTAGATATAAAAGTGATGAGCCATTTATTGTTATTAATAACTGGTTGAGAAGCAAAGATAATATTCAATTTTTAGGTTTATGGGAATCAATGCATAATCCTGATTTTAAACCTATCGAATTCGATAGGTTTAGAAATGAAGCAGGTAGTAACGCATTTACACTATCACCACAAAAATGGATTGAAAAGACAAATGCGATAGGTATTGTTTCTAAGTCAGGACGATATGGAGGTACATTTGCTCATAGTGATATAGCAATGGAATTTGCTTCATGGATTTCACCAGAATTTAAGCTTTACATTATTCAAGATTATAAGAGACTTAAATCAGATGAAAATTCAAGATTGTCACTAGGATGGAATCTGAATAGAGAAATTTCCAAGATTAACTATAAAATTCATACGGATGCAATCAAAGAGTATCTCTTAAAGGATCTTACCAACGAACAGCTATCCTATAAGTACGCAAGTGAAGCAGATATGCTAAATGTTGCTTTATTTAATAAAAGAGCTAAACAGTGGCGTGAAGAAAATCCTGACTTAAAGGGTAACATGAGAGACTATGCAAGTCTAAATGAGTTGCTGGTGCTTGCGAATATGGAAAGCTATAATGCAGTTCTTATCGGTAAAGGTATGGAACAAAAAGAAAGAATGATAGAACTTAGAAAGCTTGCCAGAACTCAGCTGATGTCAATTGAAAAGTTGAACAATACAGGAATTAAGAGCTTAGAAGATAAGTCAAAGAAATAGAGAGGTCTGTTATGAGATGGGCATTGAAAATTATCTTATTTCCAATAATATTGCTCTTGTCGATACTAATTGCTTTTCTAAAATTTATTATAAAAGTTAGTGGAATGATTTTAGGTATAATATCTTTTCTAGTATTTATTGGAGCAGTAGCTTGCTTCATACAAAAAGATATGGCAACAGGAATGGTAGCATTACTACTATCTTTCTTAATAAGTCCTTATGGACTACCTAAAATTGCACTGTGGATTACAGCATACCTTGAAGTAGCGAAGGATACATTAAAGGAAATATAAGGGATCTAAGACGATGGAACATAAATCTATCGTCTTTTTCTATGCCTAAATTTAAGAGAAAGGAGACGATGAAATGAGTATGTATTTATTTGATGAACAACCTATACTGGCAAATAAAGCATTAGCCAGAGAATTAGGCTTAAATGAAGCCCTTGTGCTTCAACAAATAAATTACTGGATTGAGATAAATAAGAAGTCTGGCAATAATTATCATGATGGTAAATATTGGACATATAACTCAATAAGAGCATGGCAAGAAAAAGATTTCGACTATTTAAGTGTCGATACAGTGAAACGAACTTTTTCGAAGCTTGAAAAAGCGGGATATCTTTTAGTTGGAAACTATAATAAAGATCCTAGAGACAAAACAAAGTGGTACACAATAAATGACAAGAAATTAGAAGAACTTTATCTCGAATTAAATCAAAGAAAACAAGAGAAAGAAAGAGAAATATTAGAACAAGTAAGTAAAAGAGATATGCCTAATGCATTAGGGCAAAATGCACCAATGGAAGAGGGCAAAATCAACCAATGCAATGAGGCATTTAGCACCGATGCATTTGATGAAAATCTACCAGTGCATTATGGCAACTTGCATGAACCATTACCAGAGATTACTACAAATAATTCATCAAAGATTACTTCATATATTTCTACAGAGAATTCCTCCCACCTACCCATCTATGAAAAAGACACATTTTATTTAAGGGACGGAATGGAGGAAAGATGTAAAAAAATAAAATCATATAAATCTTGTTTAGAAGAATTAAGAGAAAGTACAGGATATAACGAACACATGAAGCTGGGTAATAAGATGATCGCTAAAACCTTTGATGAAATAATTAAAGTTTTAGCTGATGTTATGGTGTTAAATGGAGAGGATACAGTCACAATAAATCAAACAAAATTACCAGCATATGTTGTTCAAGAGAGATTTAGAAAATTAGATTCTTCACATATGGAGTATCTTGTAAATGCTTTATCAGAGAATGAATCAAAAATAAGAAATGTAAGAGCATTTATCTTAACGGCAGCATATAATGCACCAAGCAATATGGATGCCTATTATACAGCACTTGTTAGTTATGATATGAGGGAAGGAGGTTACTAATGATAAATGAAGAAATTTCTAATAGAGTAGTTAATATTGAAGTGAATGTCTTAAAGGCAACCTACCAAGAAATCTTAAGCCAGGTAAAGAAGTTACAACAGAGATCTAAACAACATGGTGGCTTAGATAAACTTATCAAGGCTGAGGGAAATGAAATCAAACTAAAAGATATGGTTAAGAAAGGTCAGCTTGAAGAAATCAATGTTAAAGATGGTGAGCTAAAAGAACTCAAAAAAGAACTAAATAAACATGGTGTTAAATTCTCAGTGATGAAAGATAAGGAGACAGGAATACATTCAGTATTTTTTCAAGCCAAAGATACTAAGGTTTTAAACAAAGCTTTTCAAAATGTTCTTTCTAAAATTGAGAAAAAAGAGAAAAATAAGGAGTCCATTCATAAAAGCATAGAAAAATTCAAGGAGATGGCAAAGAATACTATTTCTAAAGATAAAGTCAAGAACAAACAAAAGGAGCAGAGCCTATGATAGATAAGATACTAAAGGACATCAAAGGCTTATTTAAGGTGCAGGATAAGGCAAAGTTTCTAAAGCAGAATATTCCCTATCTTGCATTTTTCTATGTTGGCAATATCTTTTCTCACCATGTAAGAGCCTATACTGGCGGTGATGTGATAGACAAAATCTTTCAAGGGATATTAGAACTTAATACCATGAGTTTTATTCCAAGCGTTCATCCAATAGATGTTTTAATGGGTGTGGGCGTGGCAGCTTTAATTAAATTTATCGTCTATACCAAAGGCAAAAATGCAAAAAAATTTAGACAAGGTAAAGAGTATGGCTCAGCAAGATGGGGAACAAGAAAAGATATAGAGCCGTATATGGATGAAAAATTCCAAAACAATATCTTGCTTACTCAAACTGAGCGATTAACCATGAATGGCAGACTGGCAAATCCAAAGTATGCAAGAAATAAGAACGTACTTGTTATAGGTGGTTCAGGGTCTGGAAAAACAAGATTTTATGTAAAACCGAATCTAATGCAAATGCACTCGTCATATTGTGTAACAGATCCTAAGGGAACGATAGTCATTGAATGTGGTAAGATGCTTGAAGATAACGGTTATGAGATAAAAATTTTAAATACCATCAACTTCAAAAAGAGTATGAAATACAATCCCTTTGCTTACCTTAGAAGTGAAAAAGATATACTCAAATTAGTGCAGACAATCATTGCAAACACAAAGGGAGAGGGTGAAAAAGTAGGAGAAGATTTTTGGGTGAAAGCCGAAAAGCTCTACTATACGGCTTTGATAGGTTATATTTTTTATGAAGCTCCAAGAGAAGAAAAGAACTTTGCAACACTCCTTGACATGATAGATGCTTCAGAGGTAAGAGAAGATGATGAAACTTACATGAATCCAATTGATAGACTCTTTGAAGCGTTAGAAAAGAAAGAACCAACACATTTTGCAGTGAAGCAATATAAAAAGTACAAATTGGCTGCGGGAAAAACAGCGAAGTCTATTCTAATATCCTGTGGTGCAAGACTTGCTCCTTTTGATATTCAGGAACTTAGGGACTTGATGAAAGAAGATGAACTTGAGCTTGATACACTTGGAGATAGAAAGACAGCACTCTTTGTTATTATCTCTGATACAGATGATACCTTTAATTTTGTGGTGTCTATCATGTACTCGCAGTTATTTAACTTACTTTGCGATAAGGCAGATGACGAGTACGGGGGAAGATTACCTGTTCATGTAAGATGCCTTCTTGATGAGTTTGCAAATATAGGCTTAATTCCCAAATTTGAGAAATTGATTGCGACAATTCGTTCAAGAGAGATTTCGGCAAGCATTATTTTGCAAGCACAATCTCAGTTAAAGGCAATCTACAAGGATAATGCAGATACCATTGTAGGTAACTGTGATAGTACCTTGTTTCTTGGAGGTAAAGAGAAAACTACGCTAAAAGAATTATCTGAAACACTGGGTAAAGAAACCATAGACCTGTATAACACTTCTGAAACAAGATCCAATGCCAATAGCTATGGACTCAATTACCAAAAGACAGGAAAAGAGCTGATGAGCCAAGATGAGATAACGGTTATGGATGGCAGTAAATGTATTTTTCAGCTTCGAGGTGTCAGACCATTTTTGTCGGATAAATTCGATATTACAAAGCACAAGAATTACAAGCTCTTGGAAGACTATGATAAAAAGAATGTGTTTGATATTGAAGAATACATCAGAAGAAAAGGCAAAGTTAAGATGAATAGAAATACAGTAATTACAAGATTGTAATATTTTCTGTTATAGCTTATGTGGCATGGGTATATTTGGTATAATAGAACAAATTTGAATTTGTGGAGAATAAACCTATAAAATTTGTACGGATACTGTAGGGTAGTAAAAGAAATCTTCCTCTATACTAAAATAAACCGACCGAAAGGAGGTAAATGAAATGAATATTATTAAGTCATTTAACAGCACGATTGATTATCTTGAAACCGTTCTTGATGATGAAATCAATGAAAAGAGAGTAAGTCAGTTATCTGGATATTCTTATTCAATGTTCAGTCGTTTATTTTCTATTTTGACTGAAACAACACTTTCAGAATATTTAAGGAGTAGAAGATTAACGGAAGCAGCCATTATATTAAGAGATACAGATGAAAAAATCATTGATGTTGCATTCAAGTTTGGATATGAGTCATCAGATTCTTTTGGAACAGCATTTAAGAATTTTCATGGATTTACTCCTTCAGAGGTAAGAAATGGGAAACCATTCAAATTAGTTTCACGAGTGCAGTTGGCACTAAGTGTAAAAGGAGGAAGAAGTATGAATATTACAATTCAAAAGAAACAAGCATTTGCAGTTGCAGGTTTAAACGAACAAAACATCAATTCATCATTATGTCCGAGTGTTTGGGATAAACTATTTGAAAAATATAGTCATGATGAATTAGCAATGCTTGGAGGAGGACGAAGCGTAGGTATTTGCCATGATGTAGAAAGTCCGAATTCTATAAATTATATGGCGGGATACATCATCACGGATGTAGATAAAGCAATAAATATGGGCTTAGAGGTTTTAGAAGTTGAAGAAGCAGAATATGCCATCGTAGAGCTGACAGGAAGTGTTCCAGAGTGTATTCATAAAGGTTGGAAATATGTGATGGAAGTATTTTTCCCAGAGCATGGTTATGTCCATTCAGGAAAGCCTGACTTTGAATATTACTTTGAAGGTGATATGCATAGTCCTGATTATAAAATGGAGCTGTGGATTCCGATTGTTAAGGGATAAATCTCAGCTTGTCTAATTAAATATAAAACATCAAAGACGATAGAAAGAAAAAATCTATCGTCTTTTTTCATGCCTATTTTCAATTTATATTGCGATCAATAAATAGGAAAAACTCGCAAGAGTTGCTAACTAGTATTTCAAATGCCGCTCACTAATATATACACGACAAAATGTTAGTTCCCTTAAACATGTTACAGAAAGTAAAGGAGAAAAGATGATAAGGATAAGAAGCCCTACCTAATAGATAACTAAATATACAAATACTTGGCGATTGAAATTAACTTTTCAGTCGCTTTTTTAATTGGAGGGAAAAAATGGATAAAGAGATGATTAATATCAATGCCAATCTGTTAAAAGAACCTACTTTTGGAACTTTTACAAGAGGTAATGAAGAGGTTCAAGTTGTAAATTTTGCTCTTTCGAAAGGATATGGAAAAGGTAGAGAGTATATCAACTGTGCAGCCTATGGCAATAAATCTGAAGTGGCTAAGGAATTTTCAGAAGGTGATTTCATTCATGTATATGGCTACTTCAATAAACGAACTAAAAATGGAAAGACATATAAGAATTTTGTGGTTATGTCTATGAACAAAATTGAAAAGAAAGAAGAAAACGAGGAGGAATAAATAATGGATTTTTTCGTACAAGCAGTTAATGTATTAAAGATTTTGGTAATGGCAGTAGGTGCTGGTCTTGGAGCATGGGGTGTTATCAACCTTATGGAGGGATATGGTAATGATAATCCTGGAGCAAAATCTCAGGGTATTAAGCAGTTAATGGCTGGAGGAGGCATCGTTCTAATCGGCTTAAAACTAATTCCATTACTTTCAAATGTATTGAAGTAAGGAGAGTAGCCTATGTTTGGTATTTTCGATAAGATAGAGGAATTTTTTAAAGAGCTTCTTCTCGGAGGTATCCAAGCAAATCTTGAGTCAATGTTTATCGACATTAATGATAAAGTCGGATCAGTTGCAACCGATATAGGAAAGACACCAATGGGATGGAACTCAGAGGTATTTAACTTTATTAAGAGTATCAATGATAGTGTCATTATTCCAATTGCGGGTTTAATCATTACAGCAGTTTTATGTATTGAGCTGATAAATATGGTTATGCAAAAGAACAATATGCACGATACAGATACCTTTGAGTTTTTTAAATACATGATAAAGATGTGGATAGCGGTGTGGTTAGTATCTCATGCCTTTACATTTTCAATGGCAGTCTTTGATGTTGCACAACATCTTGTAAATCAGGCGGCAGGAGTAATCAATACTTCTGCCACCGTTTCAGGTGATCAAATTGTTCAGATGGTTGAGGGATTAAAAGACAAAGGACTTGGAGAACTGGTCATGATACTCTTTGAAACCTCGCTTGTTAAAGTTGCAATACAGGTTATGTCGGTAGTCATTATGCTAGTTGTCTATGGCAGAATGTTTGAGATATATGTTTACTGTTCGGTTTCAGCAATTCCATTTGCCACTATGGGAAATAAGGAGTGGGGACAAATTGGAACAAACTATATCAAAGGTCTATTTGCTATTGGGCTTCAAGGCTTATTCTTGATTATATGCTTGGGTATTTACGCAGTTTTAGTAAAGACGATAAAGATAACGGACATACATGCAAGTACCTTTATGATATTAGGCTATGCATTACTTCTTGGTCTAATGATGTTAAAGAGTGGAACGCTTGCAAAGAGTGTATTAAACGCACATTAAGGAGGATTTTTAATGATAGAAGTAAAGAAAAAGTTTTTTCCTGTTTCAATTATTGCAGTAGGGATTGGAGCATTTACTATCTCAATTTTTAACAGTAATAAATTAAAGAATTTAGAAGATGAAGTAAAAAGTACAAGAAATGATGTGAAATCTATTCTTTGTTATCAAGAGCAGAAAAATGCACTAATTGAATCGGAATTAGAAGAGATGAGAAATGAAGTTGCTTCATGCTATGAGCATTTTGAAGTATTTTCAAAGGAAAAAGAAGATGGGAGGTAAGCTATGGGCTATGTACCAATTCCCAAGGACTTAAAAAAGGTAAAAACAAAGGTAGCCTTTAATCTTACAAGAAGACAATTAATTGGATTTACACTTGCTGGACTGGTTGGTATACCAGTCTATTTATTTATGAGAAAGTTTATGCCTAATGATATAGCGATACTGTTTTTAATTGTATCAACTCTTCCAATCTTCTTTGTAACACTATTTGAAAAGGATGGACTTACCTTTGAGAAATATTTTAAGCACATATATTTGCATAAGTTTTATCAACCACAAAAGCGAGTGAGAAAGGAGGTTTACCTTGAACAAGAAAAGAAAAATACAGCAAATGCAGTTAGAAAAAAATCAAAAAGTATTAAAGGAAAACAAAAGAAACCAGAAAAAAGAAAAGTTGACTAAGCAGAAGAAAAAAGCTTCTCTAATCGACTTAATATTTAAGAAAGAGCCTAAGAGATACACTGTTGAAGACACAATACCTTATATGAGAATGCTAAAAAGTGGGATATGTCAGCTTGATGAAAAGCACTTTAATAAGTGTATTGCATTTCAGGATATAAACTATCAGCTTGCATTAGAAGAAGATAAGGATTTGATTTTCAATCAATTTGCGAATGTCTTAAATTCGTTTGATCCAAGTGTAGATATTGAGTTTTCATATATCAATCAGCTTGGAAGAAATAATGAATTAAAAGCAGCTATTCAGATACCGGATAAAAATGATGGTTATGATGATATTCGATTAGAGTTTCGTGAGATGTTAAAAAGTCAGCTTGCAAAGGGAAATAATGGGTTAAAGAAATCGAAGTATATCACCTTTGGAGTTGAAGCGGATAGTTTGGAGCAAGCGACTGCAAAACTTGAGCGACTTGAGATTGATATATTGTCAAATCTAAAGAGTATGGGAGTTCGTGCTGAGGGCTTAACTGGAACAGAAAGACTAAAAGTCTTACATGATATTTTAAATCCAGATAAACTCTTTTCTTTTTCATATAAAGACTTAAAACCAAGAGAAAGTACAAAGACGGTGATTACACCAGATTCTTTTAATTTTGTACCGAGTAAGTATTTTAAGTTTGGTAAATATATTGGAGCTGTAAGTCATCTTCAAATACTTGCAAGTGAGCTATCGGATAGAATGCTTGCAGAATTTTTAGATATAGATGATAACATCAATATTTCTTTTCATATCAAGGCAGTTGAGCAGACAGAAGCTATCAAGATGGTGAAAAGAAAAAATACAGATATTGATAAGATGAAAATTGAGGAAAATAAAAAGGCAGTTAGAAGTGGCTATGATATGGATATCTTGCCAAGTGATTTAATTACCTATGGAGATAATATCAAGATGCTTTTAAAAGATCTCCAGACAAGAGATGAGCGTATGTTTATCGTAACGATTGTCTTTATGAATTTTGCAAGGACAGTACAAAAGCTTGATACGACTATTTCTCAAATTTCATCTATTGCAAGTAAGCATAATTGTAAGATTAAACGCTTAGATCATAGTCAAGAACAAGGTTTTATCAGTGTATTACCTCTTGGAGTAAATAAGATTGAAATAGATAGAGGGTTAACCTCATCATCAACAGCAGTCTTCTTACCATTTACAACAGAGGAGCTTTTCATAAACTCATCAAATAGCTTGTACTATGGATTAAATGCCCTAAGTCATAACCTGATTATGGCAGATAGAAAAATGCTTAAAAATCCAAATGGATTGATTCTAGGTACGCCTGGTTCTGGTAAGTCCTTTTCTGCAAAGCGTGAAATGGCAAATGCTATTCTTACAACCGATGATGATGTCATTATCTGTGATCCAGAGGGTGAATATGGCAATCTTGTTAAACAGTTCAAGGGAGAAGTCATTAAGGTTAGTGCAAAGAGTAAAGACTATCTCAATCCACTAGATATAAATATGAATTATGGAGATGGTGATGCACCACTTAAGGATAAGGCGAATTTTATTATGTCTATGCTTGAACTTGTGGTTGGTGGTAGTGGTCTTACAGCAGAAGAAAAATCTGTTATAGATAGGTGCTTACCTAGAATTTATGAGAAGTATTTTGAAAATCCAATACCAGAAAATATGCCTATACTTCAAGACCTTTACAATATGTTAAAAGGACAAGAAGAAAAGGTAGGAAAGAAACTTGCAACAGAAATGGAAATCTATGTTTCAGGAAGTCTTAATGTCTTTAATCATCAGTCAAATGTGGACTTAAATAAGCAGTTAATTTGTTTTGATATTAAGGAACTTGGAACGCAGCTTAAGAAAATAGGAATGCTTGTTATTCAAGACCAGGTCTGGAATAAAGTTTCTCAAAACAGAAATACCGGCAAAAGCACAAGGTATTACATTGACGAGTTTCATTTGCTTTTAAAAGATGAACAGACTTCACAGTATTCGGTAGAAATCTGGAAGAGATTTAGAAAATGGGGAGGTATTCCAACAGGCATTACACAGAATGTTAAAGACCTACTTGCAAGTAAAGAAATTGAAAATATTTTCGATAATACAGATTTTATTCTAATGCTTAATCAAGCAACAGGTGATAGAGACTGGCTTGTTGTAAAGCTTAAAATCTCAAAAGATCAGGAAAAATTCGTTACCAATTCGAGAGCTGGTGAAGGTCTGATTTTCTTTGGGAACACCATTGTTCCCTTTGTAGATAACTTTCCTAAAGACACAATCCTATATCAAAAGATGACTACAAAACCTGAAGAAGTGAGGTAGCGTCTTATGAGTAAAAAAAGAAAGCGAGATTTAAATGAAAAGTTAAGAGCAAGAGAAGAAAAAATAATCACAAAGGCTGAAACAGATGATGTCCTAGATTACAAAAGAAAAACTGGAGATGATTATAGAGACAAGGTTGTTAAAGAAGAAAATAGGTTTCAAGATAAGATTCACGAGAAGATAAGTAAAAGGGCTGATATTACTAGTGAAATAGACACAAGTAACAAGAGCAAAAATGCTATAAAAAGAAATCTTCAATGTAACAGTTTTGAAACTGATAGTGGAATGAAGCCTATTGTAGAGTCTGCAGAGAAAAACCAAAGGATAGAAGTTAGTTCAGATGCTTATAGAGTTTTTGAAAATACCGCTTCTAAAGAAACTCATAGGAATAGAGAAGTAGGTAATACTAATAATGGTTTGAATAGTCAGAGCGTAAATGTTAATAAGCGAAAACATTCTAAAAAACTTGTGAGTGATTTTGCTGAAACGGAAGTAGCTAAGTCAGATTATCAAACAGAGGTTAAAGAAAATCGTATCTATGATCCTTTGGCAAAAGACCAAGATGGTGATGGTGTCATTGATAGATACGATAATGATTTTAGAGATAGCGATGTATCCTATGAGCCTTTAGGTAATAAAAAATCCAAACTTTATGAAAAGCAGAAAAGGTCACTTAAAAGAAAGAACTATTCTGATAAGCTCTTTACAAGAAAAGGGACAGATAAGAAAAAAGAAGATAATACTAAAGTTTCTAAAACTGGTAAAGAAGCCATCAAAGATAGGGAAAAGAAAAATCAGCTCTATAAAAGGTATAACAAAGAAACCCTAGTCGGTGGGAGTGTGATTGGAGCCGCAAAACTTGGTGAGGTTACAAGTGATTATCTATCATCTGGTAGTGATGAAAATGCATCGGTTGAAGCTGCCGAAAAAGGTTTAGTAAGTTCATCTAAACTTATTCATGGCGTAAAGAATTATTCGGACAAGAGAAAAAGTAAGAAGCTATATGATTTAGAAAAGAGCGATAGGAAAATTCAAAGTAGAAAGTCCAAGCTTGAGTTTAGAAAAAGCATGGACGAGGTTAAGAAGACTGACCAATATAAAAAAGCAAATGCTTATAAGAAGTTTCAAAAGAAGAAACAGATGAAGTCAGCTATCTATAAGCAAAATAAGACAAGAATTAGAGATAGAGTTAAAAAGACACTGATGGATACATTCAAGGTATCTAAAGACTTTATCATAAGAAAAACGAAAGTAGCAGCAATAGTAGTAGCTGCCATAATTATTTTTGGAACTTTTGTATTTAACTTTGCAAGCATGACAATGGGTGGATTTGCTAATTCTACAAGTAGCATTTTAACAACATCGTATTTATCAAGACCAAATGTTTTAACTGAGATTAACCAAAGTTTTTCAAACAAGGAGAATGACTTATATAGCGAGCTTGAAAATATAGAAAAGAATAATCCCGGATATGATGAGTACATCATAAATAAAAATGGAGATATTGGTCATAATGTTCATGAGCTTTTATCCTATATCACCTCAAGATGTGGTGAAGTAAAGAGTTTGTCTGAAGTTAGTAATATCCTAGATGATTTGTTTAAGACTATGTACCATGTCGATTATAAAGAGGAAATAGAGATAAGATATAAGACTGTAACTGAAACTTACACCGATGAAGAAGGGAATGAACATACCGAGAGCCACGAAGAACCTTATGAATATAGAAAGCTCATTGTTACCCTAAATAAAAGGGAAATGGATAGTGTCATTAGAGAAGTCTTTAGAGATTATCCAGATAATTTAAAACACTATGAAGCACTATTCCTTGCACAGGGAAATATGGGTGAAATGTTTGGAAACACCAATCTCATTACTGAAAATGGTGGCATTGGTGGAGGAAAAGAATATGAAGCATCGTCTGATGCTCAAAAGAAAATTGTAAATGCAGCATATATTACTCCATCACCTGGAGCAGGTTGGTGTGCAATGTGGGTTTCACAAGTTTATCAAAATGCAGGTCTTGGATATATCGGAGGAAATGCTAATGATATGTATCGAAATCATACATTTACTTCTGATAGATCAAAGTTAAAAGTAGGAATGCTTGTAGCTGTTGAAAGTAGTAGCAGTGGTGGTCAAGCCGGACTTACTTATGGTCATGTTGGCATTTATATTGGTGATGGTAAGGTAATGGATAACATCGGTGTTGTTAGAGTTACAACTTTGGATGATTGGATAGCAACATTTTGTAAACATCATCCAGTAGGCTTTGGCTTTCCACCAAATGTAAACAGATAAGGAGGGCAGAATGTGAGAAAAGAATTAAAACTAACGAAAAATAAAATAAAGAAACTTCTTGATAAAAAGGCTCTGATTGATAAAGAATTAGAGCCTTTATTTATTCGAGAAGAAGAACTTGAAAACGAAGAAATCATCGTGATTTGTAGAGAAAACAACATCACGCTTGAGGATTTAATGAGAAAAGTAAAAGAAGAGAAAAAACAAAAACAAGAAAAGGAGTTTAATGATGAAAAAATTGTTGAGTAACAAAAAGATTTTAGCAAGTATACTTGCTTTACTGGTGTTAGTAGGCTTAGTGGCAACAGTGTACCTAAACAAATCAAATATTGTATATGCTATGGGAGGCGATAATAATCATGGGCAGTATAAAACAAAATTTATTGTGAATATGATTGACAATACAAGCGATCAGAATATAAGTAAGGCATATTATGAGGATAAGCTGAAATTTAAGATAAATATTTTAAAGGAATTTAAACTTGAGGGTAATTTAACATCATTTGATAGATATGATGAAATGTTTACAGAAGCTGATTTTGATACCGAAAGAACGGGACATACAAGATTTACAAGCAAAAAAGAATTTAATTATTATAAAGCTACTGGTGTAAATATTGGCAGCGGCATATTCTTAGATTTTACAGAAAACAATCAAGACTACTATGTTGGTTCTATTGAGGAGCATATTAGAACATATAGCGATAATAAGATTTACCATATCTTAGATACACCTGTATATAAGCTGAATCGAGATATTGTAAAAACTAAGATTGATTATGATGGAGAAATAAAAGAAGAGTCCAAAAAAGAAATTATAAATAAAGTTAAGGAAGCCAATCCTAATATCAACAATCTTAAAGAAATAAAGATTGAGAAGGATAAGCTCATCATTGAAACTTGGAATAGATACCATACAGGTCTTCCATATATAACTTTTAATGTAGATGACTTAATTACAAGAGTGGCAAGTGTTGATACGCAAACTGATAAAACTGAAAAAAAGGATAGTTCAGTACAAACAGATGATAAAAGTAAAAAAGATTCAGCAACACAAACTAAAGCAGAAGTTAAGGTAAAATACTTTTTCGAAGATGGAAAGGTATATAAAGAATTTACTAAAACTTTTGATGTAGGCTATGTTCTTGATGCTTCAGAACTTGATATGTTACCTGATAATATGAAATTTCTTGATGATTTTGCCACATATAAGGTAAAGGGAAAAGATGATGAAATTATAAGAAAGGTATCTTATCTAAAGAAAGATGAAAATACTCAAACCGAGAAAGATATAAAGGATAGTGCTACTCAAACTGAGGAAAAGAAGAAAAAAGATGTTTCTGTGCAAACTGTTTTAACAGGAAAAGACATTGAAAAGTTAGAAAAAGACCTAAAAGCCTATGAAAAAGAAATGGATAAACTAAACAAGGAGCTAAAAGATAAAGCAGACATTTCTAATGATAAGAAAGAAGAAATCAATAAGCTTAATGATAAAATTAAATCCTTAGAAGAAAAGCTTGAAAATAGAAAAAATGAAAAGATAAAAGGTATATCAGATAAGGATATTTCAAAGCTTGAAGATAGAATTAAAGGCTTAGAAAGTAAAATTGATACTCTAAAAAATACATCATCAAGCACAGGAAACGCTCCATCAAAGACAGTTACATCTAATTCAATTCCTTTTACAAGCGGAAAAGGAACACAAACAGGTAGCGAAAAACAAATTGCTTCAAATTCTGCGACAAAAAAGGGAAACACTACATCTGAAAACACTGGTAAAAAAGAAGAAAAGCAAGAAATTCGCTATCCGAATAAGCTAACACCTAAACAGCCACAAAACAGTCAAGGAAACAGTGGAACAACTGGAAGTAGCACAGGAACAAGTACAACGACAAATACCAATAAAGGCGTTGCATCAAGTCCCTCTAAGGCAAGGGCATCCGTTACAGAGAATGTAGATAATGCAAACAATAAGTATCCTATTCATCATAATGATGGAGAAGATAATAAGTCTACGGATATGTATTCAGCAGACGCAAGACAGTTTGTAACTTTTACAACTAAAAATGGAAAGACTTTTCATCTAATCATTAACCATGATGAAGATAGCGAGAATGTAATGCTTTTAACAGAAGTTTCAGAAGATGATTTGTTAAATATGGTTGAAAAGAAAGAAGCTCCAAAACAGGAAATTACAAAAGAAGAGTCAAAGAAAGAAGAAGTAAAGCCAGTTAAGAAAGAAGAAAAAAGTAGTATGGGAACTTACATTATCTTACTTCTTTCAGTAGGTGGAGCATTAGGAGCAGGCTATTATTTTAAGGTAGTTAAGAAAAAGGAAAATGAAGAGCTTGAAGCATTTGAAGAAGATGACGATAGTTTCTTTTCAGAAGCTGAGGAAAGTGAAAATGAAATAGATGAAGTTGAAACGGAAGATAAAGAAGATGATGATGAGTTAGAGTAAACTTGCACCTAAAACTATATAATTTTGGGTGCAAGATATAGGGCGAGAGAGTAAAATCTTTCGCCCTATTTTTTACAGGGAGGATAAAAATATATGAAACTTGTAATTGCAGAAAAACCAAGTGTTGCCCTATCCATATCAAAAGTAATAGGAGCAACAAATAAGAAAGACGGATACTATGAGGGAAAAGGCTATAAGGTAAGTTGGTGTGTAGGACACTTAATTCAGATGGCAAATCCTGATAGTTATGATGAAAAATACGCTAAATGGAATATGGCGGATTTACCGATTATTCCAAAAGAATATAAGTATGTTGTATCAAAAGCTACTAAAAAGCAGTTTAATACTCTTAAAAAACTGATGAATGATAAAGATGTTGATACTGTAGTAAATGCTTGTGATGCAGGTCGTGAGGGCGAAGCAATATTTAGACTTGTATATAACGAGGCTCATTGTAAAAAGAATATGAAACGACTTTGGATTTCATCAATGGAAGATAGTGCCATAAAAGATGGTTTTGATAATCTAAAAGAGGGAAAGTTCTACGATAATCTCTTTGAGTCTGCACAGGCAAGAGCGATTGCAGATTGGCTTGTTGGAATGAATATCAGTAGATTTTATTCGTGCCTATATAAGCAAAATTACAGTGTAGGAAGAGTGCAGACACCTACCCTTGCAATGATTGTAAAAAGAGATGAGGAAATAACCAATTTCAAAAAAGAAAAATATTTTACAGTAGAGCTAAGTCTTAATGACTTTACACTTTCAACAGATATAATTGATGATGAAATAACAGCAGAGCAGCTCTTAAACTTAGTAGGCGATAAGATAGAAATTACCGATGTTATTCAAAAAGAAAAGATAACAAAACCTGATTTGCCATTTGACCTTACAACGCTCCAAAGAGAGTGCAACAAATATTTTGGATATAGTGCTAAGCAAACACTGGATTATGCACAGAGCCTATATGAAAAGAAGTTTATCACTTATCCAAGAACGGATAGTCGTTGTCTTACAGAAGATATGATTACAAGCACGATCAATAATATTTTAGGAAAGAATGATTTTGACACAGAGCGTATAAAGGTAGTATTTAATTCAAAGAAAGTGACAGATCATCATGCAATCATTCCAACAACAAGCAGTATGAATGAAGACTTTAATTCACTTCCTGAAAGTGAATTAAAGGTATATCGACTTATCTTAAATAAGTTTCACGCAAGTGTGGGCTATCCTTTAGTGGAAAACACAACGAAGATTGTCGCTGAATTTGATAGCTTTGAATTTACAAGTAGTGGTAAGGTAATTAAAGATGATGGATTTACAAAATATCTTAAAGAATACAAGTCTAAGAAAAATGAAGATACAGTACTTCCTGATGTGAACATAGGCGATGTATTAAGCGTTGAAAATAAAGAAATAAAAGAAAAATACACAACACCACCGAAACATTTTACGGAAGATACACTTTTAAAGGCTATGGAAGTAGCGGGTAATGACGCCTTAGAAAAAGGCATTGAGGTAGAAAGAAAAGGACTTGGTACACCGGCAACAAGGGCTAGTATTATTGAAAACTTAATCTATAAAGGCTTTGTAGAAAGAGATAAGAAAAATTTAATCGCTACGCATAAAGGAATTAGTCTTGTAACGATTGTAGCTGACACCTTTAAATCAGCTAAAACAACAGCTAATTGGGAAATGCAGCTTTCTGATATTGCAAGTGGTAAAGAAGATAAGGAAAAGTTTTTAAACAGCATTGAAGAAGAAATTAAAAATACGATAAGCACATACAAAAAATAGAAATTGAATATAAACCAAAGGGAATGAGAGAAATCTTGTTCCTTTTTTATTGGAGGTGGTTGAGATTGAAACAATAAAAATTATAGAACTATTTGGTGGTATAGGTGCTATTAAAAAAGCTTTAATGAGGCAAAAAATACCTCACCAAGTAATTGATTATGTAGAGATAGATAAAAACTGTGTTAAAAGCTACAATGCTTTATACCATACTGATTTTAAGCCGAAAAGCATTTTGGATTTTCATCCGCCTGATGAAAGAATAGATTTACTAATGCATGGTAGTCCATGTCAAGATTTTAGTCGAAGTGGCTTAAAGAAAGGTGGCACAAAAGGTAGCGGTACAAGAAGTAGTCTTCTTTTTGAAACAATACGAATTATAGAAGAAATGAAAATACGACCAAAGATAGTGCTTTGGGAAAATGTAAAGGGAGTTCTCGACAAGAATATGAGAGCTTCCTTTTTTCATTACCTAAAAGAAATGGAGAGACTTGGATATGAGAACAAATATGAAATTCTAAATGCTATGGACTTTGGAATACCACAGAAAAGAGAGCGTATCTTTGTTGTAAGTATTTTAGGTGAAAACTACTTTAATTTTTCTTCTTTAGAAAAGATAGAGGCAAAGGATATATCTAAGTTTTTAGAAGAAGATGTCTCTATTCTTTATGAAGTAAAGCAAGAGTCAATGCTTAGACATATAAGAGGAGATCCTAAAAATAATCATTTCAAGGGCAGATTAAAAGTTATTGATAAGTTTGCCTACACAATTTCCACCAAGCAAGTGCGTATTCCTAATTCAGGAATTATTGATTTAAGTAATGGCAAATATAGATATTTAACTGAGCGAGAATGCTTTAGACTTATGGGTTTTGATGATGAAGACTTTAATAAACTCAAAGCTATATATCCAGGAAGAAAAGGTAAATTATCGTCAATACTTTATAAACAAGCTGGAAATAGCATTGTCGTAAATGTGTTAGAAGCAATATTAAAAGAAATTTTGAAGAACTAGGAGGTAAAGATGAGAACAAATGATTTTTACAATATTATCGAGCTTGTAAAAAGAGATGTTTTAGATAGCGAAAATGAGTATCTGAAACTCTTAAAAGTAATTGGAAATAATCAAAGATATGACTTTTTAAGTCAGCTTAGTATCTATGATAAAAATCCAAATGCAACTGCTTGTGCAAGCTTTGATATGTGGAGGGAAAGATTTAATCGCACCGTTATGCGAGGACAAAAGGGTATTCCAATCCTAAGTGAAACCTATCCATTTCAAAAGGTTGGATATATCTTTGATATTAGTCAGACAGTATCTATGGATAGAGGCGTAAATGAGGTAAAACTATGGGCGTTTGATAGAGAAAAACATGAAGAAGCACTAAAAGATATGCTTACTCTTCGTGGCTTTGAAGCAAGTGATAAGTTATCTGAAAATATCTACTCACTTAGCAGAGTTTATGCAGATGACAGCATCTATGAGCTTTGTAATAACTTGAGAATTTCTGATGAAGATAGAAACTCATTTGTAAACTTTATGAGAAATTCTATTAGCTTTGCAATTTCAAATAGATTTAACCTGGATTATCCTATTCCAATGGATAACTTACAAGAAAATTTTAAGTACTTAGATAGAATTTCTTTAATGAGTGTTGGTAACTGTATTTCCAATGCTTGTAGTAATATTATTGAAGCTACAATGGTAAGAACAAGAAATTTATCTGTCAATCAAGACCTGACAAAGAGTATAGGTGCCGATTATAATAAGATTAACGAAAATAATAATGAATTAGGAGGTATAAAAAATGCTATTCGATCAAATGACCAAAGAGATGATGATACAAGAAACCGAGTTCTTGGAAATGGAAAATACGGACGAGATAATTTCAAAAATCAAGGAGAAGACCTTGAACAATCTGGAAAACGAGAAGAGCTTCATGGAAAAATTTCCAAATCCGACTTACGCAGTGATGAGACTGGACTTTCTTACAGAAACGAGCGAGGAGAAACACTATCAAATGCTAATAGACCTTTACAAAGAGAAGGAATTACTAATGCATCTAATGGAAGTACAGAAAAGAGCAATCCACTTTATGAGAGAGGAAAAACCGAAGATGATGGAAGCTTGGAAGATAACGGACGAGAATCATCCAGAGTACAAGGCGATGATTTCAGCCCTAAAAGAGATGGTGATAAAGGAAATAGTAGAAGCATAGAAAACAGCATAGAAGATATGAATGAGGAAGCAGAAAATGCTTCCTTTTTCTATTCTAAGGAAGATCCATATAATCTAATGACTGATGAAATGCTTGAGCGTGTTCCTGAACTTTATGAACAGGAAAAAATAAGCCTTGCCGAAAAAGAAGTTCATGCAGCATATATTATTCCATTTAGAAGTAACTGGACTTGGTATATGACAGAGTATGATAGAGAAAGTGGCGATGCCTTTGGGCTTGTTTTAGGAATAGAGCCTGAATGGGGATATTTTAATATCAATGAGCTTAAAGAGCTAAATGCTCAAAGACTAATTTTAGAGGATTTTCCAAAAACTTTTAGAGAACTTAAATACACAGAACTTAAAAAACAGATGGATGAACAAGAGCTTCAGATGGTTTTTAATGGTGAACTTAGCTTTGAAGATGATGTAATTCATAAAGAAATTAACAACGAAGTTATAGAGGAATTTGAAGAAGAATTAAGCCCTAATTTTGCCGAAGAAGTCGGATCTATAATGGAAGAGTACGAGGTATCAAGAGATATTGCAATCAGTAGACTTACCACAAGCAAATTAGAAGAAGCACTTCAAGGCACAAATATTAAGCTAAGCGATTTTAATTCTGAACAGTTAGAAGAGATTATGAGTGCCATTAAAGAATATGACTTTTATGGAAATGAGATTACAGAAATTGCAGATCCAAAGCTTCCTGTTTGGAAGATGGAACAGTTAAAATGGCTGATTGATGACTGGAACAAAGATACAAACGGTGTTACATCAGAAAAGATAAAGTATCTAAAAGACCTAGATATTAAACTTGCAAAATTCAATGTACTAAAAGGTTATCTAATAAATGACGATGTAAGCATAAGTCAAATTGAAGAATTTAAGGACAATATCGACTTTGTTACGATGAGCGAGTTTGTTGATAGCCTTAAAGAATATTCATATAACAATCAAAATGAAAAAGTGGCAATTAAGGTGGGTAACGAATTTATCCTTGCAAGTAAACAAGATAGCTTAGAGATTAGCCTTGAGGATACTGGAAGAAAAGTAGTAGTTGATGGAGTAGAATATTCACTTAATCGAGGAGTAGATTTTGAAGAAAGCACAAAGGTTGATACTTTGATTGATAGTGGAAAATATGAAGCATATAAGATTGCTGATTATGTTGTGGAAGCTACTCAAGTTGAAGCAAAACAAGAGACACTTTTTGATTACCTTAATCCAGAAGAAGATAAAGAAAAATCATTAGACTTATCTGTTGGGAAAATGGTCTACATGGATCATGAGGTATATAAGATTGATGATGAAGTGAGCTTTAATGAGATTCTAAAAAAGAATGATTTAAGACTTGCTCCTCTAAGAAATGGTAATCATATGATGCCTATAGTAAGTTTTGCAGATGATAAAGAGTTATTAGAAAAGATTAGCTTTGATAGACCTAAGCTACTTGTTGGAGACGAAGTTCACTATAAAGATAAAGACTACACTATAACTCGCTTTGACGAGATGGGTGGTGGTCTTAAGACTGTTACAATAAAAGATAATGTTGAGTATCTTGGAGGAATGATTACGGGTTCAGAAGTTATTCCGTATAGATTAGAAAGTGATTTAGAAAGACTTTTCGGACTTGAGGAAAAGAAACAAGAGAAAGTATCAAACTTTAGAATTAAAGAAGATATTCTCCCTGATAAACTTGCTCCAAGTGAAAGGTTAAATAATAATCTTGAAGCCATTGCAATGCTCAACAGGATAGAAAAAGGTGAAAGGGATTTAGATGTCACAGCACAGGAAACTTTGGCTAAATATGTTGGGTGGGGTGGACTTGCTGATGTCTTTGATGAAAGTAAAGACGGTCAATGGAAAGAAGCAAGAGCTTTCTTAAAAGAAAATTTATCCTCATCAGAATATGAGGCTGCTAAGGAATCTACCTTAACAGCTTTTTATACGCCTAAAATTGTAATTGATGGAGTATATAGTACGCTTTCAGAAATGGGATTTAAGAATGGAAATATTTTAGAACCATCGATGGGCGTAGGTAATTTTATCGGTAATCTTCCAGATGAAATGAGCAAGTCAAAGTTTTATGGAGTTGAGCTTGATTCTGTTAGTGGTAGAATTGCAAAACTTCTTTATCCTGAAAGTGATGTGCAAGTGAAAGGCTTTGAAGAGACAAGTTTTTCAAATAACTTCTTTGATGTGGCAATTGGTAATGTTCCGTTTGGCGAATTTAAGGTTAATGATAGGGAATACAATCGTAATAACTTTCTAATTCATGACTATTTCTTTGCTAAATCTATTGATAAGGTGAGAAATGGTGGTGTTATAGCCTTCATCACATCATCTGGAACAATGGACAAGAAAGACGAAAGTATCCGTAAATATATAAATGCAAGAGCAGAGTTTTTAGGTGCAATAAGACTTCCTAACGATACCTTTAAGGGTGTTGCCGGAACTGAGGTGACAAGCGATATTATTTTCCTGAAGAAAAGAGATAGTGTACTTGAGCGTGACGATGACTGGGTTCATTTAGCAGAAGATGAAAATGGCTTAACTTACAATAAATACTTTGTAGACCATCCTGAACAAGTATTAGGTTCTATGCGTGAAGTTAGTGGTAGATTTGGAAAGACTTTAACTTGTGAGCCGATAGCCTTTTTAGGACAAGAGAATAATATGGAGTCTCTTAAAAACCGTATTGAAATAGCAGGTGAAAGAATATCAAAAGATGCGAAGTATGAAGAGATAGAGCTACTAGATGATGAAGTAACCTCAATCCCCGCAACCGATGATGTAAAAAACTTCTCTTATACCTTGATTGATGATGAGGTATATTACAGAGAAAATTCACTTTTCATTAAGAGAGAAGTATCAGACAAAAACAAGGAAAAGATTAAGGATTATCTCGAATTAAATGAGGCATTAAAGGATGTGATATACAAGCAAAAAGAAGATTTTAGTGAAGCTGAAATCAAAGAATCTCAGGATAAATTAAACGTAGTCTATGACAGTTTTTCTAAGAAGCATGGCTTTGTAAATAACCTGAGTAATACTAGAGCTTTAAGAGAGGATAGTAACTTCCCACTGGTATCTTCTATCGAGATACTTGATGAAGAAGAAAGCTTCAAGGCAAAAGGCGATATTTTTTCTAAACGAACTATCACAAAAGCGAAAGTAATCGACCATGTAGATAATTCACTTGAAGCATTGGTACTATCTATTTCACAAAAAGGTTATGTAGATTTTGATTACATGACAAATCTTACGGATAAGGATAGAAACACTCTTATAGACGAACTTAGAGGAGAAATCTTTTTAAACATTAGGGAAGAGAATGTTAGTTTTAATCAGAAGCTTTCTTTTGACTTGGAAGATGGTGATTTACCATTTGCTT
Source organism: Streptococcus anginosus subsp. whileyi MAS624 (assembly GCF_000478925.1). Lineage (NCBI taxonomy): Bacteria > Bacillati > Bacillota > Bacilli > Lactobacillales > Streptococcaceae > Streptococcus > Streptococcus anginosus. The sequence goes on along the minus strand of NZ_AP013072.1, from coordinate 1,955,497 downwards.
GTAGCGAAGAGACTAACTCCTTTAAGTATACCTATGTAACGAAAGATGAATACTTAAGTGGAAATATTAGAGAAAAAATAGGTATTGTAGATAGTTATATCAATAGGTTGCGACAAGCAGAACGAATGCTTCCAGAAGAAAGTGAAAACGAAAGGGAAACACTTGTAAATGAACTAAGCAGACTGGAATATCAAAAAGCAAAACTTCAAAGAGTAATGCCAAAGGAACTTGAAGCAAGTGAAATCAATGTAAGGCTTGGTGCAACATGGATTCCACCTAAGGATATTGAAAGATTCATATTTGAAACATTAAAGACTCCAGGATATGCAAGATGGGATATTAAAGTTAAATTTTCACATTTAACCAGTGAATGGAATGTTGAGGGAAAGAGCAAAGATAGAGGAAATGACCTTGCTGAAATGACCTATGGAACAAGTAGAGTGAGTGCCTACAAGCTGATTGAAGATGCCCTAAACCTTAAAGAAACAAAAGTCTTTGACCAATTAGTAAATCCAGATGGTTCAAAGACTTCGGTACTAAATAAAAAAGAAACCATGCTTGCAGGACAGAAACAAGAGCTTATCAAGGAAGAGTTTAAGAACTGGATATTTAACGATGTAGATAGAAGAACAAGACTTGTTAAAGCATATAACGAGAGATTTAATTCTATTCGTAATCGTGAATATGACGGTTCTAACTTAAGCTTTGATGGAATGAGTACGGATATTACACTTCGTAATCATCAAAAGAATGCAATTGCAAGAATACTATATGGTGGCAACAGCTTACTTGCCCATGTAGTAGGAGCTGGCAAAACCTTTGAAATGGTAGCAAGCTCTATGGAAGCAAAAAAACTTGGAATGTGTACTAAGTCCTTATTTGTAGTTCCTAATCACTTAACAGGACAAATTGGTAGAGAGTTTATGCAGCTATATCCGTCAGCAAATATTATGGTTGCTGATAAAAAAGACTTTGAACCGAAAAACAGAAAGAGATTTATTGGAAAGATTGCCACAGGTGAATATGATGCAGTTATTATTGGGCATAGTCAGTTTGAAAAAATTCCAATGTCTAAGGAATATCAACAAAAGCATATACAAGACCAGATTGATGAGATTATCAATTATGTAGAAGAGTACAAGCATGACAGAAATCAAAATTTCACAGTAAAAGAGCTTCAAAAAACCAGAAAGAAATTAGAAACAAGGCTTGAAAAGTTAAATGATGATTTCAAAAAGGATGATGTTATTACTTTCGAAGAGCTTGGCGTAGATAAGCTGATTGTTGATGAAGCACATAACTATAAGAACCTATATCTTTATACAAAAATGAGAAATGTTGCAGGTATTGGACAATCTGAAGCTTTTAAATCTTCTGATATGTATATGAAGTGCCGATATATGGATGAAATGACTGGTGGAAAAGGAATTGTTTTTGCAACAGGCACTCCAGTATCCAATTCAATGACAGAGCTTTATACTATGCAAAGATATTTACAGTATGATGCTCTTAAAAAGAACGGCTTAGAGCATTTCGACTCTTGGGCATCAACTTTTGGAGAAACACAATCTGCTTTTGAATTATCTCCAGAGGGAACAGGCTACAGAGTGAAGACTCGTTTTTCAAAGTTTTATAACCTACCTGAGCTTATGAGTATGTTTAAGGAAGTTGCCGATATTCAAACCTCAGATATGCTCAATCTTCCTGTTCCAAAAGCTCATTTTGAGGTTATAAAGACCGAGCCATCTGATGAACAAAAAGAGATATTAAAGAGTTTATCTGAAAGGGCAGATAAGGTGCGTAATAAGTCCGTAGAGCCTGAAGAAGATAATATGCTTAAAATCACTAATGATGGTAAGAAACTTGCATTAGATCAGCGTTTAATCAATCCATTACTTCCAGATGATGAGAACTCAAAGGTGAATGTATGTGTTAAAAATGTATTTTCTATTTGGGATAAGACAAAAGAAGAAAAATCAACACAGCTACTGTTTTCTGATATGTCTACACCAAAAGGAGATGGCAGCTTTAATATCTATGATGACATTAGAGGTAAACTTGTAGATTTAGGAATACCAAAGGAAGAAATTGCTTTTATCCATGAAGCTAATACCGATAAGCAAAAGGATGAACTATTTGCAAAGGTAAGAAAAGGTGAAGTTCGTATCTTAATGGGTTCAACGCAGAAGATGGGTGCTGGGACAAATGTGCAAAATAAACTAATTGCAATGCATGATTTAGATGTCCCTTGGAGACCTGCTGACCTTGAGCAGAGAAGTGGCAGAATTGTTCGTCAAGGTAATGAAAACAAGGAAGTTAGTATCTATCGTTATGTTACGGAGAATACATTTGATTCGTACCTTTGGCAGACGATAGAGAATAAGCAAAAATTTATTTCACAGATTATGACTTCAAAGACACCTGTTCGTGTGGCAGAAGATGTGGACGAAAATAGTCTGAACTATGCTGAGATTAAGGCACTTGCTACAGGTGATCCAAAGATAAAAGAAAAGATGGATTTGGATAATGAAGTTACGAAGCTTAAAATGCTTGAGGCAAACTACAAGTCCAACCGTTATAGATTAGAGGATAAGGTTGCAAAGACATATCCTGAAGAAATAGCAAGGACTGAAAAGCTAATTGAAGCAGTGAAAAAAGATATTGAAAATGTTGAACCACAGGGAAGTAGTGAAAATAAATTCACTTCTATCTCGATTAATGGCGAGATAATTCGAGATAAAAAGATCGCTGGAGAAAAGCTCTTAGAAGCGATTAAAGGTGTAAAAATTAATGAAAGTAATGTTATAGGACAGTACCGAAATATGGACTTAGAGGTAAGCTATAACTTCTTCACCAATGAGCATAACTTTAGCTTAAATGGTGCTGCAAAGCATTCAGGAGAGCTTGGAAAAAGTGCGGACGGTAACCTTACAAGACTGGATAACGCTCTTGAGAAAATGCCTGAGAAATTAAACAGGCTTGAAGAAAAACTTATCAGCACAAAGGAACAACTTGAAAATGCCAAAGAAGAACTTAAAAAGCCTTTTGAAAAAGCAGATGAGCTAAAGACAAAAGTATTAAGACTGGCAGAATTAAACAAGCTACTTGATATGGGAGAAGTAGAAGAAAAAGAAAATCTTAATCCATTACTTGAAGATGTAAAGAGGGCTATTGTAGATTTTTGTAAAAGGGAATATGAAGATGATAGTTATACCTATGAAAATTTTAGTAATCTATTTCCTGACCTTGCTCATATTGGAATTGCATATACTACTACACCAGATGAAAAGCATGAAATTCAATATGAAATTAGCTTAGAAGACTTTACAGCTACTCAATATATCAATGGAGAACCAATTACAAAGATTGATTATCTCAAAGACCTTGGAAGTGAAGAAAAGGCATTGGAATTTCTAAAACAAGAAATGGAATATGGAGACTTTGGAGAGTTTGTATCTATTGATGATAATGACCTAAAAAAAGCATTAGGTCTTGAAAGAGATGACGATGGTAATATCTATGATCCGCTTGCAAAAGATTTGGACAATGATGGTGTGCCAGATAGATATGATAATGACTTTAGAGATAGTGACTATTTTGAAACTACTTATGATGTAGAGGATAATCTTAATGCAAGAGCAGAAAGCAAAGAAAAGGTATCTGAAAAACCATCTATTTTAGGGCAAATTAAGTCATATCAGTCACAAGAAAAACAAGCAGAAACACGAGAAAATAAATCAAAAGAACATGATGAACGTTAAGGGGCTTATTACAAGCTCCTTTTCATTTTTAGTAGAAAAATGGAGGTATATTATGAACTACAAAGAAATGAGAAATACACTAGAACAAATGGCAAACGAAAATCACGAAGATTTTGCAAAGGCACTAATTAGTTTTGAAAAAGGAATCAATGATAAAGATGCCTTGGACAAGTTATACCAGGAGTATATGGATAATGACAGTATGAGCTTACTTAATGATGAGTTTGATTACTTGATTGATGAACTTAGAGAAAATGGACAGATTAAAGAAAGTGTAGCAATTGAAAAAGAAGACAATGATCTAGTGAACATTGTTGGGAATGTCGTAGGTGAGATTGAAACAATTGAAAGAGAAAACAAAAATGGAGAAGCCTTTAAAGTAGTTAATTTCTCGGTTGTGGCAAAAGATGATGAGGGGAATAAGACTTATACCAATTGTTCAGCTTATGGAGATAAAGGTGATATTCCAAAGGAATTTAAGCAAGGTGACTTTGTAAAGCTGTTTGGTCAGGTAAGAACATCCATTGATGATAATGGAAAGGAACATACTAATATTAGAATCCTATCGTCTAAGCTTTTAAAAGCAAAGGAACAGATGAAAAACCAAGAAGAAAAGAAAGAATCTGTGCTTGGAGCAATAAAGAAATATAAGGCTGAAGAAAAAGCAAAACCTATGGAGAAGAAAGAAGCTTCAAAGGAAACTGAGAGATAGAATATGTCGGTGTGGTCTTCGGACTGCACCGATTATTTTTTTATAAAATAAGTTCGAGAAAAAGGAAGATAATACTACTAAAAGTTCTATTATTATGCTATAATAGAAAAGATGTGATATTAGGATAGATAAGACTGGAGGATAATCATGTCGAAACTAAGCTATAAAAAATTATTTAAGAAATTAATAGATATAGAAATGAAGAATACTGAGCTTATGGAAAAAGCAAAAGTAAGTAAAAGTACATTCTACAAAATAAAAAATGGCGAAAATGTTACTACTGATGTATTGCTAAGGATATGTGATGTATTGGAATGCGATATTTCGGAAATTGTAGAGTGTGTAAGTATTGAAGATGGAGGAAAAACGGGTGTCTAAGTTTACAGTTATAGATTTATTTTCAGGAGCTGGTGGGCTATCCAAAGGATTTTTAGACGCTGGTTTTGATGTTATTTTAGGAATTGATTTTGATGATAGTGCATTGAAAACTTTTGAAAATAATCATGGCAAAGCTAAAGCATTAAAATTGGATTTATTTAATCTTGATAATATTAATTACATAATTTCAGAGTTTGGTAGAGAACATAATACACTTGATGTATTAGTTGGTGGGCCGCCTTGTCAAGGCTTTTCTTTAGCTGGTAAAAGAGAAGAAGATGATAAAAGAAATATGTTATATAAAGCGATGGTTAAATTGGCGGAAAGAATGAAGCCAAGAGCTGTTGTATTAGAAAATGTTCCTGGAATGCTAACACTTTATGATGGTGCTGGCAAAAAAAGAATATTTAATGATTTTGAAAAGCTTGGTTATAAAATGTCAGTGAAAGTTTTATATGCACCTGAATATGGTGTTCCACAAATACGTAAAAGAGCTTTTTTTGTAGGGCTATTGAATTCTAAGGAAGGGTTTACATTTCCAGAGCCTATTCTTTCATCAGAAAATTTTGTTACTTGTGAAGATGCAATAGGAGACTTACCATCTTTAGAAGGTATTTATGGCGATGAGATACAGGAATATGAATGTAGTCCACAAACAAAATATCAAGCTGAAATGAGAAAAAATTCAACTAAATTATATAACAATATAGGAACAATTCATTCGTCAAAAACAGTGAAGATGATTTCTCTTGTGCCAGAAGGGAAAAATTATAAAGCTTTACCAGAAGAATATAGGAATATGTATAAATATAATGAAGCATTAACACGATATCATAGCAAGAAACCTTCATTAACTATAAATACTGGGCATAGATCACATTTTCACTACAAATATAATAGAATACCGACGGTAAGAGAGAGTGCGAGGTTACAGTCTTTCCCAGACGATTTTATTTTTTATGGGAATAAATCCGAACAATATAAGCAAGTTGGGAATGCAGTACCACCTAAATTGGGGTATGCTATTGCAAAAAAACTCAAGGATTATTTATAGAGAAAGGTTAACAGTAGTATGCAAAAATATAAATTTATAGACTTATTCGCTGGTTGTGGTGGACTGGAAGATGGATTTATGCAAACTGGTGATTATGAGTGCATATCGTCAGTTGAATGGCTGAAGCCACAAGTAGATACGCTAAGGCATAGATTAAAAAATAAATATAATATATTAGATGCGGATGAATCTGTACTACACTTTGATATACAGAGAGAAGATGAACTATTTAATGGTTGGAGTAATGATGAGAACTTTGGTTCCTCTTTGGGGCTAGATTATTATGTTAAAAAATCAAATGGTGTAGACTTAATTATAGGTGGGCCACCTTGTCAAGCTTATTCAATTGCAGGTAGAGTTAGGGACGAAAATGGAATGCGAAACGATTATAGAAATTATCTTTTCGAACATTATCTATCTGTTGTAAAAAGATATAAACCCAAAGTATTTGTATTTGAAAATGTACCTGGAATATTAAGTGCAAAGCCAAATGACAAAAAGATAATTGAAATAATTGAAGAAGAGTTTAAAAAAAGTGGATATGTAATCAGCAATAAGATACTGAAGTATGGGGTTGTTGATGCTTCTAAATATGGAGTACCTCAAAGGCGAAAAAGGGTGATTTTACTTGGCGTTAGAAAGGATTTGGATTCTTTAAACTCTATATATGATAAGATTGATGATTTTTATAATGTAATTCTACCTAAATATCAACAGAAAGAGGTGACGGTGGGAGAAGCAATAGATGATCTGCCTAAAATCAGTCCTATCTGGGATGAAAAAAAAGAACAAATAAAAAAGCATATACTTATCAAGAAGGGATAAATTGGCATATACCTCGTTACCATAATTTGAGAGATATGGATATTTACAAAATGTTGGCTGAAGATATTGAGACTGGTGAAAAGAAATATACCAACGCTGCGGCTATTACTAAAATATATGAACAAAAAGTTGGATCTAAGTCACCGATACATAGATACCATGTTTTGAGAAAGGATGAGCCTAGCACGACAATCATTGCTCATTTATATAAGGATGGTAATAGATTTATCCACTACGATTCATCCCAAGCTAGAAGTATTACACCACGTGAAGCAGCACGACTTCAATCATTTGACGATGATTTTAACTTTATTGGGTCGCAAGGAAGTGTATATCAAATGATTGGTAATGCTGTACCACCCAAATTAGCTTTAGCAATAGGTAAAGCTGTAAAAGAGTTTTTAGATAATCTATAGAGAGGAGATTAATATGTTCCATTATTTATATACAAATGATATGAGGGTATCTAATTTAGAAGAAAAAGCTACATCATTTGCAAAAATGTTCTTAACAGATTCAGTTCCATCAGCTAGTGAAGATAAATCTACAAATAATAATGCTAATACAATTGGATTTTATTTAAACCTTATCAATAAAGGTAACAGTGCAAAACTAGCAGCTAAGGGTGATGTTAGAAGTGTTGTGCTTAATTTTATTAAAACATTTCAATTTCCAAATCCAAGGACAAAAGAAAGTTTTGAAAACGCAGTTAGTGATGGCATTAAATTAGCTCCGATGCGTGAAATTATTAAAATACTTTTTATTTACTATCAAATGAACTCTGGAGAAGTTTATTTAACAAAAGATGAAATAGTAAACTTTATTTTTTACAATGAAAATATAGCTTTGCAAATTGATGCCGATAGGATTCAACTGATAAAACAAATTGAGGAATATAGGACGACTAAAAATTTGCCTTCAAATATTGCTCCAACTAGTGAAAGAATTTGGAAGCATCAGGATAGGCAAATTAATGAATTATTGAGCGTTATTGAATGGTCAAAATTTATTGAGGTTAAGTCTGACAAGGTGTTTTTTATAGTACCTACAAAAGATGATAGTAAGTATAAGTCTGAACTATTGGATATTATCATGTTTGATGAGTTTTGGGATTTCAATGATCAAGACAATATTTCAGATTTAAAATCTAGTTATTTTGAATATTGTGATGAACAGATAAGCGTCGAAAATATTGAATTTGAGAATTACAATGATATTCAATGTAACAAGTTAAACAGAAATATTCAAAATATATACTTTGGAGCACCTGGAACAGGAAAAAGTTATGGAGTGGATAAGTTAATAAGAAATTGCTATCCGGACATTGAGAATAAAGATAATCCATTTGTTTTTAAAACAACCGTTTATTCGGATTATTCATATTACAATTTTATAGGAAATATTATGCCGACATCAAAAAACGGTGAAATTGGATATGACTTTAAGGCGGGAATTTTTTCTCAAGCACTCGCAACGGCATTTGAATATAGTGACAAGGAAATCTTTTTAATTGTTGAAGAAATGTCAAGAGGAAATATTGCAAGTATATTCGGTGATATTTTTCAATTATTAGATAGGGATAAGAACGGACTTAGCGAATACTCAATTAATAATGATTTAATAATTCAACATTTTGATGAAAAAGGCATTAATATCGGTAAAAAAATATTCTTACCAAGGAATTTTCATATAATAGGAACAGTTAATACAAGTGACCAAAATGTAAACGTAATAGATACAGCATTTAAAAGAAGATTTGAATTTGTATATGTTGATGTAAGTCCTGTTTCTAAAGATGGAACAATCATGAACGAATATGTGTTTACTCTAGCAAATAAGGAATTTGAATGGAATAAATTGTACATGTCATTAAATAAGCTTATAACTACAAAATTAGAACTTAGTGAAGATAAACAAATTGGACAGTTCTTCATTAAATTTAATAATTATAGTAATGATGAACAAAAATTTGCTGCAATACAAAATAAACTATTGCATTACCTATGGGATGATGTACAAGGTGCAGTTATTTCTGATGAGTATAAGATATTTAATAAGGATTACAAAACATTCTCTTCTCTATATAAAGATTTTGGTGAGAAACTTAATGTATTTAGTGAAGAACTAATTGATTTATATGATAAACAATAATTGTAGAGGTGCGAAATGAGTCAACAGGAAATTCGTGTAGTAAATGATGGTCAAACTGTTGATAAAGACTTCGTAAACTCTTGGGAGATATTTGATTATTGTGATCAATACAATGGAAGTCTTACAATATCTTTTGTCGGAGCAATTATAAAAAATGATAAAATTTTATTTTCATTTCCAAAACATTATAAAGTTGATGATGAACACAACCAAGTTTCTTGTATGAAACAAATACTTTATATTTTATCGAAATCAAAAGCAAGTTATGGTAGTTTTGATAAGGGAATAAAAGGAGAATTTCCGATAAAAGCATATTTAGGCATTTTGATGCATTATAAGAAATATGGTTTATATTTATCTAATGAACAATATTATGAAAATGGATATGCTGGAAACATAGATTGGAATAGAACAGTAAATAAATCAAACAAAATCATTCAGAAAAAAGGTGTAATATTTTTCCCATTCACTATTAAGAGGACTAGGGACAAAAGTGTATTTATTAGCGAATGTATGAATTACGTTTTATCAGATGCAAGCAGATATAAGAAGTTTATAAATACGATTATGCCGTATGAATATATTAATAAAAACAATATATTCAACAACTTAAGGTATGTACTTAATGAACTAAAAAGGATTAGAAATATATATTTTAAAGATATAGAAAAAAGGCTTATTAACAATTTGATTGAATATATAGAGTGGAAAAGCACAACTAGAGATAATGTCAGACTTATAACATTGAAATTTGAAAATTATTGGGAAGTAATGATAAATGAATATCTCAACGATGGTTTTTGTGGAATAGAAGAAGATCAAATTATTTGGGGAGAAAACAAACAAAATAAATTCTCTAAGCCTGAAATGGAATATGTGGAAAGCGCAGAAAAAAGATTGCAATATAAGAGCAGAAGTCCATATAAAATACAGTATGATCATATATTTATTGATGATGATAATCACAAGATTGTTCTTTTCGATTCCAAGTACTTTAATGCAGAAGTGGAACAACTGAATTATAAACAATTATTCTATCAATATAATTTAAAACAAAAATATCCTGAATTTTTCATATATAATGGATTGCTTTTACCTACAGAAAAAACTTATTATACAAAAATTCATGTAGATAGAACCGATCTCGATGGAGTTAAGATTGTAGAACATTATATTAATTTGAATTCAGTTCTGGATCATTATTCGAGAAAGATTTAGAGAAAGGAGATGTGAATTATGAGTAGTTGTCTTAGGAAAATAGAATATTACGGAATTTGTTTTTGTGAAAGGGGAGGGGAATATGAAGATTCGGAAAAATTAGTAGATTTAGTGACTGCCCTAGATACTAATTTTATTTATGATGATAGCAAAACGAATAAATTTTGGAGACTTGATACAAAAGAAAGATCGAATAATATTTTTAAATTGATTTATAAGTCAGGAAAATATAATCACTCTCCTAATTACATTTCTAGACTAAATGGACAAGAAAGACTTTCTGATAAGGATTTAGATGAAGGAGAATGTGAAAAAACACATATAGTAATAGATACAAATACATCATCTTTAATTATAGAATCTAGAAGAAGTGGCATCAGTGCCTTTTCAATAGTTAAATATATTAATTCTTTTATTAAAGATAGAAATCTTGACTTCAATAAAATTAAGGTTGTAAAAGAATTAAAAGAAGATTTTTTAAGTAATATACAAGCTTTAGATAGAATACAAAGTGTTGAACTATTTGTAGAAAAAGAAATAATTGGTTCTGATTATTTGAATTTAATTGAACCGACTACAGAGACTCAAGATGAGGTAGTTATTACGATAAAAGCTCAAAAAAGGAAAACTTTGATTAGATCTCAAATTATAGATAGATTTAAAAAAATAGGATTACAAGGAGAGAAGACAAAACGAATTAGAGTAAGGGGACGAGATTCTGATAATATTACAGTTTTATTAGATTCTCTAAATCAAGGAAAAGTTGAACAAATATATGTAGATTTAAATGAAAATGGTACTGTAAACTCAAATTCATTTTTTGAAAAGGCTATAGAAGTCCTATGAGAAAGAAGTATAATATCGAATGGATAAGAATAGTAATTGACTATTTGCAAGTATCAGATACGCAGGATAAAAATATTGAAATAGTATTTCCAGTTTTTTTATCAGTTATAACTTCAGGGTTGTATTATAGATTTAATGATATTGTTTACGCCGTAAAAATTTTTAGTGAAATTTTATTAACTGTTGACTCTATGTTGATTGGATTCACAGGAATTCTGGTTACACTTTTATTAACTACCGAAAACAGAACAATAGACACTTTAAAGAAAAAAGAATCTCCTAAAGAATTATATGGTAAAAAAGTGAATCTTTTTGATTTACTACATATTTTATTTACAAATTCATTGTTGAATGAGATTATTCTTCTGTTGGTAGTAATGCTAAATTTGTTTCTAAGAGGATTACTTTATAATAAAATACTAAGTTTACTAGGACTAATCATAGAAGTATTTATGATACTAAATATTACTTTTTCAATGATGAGAGGAGTCAATAATCTTTATTGGACATTTAAGAAAAAGTAAATTATCTTTCCATCTCCTTACTCATATATTTCTCATAATTTTTTCTGATTTGATACAGTTCTTTCATATCAGATTTTGCAGAAGAATACTCTTGCATTAGGGTATTCTTTTTTTCATGCAATGAATCAAGCTCTTTCAAAATATCCTTGGAGTTTGGAAGTTTTGAGTAAGATTTTTTTAGGTTTGAAAGGGCATTTTCATAGATCGTTATTTCTGATTTATGTTCTTCAGAAAAAGCCTTATCAGATGGATCTTTCTTATATTCCAGATAGATTTGACGATACAATTTTACGGTATGAACTTGTTCCATAGTATTTGATAGAGTTGAAATTTTGTTATCTATGACTTTGATTTGATCCTGTATATTTTGCCTTTTTAATGCACTTTCTTTAATGAACTCATCAAGCTGGGAGATAGACTTAAATCCTTTTTCACGCATCAAAAGAACAGTATCGGCTGCAGTTTTTAAATTATGTTTTGTAGCCCAATACTCATAGCCTTTGCTTGATTTTATCTTTTCATTATTCGTAATATCAATAATATTTCCGATACGTTTTTTAACAGCATAGGTTCTTTGATTAGCATTATCTAAGATACGCTCTTTTAATCTGTCCTCAGTATAATCTTCTCCAATAGTCTTAGCTCTTGTAAATCTTTCTTTGTCCTTATGTTTAAATGCAATGTGTTTTCCATATTTGATTTCATAATTAAGGTCAGCCATTCTCTTTATAAAATCATCCCAATCTTTGGATTGTTTAATAGCTCTATCTATATCAAATTGAAGTCTACTTTTCCAAGAAGTACCTTTCTTAAATTGGTCATTTTCATACCAAGACTTACCATTTGTTTTATATTTCTTTCTATAAGTTTCATAGAACTCATCAACAACAGATAGGTTGTTTTCTTTGCATAGTTTATCACTTTGATACCTAATTTGATGATAGCTTCTCTTGTTGGACTGATAGCACTTGCCTGTAACCATATTTACATTATTGAATATGATGTGATTGTGGATATGCCCTTTATCTATGTGAGTAGATAGTACAAATTCGTATTCGTCCTTTAATATCTTTTTACACAGTTCAAGACCGATTTGATGTGCCATTTCGGGCGTTGCTTCACCGGGTAGAAAAGATTGAATAAGGTGTCTTGCAAGTACAGAACCACTCACTTTGTTATCTTCTCTTGTCTTTAAAAAAGATGTATGAGCAGTAGAAGCAAAGCAGTTGTGAGTGCTTACCAAAATCTTTTCATAGGTTTTTTCTTCGTTGGTAATATAATCAATAGCAAGATTAAGTGTAGATTTTATAGGGTGTATTTTTGTAATTGCCACTTATATGTCATCTCCTTTGTTGGTAGTTTTATTGAGCAGTAGGGAATGTATTTGCCATATTTCTTTTGATAGATGTTCAATTTGGGACTGCATATCTTTGATGTCATCGCTATAGATAACCCCAGTCGAATTAACTCGTTTAGCAATTTGGTTTACACTACTTGCGTATCGAAAAAGTAATCCTTGTATTTCCCTAAAGGGCTGTAAATCAACAACATAAATATCTGTTTCAGATACTACTTTTCTTAAAAAATGGTTCATTGTTTTACACTTTGCCATCTTCATTTTCTTTTTGAAAAGTGCTTTTTCTTCTTCTGTTAAGTTTATTTTCAGCTGAATATTTCTAATTCTATTTGCCATATTTGTTACTTCCTTTCATAAAATCTGGGGTCTTAGGGTACTCCCTAACAAGCTAAAATTGATAAAAAAAGAAGCAACTCCACGAGGGGCTGCTTCATCGATTTTTCGTAAGTGGGTACACACTTACTGTGCTTGCTACAAAAGAATGATTTGTAGCAAGCGTTAAGCAAGTTTAATTTATTTTGTTTTTATGTTTGATACATCTAAATAATCCGGTTCAAAACTGAATGTATAATCAGCTATTTTGCTGGAGTTAAAAGTAGTCATTCCTACTGTTCTTGAAATAGGAATCAATACAGCATCGTCATGTAGTGCAGTTATAATACTATTGTATACTTTTTGTATTTCTTTTTCATCAGTCATTGCGTTTAAACTTCTAATTGCTTCATCTGAATTTTTCATGCTGGTTAATGCTTTTGATGTCATATTATCCATGACAGGATTTTTGGAAAATGCTGCAACCAGTCTGTAAGGATCCATAGGAATATTATATGTTATTCCAATCGCCATTTGATATTTTCCTTCAGAAACATTTTTAAAATGATTCATTGTTTCAGAACTGGAAGTTTTCGTTTCAAATCCTACTTTCTTTAGATCTGTTGCAATGGCTTCAGAAATATCTTTTAGCATAGCTTGTTCACTGGCACAAGAAATATTAACAGAAAGTTTAACACCGTCTTTTTCACGAATGCCATCGCCATCTTGATCTTTCCAACCTGCTTTTTCAAGTAATTCTTTTGCCTTTTGTTCAGAATAAGAGTATGATTCGGTGTCAACATTACAATATGGCAAATTTTTATCTAATATAGAAGTTGCTTCTTTTTCTACATCGCCTAAAATATTTTTTCTTATGGACTCGGTATTTATGGCATGATTTATAGCTTTTCTAACTGAAATATCATTAAATGGAGCGATGTCCGAATTGATTCCAACATATCTGGTCTGTATAACTGTTTCTGATGTTTTTCCTGTAAAATTCTTATCTTTCTGCAAAGTGTTATAAGAATCATAGCTTAGGTTGTTAGTGCCGAGAATCATATCTATTTCATTGTTTCTCAGAGCAAGTAATTTTGCATCGTTATCTGGAATAACTTTGATCTTAAAAGTTTCTACATCAACTTTTTTACGGTCATAATTCGGATTTTTCACAAATGTATAAGTATCATTTTCTTTCTTACCATCATACATATACGGACCGGTTCCCATTGTAGCATTTTTAATTGAGTCGGATAGAGAACCATCTTCATTAAATGCTTTTGGTGACATAATTCCCATTGGCAAAGGAAGTGTAAAATCTGTAAGAGCTCCATAATATGGGTTTGATAACTTTACGGATACAGTATGCTTGTCAATAACAGTAACTTTTTCTATCAGTGTGCTTGTTAAACCAAAGAAACCATTGTATGTTCCTAAATTTTTACCAACATTTTCAAAATTTTTCTTTACCACTTCGGCAGTTAATTCTTCCCCATCAGAGAATTTAATATTCTTTTTTAGGTTGAAAGTATAAGTCATGTTGTCTTTGCTGACTTCCCACTTGTCAGCAAGTCCCGGAGTAATTTTTCCATTTTCATATTTTATAAGCGTTTCATAGAAGTTGGGAATGTAGTATAACAATCCGAAAGTTCCATTTGCCATTAAAGGTTCTTGAAAGACGGAGAAACCTCCATCAAAATTCCAACTTTCACAGAATGTTAACTCTTTTGTTTTTTGTGAGTTTTCATTTCCGTTTTTTGAACTGCAACCCGTTGTAATAGATAGTATCATAACGAATACAAGTAATACTCCTAAAAATTTTTTTGTATTTTTCATAAAAACACATCCTTTCTTTAAACTATATTTTTTTGTTTTTGCCCATCATTAACTTTAAGTAGTTTCGTAAATCATCTGTCATATGGAGATTTAGGAGGTAGGGCATTGATGAGCTCCCTTGAATATTCTCCATGAAATGAATCATACGAAACAGCATTAGGTATTTCTTCCACTATTTTTCCTCCTTTCATAACGAATATGTGATTTGCCATATATAGAGCAACATCAATATCATGAGTAATAAATAAGTAGGTAATATTGTTTTGTATTCTTATATCTATGAGAAGGTCTAAAATTTTCTTGCGTACAGTTGAATCTAATCCACTGACAGACTCATCGAAAATAATATATTTAGGGTTTACACATATTGCCCTTGCTATACAAACTCGACTTTGTTGTCCGCCAGATAACTCATGGGGATATTTCGATAAAACCGTTTCAGGAAGTTCCACTTTTTGTAATATTGATAAAATCAATGAGTTGATTTCTGCTTTATCTAAGTGGCATAATTTGCTGATAGGTTCATACAGACTTTCGCAAATCTTTTTTCTGGGATTCAAAGCTCCAGAACTGTCTTGCAATACCAGTTGAATATCTTTTCTCATAGCGAGAAGTTCTTTTTTATTCATTTTCCATATGTCTTTATTATTAAAATAAATTGTACCTTCACTGGGGGGGAGAATGGCAGATAGCATTAGAGAAAGTGTACTTTTTCCAGATCCACTTTCACCAACCAGTGAATAAGATGAGTTAGGAAGTAAAGTAAATGAAACATTATCTACAGATATAAACTCCTTATTACCCGATGAATCACACTGATATTTTCTACTCAAACTATTTGCAACAATCATTTTATTTTTTACCTCCTTTCAAAAGATTGGAAAGCAGAAGTTCTTTGGTATAGCTGTTTTTTGGAGAATCAAATATGTCGTATACAGTTCCACTTTCAATAAAATTCCCATCTTTCATAACAACTACATTATCAGCAAGTTTTGCGATTACGCCAAAATCATGAGTAACGATTATAAGTGAAATTCCCATTTCCTTTATCTTCTTAAACTCATTTAAAACAGTAGATTGAGTTTTTATATCAAGTGCAGTCGTAGCTTCATCTGCAATTATTATGTCGGGAGATAATGACAAAGCTAATATAATCATCAATCTTTGCAACATTCCTCCGCTTAGCTGAGAAGGAAAACTGCGAAAAATTCTGTGGACATCTTTCATTCCAAATTCGATTAGCATTTTCTCTAACATAGATAGAATCTCATTTTTGTGTAAGTTTTTGTGTATTTGTATTGATTCAATCATTTGCTTGCCTATTCTTGTCATAGGATCAAAGGCAACAATAGGATTTTGCATTATTAGTGCTATTTTATTTCCACGAATTAAATTCAATTTTTCTTCAGGTAAAGAAATGATGTTTTTATTCTCAAATATAATTTCACCGCTTATATCAAATGTTTTTTTACTCAACAGATCAAGGATACAACGACAAGTTAATGTTTTGCCACTTCCACTTTCACCGATAATACCTAAAATCTCGCTCTTATTAAGACTGAAATTTACATTATTGACCAATTTCTGTTTTGTTTTTCTGTGTATCACACTTAAATTTCTAACTTGAAGTAGTGTATCCATATCTAATCCTCCTTCGGGGAAAGTACATCTCTTAAAGATTCTCCAAAAATATTAAATCCGGCAGAAGTTAGAAGAATACATAATCCGGGATAAATAATAAGTGTTGGATTTGAGTATAGGTATTGTTTTGAGTTTGACAACATAATTCCCCATTCCGGAATGTTTTCAGATAGTCCTACGCCTAAAAAGGAATAACCTGAAATCATTAGAATAATAGCTGCAATTCCTGTACTAAAATACACAACTATGAGAGGAGCAATATTAGGAAATATATGTTTAACTATAATTTCTATGGAGTTGCATCCTGAAATTTTAGCTGCAATGATATAGTTCTTTCTTTTCTCAATTAGAACATAACTTCTAATTACTTTTACAAACCAAATCCACATAGATAAAATTATGGAAATGATTAAATTTATGCTGCCTTGACCAAGTATTCCTAAAAGAGATAGAACAATGACAATAGGTGGAAATGCCATAAAAACATCACAAAGTAGCAAAATTAGTTTATCTAAAAAACCTTCAAACCAAGCACTTATAGTTCCGACAATGGTACTAATCAAGGCTAAAATGAAAATACTTGGAAATGCAATGCTAAGTGAGTATCGGGCTCCATAAATAAGCCTTGATAAAACACAACGCCCTAATTGATCTGTACCTAAAGGAAAGTTGTGAGATGGAGTCAGAAACTTCTGGCTAATGTCTACTTCATAAGGGTTATTTGGTGCAATCAATGGTGCGAATATAGCAATAGTAATAAAAATTATTATTAGTGACAAACCGAATAATAGTTGTTTGTTGGCAAGTATCTTGCGAAACATTTAATTATCCTCCTTTACAGTAAAAATATGAGGATTTAAAAATTGATTGATACTTTCGGATACATAGCTTGATATGACGAGGATCATACCAAGTATTAACATACAACCGGTAATTGCTGGAGTATCTCGATTTACAATGGCTGACATAAAATATGCTCCGAGTCCCGGCCATGAGAATACATTCTCCACAATTACACTTCCCGCAATCATCATTCCTATATTTTGAAAAAATAAAGTAATCATTGGGGGAAGAGAGTTTTTTAGAATGTGTGCGTATAATATTCTTTTGTAGGATAATCCTCTTGCTCTGGCGTATGTAACATATTCCTGCTCGGAATTTTCTAATAGTGTGGTTCTTAATATCTTTACAGATGAAGAAATAACAGGTGCCGCCAGAGTTACTGCTGGAAGAATCAAACTCCTAAAGTTTCCGTATTCGACAACTTTAAAAATGGGAAGTTTAATCGCAAATATAGATAAAAGTACATATCCGAGCCAAAATGAAGGCACAGAAATACCTAATATGGTTATAACTTGAATAGATTTATCTATCAAAGTATCTTTTTTGTACGCTGAAACTAAACTAAGAGGAATAGTAATCACCGCAATAAAAAAAAGAGATACAATTACCAGTTTAACAGTGGCAAAAAGTTTATCTTTAATATCACTTAATACAGGATTTGATGTTTGATAGGATATTCCTAAATCACCAACCAATGCGTGTTGCAACCATTTTATATATTGAATAGGTGCGGGTTTATCCAATCCTTTCTCTATACGAATATTTTCAATTTGTTCTTGGCTTGGATTACCATACAGATGATGTCCGATTGTTTCAGCAGAGTCAATG
This sequence comes from Streptococcus anginosus subsp. whileyi MAS624, assembly GCF_000478925.1. Lineage (NCBI taxonomy): Bacteria > Bacillati > Bacillota > Bacilli > Lactobacillales > Streptococcaceae > Streptococcus > Streptococcus anginosus. The sequence goes on along the minus strand of NZ_AP013072.1, from coordinate 1,937,211 downwards.
GAGGATATATTTGCCAGAAAAAAGGATATTATACTGATCATAAATAGCACTAAAACCAATCTGAAAAATTTATTTATGATTCTCAAAATAATCCCTCCTTAACTAAAAAAATGTGAGTTAGCCGAACTTAACTAACTCACATTTTACATTATTATTAGACTTATAAACAAGGGCGATTAGTTTCATTAAAAAAACGCTAAAAGTCCATGTTTAACCGCTGAAAATAAGGATTTAAGAAGAGGTATAAGAACAATAAGTTAAAATATTGTGATACATATAAAAAATATCATGATACCATATATGCTATAGATGGTGAATATTACGATATTCCATAGGACTCATCTTAAATGTTGATTTAAAAATTTTTGCGAAATGCCCTGCATTTTTGTATCCGACTTTTAGAGCAATATGATAAATCTTATCATCCGTATCCTGTAATAAAAGAAGAGCATAATTCATCCGCATTACTTTTAGATACTCGTAAACAGTTGTCCCGTATACTTGTCTAAAAGCCATTTGGAAACGAGAACAGCTCATATTAGCTATTTTAGACAATTCTTCAATAGAAGGATAGGATGAAAGATTATGTTTCATGAATGTAATAACTTTATTCAATGAACGCTTGTCTTTACGATCTAATTTTACAGAAATATGAGGACGATTTTTTTTCAGTTCTATCGTGCTTGTTATAAGCGAAAGTATTTCAATTACCTTTCCTTCCATATATAAATTTCTGGTATTTCCAACAGCAGGACAATCTTTTATTTGCTGAAAAACAAAATTTAATTCCGGAGAGTTGGGGTTTTTTACAAGAAAGTCTAAAGCATCTTTTGAGGTTTCATAGGCATTACCAAATCTTTCTTCTAAAAATGAATCAAAGTATTTCTTTGTAATGATTACTTTTGTAAAGCTTGTTGGCTTATTTGATTCACAAAAGGCATAAGCAACTTTTCTTGTATTGGCATAACAGCAAATTCCTTTATCGACTTGTTTCACTTTTTTTCCGCCTACCTTGAAGTAACTGGAATCTGTTTCAAATTGACTGATTTCAAAATATTCTTCTTCTATTTCAGATACCTTTTCAAAATTGTTACTTGGGATAAAGTCGGCAATAATAATTAGAAATTGATTGTGGAAATTCATTACTTGCACACTACCACAACCATATTCGGCATTCATTCGGTAGAAATTATTACCTAATGTTGACTCTTCTTCTATTTTATAAAAATGCAAATTTTGTGGAAGCTCTTCGTAATATTCAATGACTGTTTTTTTCATGAAACATACCTCCTTATCATTATATCATTCTACCATAATTTAATATCATAATCAACCAAATTTATATCACGATATTTTTAATTATTAAACGAAAAAAACGATAAAAATGGCTTAAATAAAGGGGTTACATCAATATTTAGACTGGATTATTTATGAAATGCAATATGTTGATTTATTTTTTCCTTTATCATACCCTATTAGTGATAATAAACGATAAAGAGGTGAGAGAACATGGAAAGACTTGATGAAAAAAACATAAGTATATTTTCATTGTTGAAATATGAAAAAGTCAAAATTTTTATAGGTGTATTGTTAGGGATATTCAGTGGAGTTTTATCATTTACCCCCTATGTTATTTTGTATCAGATGATTTTATCTTTAATAGGAAAGACTCTAAACATTCATACAGTATTGATGTGGTCATTGGTTATGGTTATATCGACCATCTTACAAAATATTTTGATGTCGGCAACAATGATATGTACTCATGTCGCAGCCTACAACATAATTCACCGTTTAAAAATGGAAGCATTGGAATATCTATCAAAAGTAAATTTGGGATTTTTCAACAATAAATCAACAGGAGAACTAAAAGCAGCGTTATTTGACGATATAGAAAAACTTGAGGTCTTTATAGCACATAATTTAGTTGAGATAATTCAGGCAATAGTAATTCCTGTTATAGCGATTGTATTAATGTTTAATATAAACCTTTGGATGACATTGGTTATGATAATACCCGTTATTGTGGGTGTTTTTTTGCCTACATTCATGATGAGAAAATATCCGGATTTAACAATGAAGTATACCAATACATTTTCGGAGGTGATGGGAGTAACGAATGAATATGTGAACTGTATGTCCATAATAAAAATGTTTGGATTGACAGCAGATAAGTTTGTCGGCTTAAGCAAATCATCAAAAAAATATACTGAATGTCTTAAAGATATGGCTAAATGCTCTTGTTATCCACTCGCATTCACGATTGTAATCTTAGATTCAGGAGTGCTATTTACTTTACCTATTGGAGGCTATTTATATTTAAATAAATTGATTTCATCACAAGAATTACTTGTATTTATGTTATTGACGATGTGTTTTTATAGAACATTTTTTAATTTGTTCAATATCGCTATGGGAAGAATAGAGCTAAATAGCGGGCTTGTAAATATAAAGAAATTATTTTCTGCTCCTGTTGAAAAAAACGGCGAAAAAAGGGTTAAATCAGAATCGTTAGAAATAGAATTTGAAAATGTGAATTTTGGATATGATGAAAACAACCTTGTATTGAAAAATATTTCAATGAAGATAGAGCCTAAATCATTTACTGCATTTGTTGGTGAATCGGGAGCAGGTAAAACGACTGCTGCAACACTGATAGGAAGGTATTGGAATGTTGACAGTGGCGAAATTAGAATATCCGGTATTCCAATTAATGAGTTAAGTACGGACTCGCTTATGGCATCAATTTCTTTTGTTTTTCAAGATGTCTTTATTATGGAGGATACATTATTTGAAAATATCAGAATGGGCTTAAATGTCAATGAAGAAGAAGTATATTATGCTGCCAAAAATGCTCAAATACATGATTTTATTTCTGGCTTGCCTGATGGATATAAAACTAAAATTGGTGATAAAGGCTTTAAATTATCTGGAGGTCAAAAGCAGAGAATCAGCATTGCAAGAGCGATCTTAAAGGATGCCCCGATTATTATTTTTGATGAAGCGACATCTTATTCCGATATTGAAAATGAACATAAGATTCAAATTGCATTAGAGAACTTATTAAAGAATAAAACAGTGATTATGATTGCTCACAGACTGCACACAATAAAGAATGCTGATAAAATTGTGGTTTTTGAAAAAGGGAAAATTGTTGAACAAGGGGCACATAATGAGCTTATTGATTTAGGCGGGCATTATGCAGATATGTGGAATATTTATATACAAAATTATGTTGAGTAGGGGGGATAGTATGGTTAAAGATATAAAAAAATTGATAGGAAAAAATTTTGGAAAACTGTATTTCCCTATATTTCTTATGTGCTTAGACAGCTTAGGAAGTATGGTGACATATTTTATTTTGTATTTGACGATTATTGATATTTTTAACGGAACATTAAATATGAACGGCGTAGTCAAATATACTGTTGTATGTCTGGTGGCTGTGATACTGAGAGTTTTAGCATATAGAAAAAGTTACTTAATGTCTTTTGAAAATTCTTTTGAGATTACAGGGGAATTGAGAATTAAATTAGCTAATCATTTTAGAAAATTAAGTTTAGGATACTTTAATAAAAATAGTAAAGGATATTTAATCAATACTTTGACAAATGATTTAACAAGCTTTGAAGGATTGCTTTCACACACATTGCCATTCTTAATAAAAATGGCAACGATGTGTATATTCCTGATAATTGGTACATTTTTTATCAATTATAAACTGGCTCTGGCAGAATGCTTTGTGATTTTTCTTTCCATTCCTATCTTAATCTTTGGAGAAAAAACAGCTAAAACACTGGAGATAGATAAACGAAGGATAAATGAAACTATGATTTCCACTGTATTGGAATATATAGGCGGTATTAAGGTTTTCAGAGCATATAATATGCAGGCATCAAATTTCGAGAGATTAAAAAACAATATGGATTTAGTGAGAAAAAATGGCATTAGCACTGAAATGAAGTTGGCACTACCGACAGCACTATATGCTTCATTAGTGAATTTCATAATCCCAATGACTCTGTTGGGTGGGGGTTATTTGTTTTTAGAAGGAGATTTTAAAGGAGAATCACTTATCGCTTTCATGGTTATGGGAATTGCTTTGTCAGGGATTTTAAGCTCATTTGAAAGATACTATATTATGCTAAAAAACCTGAAAATTGCTTCCAATAATTTGGATGAAGTTATGAAGTATAAAACATTTGATTTCGATAATAAGGAAGATGAAATATGTAGTTATTCTGTGGAATTTAAAGATGTTTATTTCTCATACGATGATAATAAAGAGGTATTGCATAATATAAGTTTTACGGCAAATGAGGGAAGTGTAACAGCTCTAATTGGAGAATCTGGGGCAGGGAAAAGTACAATAATGAATTTAGTTGCAAGATTTTGGGATGTAACAAATGGAGAAATTTTAATTGGCAATAAGAATATTAAAAATATCAATCCTGATAGTTTATTAGCTTCAGTTGGAGCTGTGTTCCAAGAAAATATTTTGCTATCAGATACTATATTTAACAATATTCTGATAGGAAATCCGAATGCAAGTTATGACGATGTAATAGAGGCTTCAAAAATAGCTTGTTGTCATGATTTTATCACTTCATTGCCGGAGAGCTATAATACGAAAGTCGCTGAAGGAGGAACATCTCTTTCTGGAGGTGAAAAGCAAAGAATTAGTATTGCCAGAGCTATTTTGAAAAATGCTCCAATATTACTATTAGATGAATTCACAGCATCATTAGATGCGGATAATGAAATGAAGATTAACAAAGCCTTTGAGCATTTAATAAAAGGAAAAACAGTGTTTGTTATTGCACACAGACTTCATACGATAAAAAATGCAGATCAAATCATTTTGCTGAATAAAGGAAAAATAGAAGAGATTGGAAATCATGCAGAATTATTTGAGAAAAAGGGTCATTATTACAAGATGATAACAAAACAAATAGAATCGAAAAAAGACTGATGAAGGGAGTATAAAGTGAACGATAAAGTAAAAATTATGAGCGAAGAAAATATAACAAAGGCACTCTTTAAACTTGGAATGCCAATGGTTATAAGTATGTTGGTGATGGCATTATATAATGTCGTGGATACATATTTTGTATCTGGTTTGGGAAAACAAGCAGTTGCTGCTGTATCCGTTGCATTTCCTATTTCATTAATATTTTCCGGAATAGGTTTAACTTTTGGTGCGGGAGCAGGTTCATATATTTCTCGTTTGTTAGGAGGAAAAAATAAGAAAGAAGCAGATACTGTCGCAACAGTGTCAATGTTTTCAAGTGCTGTTATCGGTTTGACAGTAGGAGTGCTTTTATTTCTGTTCTTAACTGAAGTTCTAAAATTCATGGGTGCTATTCCTTCGATTATGGATATGGCAAAGATATATGCTGGTATATTTATCGCAAGTGCAATATTTAGCACAATAAATGTAACTTCAGGAAATATAGCAGTATCACAAGGAGCGGCTAAAGTTTCTTTGAAAGCAATGATTGTAGGCTCCGTACTTAATATGATTTTAGATCCAGTTTTTATTTATAAGTTTGATTTAGGTGTAAAAGGAGCTGCTATTGCAACTTTAATTTCCCAATTGGTAACAGGTTTAATGTATCTGTTTTATTTCAAAGGAGGGAAAAGTTTTCTTGAAATAAGACTAATTAATTTTAAGCCTACATCCGGTATCTATAAAGAAATTCTAAAAGTAGGAATTTCTATGTTTCTACTACAGGTGTTTTCAAGTATATCTATCAGTAAAATATCTTCGTCTGCATCATTATATGGAGAAGAAGCAATTGCGGCTATGGGAATAGTTCTCAGAATTGTTACATTAGGAACAAATGTAGTATTTGGATATATGAAAGGATTACAACCGTTAGCAGGTTTTAATTACGGAGCGAAAAATTATACAAGATTAGATGAGGCAATTAAATGCTGTATAAAATGGACTAACATTTTTTGTGTAGCTTGGACTGCTATTATTTATATTTTTGCACCAAGTATATTATCAATATTCGGAACTGGTGATGATGTTCTAAAAATTGCGGTTCCTGCATTAAGGGCAGGTGTAATAATGTTTGTTACATTTGGATTTCAATTTACTTACTCTACATTGTATCTTTCAATGGGCAAAGCCCTTGAGGGAGGCTTTTTGAATATTTGTAGACAAGGAATCGTATTTATTCCTATAATTCTGGTTTTGCCCCAGTTTATCGGATTAAACGGTGTTATATACGCTCAAGCCGTTTCGGATTTCATAACAACGCTTATAACAATACCATTTGCCATAAGTGTGCATAGAACGATAAGTAGAAAAAAGAATTCTGAAAAAGTAGGAGTGATTTAATGCGTATTTTTAAAGGTGAGGTAAAAGAAAAATGGATTAAATAGTGGAGGTAATTACTATGTGTTATGTAGGGTCGGTTATTCATATAGAAAAAAACAATAGCCCTTTTTGATACTGGTAATTATCATAAACAATCAAATTTAAAATATAGAGAAAGAGAAAGTTTCTTTCATTTCAGAGGACTTATTATGCCTATGTGCAGAAGTCCTCCTTTTTTTGTCTAAAAACGTAGACAAAAAGAAATGGAGGAAATAAAATGCCAAAAGAATATTACCTTTATGTAAACGGGCAAAAGGTTAAAGTCAGCGAGCAGATATATAAAGTCTACTGGCGAGAAAAAGAACACGAAAAGTATTTAGAGCAGGTGGACAAGAAAAACCACTTGCTCTTTTTTTCTTCAATGGATCATGATGGACATTTTGTAGATAATATTGTTGATGAAAGTGTTGATGTAGAAAAGATTGTTGAAACACAGATGATGATTGAAGCAGTCAGAAGTGCTATATCAAGACTTAATGCAGAAGAAAGAGATATTATCGAAAGACTGTATTTCAATGATGAAACGGTTCGTTCAGTGGCAAAGCTCAAAAGTATTACACATCCGGCTTTAATCAAAAGAAGAAACAAAATTCTTGAAAAGTTGAAAAAATTTATCGAAGAACTTTAAAACTTTGGTAACCAAAGGGGTCAAATTTTCCTTATGTAAAGTGAAGGGGAGTTTGACCTCCTTTACTTTCTTGAGTAAGAGATGTGCCTGCTTATGGCAAATAGGAAAATGTAAAGAAAACAATCCCTTTCAAATATTGCTCTTTGACAACTGAATAGACCAAGGTAGGACTTTATCTACTTGTGGAGAATTATGACTTACGCCATGACCTTTCTGCTGAAAGAAATTTTGGTTTTATGAATACTGATAAATCAAGGAAACAAGAAAGCGAGCGATAAATAAGAATACATAAAAACAGATGTGGCAATCTGTTCGTTGAAACAAGTAGTGATAATGATACTTCAATAGTTTAAGCCGGCTCGTCTGGAATAAGAGGCGGAGGTGAGATTCCTATGTTGCTGCCAAGCACCTACCAATGTCAAAAAACTTATATTCGATTAAATGCGAGGTTATGATCATGAAAAATGAAAACAAGAAAAATGAAGATAAAAAGCAAATAGAGAAAAATTATGAGAAGAAGATAACCTACTCAAGCAGCAAGAGCGAAAAGCTTGATTTGCTGGATATTATTGAAATGCACCTTTTAAGGTCGGTCATAAAACTATAGGGCTGACATAAAAATCCAGGTGCGGTACAATATAAGCGGTAGAAGCAATCTTCCTAAATGACTATTTGCCAAAATAAAATTTTAGGAGGGTTCTTATGAACAATAATATCGCTTGTATGTATCTTCGTCTTTCAAGAGAAGACGGGGATATTTCAGAAAGTAATTCTATTTCAAATCAAAGACAAATCATCAAGTCTTACGCTAAGGAAAACGGCATTACCATATCTAATGAATATGTAGATGACGGCTTTAGCGGTTCTAATTTTGACAGACCGAACTTCAAGAATATGATTGAAGACTTAAACGCAGGTAAGTTTAAGATAATTATCGTAAAAGACTTATCCCGTTTCGGTAGAGATTATATCGAGTCCGGCAAATACTTACAAAAGATATTTCCCGAAAAAGGTGTACGCTTTATTTCCGTAAATGATAATTACGACAGCGACAACGCTGATGTGAGCGATACCCACCTGATACTTCCTATTAGAAATTTTATCAACGACAGTTACTGCCGTGATATTTCTATGAAAGTAAAATCATCTAAGGAGGTCAAAAGGAAAAACGGAGAATTTATCGGCTCTTTCGCTCCATTCGGTTATAAGAAAGACAGTAAGAATAAGCATAAGCTTGTGGTTGACACGGAGGTTTCTCATATTGTCAGCCGTATTTTTGATATGAAAATTGAGGGATATTCCTCAAAAGCAATCGCTGATTTTCTAAACAGCATAGGTACGGTTACACCGTCCAGGCACAAGGAGAATAAAGGCGATAACTTTAACACGGGCTTTATCGTAAAAGATGCCAAGTGGGATGCTAAGATGGTCAACAGGGTCATCACCAATAAGGTATATATTGGCGTTTTAGAACAAGGCAAGACGGCAAAGCTCAATTACAAATCCAAAAGAGAAGTCGATGTAGCAAAGGATGACTGGATCATAATAGAAAATGCTCACGAAAGCATTGTTTCCAAATCCGTATTTGCACTGGCAAATAAAATGCTGCTTCGAGATGTAAAAGCTTCAAAAGAAAATCCGAGTATTCTGTCTGGAATGCTTTACTGTAAAGATTGCGGCAGCCCGATGATTAGACGAAAGGTCAAGTCAAAAGACGGCTACAACATCTTTTATATATGCTCCGAATATAACATCAAGGGCGAATGCACAAGGCATAGCGTTAAAGAAGATTATGTAATAGGTGCTACCATTCATGCTCTTAATGATTATCTTTCAAAATATAATGAGCTTCTTAAAAAGGTAAGTAAGATTGATATTTCTAAGCTCACAATCAAGGCTGATTTCGACTCCTTAAATGCGGAAAAGAAAAAGTATGAAAGGCTTAGAGGCTCTCTTTATATGGACCTGGAAGAAGAGCTTATTACCACAGAAGAGTTTGAGAGATTTAGAAAAAATTATCTTCTTAAGATTAGGGAGATTGAGAAACAGATTATTACAAAGCAAAAAACGATAGAAGAATTAAAAGAAAAAATTAAAGATAAGGGTAGTTTTGTTTCCGATATTATTCCTAATGTAGAAGAGGGTACGCTGAATAGATTATCCTTGGTGTCTTTCATTGACCGCATAGAGATTGGCGAAGATAACGCCATAAACTTTGTCTTTAATAATATGGATACAGTAAATCTAATGCAGGCAATTTTAGACAGTGAAAAATGCGAGTTTAAGGCTTCAGATGAAAATAAGGTGAAAGTATTTACCATAGGCAGAGCTTATGGCGAAGCCTTAGAAATGAATATGCCAAAACTTGCGGTGGGAGGTGTTTGCTAATGGCAAGGACTTCCAAAAGATACATTCAAAAGGCTGAGGATAGTACAGAAAAGGTATTTTATAAAGCAGGTATTTACACAAGACTGTCATCTGAAAGAAAAGAAGAATGGAGAGAGAAATCTTCTTCCATTGAAACACAGCTGCTTTGTTGTAAAGAATATGCCTTAAAAGAAAACATTAAGGTCTTAAACACATATACAGACTATGAATATAGTGGAACAAATTTTGAAAGACCTCAGTTTCAGGAGATGATGCAGGATATTAAGGATAGAAAGATAAACTGTATTATCATAAGGGACTTATCAAGACTTGGCAGAGAATATCTTGAAATGGGAAGACTGATTGATAAAGTATTTCCGTTTTTAGGTGTTAGATTTATCTCGGTTAATGACAAGGTGGATACTGTAAAGGACTTGGACTCTAAAAAGTCATTTGAGGTAACGCTGAAAAATATCGTCAACGATATGTATGCCAAAGATATTTCCGTCAAGATAAAAACAAGTAAGCATAACAGAGCAAAAAACGGATATTTTATCGGTACTGTTCCTCCTTACGGATATAAGGTTGTAAAGCTGAAAGAGGGACAGAAATTAGAGATAGATGAAAAAGTTCGCTTCATCGTAGAAGAGATGTTCCGCTTAACACTTGAGGGTAATAGTCAGTATGAAGTTGCAAGATACCTTAATAGAAAAGGATATGCCACAGGTATGGTTTACTATAAGACCGGAAGAGTTTACAGGCTTGACGGAGAACCGCAGTGGCATAAGTCTACTATTTCTAAAATCCTAACAAACAGAGCCTATACAGGCACATTGGTGCAGGGAGTAAGACAGCAAAATCTTGCAAAGGGTGTAAAACAGCATTTTGTAGAGGAAAATGAGCAGATAGTATTTGAAAATGCTCACGAGCCTATTATCTCAAAAGAAGATTTTGAAAAGGTGCTTGAGGGTAGAAAACAAAGACTTGAAAATCATCGTTTCGCTGCTAAAATGCACGACTTTGAAAGAGATTATGAAAATAGATATAAGGGCTTGGTTTTCAACAATAACACCGGCAAAGAGCTTTTCAGAAGAACAAGAATATATGGTAAAAATCAGGATAGACTTTACTATTCTTTTCAAAATGACACCTATACGGGAACACTTGAAAAAGAAAAAAGTGTCTTCGTCATGGAAAGAGATTTAGATAAGGCTATCAGTGATAAGGTATCCGAGTTTATTACAAAAGCTACAAGTAAGAAAAAGTTTATTGAAAGAGTGTCTTTGAGATTTGATGAGGGGCTTTCCCTTGCCACAAAAGATACCCAGAAGCTGAATGATAAGGTATTGAAAGAAGAGCTGTTCATTCAAAAGGCGTATGAGGAATATAGCCTTGGAAAGATTGACAGGGAGCTTTATTCACTGAAAAGAGAAATTGCTCTAAGTCATATAGCCACAATTAACAATGAAGTAATAGCTCTTGAAAACAAGGCAAAAGAGCTTGAAAAGGAAAAGAGAAAATCACTTAAATGGATAAGGGATGTATTTTCAGCAAAGGGAATTGAAAAGCTTTCAGGCGATTTAATTCACAGCCTTGTAGAAAAGATAATCGTTTATGCCAATCACGATTTCGAGGTGATTTTCAAATTTAATATGGATATGCTGATGGGAGGTGTAGAAAGTGAGTAAGATAGCCCTTTATATCAGACTTTCCGTAGAAGATCAGATGAAGAAAGACGAAAGCGAGAGTATCATCAATCAAAGGCAATATCTGAATGACTATCTCAATAGAAATGAAGAGTTTAAGTCTTTTCAAAGAGAAGAATATATTGATGACGGCTATACCGGAACAAATGAAAAGCGTCCTTCTTTTCAAAGAATGCTTGAGGAAGTAAAGTCCGGAAAGATTAACGCAATCATCGTAAAAGACCTTTCAAGGTTTATGAGAGACTATATTGCTCTTGGTGATTACCTTGAAAATATCTTTCCATTTCTTGGCATAAGATTTATAGCCATAAATGACGGATATGACAGTGCGAAAGAAAAAGGAAATGGAACAGACCTTGATATTCAGTTTAAGGGGTTGCTCTATGATTTCTATACAAAGGATATTTCGCAGAAGATTAAGTCGGTTTCAACGGAACTAAAAAAGCAAGGGAAATTCCTTGCTTGGAGTCCGCCACTTGGCTATATGAAAGATCCGGTTGATAAGTACAATATCATCATTGATGAAAAAACTTCTTGGATAGTCAGAAAAGTATTTGACTTAGCTTTAAGCGGAATGGCTACAAGAAAGATTGCAGCCGTAATGAATGCTGAGAATATACCTACACCGAATGAGCGTAAAAAAGAACTTACCAATATGGACTACGAGTATAACATCGTATCTTCTGAAAACAGAAAGAATCCTACTTGGACAAACGGAACTGTAACGGATATGCTCTCAAACGAAAATTACACAGGTACTTATGTCTTCAATATGCAAGAAAAATCAGTGTTGACACCCAGAAGCTTCAAATTCCATCCAAAAGAGGAATGGGGCAGGGTGCATAACCATCATGAAGCTATTATCTCTCAGGAAGAATTTGATAAGGTTCAAGCCATAAAAGAAAGCAGACGCTTTATTAAAGGTAAGAATACTGATTATCCTTGGAGACAGCATTCACCACTTCAAGGATTTGCTAAATGCCCTACTTGTAATCATATATTGGGATTTGTTCAGTCGAAAAGACCGAGGCTTGATGGAAGCGTGAGGGTACACAAGTATTTTCATTGTAGAATTTGCAAATGCAACAATGTGGAACATAAGAATTCAAGAGCGGAGAAACTTGAAGAGCAGGTTTTAGCTCTTATTAAAGAAAAATATGGTGAGGTTAAAGCTGAGCAAAAGGATAAGATAAGCGTTAAAGATTTGGAAAAACAAGTCGAAAGACTTGAAGCTAAAAAGACTTCAGACTTTGAAAAATACAAACTCGGCAAGATGACAAAGCTCAAATTCATAGAAAGTAAAAAGAGTATCGACAAAGCACTTGAAAGCCTATCGGAAAGAATAGCGGAACTTTCTAAACAAGATGAGGTAGTTAAGGATAATGAGCTTACAAGGGAGCTAATGGAAAAGTATATTGACTCTGTCCTATGTGAGGGAAGCATTGTTCAGAAAATCATATGGAAATAGACGCAAGAGGGAGTGAGAAATCACTCTCTTTTGTTGTCTAAAAATAGACAATATATTTTGTGTCATTCGCTTGACACGAGAGGGATGTGACGGTTTATTTTGCCAATTCAAATATTCACCCCAAAGCAGAATACCAACGCCGTGCCTATGTTGCCCAAAAATTTGTTCACGATTTCAATGAAAATACTGGTAATCATGTTCAATATTTAGAAGCCCCCTATGAGCCGCAAGAATTTTTCCGAACAGTACACGGTTTGGAAGAAGAGCCGGAGGGTGGCGATCGTTGTAAAGTCTGTTATGATTATCGCTTGGATAAAACGGCACAAGTGGCGGTTGATTTGGGATTTGACTATTTTGGAAGTGCCTTGACAATCAGCCCTCATAAAAATTCGCAGACAATCAATAGCGTTGGAATTGAAGTACAGAAAGTCTATGCAACCCAGTATCTTCCGAGTGATTTTAAGAAAAATCAGGGCTATAAGCGATCGGTCGAAATGTGCGAGGAGTACGACATTTATCGCCAATGCTATTGTGGTTGTGTATTTGCAGCACAGGCGCAAGGAATTGACCTCGTTCAGATTAAAAAAGATGCGACAGCTTTTTTGAAAGGGAAAGATTTAGAAAAAGATTATTCGCATATTAAATTTACTGTCACGAATGGAGAATCCTAAAAATAACGCTTGTATTGAAGCTAATCGTGCTTCTTTGTACAAGGTTATTTTTGTTTATACATTTAGAAGTTTTATATCTTGACGTCATCAATATATTGTGTTATCATCTTCTTTGGCACAATATATGGTGGTTAGGCTGAGGCTGATAACCTGATATTGGATAGATTTGGGAGGTGCAGGAAGATAGTGATTATTTTAGCGGGCATGATTGGGGTAGGTAAGACGACTTACACTTATCGATTAGCCGAGGAATTAGGAACGCAGCCATTTTTTGAACCGGTAGAAGAAAATCCTATTTTGGATAAATATTATGAAGACCCTGATAAATATGGTTTTGCTTTGCAGATTTACTTTCTAAACAAACGCTTTAAAATGATTAAAGCGGCCTATCATGATGACAATAACATTCTAGATCGTTCTATTTATGAAGACGCTTTGTTTACTTATATCAATACACTCAAGGGAAGTATCAGTGAGCAAGAGTATGATATCTACTTGGAACTTTTGGACAATATGATGGAAGAAATCCAAGGTCTGCCTAAGAAAGCGCCAGATTTGTTGATTTATTTAGATGGTAGTTTCGACCATATTATGAACAATATCAAAAAACGCGGTCGCAATTATGAGCAACCAAATGAAGAAAATGGACTAGCTGACTACTACCAACTGCTTTATAAGCATTATCAAAATTGGTATGAGGATTACAACTACAGTCCTAAAATGAGAATTGCAACGGATGATTTAGATATTGCAAATCCAAATGACTGGAATCACGTCTACCAACAAATTCAACAAAAATGAAAACGATTGGGCTTGAAAAATGAGTCTAATCAAGAAAGTTTCGAAATAGCTTCGAGATTTTTGTATACATCAATAAAAAAGAGAGACAGATGATAACTGATCGACAAACGAAAATTCTTCAAGAAGCTAGAGATTTTGCTTATGCTGAACTGAAAGACGAAACAAGCGGACATGATTGGTGGCATATTGTACGTGTCACAAATATTGCTGTAGAAATTGCCAAACAAGAACGAGCAGATGTTTTTATTTGTGAGCTAGCTGCCTTACTACATGATATAGCTGACGGGAAGTTAAATGAGAGTGAAGAAGTGGGCTTGCAAAAGGTTGAGCAATGGCTACAGAATCATCAGGCTTCAGAGGCGGAAATAGCTCATGTGTTAGAGATTGTTTCAACAATGTCATTTAAAGGTGATCATCAACAGAAGAATGTTAGCACTTTGGAGGGGAAAATTGTTCAAGACGCTGACCGTTTGGATGCGATTGGAGCGATTGGAATAGCGCGAGCTATGGCTTATTCTGGATATACGGGCAGACCCATTCATGACCCTGCCTTGCGACCGCGAGAAGATATGACGGTAGAAGAATATCGAAGCAATAAAGGAACAGCAATTCTACATTTTTATGAAAAGTTGTTGAAGTTAAAAGATTTGATGAATACAAATTATGCCAAGCAATTAGCCATGGGCAGGCATCGCTTTTTGGAAGAATACCTAGAGCAATTCTACGCAGAATGGGATGCGAAAAAGTGACAATTAAAGATACGAAAAAGCTGAGAATATGATTTCCCAGCTTTTTTGAATGCGATAGAAATAGCAACTAGATTATTTACGAAAAGCATCAATGATGTAGGTAAAGCCAGCAACTAAAAATGCAAAGGCAACGACATAAACGACAAAGACACTTGTAGCTACTGGATTGAACAGAATCGCTAGACCTAGTAAAAATGCAAGCAACGCTATCCACATGATATGGTTGCCAATAATAGGGAAAATCAATCCCAGACGATTGCCTTTAAAGAAAGCTATAATGGCTTCTACAATTAACCAAATTCCTAAAACAGTTGGAATGACAACCGGCAGGGTCACAAAGCCATAGGCAACGAGGTAAAGAGCTAAGAGAAGATTAACAATCCCTTGGAAAAGATAAACTGGTGAGCGAAGCTCTTTTGGTACAGAGAAATAGCCTAAAATAGCTGCTATAGAAGCAACCAGTAAACCAAATGCAATCCACCAGCTGTAAGCAACAAGATTAGCTGCTGGGTTTGTAAATAGAAAAAGTGCTAAAAGGACAAAAACAACTCCTGCAAGGAATAGCAATAAACGATTAGAAAATTTCATTTCAATACCCCCCTATATAGTATAGTTTGATAATGAAAGTATTTTACATATTTTTATAGGAAATGTCAATAAAATAAATGGACAATTTGGAAGTTTCAGTCTGATTCATGAAAAGAAAATCAGTTTTTATCATTTTGAAAATAAAAAGAGAAGATAAAATTTGTCTTCTCTACATGAAAATATTGTATGGCATCAAAGCAAAAGTAACTGGCTTTACACTATTTGTTAAGATGTAATTTGATTCAAAAAGAAAAGATAGATTTAAAAGTGGGGCAAATGATGGGGCAAAAATAGTTGAGAGTAAGTGAAAAAGCCTATATGATAGGCTTTTGTATGTAAATATTAGATGCCCCCTACAAGTATATTAGAATATATAGCACTCAACGATTATTGATTTTCTGAGCTTTTCATGCTTTATAAGTAGGTATATGAGTTTGGGAACAGTATAATGCACGGCAAATTCACGGCAAAAATTAGATGATGGGATTTAATGTTTTAGGTTGATTTAAAATTTTTTGAATTTTTTGCTTGCGTTTCTGTATTTCATATGATAGAATTAAAGTGTAAGATACGATAGAACAAAGAAAGGAGAGAAAATGAGTCGAGAATATAAAACGGTTCGAGTTGCTCACGAAACTAAATACTGGATAAATGAGCTTATTTTCTTAAAGGAAGAACAGCTGAAAAGTGAAAAGAATTCTTTAATAGATAAGTATGAGTCAATATTGAAAGAATATGAAGATTTTTCTCAGGGATATTCTCCTACTTTATCCATAATGGTCTCAAGTGGAAGTATTTTGGAAGCTGCTTATTATTTTGTAAAAGCGAAAGATGATAGAAAAGAGATTGAGTGGTCTCAAGTCTTTGCAGAAATAGCAAGCCAAAAAGTAGATTATTCGCAAGAAGTTGGGACGATTACCCCAAGATTTTATCTATTTAGCGACGTGTTGCAAGGGTTAGAGGATTATAGATATAAACTAAAACCAGAATCTATGCAAAGAGTAATCAATTTAAACTATGTTATAAAAATATTCATATACCTTTACTATCGTTCACAAATAGAGGAAATTGAATTGTTTAAGGCAAAAAGGAATAACAAATAATAAGGGTGGGTTTCATCTTTATTATTTACTAACAAAGTTTTATAGTGTTATACACTTTATTTTTTGGACAACGAGTTCTATCGAGTGTTACACAGAGAAACAAAAGGAGAGAAAATGAGGGCACGAGCTTCGCCAATACTTATTAAGAATATTGACTTTAGCTGCAACAATAAGATAGAGAAATGGAGAAAACATGAAAACTTTTAAAGAAATTTTTGACAAAGAAAATATGGAAATGCCGAATGAGAATGGAATTAAGCGAGTACAAAGTTTTAATTCAAATGTATCAGTAGACTTTATATTAGATGATGAATCACGAGAGTTCCTCAAGCGAAATTTACCATTTGCTAAAATTAATGAGCCTACTTTGAAAAAGATTGCAGAAAATATTCTTATTCTTAATCGGCAGAAACATCGTGTTTCTGATAAAACTCGACTTTCCTTGATGAATGAACCGGTTTATCAAGGATATAGAAATACTTCTTTTTACAGCTCTGTAAGTGAATCTTAAAACTGTGAGGGAGATTTTTTCTCCCCTACATTCATTATTAAAAAGAAATGGAGAATATAAAAAATGAAAAATTACTTTTGGATAACAACGTCCTTTGTTCTATTAGCGATAATTTCCGTTTTAGCTGGCTTCACAGCAAAAGGCATAGATTTTACAGCCTATACACCATGGCTATCTATTAAATGTGCTCTGTTGCTCTCTGTTGCAGTTCTGTTAATTCAGCTTCCTGCAATTATTGTAATGTTCATTGAAAATATAGGTAAATCAAAATGACTGATAATTTTAAAACATATGTATTCTTTCTAATATTTGTAATATTAGCTAGCATAGGAGTTTTTACGCTCCCTCAAGGGCATTTTCTTTCAAATGTTTCCCTTTTTATTGGGTGTATTTCACTGCTTATTTCTACCTACTATTTCACAAAAATCAAGCTCATAGGAATCTATGATTTGCTAAAAGAGTTTATAGATAAAATAAAGGGCGTTTAAATGTTTAAAATAAGGCAAACAGCAGATCTCACAAAAAGCTCCTTTTTATCGAGTGTAAGATTAAGACGTTTTCATTGGGCATTATTATTCAGCCTTGGTATAGCTTCGATTTTTGTTGTAACAAATACTAGGTTTTCTGATTTGATAAAAACTTTACTTATTGCGCTAATTTTAAATGTAATTTATAAATTCCATTTAAAGTTAAAATCACTAAGATATAATCTTGAAAATTATTTGCTAATTCGCGAGCGATTGTTGTGGGTTTTGTACACCAACCGACTTTATACTGCTGCTAAGAACAGCACGGGTTATGAGAAAATTGTTCGGTCTGCTGTTTTAGAATATGCCCTCAATAAAAAAGAAGGTTATATTTTGGTCAAAGCTCTTATCACAGGGGACGAGTTCTCCAAAAAAGTCCAGTTGCTTGATGACGTAATTGCAGGGGCACTAGAACTAGAGCTGGAAGAAAAAATTATTCGCCCTAGTTTTGTAGAGTACCACTTTTACTACAAAAAACCAGAAAGGCTAATTCTACAATCTCACGATCAAAAGCAAGTAATCAACAATCTTGATATCGACTTAGGGTACGGAATAGTCTATAACCCAGTAAAATGCCCTCATATTTTAGTTTCGGGAGGTACAGGAAGCGGAAAGTCGGTTTTTATATCTTTCCTAATTTTAGAATTTCTCAAACGTCAATCAACTGTCTATATAGCGGATCCTAAAAATTCTGATCTAGGTAGCTTGTCACATTACTTTGGAAAAAAATATGTAGCAACCACTCTTAACAATATCGCTCGTGTTGTACGGTTAGTAGTTGAAGAAATCCGGGAACGATATCAATATATGCGTGATAACTTTCAATACGGCTCAAATTTTACCGACCATGGATTTAAACCAGTGTGGCTCATTTTTGACGAAATGGGAGCATTCCAAGCTTCAGGAACAGATAAAAAATCAAAAGAAGTTATTACTGAAGTCATGGACGGTATCAAGCAAATTATTCTATTGGGTCGGCAAGCTGGAGTATTTATTCTTATCTCTGCTCAGCAAATGCGTTCAGAGACGTTGAATACTGATTTAAGAGATAATCTCGGCTTGAGAATTGCCTTAGGTGCAAATTCAAGCGAAGGCTACCGCATGGTGTTTGGTTCTGCTACTCCTGACAAGTTAAAACCTATTGAAGAAAAAGGAGCAGGCTATCTCTATATGCAAGGTTCAGGTAAGGGAACCGCACAATATTGGGAAAGCCCTTACTTAGATACCAAACAATTTCATTTTATAAGCGAACTACAATTATATTTAGAGGAGGAAACGAATCAAATGTCCTAAAAATTTGATGTAAAAAGATGAGGTCTTTAGGACTAGCGAAATAGGGACGATTGCCAGGGGGCAGAATCGAGCGGAGCGTTCCTCTTTTCGCTAGGGAGAAAGAGCCCACCGACTGCTTTAGCAGGAGGTCAGAGAATCCCCCCAGTACTAATAGGGGGCGATTGACGTTAAAAGCTGTATAACTGTATATTATTTTAAATAAGAAAGGATTTTAACTATGAAAGAAACTGTTGTTGTTCTAGCTATCTCTACTAAGAAAGAGAAAGGCTGGTTGAAAATTGCCACTTTACGTGATTCTTGGGGCGATCTTGGTATGCACTTTGATAAAGGAAGATTTAGTGGTATTTTTGTATCTCCTGGCATTTATGAAGTTGAAGTTGTTAATAATGCTTCATTTGGTCAAAATGCTCAGTATGAAGTGATTCAAGCTAGAAAGATTGGAACTTTTGAAGAATTAATTGAAATGGCGGAATTAAATAATAAATAATTTATATTTTAGGGTAAGACTGGGCCTGCCAGCTTTGCTGGCAAGTAGGGCGTGGTCAGTGGAACGGCAGTCTTACCCTAAAATTTAAGTATTTATAGAATGTTTTAATTTTAGTTTTTTGAAGGAGAAATTTCATGGATAGAGAAGTTTTAAATCGGGCTCCCTCTAATAGCCCGATAAGTATACATCAAATGTCTGATAAGAGTTACTCCAAATTTCAAGAGGAGGTATCTTTGAAGTATGGATTCATTGGTCTGAAATTAGACAAATTGAGTTTAACTGCTGAAGTTAGCGAAGAATTTCATTCTGCGATTCTTAACGGGAGTTTTATCCTATATGATTACTTTGGTGTAGTTGAACCAAATTTAAATAGAAATGGTGAACTATCTAGTTATAAAGGGCAATTTTTTGATGATGGAAAAGAAAATTGGTACATAGAGTATACCCCCGTTGCATCTATCAAGATGAACAAAAGACCTTTAAAGATTGAATTTACTCCTTCTAAAATTTCAAAAAAGAATTTTTTAGTTGTTTTTCATAGACTGTTTCCGTATATGTCTAACATTGCAATATCTACTTTTCATTTAGCTTATGATTTTGAGCGGGATTTATCGGCTTTACGTGTAAATTGGCCAAAAGTAATGTATCGTCCTATTTATAAGGGCATGAAACTTGAAACTATGGATTTTGGTGCTCCTAAAGGTAATTATCATTTAACCGCTTATAACAAACTTAAAGAACGTATGGATAGTGGAGATATGGCTGAAATAGAAATTTATAAGCAATACGATAATCTATGGAGAATTGAGTATAAATTCTATAATGAAGGCAACATAAAAAAGGAATTAAAAAATGGATTGCCATTTTTAGCTAAAATTCCAGTGTATATTGAAAATTTTAAAGGCTTAGAATTTAATAATTTAGGTGTTAATGAGAAGATTTATCTTTTTGCTCTTCGTAATAAGCCTGAATTATTTGCAGAATCTGATAAACGAACGGTAGCTAAATATAAAAAACTTGCCGAAAGTATATCTGAGGTTAATTTAAATGTTTTTTTTCAAAATGCTTTAGATTTTGTTGAAATCTTTAATCAAGAGCCTTGTTTGATAAATTTTTTTGAGTTTATGAATTCTATGTTACAAGGCGATATTCCAAAGTTAGCAATAAACTAAGAATAATGAGAGGGTAACGGTATGAAAGATACGATTTCGAATAAGGATTTGATTTCCATGGGTTATAGACCATCAACAGCTAACGCTATTATTCATCAAGCTAGAGATATACTTGTCTCCAGAGGGTATACATTTTATGAACGTAAACGATTAATGGTAGTCCCTAAATCCATTGTAAAAGAGTTGTTAGGAATGGATTTGTAAAAAATGGCTTATATTGAATATAAACAGCGTGGGAAGAAAAGGCTTTGGTCGTTCTCTATACGTGAGAGGAGTAAGAGTCTACTCCATAGGAGTGGATTCAAGACAAAAAGAGAAGCTAAAATAGAAGCGGAGAAAGTCCTTCATAAGTTAAATACTGGGAGTGTTTTGCGCTCTAATATGACTTTATCGGAACTTTATCAAGAATGGCTTGATTTAAAAATTTTACCTAGTAGTAGAAGTGAGGTCACAAAAAAGAAATACATCATGAGAAAAAAGGTCATCGAAAGGCTATTTGGAGATAAACCTGTTTCAAAAATTAAGCCCAGTGAATACCAGAAAATTATGAATGATTACGGTAAAAAGGTTTCTAGAAATTTTCTGGGGCGTCTTAATTCAAGTATACGGGCAAGTATTCAGATGGCTATTGCTGATAAAGTTGTTATTGAAGATTTTACTGCTTATGTCGAGTTGTTTTCAAGCAAAAGCGGACAGGCAGTAGATGAGAAGTATCTGCATACAGAGTATGATTATCAAAAAGTGTTAACTTATTTACGAGAAAAATTTGATTATGACAGATCTATTGTTCCTTACATCATCTATTTCTTGTTTAAAACGGGTATGAGATTTGCAGAGTTGATTGCTTTGACTTGGAATGATATAGACGAAGTAAACGTACAGGTGAAAACTTATCGTAGATATAATACGTCAATACATAAGTTTACTCCTCCCAAAAATAAGACTTCAGTAAGAATAGTGCCCATTACTCCAGATATGCTTGATTTGTTAAATAGTCTAAAAAAATTACAGGCTCAAGCAAATAAGTCATTGAACATTGTAAATAAAGATAGTCTAGTCTTTCAACATTATGGGTATGCTCATGCTGTGCCAGATATAGCGACAGTGAACAAAGCTATTAAAGTTATGCTGATGGAGCTTGATATTTTTCCCATCATTACCACTAAAGGAGCTAGGCATACTTACGGTAGTTATTTATGGCATAATAATATTGATTTGGGAGTGATTGCTAAGATTTTAGGTCACAAAGATATTTCAATGCTGGTAGAAGTATATGGTCATACATTGGAGGAAAAGATAAGCGAGGAATTTATGGCTGTAAAAAGTTTGTTGTAAATTCACGGCAAATTACACGGCAAATATTATCAAGACAAGCAAAAAAGCCTTGTAAATTAAGGCTTTTTCCTCTATATTTCTATGCCCCCTACAGGGCTCGAACCTGTGACCCATGGATTAAGAGTCCACTGCTCTACCAACTGAGCTAAGGAGGCAACAGAAAAAGCTGTATTGGTGCCGGACCTTCACGATTTGTATTGAACCCGCGCAATTAAGCAGGTGGGCAACTCGCTCTAACTGAAGCTGCTTCCGCGTGAAACGGCCTGCAAGCTGTTAGAAGTCTTTTGTTTCCCTAATAATACAAAAAATAGTCGGTCAACACTTAAGTGTGAAGTCGTACACCACAGCGTTTCTATAATTATGATACCACAATTTTTGAAAAATTCAAGAGAAAAAATTGATTTTTTGCAAACGATACCACGATTTTTTAGTGGTTTTTGAGTTGTTCAATCTTATTTTTAGTCATGCCAAGGGCTCGTTCGTACTTCCCGTTTTCGTTCGGAGTGAAATAATCGGCATTTTTAATTTTTTCAGGAAGGTAGTCTTGCTGCACCCAATTACCAGGATAGTTATGTGGATATTTGTAATCCTGCGCATTTCCCAGCTCCTTGCTACCAGCGTAGTGACCGTCTCGTAGATGGCGGGGGATAGGTAAGTTTCCATTTTGTCGCAAATCAGAAAGAGCTTTATCTATAGCTACTATGGCAGAATTAGACTTAGGAGAAAGCGCTAGGTCAATGACAATATTGGCAATGAGGATGCGAGCTTCGGGGAAGCCGATTTTCTGAGCGGCTTCAAGTGCAGTCACTGTATGAATCTGAGCATCGGGGTTTGCCAGACCAATGTCCTCATAAGCGATGACCGTCAGACGTCGTGCGAGACTGGGAAGGTCTCCAGCTTCAATCAAGCGAGCTGCATAATGGAGACTGGCATTGACATCAGACCCGCGAATAGACTTCTGTAAAGCGGACAGGACGTCATAGTGACCGTCTCCGTCTTTGTCCATAGTGATGTAGCTTTTTTGTAGGCTGTTTTCCATAATATCCAGAGTGATATGGCGAACGCCTGCATGATCCGCTGAGGTAGAGAGGACTGCTAAATCTAGAGAATTAAAGGCTGAGCGCAAGTCTCCGTTCGTGGAAGTGGCAATGAAATCCAGAGCGTCATCATCTAGCTGGACAGGAAAATCAAAACCTCGTTCGGTGTCCGTCAGGGCTGTTTGAATGGCTTGTTTAATATCATCATTTGTCAGAGGCTCCAGCTCGAAAATCTGTACTCGGCTGCGAATAGCGGGAGTGACGGAGAAAAAGGGATTTTCTGTTGTGGCGCCAATCATGATGACCAGACCGTTTTCTAAGAGCGGTAGGAGGAAGTCCTGTTTGGTCTTGTCCAAGCGATGAATCTCGTCTAACAGCAGCACCAAACCACCAGAGAATTTGGCTTCTTCCGCAATCTCTTGCAGACGCTTCTTACTATCAACAGTAGCATTAAAGGTCCGAAAAGCAAATTTGGTAGTTCCGGCAATAGCCGAAGCAATTGAAGTCTTGCCAATCCCTGGCGGACCATAGAGAATCATGGAAGACAGGCGATTGGCTTCCACCATGCGACGAATGATTTTTCCTTCACCGACCAGATGTTTCTGACCGATGACCTGATTGATATTTTTAGGCCGCATGCGAATCGCTAAATTGTCTGGCATACGTTTTCCTCCTTACTGGTATTCTTTTCAACTGTTCTGATTTATGTTACTATAGTTGTATCTATTTTAACACATTTTAAAGGATTAGAGAGAGGCTTGCTATGGCTAAATATGGATTTTTGGATATATTAGATGAAGAAATGGAGAAATGTTTTCCATTTGACTATGAAATCAATTGGGATAAGAAGAATCATGCCGTAGAAGTGTCCTTTCTCTTAGAAGTACAAAATGCAAATGGCATCGAACTGTTAGATGTGGATGGAGAAAGTAGCACAGAAGACATTTTCTTTGAAGAAAGCGTTCTCTTTTATAATCCTACTAAGTCTCACCTTGAAACAGAGGACTATCTAACAGTTGTCCCTTACGAGCCAAAAAAAGGTTTGTCTCGTGAATTCTTGACCTACTTTGTGGATTTTTTGAAGCAGACAGCCGAAGAGGGATTAGATGCT
This sequence comes from Streptococcus anginosus subsp. whileyi MAS624, assembly GCF_000478925.1. NCBI lineage: Bacteria > Bacillati > Bacillota > Bacilli > Lactobacillales > Streptococcaceae > Streptococcus > Streptococcus anginosus. Next base: position 1,913,269 of record NZ_AP013072.1, on the reverse strand, counting down.
CTCATGGACTTTCTGGCAGATCCAGCGGCAGAGGAATTTGAAATTGTCTGGAATAATGAAGCTTTTGAAAAAGGCAGAGCAGGGCTGACGGAGACGGAATTTTATCCATATCCGAGGTACTGAAATACAAGCGTGTCTAAGAAGAACACTGATTTTACGGAGGTAGGGAAGAATGAGCGATATGACTGTTTTGCATCAAACGTTTGATTTCTCAGGTTGTAAAATTGCTTTGCTGCATGGCGATACAATTTTAACCATTTTAAGAGACGATATTCCCACTATTCCTTATCCCAATATGTGGGATTTTCCTGGAGGTGGGAGAGAAAAGGGTGAAACGCCTTTTGAGTGTATCAAGCGAGAAGTTTTTGAGGAATTAGGCATTGAACTCAAAAAGGAATCCATTACATGGGTCAAATGTTATCAGGGATTTGTTCATCCTGAGAAAGTTTCTGTTTTCATGGTGGCTTCTATCTGTCAAGAACTGATAGATCAGATTGTCTTTGGTGACGAAGGACAGGGCTACAAATTAGTAAATATAGAAGAATTACTAGCGGATGAAAAGGTCATCCCGCAGTTGAAAAGTAGATTGGGAGATTATTTGGAGGTGCAGAGATGATTCATATAGAACAAGCAGAAGCTACAGATTTAGAAACCATTATCAGTATTCAACGTGCTAGTTTCAAGTCTGTTTATGAAAAATATCATGATCAGTATGACCCTTATCTGGAAGATAGAGAGCGGATCAAGTGGAAGTTGGTGGAACGTCCTAATAGTTTTTACTATTTTGTCAAAGATGACGAAGAAATTGTTGGCTTTCTTCGCTTGCAGACCAATGATGCGCGAACAGCAGGTTGGCTTGGGACAGCTGCAATTTTACCTCAATATCAGCGAAAAGGCTATGGCTACGAAGGAATTCGCCTGCTAGAGAAAAAATTTCCGACGATTACTCAGTGGGATTTGTGTACAGTTTTCCAAGATGAACCTATGGTCAAATTTTATGAAAAATGCGGCTATCATCAAACGCATACTGAACCAGAGCAAGAGGGCATGGATATGGTTTATATGACGAAGAGTATTAAAAGAAAGGAATGACACATGAACACTTGGCAAGAACTAACCATTACGGTCAGCCGTGAGGCGGAAGAAGCGGTCAGTAATATTCTAATTGACCTAGGTAGTCAAGGCGTGGCTATTGATGACAGCGCAGATTATCTGGGGGAAGCTGGTCCTTTTGGGGAGGTGCTGCCTCAGGTAAAGCAGCTGAATACGGTTGCCATTACGGCTTATTACCCAGAAACAGTGAACCTTGAAATGATTCGTCAGGAAATGAAAGAGCGTTTGGCTCAGTTGAGGGATTTTGGTTTAGAGATTGGAAAAATCCAGCTAACCACTCAGCAGCTGGCAGAGGAAGATTGGGCGGACAATTGGAAAAAATATTTTGAACCGGCTCGCATTACTCATGATTTGACTATTGTGCCGTCTTGGACGGACTATGAGGCTGGTCCGAGTGAGAAGGTTATCAAGTTGGACCCTGGTATGGCTTTTGGCACGGGCACTCATCCGACCACCAAGATGAGTCTCTTTGCTTTGGAGCAGATTCTGCGTGGCGGAGAAACAGTGTTGGATGTAGGCACTGGCTCTGGCGTTCTTTCTATTGCTAGCTCACTCTTGGGTGCCAAAGAGATTTTCGCCTATGACTTAGACGATGTGGCTGTCCGTGTTGCTCAGGAAAATATTGCACTGAATGCTGGAACTGAAAATATTCACGTGGCAGCTGGCGACCTTCTCAAGGGCGTTGATATTGTGGCTGATGTCATTGTAGCCAATATTCTGGCAGATATTCTGGTAAATCTGACGGATGATGCTTACCGTTTGCTTAAGGATGAGGGCTACCTGATTATGAGCGGGATTATCTCTGAGAAATGGGATCTGGTGCGGGAGTCGGCAGAAGTTGCTGGATTTTTCCTAGAGACCCATATGATTCAGGGCGAGTGGAATGCCTGTGTTTTTAAGAAAACCAAGGAGATTTCAGGAGTGATAGGAGGTTAGATGCAGCAATATTTTGTGAACGGGCAGGTTGAAAATCCTGTCATTATCAGAGATAAAGATACCCTTAAGCATATGTTTTCTGTGATGCGTTTGGTAGAAGATGATGAGGTAGTGCTGGTTTTTGAGGATGGTATTAAACGCCTAGCAAGAGTTGCAGATAGAGAGTGCCATGTGCTGAATCTGGTAGAAGATTTACCAGACAACGCGGAGCTGCCGATTCATGTGACGGTTGCTTCTGGCTTTCCCAAAGGAGACAAGCTGGAATGGGTAGCTCAGAAAACGACGGAACTGGGTGCAGCTGCTATCTGGGCCTTTCCGTCCGACTGGTCTGTTGCCAAGTGGGACGGTAAGAAACTTGCTAAAAAAGCAGACAAACTAGAGAAGGTTGTTTTGGGAGCGGCAGAGCAGAGCAAACGCAATTGGGTACCAGAAGTTCGACTTTTCGAGAAGAAAATTGATTTTTTAGATTGTTTGAGCCAGTTTGACCGTGTTATTGTAGCTTATGAGGAATCTGCTAAAGAGGGAGAGTCTGCTGCTTTGGTAAAGGCTGTGACAGAACTTAAAAAAGGAAGCCGGATTTTATTTGTTTTTGGTCCAGAAGGCGGTCTGTCTCCAGCAGAAATTACTACATTGGAAGAGGCAGGAGCTATACTTGCAGGGCTAGGTCCACGTATCTTGCGGACAGAGACAGCTCCACTTTACGCATTAAGTGCAGTTAGTGTTTTGACAGAGTTGATGTAGCCGGAAAGTTTCATTGATCAAGCTCATTTCTATTGTTCTTAACTCTTAACTTTGGTATAATATAAGTGAAATATCTAGTTTAGCTAGAAAGGATGGAAGCACGGAAACAAATCTGCTGGCTAGATTGCGAAAACTGCTTTTGCTTGGTAAGGAGAGGAGGTTCATCATGTCTTTATCTACCTTATTTGAGCTGTTTATTGCTATTTTAGGTGTTGTATCAGCTTGCTATCTCATTTATGCTTATGTTGAATTTATCGGAGATATGCTACATGCAGAAAAGCATCACCTCTTCCATCACAACCCGCCTATTCTAAACTTAGGGTAATTGCTATTTACTGGATATGGCTTATATGTAATCGCAGTTTGAAAAAAATCGACCATTTCTCACAGAAGCTTTGCATTCTTCTGTGTTTCCTTGTTTTCATATTGCCTTAAAAGTGATAAAATGGTAGGAAGAACTGGAGAGAGAATATGCCAAAAGAAGTGAATTTAACGGGCGATCAAGTGGTCGCTCTTACTAGAAAGTATTTATCATCAGAAGATGTTGTCTTGGTTCAAAAAGCTCTATTCTATGCAGTAGATCGACATAGAGGGCAATTTCGCCAATCAGGGGAGCCTTATATCATCCACCCGATTCAAGTGGCAGGGATTTTAGCTAAGTTGAAGTTAGATGCTATTAGTGTTGCTTGCGGTTTTTTGCATGACGTAGTAGAAGATACAAATGCGACTTTAGACGATTTAGAGCGCGAATTTGGACATGATGTGCGCGTGATTGTAGATGGTGTGACCAAACTTGGTAAAGTCAAGTATATGTCTCACGAGGAACAGTTGGCTGAAAACCACCGCAAAATGCTAATGGCGATGTACAAGGATATCCGTGTCATTTTGGTCAAGCTGGCGGATCGTTTGCACAATATGCGAACGATCAAGCATCTGCGCAAAGACAAGCAGGAACGTATCTCACGTGAAACCATGGAAATTTATGCTCCGTTGGCTCATCGCTTGGGGATTTCGAGCGTCAAATGGGAATTGGAAGATTTAGCTTTTCGATATTTGAATCCGACAGAGTTTTATAAGATTTCCCACCTGATGAAGGAAAAGCGTCGGGAACGTGAGGAGTTAGTGGACGAAGTGGTTCATAAGATTGAAACCTATGCGTCTGAGCGTAATCTTCATGGGGAAATTTACGGTCGTCCAAAACATATTTATTCCATTTATCGCAAAATGCAAGACAAGAAAAAGCGCTTTGATGAAATTTATGATTTGATTGCTATTCGTTGCATTTTAGATACGCAAAGTGATGTGTATGCCATGCTGGGTTACATTCATGAACTTTGGCGACCAATGCCCGGACGTTTTAAAGATTATATTGCCAATCGCAAAGCAAATGGTTATCAGTCTATCCACACTACCGTTTATGGATCTAAAGGTCCGATTGAGTTTCAAATTCGGACGAAAGAGATGCACGAAGTGGCTGAATACGGGGTTGCCGCTCACTGGGCTTATAAAAAAGGCATTAAAGGTCAAGTGGATAGCAAAGAATCTGCGATTGGGATGAACTGGATTAAGGAGATGATGGAACTCCAAGACCAGTCTAATGATGCACAAGATTTTGTAGATTCTGTTAAAGAAAATTATCTAGCTGAGGAAATCTATGTTTTCACACCGGACGGAGCTGTCCGATCGTTGCCAAAAGACTCGGGGCCTATTGATTTTGCGTATGAAATTCATACCAAAGTTGGTGAAAAGGCGGTTGGTGCCAAGGTCAATGGTCGCATGGTGCCGCTGACTACAAAGTTAAAAACAGGGGACCAGGTCGAGATTATTACCAGTACCAATTCATTTGGTCCAAGTCGTGACTGGATTAATGTTGTAAAAACAAGCAAAGCCCGCAATAAGATTCGTCAATTTTTCAAAAACCAAGACAAGGAATTATCCATTTCTAAAGGGCGCGAACTTTTACAGGCACAATTCCAAGAACATGGCTATGTAGCTAATAAATACATGGACAAAAAGCACATGGAAGAAGTCCTGCAAAAAACGAGCTACAAAACAGAAGAAGCTCTTTTTGCGGCGATTGGTTTTGGTGAGATTGGTGCGATTTCTATTTTTAACCGTTTGACAGAAAAAGAACGCCGTGAGGAAGAGCGTGCTAAAGCGAGAGCTGAAGCAGAAGAGCTTGTCAAGGGCGGAGAAGTGAAGCGTGAGAATAAAGAAACGCTGAAAGTCAAGCATGAGGGCGGCGTCATTATCCAAGGTGCGTCAGGGCTTTTGATACGGATTGCCAAATGTTGCAATCCAGTTCCTGGTGACGAGATTGTCGGGTACATTACCAAAGGGCGTGGCGTGGCGATTCACCGTAAGGACTGTATGAATCTGCGGGCGCAGGAAAATTATGAGCAGCGCTTGATTGATGTCGAATGGGAAGAAAATACCTCTACGAAGGAATACACAGCGCACATTGATATTTATGGTTTGAATCGAGCAGGTCTTTTGAACGATGTGTTACAAGTCTTGTCCAATACAACCAAAAATATCTCCACTGTCAATGCACAGCCAACGAAGGATATGAAATTTGCCAACATCCATGTTTCTTTTGGAATTGCTAATCTATCTATGCTCACAACAGTTGTAGATAAGATTAAGAGCGTGCCTGAAGTTTATTCTGTCAAAAGGACAAATGGCTAGGTGAGGACAGCAGAGCGGAAATGTTTTGCTAGAATTGCATTTTTGTGAATTAATTCACAAAATGTAACGGAAATTAGGAAGTTCAACAATGAAAATAGTGATTCAGCGTGTGAAGCGAGCTTCGGTATCAATTGATACCGAACTTTACAATCAGATTCAGCAAGGACTGCTGTTACTAGTCGGTGTAGCACCAGATGATTCTCAAGAAGATGTAGAATATGCAGCAAGAAAAATTGCCAATATGCGGATTTTTTCAGATGATGAAGACAAGATGAACTTGTCTATCAAAGATGTAAAGGGAGAGATTCTTTCTATTTCTCAATTTACCCTTTACGCAGATACAAAAAAAGGCAATCGCCCAGCTTTTACAGGCGCTGCGCAACCAGACTTGGCTAGTCAGTTATATGATGATTTCAACGAATTGCTAGGTCGAGAAATAGCTGTTAAAACAGGTGTTTTCGCAGCTGATATGCAGGTTGAGTTAGTCAATGACGGACCGGTGACGATTGTGTTAGATACGAAGAATCGTTGAGAAAATGATAAATAAAAAACGAGTCTGGACAAAACTGTTCCAGACTTGTTTGCTTTCTAGGATAAAACTCAATACGCATTGAGCAGTCTCTAATGTGTTGATGTTATCAGCTTCGACTTCCTTTTATATTTTTTCCACATAAAGCTGTTGAGCGATAACAGAGTTGACTTGCAGCTCTTTTCCATTGACCTTGAGCGCATACAGTTGAGCGTAAGGATCGTATTGCTCCAGTATCAGCGTATCTCCCAGATGTAAATCGTGTTTTTCCAAATATTTTAATAGTTCAAATTCATCGTGAACTCGTGCTAAACGATAGGTTCCAGCATTTTCAACTTGATCTAAAGTCAATTGGTATTTTTCGACCAATAATTCACCTTTTGCAGGAATGGTTCCGCCGTGGGGACAGGTTTCTGGGAAATTCAGCATTTTTTCTAAGCGCTCGACAAATAATTCTGAAACGGTGTGTTCTAAGACTTCCGCTTCTTCATGGATTTGATCAGTCGTATATCCCAAATCATGTACGAGAAAAGCCTCGATGAGTCGGTGCTTGCGATATAGCTCAGAAACAAGATGTAAACCAAGATCTGTCAGTAAATAACCACTTGTTTTATCTTTTACAATCAATTTTTCGGCTTTCATCTTTTTAATCATTTCTGTAACAGCTGGGGGAGATACCTGCATTTGGGCGGCAATTTCTTTATTTGTAATTTTTTGAGTATGCGTACCAATCTCATAAATACATTTGAGGTAATCTTCTTTGTTTGGGGTCATGTTGTCCTTTTACTCCTTATCTTACTAGTATATCAAAAATAACTTAAGAATACAGCCGATAACCGCTTGTTTCAGAGAATGAAAGGCTTATTATTCAAGAAGAATTTCAAGTAAAAAGGAACTGGCAATCAATTCCGGCTCCTTTTTCCATTTCTTATTTGCTAAGACCTTCTGAAATCTTATCTAAGTTCCATTTCATCATATCGTAGTAGCTATCTCCTTTTTCACCTTTTTCAGCGATTGAATCAGTGAAAATCTTGGCATAAATTGGAATTTTTGTATCTTTTGAAACAGTCTTCATTGGACGGTCATCAACACTACTTTCAACAAAGAGTGATGGCACTTTTGTTTTACGAAGTTTTTCAACCAATGTTTTGATTTGATCTGGAGTTCCTTCTTCTTCAGTGTTGATTTCCCAAATATAAGCAGATGGGACACCATAAGCTTTAGAGAAGTACTTGAAGCAACCTTCGCTGGTAACAATCATTTTCTTTTCAGCAGGAATATTATTGAATTTTGCTTTTGCTTCCTTGTCCAATGTTTCAAGTTTTGCAGTATAAGCTTTCAGATTCTTTTCATAAGTTTCTTTGTTTTTAGGATCTTTTTCAATCAAACGTTTTGCAATGTTTTTAGCATAAATGATTCCGTTTTCAAGATTTAGCCAAGCGTGTGGATCTTCTTTCCCTTTTTCATTTTGACCTTCCAGATAGATAACATCCACTCCATCACTTACAGCATAGTAATCTTTGTTTTCAGTCTTTTTCGCATTTTTGACCAATTTTGTAAACCAAGCATTTCCGCCGGTTTCCAAATTGATACCATTGTAGAAAATCAAATCAGCTTTTGATGTCTTTTTCACATCTTCTGGTAATGGTTCGTATTCATGTGGATCTTTTCCGACAGGAACGATACTGTGCAGATTGATTTTATCACCGGCAATATTTTTTGTAATATCAGCGATGATAGAATTGGTAGCAACAACATTCAATTTTGAATTCTTGGTAGATGTTCCTTTTTGACCAGCGCAGGCAGCAAGCCCGACGATGGCTAAAAACAGAACGGCGATAAAACCTAATTTTTTCATATAAGGTTCTCCTTTAATAAATGAAATACTAATTTTATTTTAGCTTGGGTTTATTTTTTAGTTTGTTAAATCGTTGTTTTGGAGCGATAAAGAAACTAATGGCAAAGATAATGGCGGATGTCAGTACAATGCTTGAGCCAGCCGCAACATTAAAGGTATAGCCAATGAAAAGTCCTAAGACAGATGCAATTGCCCCCAAGCTAGAAGACAAGATAATCATCGTTTTAAGACTGTTAGCGTAAAGATAAGCAGTAGCAGCAGGTGTAATCAGCATAGCAACAATCAAAATTGTTCCCACGCTTTGCATAGCTGTAACTGCAACCAGCGTCAAGAGAATCATTAAGAGATAATGATAAAAGTTGACTGGCATCCCCATCGCTTTTGCCAGAAGTGGATCGAAAGATGTAATCAATAATTCTTTGAAGAATAGTCCAATAATAATTAGAACAGCGATTCCTACACCAATTGTAATCCACATATCAATGTCTTGCACAGCTAAGATATTTCCAAAAAGAATATGGAAAAGGTCGGTTGAACTATTAGCAACTCCAATCAAAATGACTCCAAGAGCTAAAAAGGAACTAAACGTTATTCCAATGGCAGTATCACTTTTGATAATTGAATTTCCTTTAATATAAGTAATAATGACCGAAGCTAAAAGTCCAAAAACAATGGCTCCGATAAAGAAGTTGATTCCTAAAATAAAGGAGAGTGCAACTCCTGGCAAGACTGCGTGTGAAATGGCATCGCCCATCAAGGACATGCCTCTTAGGATAATGAAGCAACCAACTGCTCCAGCAACAATCCCGATGACAATGGCCGTAATCAGTGCATTTTGTAGAAAATGGAAATTTTGTAGTCCATCAATAAATTCTGAAAACATATTAAAGACCTCCATTCACAAAAAGCTGAGAACCGTAGGCTTTTTTCAAGTTTTCTTCTGTGAAAGTTGATGAAGTTTCCCCAATGGCAATGAGTTCTTTATTCAAAATTAAAACTTGATCAAAATAATGCGGGACTTTTCCTAAGTCATGGTGGACGATGAGAATCGTTTTTCCTTGTTCTTTTAGATTGCGTAGCGTTGTCATGATAATTTCTTCGCTGATCGAATCAATCCCGACAAACGGTTCGTCCAGAAAGATACAGTCTGCTTCTTGTACCAGACAGCGCGCAATCAAGACCCGTTGAAATTGCCCTCCTGACAATTGGCTGATTTGGCGTTCAGCATAATCCTCTAAGCCGACAATGCATAGTGCATTTGTCACTTTTTCCCATTCTTTATTTGTTAACCTGTGGAAAAGTTTCACTTTTGGATACAATCCAAGCGACACACATTCTTTCACTTTGATTGGAAAGTTGTAGTCAATGTGAATTTTTTGTTCCACATAAGCTACATGGCTAAGTACTTTTGAGAATTCTTTATCATCAAGGTAAGTTTGTCCAACATGATCAATGATGCCCAACATTCCTTTTAAAAGGGTTGATTTACCAGCTCCGTTGGGACCAATAACTCCCATGATAGTTGGGCCTTGGATTTCCAAAGAAATCTGATTGATAGCAAGTGTTTCCTGATAGGAGACACTTAAATTTTCGATACGTATCATTTTATACACCCCTACAGTTAATATACATTAAAACAAAAATTAAGTCAAGTTAATTTTTAGAATTTTTAAGAAAAATCAGAAGCAAGATTTGGCATAAAAATCTCTTTTGATAAAAGTTTGATTATTCAGAACTTTTTTGATAGGATTAAGATAAAACAATGAAAGCGAGAACAAGATGACACGTTTACAAGATGATTTTTTTGACTATGTTAATGGTGAATGGGAAAAAACAGCAGTTATTCCTGATGACAAGCCTATGACAGGTGGATTTATGGATCTGGATCAAGATATTGAAAAATTGATGCTAGCTACAACTGATAAATGGTTAGCAGGTCAAGATGTACCGGATGATCCAATCTTGCAAAATTTTGTGAAATACCATCGTTTGGTGGCAGATTTTGACGGACGGGAACAAGCAGGAGTTGCTCCGGCAATGCCGCTTGTGGAAGAATATAAAGCGCTTGGCTCTTTTAAGGAATTTGCAGATAAGATTGCTGAATATGAAATGGCTGGAAAGCCAAATTTCTTTACTTTTGATGTTGCTCCAGACTTTATGAATGCGCAAATGAATGTTCTCTGGGCCGATGCGCCTGGAATCATTTTGCCAGATACAACCTATTATGAAGAAGGAAATGAAAAAGGCAAGGAATTGCTGGCAATCTGGCGGAAAATGCAGGAAGAATTGTTGCCTAAATTTGGCTTTTCGGCAGAGGAAACAAAAGATATTTTGGATAAATATCTGGAATTGGATGCTAAATTAGCCAAGTATGTCCTCTCTAATGAAGAAAGTTCAGAATATGTGAAATTGTATCATCCTTACGATTGGGCAGATTTCACGAGGCTAGCTCCAGAATTGCCGCTTGACGCGATTTTTACAGAGATTTTGGGACAAATCCCAGACAAAGTGATTGTTCCTCAAGAGCGCTTCTGGAAAGAATTTGCAGCAGAATGTTATTCAGAAAAGAATTGGGAGCATTTGCATGCGGCACTGAAGTTATTCTCTACTGGAGCATGGACTTCTTTGCTCACTGAAGAAATTCGTGTCCTTTCAGGTACCTATGCACGCGCTATCTCAGGTGTCCCAGAACCACGTCTAAAAGAAAAGGCAGCTTACCAGCTAGCGCAAGGTCCGTATAACCAAGCACTTGGTTTGTGGTATGCAGGAGAAAAATTCTCACCTGAAGCCAAAGCTGATGTAGAGCATAAAGTTGCAGCGATGATTGATGTTTATAAGTCGCGTCTGGAAAAGGCAGATTGGCTTGCTAAGGAAACACGTGATAAAGCGATTGTCAAGCTCAACGTCATTACACCGCATATCGGCTATCCAGAGAAATTGCCAGAAACCTATGCGAAAAAAGTGATTGATGAGAATCTGAGTTTGGTGGAGAATGCTCAAAACTTAGCAAAAATTTCTATTGCGCATACATGGAGCAAGTGGAACAAGGAAGTGGATCGCAGTGAATGGCACATGCCAGCCTATATGGTCAACGCGTATTATGACCCACAGCAAAATCAAATTGTGTTCCCAGCAGCCATTCTCCAAGCGCCATTTTATGATTTGCATCAATCTTCATCAGCTAACTATGGTGGAATCGGTGCGGTAATTGCTCATGAGATTTCTCATGCTTTTGACTCAAATGGAGCTTCCTTTGACGAGCATGGTAGCCTTAAAAATTGGTGGAAACCAGAAGACTACGAAGCTTTCACAGCACGTACTCAAAAGGTGATTGAGCAATTTGACGGACAGGATTCTTACGGTGCTAAAGTCAATGGGAAACTAACTGTTTCAGAAAATATTGCAGACCTCGGTGGGATTGCGGCAGCGCTGGAAGCAGCTAAGAAAGAAGCTGACTTCTCTGCGGAAGAATTTTTTACTAACTTTGCTCGTATCTGGCGCATGAAAGCTCGTCCAGAATATATGCAAATGCTAGCAAGTGTAGATGTGCATGCTCCCGGAAAACTTCGGACGAATGTTCAATTGCCAAACTTTGATGATTTCTTTACAACTTTTGATGTTAAAGAAGGCGACGGCATGTGGCGCAAACCAGAAGATCGCGTGATTATTTGGTAATTTCAACGTTTGTTAGTAGCAGAAGAATATAAAGAGTGGCTCTATAATTTCTGTAGTGGGTAAAACCACTTTAGGAATTATGGAGCCTATTTTGTTGTAGAAAAAAAGTCCCATAAGACCTATAATGAAAAGTGACCAAACCATCATTAGAAAGAATCTTATGGAACAATTAAATTTTATCACAAACTTACTCGGAATTAAAGACAAAAATATCATCATTCTAGATTACAAGGACTCGGAGACTCATAAAGAAATCTTCGCCAAGCTAGATTATCCCGCTTCTAAATGCCTCCACTGCCAAGGACAAATGGCTAAATATGACTTTCAAAAAGAATCGAAAATCCCCTATTTAGAGTGTGCGGGATACAAGACTATGATTCGATTGAGAAAACGCCGTTTTCATTGTAAAGTCTGTGGGAAAATGGCTGTAGCTGAGACTTCCTTCGTCAAGAAAAATCACCAAATCGCAACTATCGTCAACCAGAAAATCACACAAAAATTGATTGAGAAAGTCCCTATGACTACCATCGCTGAAAGTTTATCTGTATCTACTTCCACCGTCATTCATAAATTGAAAGAATTCAAGTTCAAGACTGACCTTAGCTACCTTCCAGAACACATGAGCTGGGATGAATACAGCTTCAAGAAAGGAAAGATGAGCTTCATTGCACAGGATTTCGACTCTAGACAGGTCATAACTATCCTAGATGGACGAACTCAAGCGAGGATTCACAATCACTTCCTTCATTATTCTAGACCGGTTAGATGCCGAGTGAAAATCATTACCATGGATATGTTTAGTCCCTACTATGACTTGGCTAGGCAACTTTTTCCATGCGCTAAAATCGTCCTCGATCGCTTTTACATTGTACAACATCTCAGCCGGGCTATGTGTCGTATTCGTGTTCAAATCATGAAGCAATCAGATCGAAAGTCTCATGAATATAGGGCGCTGAAACGCTACTGGAAACTCATTCAACAAGATAGTCGAAAACTAAGTCATAAACGCTTTTATCGTCCGACTTTTCGTATGCACTTGACAAATCAAGAGATTCTTGACAAGCTGCTCTCTTACTCTCAAGAACTCAAAGAACACTATGAACTCTACCAACTCTTACTTTTTCATTTTCAAGAGAAACAAGCTGAACATTTCTTTGGACTCATTGGAAAAACAATTTCTTGTATAAATCCTATCTTTCAGACTGTTTTTAAAACCTTTCTCAAGGACAAAGATAAAATTATCAACGCTCTTGAACTCCCTTACTCAAACGCAAAACTAGAAGCTACTAACAACCTCATCAAGGTTATCAAGCTCAATGCTTTTGGCTTTCGGAACTTTGACAACTTTAAAACTAGAATTCTCATCGCTTTAAATATCAAAAAGGAGAGAACCAATTCGATCCTCTCCAGGATGTAACTTTTCGTTAACCCACTACAGTTGACAAAGAGTCAGGAATCCTCTGGTTTTTTTATCACAGGTTAAACCTAAGAAAAATAAATGAAAACTATCTTTCTCACGCTAGATTATTTATTTTTACGGCTTGCAAAGTACAATCCACCAGTCACTGCCATCAAAGCAAGTCCTGCAACTACTGCTGCGTTAGATGCTTTTTCGCCAGTATTAGGAAGTTGAGGTTTTTGTCCTGGTTTTCCTGGTTCTTTTGGTTTTTCTGGTGTTGGTTTAGCTTGGTCTGTTACAATCAGTTTATTACCTTCTGATTTTACAGTGTTCCCATTTGCTGATTTTACAGTTACTTTGCCGTCTTTATCAACTGTGAACGTAATATCTGTTACTGCTAGGTAACCTTCTGGGGCTGATTCTTCATGGAAGACATATTCACCTTCTGCTAATTTAAGCGTGTGGCTCTTACCTTCTTCTGATGTCCATTCTGCAATGACACGGTCACCTTGCTTAATTTGAATCTTAGCTCCGGCAATTTCTTTTCCGCCAAGATTTACCTTGCTAAATACTACGTCTTTTTCTTTTGGTTTTTCTGGTGTTGGTTTAGCTTGGTCTGTTACAATCAGTTTATTACCTTCTGATTTTACAGTGTTCCCATTTGCTGATTTTACAGTTACTTTGCCGTCTTTATCAACTGTGAACGTAATATCTGTTACTGCTAGGTAACCTTCTGGGGCTGATTCTTCATGGAAGACATATTCACCTTCTGCTAATTTAAGCGTGTGGCTCTTACCTTCTTCTGATGTCCATTCTGCAATGACACGGTCACCTTGCTTAATTTGAATCTTAGCTCCGGCAATTTCTTTTCCGCCAAGATTTACCTTGCTAAATACTACGTCTTTTTCTTTTGGTTTTTCTTTAACTCTAACTGTAATCAAGTTTTGAATGTTACTTTTAACAGAAACATAGATATCAACTTCCATTAAGTCGTTTATGAGAGCATCTTTTGAAGCGTCCTCAGCAGCCGAACGAAGTGCAGCCTTTTGATCTTTTTGGAACTGATATCGATAGGTGGTATCATATTGATTAGTTTTACCTTGTTGGTAGTAGTATTCGTTTTGAGTTACAGTGTAGTTTATATCGGGATGAGTCGCCTTATAGTACAAGATTCTCTTTAATTTTTTAACATCAGCGCTTTTAGAGTCCGAGTAATTCAATATTTGCTCATCTGTAGCATTTATAATCTTAGTATAGTTATCCTTGGTAGTGGAATAGCTTGGACTATGATGATTTGACTGCAAACAGAGTGCCCAAAGAGCGTCTACATTGCCACTAGAATCTACAACTTTTCGATTATCAGCCGCATCATAGGCGGTATATTTCTTACCGTTACTATCTGCATGAACAAGCGTATAACTTAAACCGACGATAGCTAGTATAGAAGTGACCAGTACCGATATCTTCATTAGTAAATCTTTCATTTCCTAAATATCCTTCTCTATTTTTTAGACAATAAATAAAGTGAGGTTACTCCTCCAACACTAAGAATACCACACCAAATAATCGTCCATTGTCAGTATATATATATATATATATATATATATTATTTGTCAAGTATTTACAGCAAATTATTCAAAAAAGATGGCTCCATAATTCCTACAGTGGTTTTATCCACAACAGAAATTATAGAGTCATAAAATTTAAAATAAGGGAATTATATACCTGTTTACACAACTACAAAGTATAGTTGTCAAATTTACAAAAATCTTATTTTAAGATACTATATATTGTGATTAGGGTAAAGTGCTATATAGTTCCCTAAAATAAAATCTCCAGCAAAAGTTAATTGAGATTAGTCACACAATAAATTCAGTTAGTCAAAGCACGCTTTTCTCTAATTATGCCTTTTAAAATCGCTTAAAAATGGTATAATAATAACATCACAAAATTGGAGTGAATCAATGACTTTTTATAATCACAAATCAATTGAAAAAAAATGGCAAAATTATTGGGTGGAAAATCATACGTTTAAAACAGGAACAGACGCTGACAAACCAAATTTTTATGCGTTGGATATGTTCCCTTACCCGTCTGGTGCTGGTCTTCACGTAGGACACCCAGAAGGCTACACGGCGACTGATATTCTTAGTCGTTTCAAACGTGCGCAAGGCTACAACGTTCTTCACCCAATGGGCTGGGATGCCTTTGGACTACCTGCCGAGCAATACGCAATGGATACAGGTAATGACCCAGCTGAGTTTACGGCAGAAAATATTGCCAACTTCAAACGTCAAATCAATAGCCTTGGTTTCTCATATGACTGGGATCGTGAAGTCAATACAACTGACCCTAACTACTATAAGTGGACACAGTGGATTTTTACAAAATTGTATGAAAAAGGTTTGGCATATGAAGCAGAAGTGCCAGTAAACTGGGTTGAAGAACTAGGAACGGCCATTGCCAACGAAGAAGTGCTTCCTGACGGGACATCTGAACGTGGTGGTTATCCAGTTGTTCGTAAACCAATGCGTCAATGGATGCTTAAAATCACAGCTTATGCTGAACGCCTCTTGGAAGATCTAGATGACCTTGATTGGCCAGAGTCTATCAAGGACATGCAGCGTAACTGGATTGGTAAATCAACTGGTGCCAATGTTACCTTTAAAATTAAGGATACGGATAAAGATTTCACTGTCTTTACCACTCGCCCAGATACCCTCTTTGGTGCGACTTATGCTGTTTTAGCGCCTGAACATCCACTTGTTGATGTGATTACAACACCAGAACAAGCGCAAGCTGTTGCTGACTACAAACATCAAGCAAGTCTTAAATCTGACCTTGCTCGTACAGACCTTGCTAAAGAAAAAACAGGTGTCTGGACTGGTAGCTATGCCATTAATCCAGTAAATGGCAAGGAAATCCCAATCTGGATTGCAGACTATGTTCTTGTAAGCTACGGTACTGGTGCTATCATGGCGGTTCCTGCTCACGATGAGCGCGACTGGGAATTTGCTAAGCAATTCGGCTTGGAAATCGTTCCCGTTCTTGAAGGTGGAAATGTTGAGGAAGGAGCTTTCACAGAAGACGGTCTTCACATCAATTCTGGCTTCTTAGACGGCCTTGATAAAGCACAAGCTATCGATAAAATGGTTGACTGGCTGGAAGCAGAAGGTGTCGGAAACAAAAAAGTAACTTACCGTCTGCGTGACTGGCTCTTCAGCCGTCAGCGTTATTGGGGTGAACCAATCCCAATCATCCACTGGGAAGACGGCACAACAACAGCTGTTCCAGAAGAGCAATTGCCGCTTGTATTGCCAGTAACCAAAGACATCAAACCTTCAGGTACAGGTGAAAGCCCACTTGCTAACTTGACCGATTGGCTGGAAGTGACGCGTGAAGATGGTGTCAAAGGCCGTCGTGAAACGAACACCATGCCGCAATGGGCAGGTTCAAGCTGGTATTATCTGCGCTACATTGACCCACACAATACGGAAAAATTAGCTGATGAAGAACTGCTTAAGGCTTGGCTGCCAGTTGATATTTACATTGGTGGTGCTGAACATGCCGTGCTTCACCTGCTCTATGCACGCTTTTGGCACAAAGTTCTATATGACCTTGGTGTTGTTCCAACTAAAGAACCCTTCCAAAAACTCTTTAACCAAGGGATGATTCTGGGAACAAGCTATCGTGACCACCGTGGCGCCCTTGTAGCGACAGATAAAGTTGAAAAACGTGACGGTTCTTTCTTCAATATCGAAACAGGTGAAGAATTGGAACAAGCTCCAGCTAAGATGTCTAAATCTTTGAAGAATGTTGTTAATCCAGATGATGTAGTGGAGCAGTATGGTGCAGATACTCTTCGCGTTTACGAAATGTTTATGGGGCCGCTTGATGCATCTATTGCTTGGTCTGAAGAAGGACTTGAAGGCTCACGTAAATTCCTCGACCGCGTCTATCGCTTGTTGACAACAAAAGAAATTGTTGCAGAAAACAGTGGCGCACTTGATAAAGTCTACAACCAGACAGTCAAGGCAGTGACCGAGCAACTTGAGGAACTCAAGTTTAACACAGCCATTGCTCAATTGATGGTATTCGTCAACGCTGCCAATAAAGAAGACAAACTCTTTGTTGGCTACGCTAAAGGCTTTGTACAATTGTTAGCACCATTTGCACCACACCTTTCTGAAGAATTGTGGCAAACATTGACACAATCAGGTGAATCAATTTCATACGTTCCTTGGCCAACATGGGATGAAGCAAAACTCGTTGAAGATGAGGTTGAAATTGTCGTGCAAATCAAGGGCAAGGTTCGTGCAAAACTTGTGGTCGCAAAAGACTCAAGCCGTGAAGAGCTTGAAAAGCTTGCCCTTGCCAATGAAAAAATCCAGTCTGAAATCGCTGAAAAACAAGTGGTTAAGGTGATTGTAGTCCCTAACAAACTTGTTAATATTGTTGTCAAGTAATAGGTTCTGTTAGCCTTATCTGCAACCTTCAATAACGTTTCAAGCTGTTGGAGCTACCTAAATTGGTGAATATTGTTGCGAAATAAAAGAAAAATGAGGATTCTGACAACATTTGGAATCCTTTTTTGCTGACTTAAACTAAAAAAGCTTAAACTTAAAAACAAGAAAAATAAAAAAAGATGAAAAAAGGTATTGACAAGAAGAGGAGGAGGTGATATACTAAGATAGTTGTCGCTTGAGGGGCGACAAAGACCTTTGAAAACTGAACAAGACGAACCAATGTGCAGGCGACTGTTTAAGAAGACAGTCCGTCAAACATTAAGAAGAAACAATAAATCTGTCAGTGACAGAAATGAGTGAGAGCTCAAACTTTATATGAGAGTTTGATCCTGGCTCAGGACGAACGCTGGCGGCGTGCCTAATACATGCAAGTAGGACGCACAGTTTATACCGTAGCTTGCTACACCATAGACTGTGAGTTGCGAACGGGTGAGTAACGCGTAGGTAACCTGCCTATTAGAGGGGGATAACTATTGGAAACGATAGCTAATACCGCATAACAGTATGTAACACATGTTAGATGCTTAAAAGATGCAATTGCATCGCTAGTAGATGGACCTGCGTTGTATTAGCTAGTAGGTAGGGTAAAGGCCTACCTAGGCAACGATACATAGCCGACCTGAGAGGGTGATCGGCCACACTGGGACTGAGACACGGCCCAGACTCCTACGGGAGGCAGCAGTAGGGAATCTTCGGCAATGGGGGGAACCCTGACCGAGCAACGCCGCGTGAGTGAAGAAGGTTTTCGGATCGTAAAGCTCTGTTGTTAAGGAAGAACGAGTGTGAGAATGGAAAGTTCATGCTGTGACGGTACTTAACCAGAAAGGGACGGCTAACTACGTGCCAGCAGCCGCGGTAATACGTAGGTCCCGAGCGTTGTCCGGATTTATTGGGCGTAAAGCGAGCGCAGGCGGTTAGAAAAGTCTGAAGTGAAAGGCAGTGGCTCAACCATTGTAGGCTTTGGAAACTGTTTAACTTGAGTGCAGAAGGGGAGAGTGGAATTCCATGTGTAGCGGTGAAATGCGTAGATATATGGAGGAACACCGGTGGCGAAAGCGGCTCTCTGGTCTGTAACTGACGCTGAGGCTCGAAAGCGTGGGGAGCGAACAGGATTAGATACCCTGGTAGTCCACGCCGTAAACGATGAGTGCTAGGTGTTAGGTCCTTTCCGGGACTTAGTGCCGCAGCTAACGCATTAAGCACTCCGCCTGGGGAGTACGACCGCAAGGTTGAAACTCAAAGGAATTGACGGGGGCCCGCACAAGCGGTGGAGCATGTGGTTTAATTCGAAGCAACGCGAAGAACCTTACCAGGTCTTGACATCCCGATGCTATTTCTAGAGATAGGAAGTTTCTTCGGAACATCGGTGACAGGTGGTGCATGGTTGTCGTCAGCTCGTGTCGTGAGATGTTGGGTTAAGTCCCGCAACGAGCGCAACCCTTATTGTTAGTTGCCATCATTGAGTTGGGCACTCTAGCGAGACTGCCGGTAATAAACCGGAGGAAGGTGGGGATGACGTCAAATCATCATGCCCCTTATGACCTGGGCTACACACGTGCTACAATGGCTGGTACAACGAGTCGCAAGCCGGTGACGGCAAGCTAATCTCTGAAAGCCAGTCTCAGTTCGGATTGTAGGCTGCAACTCGCCTACATGAAGTCGGAATCGCTAGTAATCGCGGATCAGCACGCCGCGGTGAATACGTTCCCGGGCCTTGTACACACCGCCCGTCACACCACGAGAGTTTGTAACACCCGAAGTCGGTGAGGTAACCGTAAGGAGCCAGCCGCCTAAGGTGGGATAGATGATTGGGGTGAAGTCGTAACAAGGTAGCCGTATCGGAAGGTGCGGCTGGATCACCTCCTTTCTAAGGAAAACGGAAGCCATTGAGTTTGTCTTGTTTAGTTTTGAGAGGTCTTGTGGGGCCTTAGCTCAGCTAAGGAGAACGCCAGTTCGCCTTTGTCGAAGCGTTAGCGCACGACAGGGACCAGCGGTAACTTAACAATAGAGTATCGCGAAAAAATAAAATAGAGTACAACTATGTATTGTACGGGGCCTTAGCTCAGCTGGGAGAGCGCCTGCTTTGCACGCAGGAGGTCAGCGGTTCGATCCCGCTAGGCTCCATTAGGATAGAATCCTACTGAACTTAATAAAGAAGTGAAGTTGAATACGAGACTAACTTCTTAGGAAAAAAGATAAACTTCCTTGTGTTCATGGAACACAGCGTCAGTTTCCTATTTTTCTACAGAAGTTTTCGCAAGCGAACCGTCTCTGAATATCCTAAATTTAGCACATTGAAAATTGAATAACGATATCAAATAGTAACAAGAAAATAAACCGAAACGCTGTGAATATTAATGAGTATATGACTGAGAGGTCAAAAATAAGGTTAAGTTAGTAAGGGCGCACGGTGGATGCCTTGGCACTAGGAGCCGAAGAAGGACGTGACAAACGACGAAATGCCTTGGGGAGCTGTAAGTAAGCGTAGATCCAGGGATGTCCGAATGGGGGAACCCAACAGGTAGATGCCTGTTACCCGTATCTGTTAAGGATATGAGGAGGAAGACGCAGTGAACTGAAACATCTAAGTAGCTGCAGGAAGAGAAAGCAAAAGCGATTGCCTGAGTAGCGGCGAGCGAAAGGGCAAGAGGGCAAACCGAGAAGTTTACTTCTCGGGGTTGTAGGACTGCGATGTGGACTTAAAGATTATAGAAGAAGACCTTGGGAAGGGTTGCCAGAGAGAGTAAGAGCCTCGTATTTTAAATAATCTTTATACCTAGCAGGATCCTGAGTACGGCGGGACACGAGGAATCCCGTCGGAAGCTGGGAGGACCATCTCCCAACCCTAAATACTCCCTAGTGACCGATAGTGAACCAGTACCGTGAGGGAAAGGTGAAAAGCACCCCGGGAGGGGAGTGAAAGAGAACCTGAAACCGTGTGCCTACAACAAGTTCGAGCCCGTTAATGGGTGAGAGCGTGCCTTTTGTAGAATGAACCGGCGAGTTACGTTATGATGCGAGGTTAAGTTGAAGAGACGGAGCCGTAGGGAAACCGAGTCTGAAGAGGGCGCCATAGTATCATGATGTAGACCCGAAACCATGTGACCTACCCATGAGCAGGTTGAAGGTGAGGTAAAACTCACTGGAGGACCGCACCAGGGCACGTTGAAAAGTGCTTGGATGACTTGTGGGTAGCGGAGAAATTCCAAACGAACTTGGAGATAGCTGGTTCTCTCCGAAATAGCTTTAGGGCTAGCGTCGACAGAAAGATTCTTGGAGGTAGAGCACTGTTTGGGTGAGGGGTCCATCCCGGATTACCAATCTCAGATAAACTCCGAATGCCAATGAATTATGGTCGGCAGTCAGACTGCGAGTGCTAAGATCCGTAGTCGAAAGGGAAACAGCCCAGACCACCAGCTAAGGTCCCAAAATAATTGTTAAGTGGAAAAGGATGTGGGGTTGCACAGACAACTAGGATGTTAGCTTAGAAGCAGCTATTCATTCAAAGAGTGCGTAATAGCTCACTAGTCGAGTGACCCTGCGCCGAAAATGTACCGGGGCTAAAACAATTTACCGAAGCTGTGGATCCTTTAGGGGATGGTAGGAGAGCGTTCTATGTGTGGTGAAGGTGTACCGTGAGGAGCGCTGGAACGCATAGAAGTGAGAATGCCGGTATGAGTAGCGCAAGACAGGTGAGAATCCTGTCCACCGTAAGACTAAGGTTTCCAGGGGAAGGCTCGTCCGCCCTGGGTTAGTCGGGACCTAAGGAGAGACCGAAAGGTGTATCCGATGGCCAACAGGTAGAGATTCCTGTACTAGAGTATAGAGTGAAGGAGGGACGCAGTAGGCTAACTCAAGCGTGCGAATGGAAGAGCATGTCTAAGCAGTGAGGTGTGATAGGAGTCAAATGCTTCTATCTGTAACATTGAGCTGTGATGGGGAGCGAAGTTTAGTAGCGAAGTGAGTGATGTCACACTGCCAAGAAAAGCTTCTAGCGTTAATTTATACTCTACCCGTACCGCAAACCGACACAGGTAGTCGAGGCGAGTAGCCTCAGGTGATCGAGAGAACTCTCGTTAAGGAACTCGGCAAAATGACCCCGTAACTTCGGGAGAAGGGGTGCTGGCTTAAAGTCAGCCGCAGTGAATAGGCCCAAGCAACTGTTTATCAAAAACACAGCTCTCTGCTAAATCGTAAGATGATGTATAGGGGGTGACGCCTGCCCGGTGCTGGAAGGTTAAGAGGAGTGCTTAGACGTAAGTCGAAGGTATGAATTGAAGCCCCAGTAAACGGCGGCCGTAACTATAACGGTCCTAAGGTAGCGAAATTCCTTGTCGGGTAAGTTCCGACCCGCACGAAAGGCGTAATGATTTGGGCACTGTCTCAACGAGAGACTCGGTGAAATTTTAGTACCTGTGAAGATGCAGGTTACCCGCGACAGGACGGAAAGACCCCATGGAGCTTTACTGCAGTTTGATATTGAGTGTCTGTGCCACATGTACAGGATAGGTAGGAGCCAAAGAGATCGGGACGCCAGTTTCGATGGAGGCGATGTTGGGATACTACCCTTGTGTTATGGCCACTCTAACCCGGATAGGTGATCCCTATCGGAGACAGTGTCTGACGGGCAGTTTGACTGGGGCGGTCGCCTCCTAAAAGGTAACGGAGGCGCCCAAAGGTTCCCTCAGATTGGTTGGAAATCAATCGCAGAGTGTAAAGGTATAAGGGAGCTTGACTGCGAGAGCAACAACTCGAGCAGGGACGAAAGTCGGGCTTAGTGATCCGGTGGTTCCGTATGGAAGGGCCATCGCTCAACGGATAAAAGCTACCCTGGGGATAACAGGCTTATCTCCCCCAAGAGTTCACATCGACGGGGAGGTTTGGCACCTCGATGTCGGCTCGTCGCATCCTGGGGCTGTAGTCGGTCCCAAGGGTTGGGCTGTTCGCCCATTAAAGCGGCACGCGAGCTGGGTTCAGAACGTCGTGAGACAGTTCGGTCCCTATCCGTCGCGGGCGAAGGAAATTTGAGAGGATCTGCTCCTAGTACGAGAGGACCAGAGTGGACTTACCGCTGGTGTACCAGTTGTTCTGCCAAGAGCATCGCTGGGTAGCTATGTAGGGAAGGGATAAACGCTGAAAGCATCTAAGTGTGAAACCCACCTCAAGATGAGATTTCCCATAACGTTATGTTAGTAAGAGCCCTGAGAGAAGATCAGGTAGATAGGTTAGGAGTGGAAGTTGTGTGAGCAATGGAGCGGACTAATACTAATAGCTCGAGGACTTATCCGAGAAATAAATTCATTGAGAAGCAGCGCAAGGTTTAGCCTGTAGCATTTGAGGCGTTATTCAATTTTGAGTGTGTTAGATACTCAGCAGTTAAGTGACGATAGCCTAGGAGATACACCTGTACCCATGCCGAACACAGAAGTTAAGCCCTAGAACGCCGGAAGTAGTTGGGGGTTGCCCCCTGTGAGATATGGTAGTCGCTTAGCATTTATCCGGCATAGCTCAGTTGGTAGTAGCGCATGACTGTTAATCATGATGTCGTAGGTTCGAGTCCTACTGCCGGAGTTGATACATGATTAGAAACCTTGATATAATCGGGTTTCTTTTTTTGCTATTTTTAAAATAGAATGCAGAATCTCGGGTTAAAATTATTATTTATAACACTAATTCAGGCTCTTGGTTGATGAAAAGCAGAGGACGAAGTTCATTCTCTTTTTTATGTTCAAAGCAATGAGAATGTATTTTTGTAAAATTTTCATTTTTAGAGAATGAGTTACACTGTTTCATTTATCGAGAGGATTGTATTATCTCAATCAAATTAAGATTGTTTGGTTTTTAGACTGCTCATGGATGATTATATTTTGTAATAGATTTCCAAGTGAGATGCCTGACGAGTTCACCTATAAATAATACACTCTGGGGAGATTACGCATAGCAATCAATCAAAATTTGAAAATTTTTAGTTCGTACTCCTACCTACCCTATGCTGTTGCTTTTATCATCAGCTACTACATCAAGATTTTGGGGTTAATATAATGCAAGTGGCTGAGCAAAAACTCCATTCATGGTCAAAGTGTAATAATCGCTTATAGCGAAAAAAGCTTAAAATTAAGTTAATTAAAAGGTTGATTTTAAGCTTTTTGACTATTTTTATGAATTTTTACCTAGACTCTCAATTTTTATTCAAAAAAAGCTTTGTACAGTGCTTTTATAGCTGCTTTTTCTTGTTCGGAATTGATAACAATCATGATAGAAACTTCACTAGATCCTTGGGAAATCATTTGGATATTAATGTGATTATCTGACAGTGCTTTAGTTGCGGTAGCAGTCAAACCGATGTGACTTTTCATTTTTTCACCGACAATCATAATGATTGAGAGATCATGTTCGATTTCTGCGTGGTCAACTTCTAACTTTTGTCTTAATTGACGAAGAATTTCTTCCTCTTTAATGGGGGTTAACTCACGATCCCGAAGAATAATAGATAAGTCATCGATACCGGTAGGCATGTGCTCCCAGCGGATATTTAGATCTTCCAATATTTGTAGAACTTTTCTACCAAAACCGATTTCACGGTTCATGAGGTATTTAGACATGTTAATACTGGTGAAATGGGCATCTGCAGCAATACCTACTACAGGGAAGTCCCTGTTGCTGTGCTTTAAAACAATTTTTGTACCAGGATGAGTAGGGTTATTTGTATTTTTTATAACGAGTGGAATTTTCCCACGGTAAGCTGGAATGAGTGCTTCGTCATGTAATACAGTAAAACCTGCATAAGCTAATTCGCGCATTTCGCGATAAGTTAATTCTGGAATGGAGTGTGGCATGTGGATAATGCCAGGGTGTGCTGCAAAAATACCATCAACATCTGTAAAATTTTCATAAAGATCAGCTTTTACACCTGCAGCAATAATAGAGCCAGTAATATCAGACCCACCACGTGAAAAGGTGCAAATCTGGTCGTTTTTTGTTACTCCAAAGAATCCTGGTATAATCAATACTTCATCAGCTTCATTTAATTCTTCGATTTTATCATAACTGGAGGGGAGAAGTCGCGCATTTCCTGGTTCACTGGACACAATAAGTCCTGCTTCTCTGGGATGAACATAACGTGCATTTATCCCATTTTGGGAGAAATAGGCTGCAATGAGTTTCGCATTGTTATTTTCACCTGCAGCAAGAAAAGTATCGTACAAGAACTTATTGTTTTCGATAGGAAGGCTTGCGAGCTTTTGGAAACTTTTTGAAATTCTTTCTAGAATATTTGGTTTGAGCTGCAGTTCTAACGCCATATCTCGATAACGCTGAATAATCCATTGTTGGTGCTTTGTTACGTCATTACCAGCAACATAGTTTCTATAATATTTAATGAGGGCATCTGTTACCTTTGTATCCTGAGTGCTTCGCTTCCCAGGCGCAGAGACAATCACGAATCGACGTTCAGGATCAGCTTTTATAATCTGTAATACTTTTTCTAATTGACCAGCAGAGGCAAGTGAACTTCCTCCAAATTTAACAACTTTCATAAATTCTCCTATAGGCTGATTGTTTAAATTATAGCAAAATTCTGAAATCTTTTCAAATTTACTTGTGCTTACTTGCTAAAGCAAATATTTTATGTTAGAATGTAACCATATTATTTGATATTCAAATAATTTAATTGACAAAGAAAATAATTGTCGGAGGCAATTAAATGCAATTTGAAAATATTTTATATAACGTTAATGACGGTGTTGCAACATTGACTTTGAATCGCCCAGAGGTTTCCAATGGGTTTAATGTTCCCATGTGTGAAGAAATTTTAAGAGCGATAAAAATGGCTGCTGAGGATAAAGCTGTCCAAATTTTGCTCATCAATGCAAATGGGAAAGTATTTTCTGTTGGTGGTGATTTGGCAGAAATGCAACGAGCGGTGGAGGCAGATGATATTCAGTCTTTGGTCAAAATTGCTGAATTGGTCAATGAAATTTCTTACTCAATGAAACAATTATCTAAGCCGGTCGTTATGAGTGTAGATGGGCCAGTCGCTGGTGCAGCAGCTAATATGGTAGTCGCCGCGGATTTCTGTATTGCAACGGATCGTTCTCGTTTTATTCAAGCTTTTGTGGGGGTAGGTCTTGCTCCTGATGCGGGTGGTCTGTATTTACTTGCTAGAGCGATTGGTGTGACGAGAGCAACTCAATTAGCAATGACAGGTGAACCGTTAAACGCAGAAAAAGCTTTAAATTATGGTCTTTTGTATAAAGTTTGTGAAGTTGAAAAGTTAGAAACTACAACGAATCAAGTGATTAAGAAGTTGAAACGTCATTCACTTAATTCTTATCGTGCTATTAAAGAATTGGTATGGAAGAGTTTGTTTACTGGTTGGGATGAGTATGCAAAACTCGAACTACAGTTGCAAAAGACATTGGCTTTCACAGAAGATTTCAAAGAAGGGGTGCGAGCTTATGCTGAGAAGCGTCGACCAAAATTTTCTGGGAAGTAAAAAAGTAGTTGCAATTTAATTTGATATTTGATATACTTTTTTAGTCAAATGTTTTGATGTTGAAAGTTTTTTTGTTAGAGGAGGATAGATTTTTGGATTACCAATTGGTCAATGATTATTTAACATCTATTTTCAATAATGTATTGGTTATTGAAGAATCTAGTTTGAGAGGCAGTCGCTTCAAAGATATCTCTATCAAAGAAATGCACACGATTGATGTTGTTGGAAAAAATCCCAATGCGACTCCTAGTAGCGTAGCAAAGGAATTGATGGTGACATTAGGAACCGTAACAACTAGTTTAAATAACCTTGAAAGAAAAGGCTATATTGAACGGACACGTTCAGAAGTTGATCGTCGTGTTGTTCATCTGAATTTGACAAAAAATGGTCGCCTAATTTATCGCTTGCATAGAAGATTTCACAAGAGAATGGTTGAAAGAATTATTGAAGGAATGGATGCTGAAGAGATGAAGGTCATGGGAAAAGGTCTGACTAATCTGTATCGTTTTCTAGAGGATTTGAAATAATGAACTATGCGAAAATTAGTCAAGTCGCTCATTATGCTCCAAGTCAGGTGGTTACAAATGATGATTTGGCAAAAATAATGGATACGAGCGATGAATGGATTTCAAGTCGGACAGGAATAGAACGCCGTCATCTGTCACAAACAGAATCAACGAGTGATTTGGCTACAAAGGTGGCAAGTCAATTGTTGAAAAAGGCGAATATCCATGCAGATGAGCTAGACTTTATCATTGTGGCAACTATCACCCCAGACTCTATGATGCCTTCAACGGCTGCACGAGTTCAAGCAAATATTGGTGCAAATCATGCTTTTGCCTTTGATTTGACAGCGGCTTGCAGTGGCTTTATCTTCGCTCTGTCGACAGCTGAAAAGTTAATTTCTTCAGGTCGTTACCAGAAGGGCTTTGTTATAGGAAGTGAAACCTTATCAAAAGTTCTTGACTGGTCTGATCGTTCAACTGCGGTTCTTTTCGGTGATGGTGCTGGTGGTGTTTTGCTAGAGAGCTCAGAGCAGCAGCATTTTTTAGCTGAAAGTCAATATACAGACGGTTCGCGTGGGGAAAGCTTGACTTGTAGTAAAGTTGGTTTATCTTCACCTTATTCTGAAAAGGGAGAAGTAGCGCCTTATCTGACGATGGAAGGTCGTAAAATTTTTGATTTTGCTATTCGAGATGTGGCAAAATCTATAAAAAATACGATTGAATCCAGTGATATTCAAGTAGAGGATATTGACTATTTATTATTACATCAGGCCAATATTCGTATTTTAGATAAAATGGCGAAAAAGATTGGTGCAGCGAGGGAAAAACTTCCTGCAAATATGATGGAATATGGGAATACGAGTGCAGCGAGCATTCCAATTCTTTTATCTGAGTGTGTTGAAAAAGGACTCATTCACCTTGATGGCAGTCAAACAGTTTTGCTGTCAGGATTCGGTGGAGGTTTGACATGGGGCACACTTATTGTTACAATTTAGTTATTATGTGGTAAACACATGAATATAAATATTTATTTTTAAAGGAGTCTATCATGGCAGTATTTGAAAAAGTACAAGAAATTATTGTGGAAGAACTTGGTAAGGAACCTTCAGAAGTTACTCTTGAGTCAACTTTTGATGATCTTGATGCAGATTCATTGGATTTGTTCCAAGTTATTTCAGAAATCGAAGATGCATTCGATATTCAAATTGAAACTGAAGAAGGATTGAACACAGTTGGTGACTTGGTCGCTTATGTGGAAGAAAAAACAAAATAAAAAATGAAACGGGGCTGAGAGAAGATTCTCGCCCTCTTTTGAAAAAAGTATTGAGGTAGGCAGTGAAGTTAACTGTATAACCGATTTGCTTGAGAAAAAAGAACAGTAAAGAGTTAATTTTGTCGGAGTGGGATAATGAAGTCTATAGTTGGATGATATGTTCCGCTCCCTCTTGTTTAGGTAATAGTTTGATTTTCAAAGTATACAAGTGCTTGAATTGAAAGAATTGAGCCATTACTTAAGCAACATGTAAGGAGGTATTATGCAAACACGTGTTACAGAATTGTTAAATATTAAATATCCTATTTTCCAGGGAGGAATGGCCTGGGTTGCTGATGGTGACTTGGCTGGTGCAGTTTCTAAAGCGGGAGGTCTTGGCATTATCGGTGGTGGTAATGCACCGAAAGAAGTTGTCAAAGCTAATATTGATAAAATTAAATCATTGACAGACAAACCTTTTGGCGTGAATATCATGCTGTTGTCTCCTTTTGTGGAAGATATAGTTGACTTGGTCATTGAAGAAAGTGTCAAGGTTGTGACAACTGGTGCAGGAAATCCAAGTAAATATATGACTCGTTTCCACGAGGCAGGTATTACGGTCATTCCGGTGGTACCAAGTGTAGCATTGGCTAAGCGAATGGAAAAAATTGGTGCAGATGCAGTCATTGCTGAAGGGATGGAAGCAGGAGGTCATATCGGAAAATTAACGACTATGACACTGGTTCGTCAGGTAGTTGAAGCAGTTGATATTCCTGTAATTGCAGCAGGAGGGATTGCCGATGGTCGCGGTGCAGCTGCAGGCTTTATGCTTGGTGCAGAGGCTGTTCAAGTGGGAACACGTTTCGTCGTTGCAAAAGAGTCAAATGCGCACCAAAATTATAAAAATATGATTTTGAAAGCTCGGGATATTGATACAACCATTTCTGCTCAACATTTTGGTCATGCAGTACGAGCTTTGAAAAATAAACTAACTAGAGAATTTGATCAAGCAGAAAAGGATGCTTTTAAGCAAGAAAATCCTGATTTAACTGTTTTTGAGAATTTAGGAGCGGGTGCTCTGGCAAATGCAGTTGTTCGCGGTGATGTTGAACATGGTTCTGTCATGTCAGGACAAATTGCGGGGCTTGTCAGCAAGGAAGAAACAGTTGAAGAAATTTTAAAAGTTATTTACTACGGTGCAGCAGAGGTGATCCAAAAAGAAGCTAGCCGTTGGGCAGGAGTAACTAGAAATGACTAAAACAGCCTTTCTATTTGCAGGTCAGGGTGCTCAGTATCTGGGAATGGCTCGTGACCTTTACGATCAGTTTGATGTAGTGAGGGCAACCTATGATGAAGCAAGTCAAGTATTGGGCTATGATCTACGATATCTGATAGATAATGAGGAAGAAAAGCTCAACCAGACACGCCATACTCAGCCAGCAATTTTAACCACTTCGGTTGCTATTTACCGATTATTACAAGAAAAAGGAATGCAAGCTGATATGGTAGCAGGCCTTTCTCTTGGGGAATACTCTGCCATGGTAGCAGCAGGTGCTTTGGATTTTAAAACAGCGGTTGCTTTGGTTGCGAAACGTGGTGCTTTTATGGAAGAAGCAGTTCCTGCTGGCTCTGGTAAAATGGTTGCGGTTTTAAATGCCGATTTAGCTACAATTGAAGTGGCTTGTCAAAAGGCAAGCCAGCTGGGAATTGTATCACCAGCAAATTACAATACGCCTAGTCAGATTGTCATTGGTGGCGAAGCAGAAGCGGTTGACAAAGCTGTGGAATTGTTAAAAGAAGCTGGTGTTAAGCGTCTCATCCCTTTGAATGTCTCTGGTCCATTTCATACAGCTTTGCTAAAACCTGCAAGTGATAAATTGGTAAAAGTTTTAGAAACAGTTGAATTTGCTGATTTCAAACTTCCTTTGGTAGGCAATATCAAAGCAACTGTCATGGAACAAGGACAAATTAAGGAACTCTTAACTCGTCAAGTTATGGAACCAGTTCGTTTTTATGATAGTATTGCAACGATGCAAAAAGCTGGTGTAACTAATTTTATTGAAATTGGTCCAGGTAAGGTTCTTTCTGGTTTTGTTAAAAAAATTGATAAATCAGCAAAGGTTTCTCACGTTGAAGATGTTAGAAGTTTATCTACTCTTCTAGAAAATAAGGAATAGGTATGGAACTTAAAGGTAAAAATGTTTTTATAACTGGTTCAACACGTGGAATTGGTCTTGCAATGGCACATAAGTTTGCAAGTCTAGGTTCCAACATTGTTTTAAACGGTCGCCGTGAGATTGATGAGGTGCTCGTCTCTGAATTTTCAGATTATGGTGTACAAGTGGCTTCTATCTCTGGTGATGTATCAAATAGCACGGATGCTAAGCGGATGGTAGAAGAAGCTATCGAAAAACTTGGAAGCGTGGATATTCTAGTCAATAATGCAGGGATTACAAAAGATAAACTCATGCTAAAATTGACAGAGGAAGATTTTGAACAGGTCTTGAAAGTGAATCTTGTTGGTGCTTTTAATATGACTCAAGCGGTTTTGAAGCCAATGTCGAAAGCTCGTCAAGGTGCTGTTATCAATGTATCAAGTGTGGTTGGTTTGATTGGCAATGTCGGTCAAGCAAACTATGCGGCTTCTAAGGCTGGACTGATTGGATTTACTAAGTCTGTAGCGCGTGAAGTAGCAGCTCGCAATGTACGAGTGAATGCTATTGCGCCAGGTATGATTGAGTCAGATATGACCGATGTTTTGTCTGATAAAGTGAAAGAAGCTACGTTAGCACAAATTCCAATGAAACGCTTTGGGAATACCAGCGAAGTGGCAGAAGTGGCAGCCTTTCTAGCTCGTCAAGAGTATTTAACTGGGCAAGTCATTGCCATTGATGGCGGGTTAACCATGAGGTAGAAGATGACTAAAACGTACGAGTTTTAAGCATGTGATATATTTTCTTAATAAAGGAGTTTGAAATGAAACTAAATCGAGTTGTTGTAACAGGATATGGAGTAACTTCACCTATTGGAAACACACCCGAAGAGTTTTGGGATAGTCTAAAAGAAGGGAAGATTGGTATTGGTCCAATTACGAATTTTGATCCTAGTGTGATTGGTGTACATAATGCAGCAGAAATTAAAGATTTCCCGCTAGAAAAACATTTTGTTAAAAAAGACAAAAATCGTATGGATATGTATTCTATTTATGCTATTCATGCAGCTTTAGAAGCGTTAGAAAATGCTCATCTAGATACCGAGACAGTTGACCATGATCGATTTGGTGTCATTGTATCTAGTGGGATTGGTGGCTTAAAAGAATTGCAAGATCAAATTATCCGAATGCATGAAAGAGGAGCCAATCGTATCCAACCGCTCTTCATTCCTAAAGCACTTTCAAATATGGGAGCTGGAAATATCGCTATTCGTGTGGGAGCTAATGGGGTATGTAAATCTATTACAACTGCTTGTGCGTCTTCTAATGATGCTATTGGAGAGGCATTCCGTGAAATCAAATTTGGTTTTCAAGATGTTATTTTAGCAGGTGGTTCTGAATGCTCTATCAACGAAATTGGCATCGGCGGTTTTGCAGCTCTTACAGCTCTGTCCACAAATGAAGATCCAAAACGTTCATCTATTCCATTTGATAAAGATCGAAATGGATTTGTAATGGGAGAAGGTGCAGGTGTTTTGGTAATTGAAAGCCTAGAACATGCTGAAAAACGTGGGGCAACGATTTTAGCAGAAATTGTGGGGTATGGAAATACTTGTGACGCTTATCACATGACAACACCATCACCAGCTGGTACAGGGGCTGCTAAAGCTATGAAACTAGCCATTGAAGAAGCAGGATTACAACCTTCAGACATTGCCTATGTGAATGCTCACGGGACTTCCACACAAGCCAATGAAAAAGGTGAAAGTCAAGCGATTGTTAGTGTTCTTGGAAAAGAAGTACCAGTTTCTTCTACGAAATCTTTCACAGGTCACCTTCTTGGTGCAGCTGGTGCAGTAGAAGCTATTGCAACGATTGAGGCAATGCGTCATAACTTTGTACCGATGACTGCAGGAACGCAAGAACTTTCAGATGATATCGAGGCGAATGTCATCTATGGTCAAGGGCAAGAACATGATATTCCGTATGCGATTTCAAATACCTTTGGCTTTGGTGGGCACAATGCTGTACTTGCATTCAAGCGCTGGGAGGCTTAAATGAATATCAATGAAATCAAAGATTTGATGGCTCAATTTGACCAATCAAGTCTGCGTGAATTTTCTTATAAAAATCAAAGTGATGAATTAACGTTCAGTAAAAATGAAAGAACAGTTGAATCAATTGCTCCTTCTGCAGAGGATTCAACAGTGAACACCAATCTTGTTTCACAAGTCGAAGTTACCCAGCCAACTGTTCCTCCAATTGTGGAGGAAATCATTAGTCCAGAAATACCCATAGCTGAAGGCGATGTAGTAGAAAGTCCATTGGTTGGAGTTGCTTATCTTGCTTCAGGTCCTGATAAACCTTCTTTTGTTTCCGTTGGCGACCAAGTGAAGAAGGGGCAAACCTTGATGATTATTGAGGCCATGAAAGTGATGAATGAAGTTCCGTCACCTAAGGACGGTATTGTGACAGAAATTCTTGTCCAAAACGAAGAAATGGTCGAATTTGGGAAAGGTTTGGTGCGGATTAAATGATTGATATCAATGCGATAAAAGAAGCTCTTCCACATCGTTATCCTATGCTATTGGTTGACCGTGTGCTGGAAGTGAAAGAAGATGAGATTGTAGCGCTTAAAAATGTTACAATCAATGAGCCTTTCTTTAACGGTCATTTTCCTAAATATCCTGTCATGCCAGGAGTTCTCATTATGGAGGCTTTGGCTCAAACAGCCGGTGTTTTGGAATTGTCCAAGGAGGAAAATAAGGGGAAATTGGTCTTTTATGCCGGAATGGACAAGGTGAAATTTAAAAAACAAGTTGTTCCTGGTGATCAGCTCATCATGACAGCGAAGTTTGTGAAGCGTCGTGGCACCATTGCGGTTGTGGAAGCGAAAGCAGAAGTTGACGGGAAGTTGGCAGCGAGTGGTACTTTAACTTTTGCCCTCGGACAATAAAAAAGGAGATTTCACCATGTTTCGTAAGATTTTAATTGCCAACCGTGGGGAAATTGCGGTCAGAATTATTCGTGCAGCTAGAGAGTTAGGGATTGCGACAGTAGCAGTCTATTCTACTGCTGACAAAGAAGCTCTCCATACTTTACTGGCAGATGAAGCGGTTTGTATAGGTCCAGCAAAGTCGACAGAATCCTACCTCAATATGAATGCGGTTCTTTCCGCCGCAGTTTTGACTGGAGCAGAGGCGATTCATCCAGGCTTTGGTTTTTTGAGTGAGAATTCTAAATTTGCGACCATGTGCGAGGAAGTTGGTATTAAATTTATCGGTCCTTCTGGAGCGGTAATGGATTTAATGGGGGATAAAATCAATGCGCGTGCTCAGATGATTAAGGCTAATGTGCCTGTAATTCCAGGTTCTGGCGGCGAAGTTCATACTTCAGACGAAGCACTTGCGGTTGCAGAAAAAATCGGCTATCCAGTCATGCTAAAAGCTTCCGCTGGCGGTGGTGGCAAAGGCATTCGGAAAGTCGAAAAGGTGGAAGATTTAGTGGCCGCCTTTGAATCGGCTTCCAGAGAAGCCAAAGCGGCTTTCGGAAATGGCGCCATGTATATGGAGCGGGTTATTTATCCAGCTCGGCATATTGAAGTCCAAATTTTGGCTGACCAACATGGTCATGTTGTCCACTTAGGCGAGCGCGATTGTTCACTTCAAAGAAATAATCAAAAAGTGCTGGAAGAAAGTCCGTCGGTTGCGATTGGCAAAACGCTTCGTCAGAAGATTGGGGAAGCAGCTGTTCGAGCTGCAAAATCTGTCGGATATGAAAACGCTGGAACGATTGAATTCTTATTTGATGAAGGCAAAAGAGAATTTTATTTCATGGAAATGAATACTCGTGTCCAAGTGGAGCATCCGATAACGGAATTTGTAACGGGGGTGGACATTGTTAAGGAGCAAATCAAAATTGCTGCGGGGCAAGAGCTGTCTTTTAACCAAGAAGATATTCATATAACAGGTCACGCGATTGAATGCCGAATCAATGCAGAAAATCCTGCATTTAACTTTGCACCAAGTCCGGGAAAGATTTCCAATCTCTATCTACCGAGTGGGGGAGTGGGGTTGCGTGTGGATTCTGCAGTTTATCCTGGCTACACGATTCCGCCGTATTATGACAGCATGATTGCCAAGATTATTGTTCATGGTGAAAATCGTTTTGATGCACTTATGAAAATGCAGCGTGCGCTCTATGAATTAGAAATCGACGGCATTGTGACAAATAGCGGTTTTCAGTTAGATTTGATTTCAGATCCACATGTCATTGCTGGCGATTATGATACAGCTTTTCTTATGGAGAAATTTTTACCAGCTTATCAAAAGAAAAAGTAGAGGAGTAAAGGATATAAGTCATGGCTTTGTTTTCCAAAAAGGATAAGTATATTCGGATCAATCCAAACCGTTCCAGTCGTGAGAAACCTCAAGTGAAACCAGAGTTTCCGGATGAACTGTTTTCAAAATGTCCAGGATGTAAGCATATCATTTACCAAAAAGATTTGGGAAGTGAACGGATTTGCCCGCAATGTGGCTATACGTTTCGTATTTCAGCTTTTGAACGCCTCAATTTAACGGTAGATGCCAATAGTTTTGAGGAATTATTTACAGGAATTGAAACATCAGACCCCTTGAAGTTTCCTAAATATCGTGAAAAATTAAGAACTGTCCGTGAAAAAACAGGTTTGGATGAAGCGATACTAACAGGAATTGCGACAATCGGTGGTCAAAAAACTGCACTGGGGATCATGGATTCCAACTTTATCATGGCTTCTATGGGAACAGTCGTTGGGGAAAAAATTACTCGTCTTTTTGAATATGCTACAGAACATCAGTTGCCAGTCACCTTGTTCACAGCTTCTGGTGGCGCTCGCATGCAAGAAGGCATTATGAGTTTGATGCAAATGGCTAAAGTATCCGCAGCGGTGAAACGCCATTCTAATGCTGGCTTGTTTTATTTGACGATTTTGACAGATCCGACCACGGGTGGGGTGACGGCTTCTTTTGCCATGGAAGGAGACATCATTTTGGCTGAGACACAAGCGCTCGTTGGTTTTGCAGGTCGCCGAGTAATTGAAACAACCGTTCGTGAAAAATTGCCTGATAATTTTCAAAAGGCGGAATTTTTGCTAGAGCATGGATTTGTAGATGCCATTGTCAAACGTTTGGAATTGCGCTCCACCATTGCAATGCTCTTGGCTTTCCATGGAGGTGAACAATGACAAAGATTACCCGAATTATTAAAGAAGCACGAGATCAGGCACGATTGACAGCTTTGGATTTTGCGCAAGGAATTTGCGAGAATTTTATTGAATTACATGGCGATCGTTCTTTTCGAGATGACGGAGCGGTTATCGGTGGAATCGGAACTTTAGATGGTCAGCCCATCACCGTTGTTGGGATTCAAAAAGGGCGCAATCTACAGGATAATTTGCAACGGAATTTTGGGCAACCTCATCCAGAAGGTTATCGAAAGGCACTTCGCTTGATGAAGCAGGCAGAGAAATTTGGTCGTCCTGTCGTTACGTTTATCAACACAGCCGGTGCTTATCCAGGAGTCGGTGCTGAAGAGCGCGGTCAAGGAGAAGCTATTGCGCGTAATTTGCTCGAGATGAGCGATTTGAAAGTCCCGGTTATTGCTATTATTATCGGTGAAGGCGGATCTGGAGGAGCGCTAGCTTTAGCTGTTGCAGACAAGGTCTGGATGCTAGAAAATTCAATTTACGCAGTGCTTAGTCCCGAAGGTTTTGCTTCTATCTTGTGGAAAGACGGCAGTCGTGCTATGGAAGCTGCAGAACTCATGAAAATCACTTCTCATGAGCTTCTTGATATGGGAGTGGTGGACAAGGTGATTCCAGAAGCAGGGCTTAGCAATCAGGATTTATTGTATGCTGTGAAACAAGAAATAGTCGCTGAATTAGCAAATTTGTCTCAACTACCACTTGAACAACTTTTAGAAGCACGTTACCAACGATTTCGAAAATACTAATAAAAATCAGAAGTGGATTGGCTTGTACCGTTCACTTCTGTTTTTTTATTTTTAAAATATGCTTTTCTGTAATATTTTCTGCTATAATAGAGAATGGACAAAAGGAGAAGAGATGTTTATTATTGATTTTATCTTGCATATTGATGCACACATTTATAATATTGCTCATGCTGTAGGTGGCTGGACGTATTTGATTTTGTTTTTGGTAATTTTTATTGAGACAGCTGCGGTAGTATTTCCATTCTTGCCGGGAGACAGCTTACTTTTTGCTGCAGGCGCTCTATCAGCTAATCCAGCAATGCATTTTAATGTTCTACTTTTTATGCTTCTATTTTTTGTGGGAGCTTTTGTTGGCGATACCTGTAATTTCTTCATTGGCAGAACCTTGGGTTATCGTTTTGTACATTATAAATTTTTCAGTAAATTGATAAAAGAAGAAAATATCAAAGAAGCAGAAGTGTATTTTGAAAAACATGGATCTACTTCCATTATTTTAGGACGTTATATTCCTATTATTCGTACCTTTGTGCCTTTTGTAGCAGGCATTAGCCAATTCCCTATTCATTCTTTTCTGAAACGAGCTTTTATTGCTGCTTTGTCTTGGTCTTTGATTGCGACAGGGGCAGGCTATCTTTTTGGGAATATTCCCTTTGTGAAAACTCATTTTTCAGCGATTATTTTGGGAATTGTCATTGTCACCTTACTCCCAACTGTGATAAGTGTGGTTCGAAGTGCAATGATTAAAAAGCGAAACAATCAAATGAAGAGATAAGAAAACTCTGAGATGATTTGAAAATCTCAGAGTTTTTATGTTATTTTGGAGCAATCACTTTCACACCACCCATGTATGGATGAAGTACTTCTGGAATAGTGACGGAGCCGTCTTCATTTTGGTAATTTTCAAGAATGGCTGCAACGGTACGACCAACTGCAAGACCGGATCCATTCAAAGTGTGTAGGAGTTTGACCTTGCCATCTGCTTCGTCACGGTAACGGATTTGGGCACGACGAGCTTGGAAATCTTCGGTATTGGAACAGCTAGAAATTTCACGGTAGGTATTCTGTGCTGGAATCCAGACTTCCAAGTCGTAGGTCTTCGCCGCAGAGAAGCCCATATCCCCTGTAGAAAGTGCAACGACACGGTAAGGAAGATTCAACTTTTGCAGGATATTTTCGGCATTAGCGGTCATTTTTTCTAATTCTTCATAAGAATGCTCTGGCTTGGCAAATTTGACCATTTCTACTTTGTGGAATTGATGCAAACGAATCAAACCACGGGTGTCACGACCGGCAGAACCAGCTTCAGAACGGAAAGACGGACTCATGGCTGTGAAGTAGATTGGTAAGTCTTTTCCGTCTAAAATTTCCCCTCGGTAGTAGTTTGTCAAAGGAACTTCAGCAGTTGGAATGAGAACGTAATTTGTATCGCTCAATTCAAACGTATCTTCTTTGAATTTTGGATATTGACCAGTACCAAACATAGAATCGTGATTAACCATGTAAGGAGGAATGACTTCTGTGTAGCCCTCTTTTTGATGCTCGTCTAACATGAAATTATAAATAGCGCGTTCTAGACGAGCTCCAAGTCCTTTGTAAAAGAGGAAACGAGTGCCGGTTACTTTTGCTCCGCGTTCCCAGTCGAGAATATCAAGATTTTCACCAAGATCCCAGTGAGCTTTTATTTCAAAGTCAAACACACGTGGTGTTCCCCAACGGCGAACTTCTACATTATCGTCTTCGTCAGCACCTACCGGCACACTATCGTGAGGAATATTTGGTAAAGTCGTTGTAAACTCGGTTAATGTAGCGTCAATTTCTGCTAACTCTGCGTCTAATGCTTTAATTTCAGCAGATAATGTTTGCATGGCAGCAATTTTATCATCAGCATTGTCTTTATTACGTTTCGCTTGGGCAATTTCTGCTGAAACTGTGTTACGCTCAGCTTTTAAATTTTCAACTTTGACCAAGAGCTCACGGCGTTTGCTATCAAACTCTTTCATTTCATCAAGTGTTGCAGCGTCAACGCCACGAGTGGCTAGTTTTTTTGCGATGATATCAAAATCTGTGCGAATGCGTTTAATATCTAACATAAGGACCTCCTAGAATAAAAATGCACCTGTGAAACTGTTGGAGTGGCAGAGCCACGGTTCCATCCAACTTCACATAAGTGCACTTGATTGTTTATGAAATTAGTATCACGGTAGAATTTCAAGCTAGCTCTCTATCTGCTCACAGCTGCCGCAGACTTTCTGAAAGAGATACTAGATTTACTTATCCGTTTCCTATGATTATACAAGAATTCTTATTTTTTTGCAAATAGATTTTTAAAAAAATGACCAATTGTTTGAATCAGTGTCGGTAATTTAACGACTTTTTCATTACCGATATGATTTCGAGCGTGTTTCAAAATAGTTCCAGCATCTTTTGAAGCGAAAAGGAATTTTCCTTTATTGGTAAAGACTTCAAAATGACGACTAATTCGTTTGCCAGACACATTGGCACCGATTTGATGGATAGTATCCCAAGGAATTTGAATGTAGTCTTCGACATTGGTATCTGCATAAAACTCAAGCGCTTTATCTCCAACTAAGAATTTTCCAACTTTCCCTCCAATTCCCAGATAAGAAGTTCCTGTTGTTTGAAATTCAATTTTTGTATTTTGTGACTGTGCCATGTTCAATCCTCGTTTTATCTATTCTCCTCCCTATTATAGCACATTTATTGTCAATAAAAAAGAAGGCCGAAACCTTCTTTTTGTTATTTACATGATTCCGAAGAAGCGTGCCACAATACCAACGATGAAGAGACCGATGATAATGGTGATTGGAGAAACTTTCTTCTTAAGCAACCACATGCATAGAAATGTAAGAAGAAGGCCCATCAAGCCAGGAATTAAAGCATCTAACTGTCCTTGAAGTGTTTGAGCTTGTATTTTATCAAGTCCAAGACCACTATTTACTTGACCAAGGATATCATGTAATTGTTGACCAGTAACATTTCCTTTAGGGAATTCAATGTAAGCACCTTTAGACAAAGTCTTAGAAGGAAGTCCTACCGTAAAGGCAATGTTTACCCAACGTTCAACAAGAACGGCGATGATGAACATACCGAGGATTGAAGCTCCTTTGGTGATGTCTTGAAGAATACCACCTGACATGTCTTTTGTAATTTCAGAACCAGCTTTGTAGCCAAGTTCTTGAGTGTACCATAAGAAGGCCATACGGATAAGATTCCAAAGTACGAAGAAGAGGATTGGCCCCATCACGTTACCTGCCATAGCAAGTGAGGCACCAAGAGCACCGAGGATAGGACGAACGGTAAACCAGAAGACTGGGTCACCGATACCAGCAAGAGGTCCCATCATACCGATTTTAACCCCCTGGATAGCAGTGTTGTCAATTTCAGCACCGTTAGCCTTTTCTTCTTCAAGGGCAAGTGTCACACCAATGATAGGAGCAGCTACGTATGGGTGAGTATTAAAGAATTCCAAGTGACGTTCAAGAGCCGCAGCACGGTCTTCTTTAGAAGTGTAAAGTTTTTTGATAGCTGGGATAAGTGCATACGCCCAACCTAAGTTTTGCATCCGTTCATAGTTCCAAGAACCTTGCAAGAAAGTTGAACGCCACCAAACTTTTTGACGATCTGATTTTGATAATTGAATTTTTTCTGTCATGGTATTAGTAGCTCCTTTCTTAGTAGTCTTCTAAAATATCACCAATTGGGTCATTTGATGTAGCAGAACCGCCACCACCATTTCCGCCTTTTTTAGAAAGGTTGATGTAAATCAAGGCAATTGCGACACCAATAGTACCCATAGCAATAAGAGTAAGGTTTGATAAAGCTGCAAGTGCAAAACCGATAGCAAAGAATGGCCATACTTCGCGAGTTGCCATCATGTTGATAACCATCGCGTAACCAACGGCAACGACCATACCACCACCGACAGCCATACCACCTGACAACCAAGCAGGCATAGCATTCAAGACACCTTGAACAACTGATGTTGGAACTGCAAGAAGAAGAGCAGCAGGAATAGCAATACGAAGACCTTGAAGAAGAAGTGCAACTAAGTGAGTACGTTCTACAGCACCGATGTTACCTTCTTTAGCAGCAGCATCAGCACCGTGAACAAGACCTACTGAAATTGTACGAACAATCATTGTAAGGAAGAGACCTGCAACTGCAAGAGGGATAGCAGTTGTATAAGCGAAACTGATACCTTTATCAGTGAAGTCGCCACCTTGTACCATGATGATTGCAGATGCTACAGAAGCAAGTGCAGCATCAGGAGCAACGGCAGCACCAATGTTTGCCCAACCAAGAGCAATCATTTGAAGTGTACCACCAAGGATGACACCTGCTTCCAAGTGTCCTGTTACAAGACCAATCAAGGTACAAGCAACAAGTGGTTGGTGGAATTGAAATTGGTCCAAGATTCCTTCGAGTCCAGCAAGAAAGGCAACGAAGACCACTAAAATCATAGAAATAATTGACATATTCTAAATCCTTTCCATTATTGAACGTTGGCTTTTTTAATTAAGTCAAACAAATCTTTTTTGGAGTCATTTGGCACTTTACGTACGTCAAATTCGACTCCTAGGTCACGCAATTTTTCAAAGGTTGCAACATCGTCTTTGTCCATTGACAAAACGTTATTGACCATTGTTTTACCAGTTGAGTGAGCCATTGAGCCAACATTGAGTGTTTTGATATCGACACCGCCTTCAACAGCACGGAGTGCATCTTGAGGAGTTTCAAAAAGAATCAGTGCATGTGTGTTACCAAAACGAGGGTCTTTTGCTACCGCAATCAATTTGTCAATTGGGACAACATTTGCTTTGACATTACCAGGAGCAGCTTGTTTGATCAACTCTTTACGAAGTTTATCAGCTGATACGGAGTCAGAAGCAACGATGATACGGTCTGCTTTAGAATCTGGTGTCCAAGCAGTTGCAACTTGACCGTGAAGAAGACGTGTATCGATACGAGCAAGATTGATTTTCAACTTGCCATCGCCGATAACGGTTCCTTCTGGAATAGCAGCTTGAGCAGTTGGTGCAGCCGGTGCACTTGCTACCTCAGCTACAGGATTTAGTTCTTCAGGAAGAGCTTTCACTCCGTCCTTGGCTTCTTTGATGATGTTTGCGGCAACAGAGTCAACGCCAGCATTGGCATCCATCATTCGTTCTGTATAAGCTTGAATCAACATTGGCAGATTCAAACCTGTAATGATCGCGAACTTACGGTCAGGATTTTCACCCATTACGCGGCTAGCTTGGTTAAATGGAGAACCACTCCACAGGTCAGCCAAAACTAGAACTTCATCGTTCGCGTCAAAAGCAGCCACAGCGTCATTGAACTTAGCATACAAATCATCAGGACCTTCATTTGGCATAAAAGTTACAACTTGAACTTTTTCTTGCTCACCAAAAATCATAGAACCTGATTGATGAATACCAGCAGCAAATTCACCATGGCTTGCAATAATGATTCCGATACTCATTATTGTCTTTCCTCCTTATAAAATGTTTGACTTAAGTTTAAAAAAAATTTAAGACTACTTAAGTATAAAACGTTTTCATGAAAAATGCAATAGTTTGAGCTAAAAAAGTCAAAATCTTTCATAATTTTTGACAGATTTGTCAATGAATAAAACTAGTTATTTTAACAATATATTAACGATTGAAAGCGATCGCTGAAAATGGATGAGATTCTTTGAAAATGAAAAAGAAGAGTGGAAAAATATCTCCACCCTTCTGTAGGGGTTCTACTTATCAGTGAGTAAAATCAAGAACCATCCGACCTTGAATTGTTCCGGCTTCCATTTCATCAAAGATATCTACGGCATCTTCTATAGGGCGTTTTTGGACAACTGGTACAACCAGACCTTCAGCACCAAATTGGAATGCTTCTTCTAAATCTTTACGGGTACCAACTAAAGAGCCGATGACTTGAATGCCATCAAGTACAGTTTTCACAATGCTGAGATCCATCATTTCTGAGGGAAGTCCAACGGCTACTACACGCCCACCTGCACGTACAGAATCAACGGCTTGGTTGAAGGCAACCTTAGAAACCGCTGTTACAACAGCAGAATGAGCTCCACCGTTTGTCTTTTCTTTAATTAATCCTGGAACATCTTCTACTTCGTGACCATTGATAACGATATCTGCTCCGACTTGTTTAGCCAACTCAAGTTTGTCATTGTTGATGTCAACGGCAATGACATGAGTATTGAACGCTTTTTTAGCGTATTGTACAGCGAGGTTACCAAGACCTCCTGCACCGTACATGACAACCCATTGCCCTGGT
This sequence comes from Streptococcus anginosus subsp. whileyi MAS624, assembly GCF_000478925.1. Classification (NCBI taxonomy): domain Bacteria; kingdom Bacillati; phylum Bacillota; class Bacilli; order Lactobacillales; family Streptococcaceae; genus Streptococcus; species Streptococcus anginosus. The sequence goes on along the minus strand of NZ_AP013072.1, from coordinate 1,871,097 downwards.
TCAACTTTTGCTTCCTTGATAGCTTTGTAAGTGGTAACACCAGCACAAGTGATAGAAGAAGCTTGCGCAGGATCTAATCCTTCAGGAACTTTAACAGCATAATCAGCTGTGACGATACATTGTTCGGCCATACCTCCATCAACGGAGTAGCCTGCATTTTTTACAGTCCGACAAAGTGTTTCACGTCCAGTGGTACAGTATTCACAAACACCACAGCCTTCAAAGAACCAAGCGACGCTGACACGATCGCCAACTTTTAAGCTTGTCACGTCAGGTGCTAATCTTTGACAATGCCGATTCCTTCGTGACCAAGAACACGTCCTGGAACTTTTCCGAAATCACCATGTGCTACGTGAAGGTCAGTATGGCAGACACCACAATATTCAATCTCAACGAGTGCTTCGCCTGTTTCAAGGGGACGTAGTTCCTTGTTTTCAACAATTTCGACACTAGTGCCTGCTGGATTAACAACAACTGCTTTCATACAGTAATCCTCCTTATTATAAGAGTTGAGACATTTTCAACTCTAAGTTTGATTTTTGATAAATTTATCATAACAAAAGCTAAATGTTATTGCAAGCGTTTACAGGAAATCTCTTGAATTTTTCCTTAACTGGTTTAATAGTATGTGATTTATTAACAAGAAAGTGATGAACCAAAAAAGAAATCCCCTTATGATGAAGGATTTCTTTAACAGGATGAATTCTTATAAAAATAATTTTAACAGTTGATGAGCGACACCATCTTGATCATTGGTCAGTGGTAGTTGTTCATCTGCATAGGGAAGCAGTGTTTGACTCGCATTTTTCATGGCATAGCCAGTACCGGCAAAAGCTAACATCTCTGTATCATTATGCTCGTCACCAAAAGCAATCAAATCTTTTCGCTCCACGTTCAGAACCTCTAATAAATATTTCAAAGCAAAAGCTTTGTTGACGCCTTTTGGAGTGCATTCAAGGATATTTAGTGGTCCTCCCCAAGTGTTGATAGATAATTGCTGATGATAAAATTGATTCAATTCATCAGCTAGGGCATATTTATCATTAGCATGTGTTTGTAAAAGAATGCAGTTGGGATTCTTGGTCACTAATTCTGGCTTGAATTGATTTTCAGGGCGAAAAGATTCCACACCAAACAATTTGGGGTCAGCAATTGTTTCATTGGGGGCTGTGATATAAAATTTCTTCCGATATTCCCCAGCAATGAAGTCTGCTTTAATTTCTTGTTTCCGTTTGACAATATCTAATAGATATTCTTTGTCTAAGGTGATACATCTTTCCTGTTGCCATTTTTTCTCCGGGATATGGGTCAAAGAGCCATTAAAGTTGATCATTGGAGTGTGTAGTTCCAATTCTTTATAAAATTCCCGTGCTATTCGATAAGGGCGTCCGGTTGTGATGACAACATGATGTCCTTTTTTAGAAATTTTTTTAATTGTTTCTTTTGTAAATTCAGATAGTTTGCTGTCAGAATTGAGCAAGGTTCCATCTAAATCTACTGCAATTACTTTTTTTGTCATAGTCTACTCTTTCATTTGTGCTGTTTTCTATTATAGCAGATTTTAAGATGAAAGTGCAGAATTTGTGATATAATGTTTTCTTATATAACGAAGGAGGAAATCGAGTATGCGTAAAACAATTATCATTCATATTTTCTTTGCGATTATTTCTGCTATCATTTATGCTGAAGGAATTTTGACAAAAGGTCCAGATTTGATTTGGAATATGTTTCTAGCTTTGGTTGCCTATGATGCGGCTTTTATAGCCATTCAATTTAAGAAAAAATGGTTTTTCTTGCCTATAGCAATTCTTTGGCTGGTGTTTTATCCCAATACGTTCTATATGATTACGGACTTGGTACACATGCACTGGGTGAGTGACACCTTGTGGAACCGAGAAAGTCTGCATCTTTTTATGGCTTTTGTTCCAAGTATTTTCTTCGGGGTTCTATGCGGAATAGAGAGCTGGAATTTGATTTCTGGCTATTTGAAGCTCAGATGGTGGCTGGAATATTTGGTTATTGGAGCCGTCTCATTTTTATCGAGTCTCGCAATTTATATTGGTCGCTATGATCGGCTCAATTCTTGGGATCTAGTCAGCCATCCTACGTTAGTCTTTGAGCGGTTGGCAGCTGCTTTGCAGAGGGAGAGTCTGCTGTTCATTTTAGGGTTTACCTTTATTCAAATCATGTCCTTGGTCTTTTTGACCAAAAATCAGTCTAAATAAAGATTTTCTGTATAAAATATTGAAATAATTTGTTTCTTTTTAAAACTTCTGTTGAAATCATGAATGTTTTGTGATATTATATCTATTATCGTTCGTAAATTTTAAGGAGATTTTAAAAATGAATAAGTTTTTTAAACTAAAAGAGAACGGTACGACTGCTCGTACAGAAGTTCTTGCTGGTTTAACCACTTTCTTTGCAATGAGTTATATTCTCTTTGTCAACCCTGAAATGCTCAGTCAAACAGGCATGCCAGCACAAGGTGTTTTCTTGGCGACCATCATTGGGACTGTTGCAGGGACGCTAATGATGGCTTTATATGCCAACATTCCTTACGCTCAGGCACCTGGTATGGGACTGAATGCTTTCTTTACTTATACCGTTGTGTTTGCACTGGGGTATACTTGGCAAGAAGCACTTGCCATGGTTTTCCTTTGTGGGATTATCAGTATTATTGTCACGTTGACCAAGGTTCGCACAATCATTATTCATGCAATTCCAGAGAGTTTGAAATACGCTATTTCTGGTGGGATTGGGATTTTCCTAGCTTATATCGGAGTGAAAAAAGCAGGACTTTTGAAATTTTCAATCGATCCGGGAACATATACTGTTGCGGGAAAAGGCGCTGATAAAGCACAAGCAGCTATTACAGCTAATGGAATGGCAACGCCGGGCTTGGTAGATTTTAACAATCCAGCTGTTCTTGTAGCTTTGTTTGGAATTTTCATCACCATTTTCTTTGTTCTCAAACGCATTCGCGGAGGGATTGTTCTCTCCATTGCAGCAACCACGATCGTAGCCATTTTGGTGGGAGTTGTAGATCTTTCAAAAATCAATTTTGCTTCCAATAATATCGGTGCTGCTGTTCAGGATTTAGGAAAGATTTTTGGTGCAGCTTTAGGCAAAAACGGTTTGTTAGCTTTATTTGCAAAACCTTCTCGCATTCCAGAAGTGCTTCTTGCTATTTTGGCCTTTTCATTAACAGATATTTTTGATAACATCGGAACGTTGATCAGTACAGGGCGCAAAGCGGGCATCTTTAACATTGCAGATGAAGAAGCTGCTAAAGATTCGTCTGGCCTTCAAACTAAAATGGACAAGGCGCTGTTTTCAGACATGGTTGGGACAACGATTGGTGCGATTGCAGGGACTTCAAATGTCACGACTTATGTAGAAAGTGCGGCTGGAATTGAAGCAGGAGGTCGTACTGGATTGACAGCACTTGTCGTTGCGGCTTTGTTTGCTATTTCAAGTTTCTTTAGTCCACTTCTTGCTATTGTACCAACAGTAGCGGTAGCACCTATTCTTATCATTGTGGGAATGATGATGCTTTCCAGCATGAAAGATATCGAATGGGATGATTTGTCAGAAGCAGTACCAGCATTCTTTACATCCGTTTTCATGGGCTTTACTTATAGTATTACTCATGGTATTGCCGCAGGATTCATCATGTATGCTTTTGTGAAAATCATCAAGGGTGAAGCTAAGGAAGTTCATCCAATTATCTGGGTGTTGGATGCTTTGTTTATCCTAAATTTTATCAGTCTAGCTTTGGCTTAATGATTGAAAAATCGGGAGTGGGACAAAAATCGGTAATTTCGAAGAAATTTGATTTTGTCGTCCCACCCCCGCACAGTTGAGTAGGGATGTAAAGGTTTATTTATCAACCGAATAGAACCCACTCAACCACTGCGACTTGCAAGAAACTCATAAAAATCTGACGAGGTTAAGGACTTTTGCCCCAGCCTCTTTTCTTTTGTTAAATTTCAGCAGAAAATGAAAACTTCTGGTATAATAAAAGAATGTTTAGCCATAATGAAGATGAGTTGATGGCGTGGGGCGAGAAATTAGGCGCTTTACTCCGAAAACAAGATGTTTTGATTTTAACGGGTGACTTGGGTGCTGGGAAAACAACCTTCACCAAAGGTTTAGCGCGTGGACTGGGTATCAAACAAATGATTAAAAGTCCGACCTACACTATTGTACGAGAATATGACGGACGCCTGCCGCTTTATCATTTGGACGTTTATCGCATTGGGGAAGATCCAGATTCTATTGATTTAGACGATTTTCTCTTTGGAGATGGAGTGACGGTTATTGAATGGGGCGAATTGTTGGGAGATAGTTTGCCAAGTGACTATCTCAAATTGACAATTTTAAGAAAAAGTGATGGTCGAGAATTGGTCTTTGACGCAAAAGGACATCGAGCTGAGAAACTGCTTGAGGAATTTGTCAATGGCTGAGTTAGAGCTAGTTATAAGAGAAGCAGAACCTCAGGATGCCAAACATTTGGTTGATTTTCTTAATCAGGTTGGGCAAGAGTCAGATTACATGACATTAGATGACGCAGGGATTTTGATGACAGAGGAGCAGATGAGCTCTTTCATTGAACATCAGGCCGCGTCAGATAATCAGATTTATCTAATTGCACTATTAGATGATGCGATTGCTGGTCTTGTAAGTATTACGGCTGATTTTCATGAGCGGATTCGACATATTGGACAGGTCTTTATCGTGGTTAAAAGAGCATTTTGGAATCAAGGTTTAGGAAAACTTCTTTTGGAAGAGGCAATTGACTGGGCAGAGAATTCTGGAGTGATTCGACGATTAGAATTGACTGTACAAGCAAGAAATGAACGTGCTGTTCATTTGTATCAGACGTTTGGGTTTGAGATTGAGGGCATTCAAAAAAGAGGAGCCTATCTTTCAGAAGGGAAATTTCTTGATGTTTACCTAATGGGAAAACTGATAGATTAGAATAATATGTTAAAAAAAATTATCTTAATGTTTTTAAGCTTGTGTCTTGTAACGGTTGCAGGACTAGGCGTTTATGGATTTACGATTTATAACCAATCAACGGATGTATTGTCTAAGACTTACAAGAGTTTTGGGAAAGATACAGATGTCATCGCAGCTACCAAACCGCTTACCTTACTTTTAATGGGAGTGGATACCGGTAGCGGCTCTCGTTCAGATCGGTGGGCTGGAAATAGTGACTCCATGATTCTCATGACGGTCAATCCTAAAACAAAAAAGACTACGATGATGAGTTTGGAGCGGGATATTCTCACCAATATAAAAAATGGCGATGAAACCATGCAAGCAAAGCTTAATGCGGCTTATGCAAATGGTGGAGCTGAGCTAGCTATTTCCACAGTGCAAAAAATGATGAATATTCACATCGATCGTTATGTTCTGATCAATATGAAAGGTCTGGTGCAATTAGTTGATGCTGTTGGAGGCATTACGGTCAATAACACACTTGGTTTCCCTATTTCGATTGAAGAAAACGAGCCAGAATACAAAGCAGTTGTTGAACCAGGGAAACAACATATCAATGGTGATCAAGCACTGGTCTATTCGCGGATGCGTTATCAAGATCCGGAAGGGGATTATGGACGTCAAAAGCGCCAACGTGAAGTGATTCAAAAAGTAGTCCAAAAAGTATTGAGTTTAAATAGTGTTAGTCACTATCAAGCTATTTTAAAGGCTGTTAGCAACAATATGCAGACGAATGTTGAGTTGTCTTCTGGCAGTATTCCGCAATTATTAGGTTACCAAGATGCTTTTAAAAATATTGAAAGTAAGCAATTGAAAGGTGAGGGTGCCACTTTACCAGACGGTGGATCTTACCAAATCGTAACTTCGGAGCATATGTTGGAAATGCAAAATGTTCTGAGAAAATCGCTTGGCTTGGACGAAGTGACTGAATTGGAAACCAATGCGGTTTTATATGAAGAATTGTATGGCAGTGCCGCTCCTAGTTCCAGTCAGTCAGGAAATGGCGCAACAACTGGTGCTGCTGATTCTTCTGCGTATTCAAGCAATCCTTATGGAACAGATCAAAATGGACAGTATTACGGTCAATACGGACAATGATATAATAAAAAAGAATTTAGCGTGTGTCTAAATTCTTTTTTATTTCTTAGTTGATGTGAGCCTTCCAGATATCTTGAATTTGCTGAAGTCGAGCAGTAGCGTCTTGCTCAAAAAGTTTGAATTGGTAAGTCAAATCCTGTGAAATTGTTTGTAGATTGTCTTTTTGCTCTTGAACGACTTGGAGATTTCGTTGAATATTTTGTAGATTGTCTTGAATCCTGTCCATTAGCTCATAACTTTCAACAGCCTCGTTCATGAGTTTTTCTCTATTTTTAACAAGGGAAAAGCTGGCTACAGCTGCACCGGTGAATAATAATAAATTGCTAAGTTTCATGGTTTCTCCTTATGCTTTTGAAATTTTTTCGGCTAATTCTGCAAGAGCAGGGAAGTTCGGTTCGTGCGCCACAAAAGTCAGTTTTAAATCATCATTTTCTGTATAGCGTGGTGCTAAATGGACATGTGTATGGAAAACAGATTGACCGGCAATTTCTTCGTTGTTATTGATGATATTCATCCCCTTTGCACCAGTCGCCTTCATCACTTTACGAGCAATATCTGGAATGCGTGCGAAGAGTTGACTGGCAGCTTCACCGTCCATTTCAAGCATGTTGCGGAAATGTTTTTTAGGGACAACCAAGGTATGTCCGGGCGTTACTTGTGAGATGTCTAAAAATGCTAGAATTTCATCGTCTTCATATACTTTAGAAGCTGGAATTTCTCCTGCAATAATCTTACAAAAAATGCAATCTGCCATCAAATTTACCTCTACTTTGCTAGATTTTGTTATAATATAAGAACATTATACCAGAATTTGGAGAAAATATGTTAGAAATAAAAGGGCTTACAGGGGGCTATGTGAATATCCCTGTTTTAAAAGACATCAGTTTCACAGTAGGAAATGGGGAACTGGTGGGGTTGATTGGTTTGAATGGTGCGGGTAAATCCACTACAATCAATGAAATTATCGGACTTTTAACTCCTTATAAAGGTGAAATTTTAATTGACGGTGCCAAACTGCAAGACAGTCCTACGGCTTATCGTAAGAAAATTGGTTTTATTCCGGAAACACCTAGTTTGTATGAGGAATTAACGCTGCGCGAGCATATTGAAACGGTTGCTATGGCTTATGATGTGGAGCAAAAGGTGGCTTTTGCGCGCGTGGAGAAATTATTGACGATGTTTCGCTTGAAAGAAAAATTAGATTGGTTTCCGGTGCATTTTTCTAAAGGAATGAAGCAAAAAGTCATGATTATCTGTGCATTTGTGGTTGACCCCAGCCTTTTTATCGTTGATGAACCATTTTTAGGACTTGATCCAGTTGCCATTGCTGACTTGATAGAGCTTTTGGAGGATGAAAAGGCAAAAGGCAAGTCAATTCTTATGAGTACGCATGTGCTGGATTCGGCAGAAAAGATGTGTGATTCATTCGTGATATTGCATAAGGGAGAAATCCGAGCTAAAGGCAATTTAGCAGAATTACGAGCAGAATTTGCCATGCCAGAAGCTAGTCTCAATGACATTTATCTAGTTTTGACAGAAGAGGCGAGCCTATGAGAAATCTGTTTCAAAAGCGCAGGCAAGTATTTCGCAATCAATGTTTGAAGTATTCACGCTATGTTTTTAATGACCATTTTGTCCTCTTTTTATTGGTCTTTATTGGCTTTTTAGCTGTTCAATACAGTCAACTGTTACGAAATTTTCCTAAAAATCGCCTGCCAATCATTCTTGCTTTAGTGGTTCTTTTGTTCTTATTATTGCCTTTGGGACGAATTGCGACTTATATGGAAAAACCAGATAGTTTATTTTTGTTAGTCAAAGAGGAGGAATTAAAAAGCTACCTACAAGAACAAACGCGTTTATCTTATCGATTATGGGCCTTGCTTCAAACCGTTGTGTTGTTACTATTAGTACCGCTTTTTCTTGCCTTAGGCATGCCGCTTTGGGGCTGGTTTATTCTTGTTTTTCTTATGTTGATAGCAAAATGGTTCGTATTTTTGCAGAAAAGTCAAAAATTTTACCAGGGTGCAGGGGTGAATTGGAGCTATCTCATTGCTTATGAAGAAAGACGTAAGCAGACAATCCTACGTTTCTTTGCTCTCTTTACCAATGTCAAAGGAATTTCTAATAGTGTGAAACGCCGTGCGTATCTTGATGGTTTGACAAATATTCTACCAAAAAGACAGTCAACTACTTGGCAAAATATATATTTGCGTTCTTATTTACGCAATGGTGATTTTCTGGCCTTGACTATACGGTTGCTGTTTCTGTCTCTTTTGGGAATTGGTTTTATCAGTCAATCATGGATTGCGGCTATTTTCGTGGCTTTGTTGAATTATCTCTTGCTATTTCAGTTGACAGCCTTGTACAATGCTTTTGATTATCAATATTTGACGTTCTTATTTCCTTTGGAAACTGGATTGAAATTAAAAGGAGTGAAACAAGTGATTATTCTTATTGGCTACAGCGTGCTTTTTGTGGAAACAATGATGGCTTTGCTGTTTTTCCAAGATAGAGTAGCTTTGCTTTTTATGATAGGAATCACATTGCTACTCTATGTCATTTATTTACCATTCAAATTAAGAAGTTTGGTTGACTAAAGGAAGTAAAATTAGTAAAATAGATAGGAAACTTTTTACGGAGGGGAACAATGGACTTGGTTGATAATGAGCTAACTCTGACACCAATTGCAGGTAAAAGTGGGAAAGCCTACATGGGCACCTATCCAGATGGGGCGCGCGTTTTCGTCAAGATGAATACAACCCCAATCTTAGTAGGTTTAGCTAGAGAACAAATCGCACCGCAATTATTGTGGAGTCGTCGCATGGCAGACGGCAATGTCATGAGTGCACAGGAATGGCTATCAGGAAAAATTTTGACGCCGACTGAAATGGACAAAAAACAAATTGTAAATATTTTGACACGGCTGCATCGTTCACGTCCTTTGATGACACAGTTGCGTCGGTTGGGTTATGCTTTGGAGACGCCAGCAGATTTATTGGAATCTTGGTTAGAACATGCACCATTGGCAATTGGAAATAATCATTACTTGCGGTCGGTTTTAAATGATATGCGTAGTCATTTACCACAATTTCGCGAGGATCATGCAACAATTGTGCATGGCGATGTGCGTCATAGTAACTGGATTGAGACAGATAGTGGATTGGTGTATTTAGTAGATTGGGATTCTGTTCGATTGACAGATCGTATGTTTGATGTGGCTCATATATTAAGCCATTATATTCCAGAGGTGCGTTGGAAAGAATGGTTGACCTACTATGGCTATCGGTATAATGAAACGGTATTGAAAAAATTGTACTGGTATGGTCAGTATGCTTACCTATGTCAGATTGCTAAGTATTATGAAAATGCAGACTTGGAAAATGTGAATCGGGAGATTTATGCACTACGTAACTTCCGTTCAAAATACGGGAAAAAGGTGTCATGAGAGTTAGAAATCGTAAAGGGGCGACGGAATTACTAGAAGCAAACCCACAATATGTAATTTTAAATCCTGCTGAAGCAAAGGGCAAGTGGCATGAGATTTTTGGGAATAAGCACCCCATTCATATTGAAGTGGGAAGTGGAAAGGGTGCGTTTGTTTCAGAAATGGCAAAAGCTCATCCAGAAATTAACTATATCGGAATTGATATTCAAAAATCCGTTTTGAGTTACGCTTTGGATAAGGTTTTAGCAACTGATGTTCCCAATATCAAGCTCCTTTGGGTAGATGGTTCTGATTTGACCAACTACTTTGAAAATGGAGAGATTGATCGTTTGTATCTGAATTTTTCTGATCCTTGGCCCAAGAAACGCCATGAAAAACGGCGCTTGACCTACAAATCTTTTCTCGATACCTTTAAGCAAATTTTACCAGAACATGGTGAGATTCATTTCAAAACAGATAATCGTGGTCTTTTTGAATATAGCTTAGTGAGCTTTTCTCAATACGGGATGAAACTAAATGGTGTTTGGTTAGATTTACACGCGAGCGACTTTGAAGATAATGTGCTGACAGAGTACGAGAAAAAATTTGTCAACAAAGGTCAAGTCATCTATCGGGTCGAGGCGGAGTTTTAAGGTGAAATAGATAATTGAAAGAGGCTGGGCAAAAAGTGTCCCAGCTTCTATCAGATTTAGTAATAAACGAATAACGCAGTAGGTGATTGGACTCTTCATTCGCTTTTCAAGCTCAGAAGAGCGCTTTTGGCGAAAACTTCGTTTTCTTCATCTGCAACCTTAAACAGCTTGATAACTGTTTAAGCACCCTTGCGGGAGTGGGACTACGAGAGTTTGGAACAAAAAGATTTCAATTTTTAAAAATCTTAATTATTAAGCCCCTTAAATCTATAATTAAATGCGACAAGCGAACAAAGCAGAATTCTGATTACCAGAAAACTAGTTTTGTTCGCTTTTTATATTTGAGGTCGGACTTTTGTCCCAGCCTCCTGTCCCACTCCCTTTTCTGATTTTCAGGAGAAAAGATTGCTAAAAAACAAGAGGAGCAAAAGAATGTCTCAAGCGACAAAATGAACTTTAAAAGCTTCATTTAAACATTTTGTTATAAAAGCTATTAACAAAATTTACGATTCAGGACATTGTAGAAGATTTTGATATCAATTGGATGATCTTTTATTATACATACATATGTATGTATAAGTGTGTGATTTGGTAGAATGCTCTTGTTTTGAGTTTGCTAAAAAGTAAAACGTTGCTGTCCAAGTAGATGTTCAAGAAATTTTATTAAATAGTAGAACTTTTCTCATTTTGTTCTTTTCTCTTGTGCTTGATTAAGTTTTTATTTATAATAATTCTAAATAAAGAGAAAAGAGAAGGTTGACGATGATGAGAGAACAAGAGATTGATAAGAATTTTAGCGGTCGGCTTAATATTTTGCGAGCTGGAGTATTGGGGGCCAATGATGGTATTATTTCTATCGCGGGTGTGGTAATAGGGGTAGCAAGTGCAACAGAAAGTATTTGGATTATCTTTCTTTCTGGGTTAGTAGCAGTCTTTGCGGGAGCTTTTTCCATGGCAGGTGGTGAATATGTATCTGTCTCCACTCAAAAGGATACGGAGGAGGCCGCAGTTGTCAGAGAGCGAGATCTTTTAATGAAAAATCCAGATATTGCTAGGCAGTCGCTCTATGCAGCTTATATCCAGAATGGCGAGTGTGAGACTTCTGCCCAGCTTTTAACCAATCGAGCTTTTTTAAAGGATCCTCTCAAAGCTTTGGTAGCGGAAAAGTATGGTATTGAAGTGGAAGAATTTACTAATCCTTGGCATGCAGCAATTTCCAGCTTTATCGCTTTTGTAGCAGGAGCTATCTTTCCCATGCTGAGCATTGTCTTCTTTTCTGCTAGTTATAGAATTCCGGCGACAGTAGTCATCGTTGCTTTATCGCTATTGGGAACGGGATACACCAGTGCCAAGTTAGGAAAAGCACCGATAAAAAATGCCATGATTCGAAACTTAGTCATTGGACTTTTGACTATGACAGTAACTTATCTTGTAGGTCAATTATTTGCTATTTAATTTCGAAATAAAAACCCTTTATGAGGAGTGATTTTGATTGTAGGTTATTCTATTTGACTTTATAGTCAATTCTTTTTAGAATTATCTGTCAACCACAATGCTGAAATCAATCAATTTTCTTACGATTGATAAGTATAGCATCAAATAAAATACAGGAATATATTTTCTTGCATTTTATTTTTTCTTATGCTATAATACAAGTAACGAATATGAAAGAGAGGCGAGGAAGTATCTTCGCCTCTTATCTGTGAGGAGGTGTAGTCTTATCGCAACGATTGTAGAATTGGTAAAAGAGGTTGTCGAGCCAGTCATCCAAGAACCGTATGAATTAGTGAATATTGAGTATGGTAAGATGGGGAGCGACCATGTTCTCAGTATTTTTGTAGATAAGCCGGGAGGGATTACCGTAAATGATACGGCAGATTTGACGGACATCATCAGTCCGCTTTTGGACACGATTAAGCCGGATCCTTTTCCTGAGCAGTATTTCCTTGAGGTGACGAGCCCAGGGTTGGAACGTCCGCTGAAAACGAAAGAACAATTAGCAGATGCAGTTGGGCAATATATCCATGTTAGTCTGTATCAAGCAGTTGATAAAAGTAAAACCTTTGAAGGAACATTGCTTTCTTTTGAGGAAGATAGTTTAACAATGGAATATATGGATAAGACGCGTAAGAAAGTTGTTCAAATTCCTTACAAGCTAGTATCCAAAGCAAGATTAGCAGTAAAATTTTAGTAAGAAAAAGAAAGGATTGCTTTTGTTTTTACAAAAGCGAAAAAGACATGAGTAAAGAAATGCTAGAGGCCTTCCGCATTTTGGAAGAAGATAAAGGGATTAAAAAAGAAGACATTATCGAAGCAGTGACAGAATCCTTGCGCTCCGCTTATCGTCGCCGTTATGGTCAAGCAGATAGCGCAGCCATTGAATTTAACGAAAAAACAGGAGATTTTCGTGTCTATACAGTTCGTGAAGTGGTGGACGAAGTTTTTGATAGCCGTTTGGAAATCAGCTTAAAAGATGCTCTTGCCATTAGTTCGGCTTATGAACTTGGTGATAAAATCAAATTTGAAGAAGCACCAACTGAATTTGGCCGGGTAGCAGCTCAATCTGCTAAGCAAACAATTATGGAAAAAATGCGCAAACAAACGCGGGCAATTACTTACAATAAGTACAAAGAACATGAGAATGAAATCATGTCAGGAACAGTCGAACGCTTTGATAATCGTTTCATCTATGTCAATCTTGGCAGCATTGAAGCGCAGTTGTCTAAACAAGATCAAATTCCTGGAGAAGTCTTTGCTTCGCACGACCGCATTGAAGTTTTTGTTTATAAAGTAGAAGACAATCCTCGCGGTGTAAATGTCTTTGTTAGCCGCAGTCATCCAGAAATGATCAAACGCTTAATGGAGCAAGAGATTCCTGAAGTTTATGACGGAACGGTTGAAATCATGAGCGTTTCTCGTGAAGCGGGTGATCGAACCAAGGTTGCGGTACGCAGTCACAACCCAAATGTAGATGCAATTGGTACAATCGTTGGACGTGGTGGCGCAAACATCAAGAAAATCACCAGCAAGTTTCATCCAGCTAAGTATGATGCAAAATCAGACCGTATGATTCCTATTGAAGAAAACATCGATGTGATTGAGTGGGTGGCAGATCCTGCAGAATTTATTTACAATGCGATTGCTCCGGCAGAAGTGGATCAAGTCATCTTTGACAGTCAAGATAGCAAGCATGCTCTTGTTGTTGTACCAGATAACAAATTGTCTCTTGCAATCGGTCGTCGCGGACAAAACGTACGCTTGGCAGCTCATTTGACAGGTTACCGAATTGATATCAAATCTGCAAGTGAATTTGAAGCTATGGAAGAAGCTGGTGAGCTTGGCGGATTTGCTGAAGAAGCAGAAGAATTTGCAGCAGTTGAAAGTCCTGTAGAAACAGAATTTGTAGAAAGTGAAGTTGAAGCAGCAGACTAAAGGAGGGAAAGAATGGCAAAAACAAGAAAAATCCCTTTACGAAAATCAGTAGTTTCAAATGAAGTCATTGACAAGCGTGATTTATTGCGCATTGTCAAAAACAAAGAAGGTCAAATTTTCATTGATCCAACAGGCAAGGCGAACGGACGTGGAGCTTATATCAAACTTGATAATGAAGAAGCGCTTCAAGCTAAGCAAAAACGAGTCTTTAATCGCAGTTTCAATATGGAAGTGGAAGACGATTTTTACGATGAGCTGATTGCTTACGTGGATCACAAGGTCAAAAGAAGAGAGTTAGGTCTTGAATAAGCAAAAACTAGCAAATTTACTTGGCTTAGCACAACGAGCAGGTCGCATCATATCGGGTGAAGAATTGGTTGTTAAGGCAATACAAGATAAGAAAGCAAAGTTAGTCTTTTTATCCAATGATGCTGCTCCAAATTTGACCAAGAAAATTACTGATAAAAGTCATTATTACAAAGTAGAAGTATCAACCGTGTTTTCAACACTGGAATTAAGCACCGCAGTAGGCAAGGCAAGAAAAGTGCTTGCCATCACTGATGCTGGATTTACAAAGAAAATGAGGTCTCTTATGGAATAGAAGAGGAGGACAAGATTTGTCTAAAGTAAGATTGTACGAAATCGCGAAAGAACTGGGAAAAGAAAGCAAGGAAATTGTGGCGCGTGCAAAAGAGCTTGGTATTGAGGTAAAAAGTCATGCCAGCAGCGTGGAAAGTGAAATAGCAACACGTATCACAGCTAGCTTTTCTCAAGCAGCAGCTCCTAAAAAAGAAACGACCGAGGCTGAGAAGAAAGCAGAGCCGAAGGCAGTAGCTCCGAAGCAAAAGTCGGAAGTGGAAATGAAGTCGGCGCCTGCAAAACCAAAAAGTCGTAATTTCAAGGCTGAACGAGAGGCAAGAGCAAAAGAGCAGGCAGAACGACGAAATAAACAGCGAGAAAATCGGCCACAAAAACAACAAAATGGTGAAAAGCGAAATCGAGAAGAGCGCAATCCGCGTAATAATCGAAACAACCAAAATCGAAATGACCGTGGGAATCGCAGCGAGAAACGCGACAATCGCGATCATCGCAATCAGGATAATCGTCGTCAAGAACAAAATCGTTCAAATATTGCAAATCAGAATCGCCCTCAAACAAATCAAGGACCACGCATTGATTTCAAGGCGCGTGCAGCGGCTCTGAAAGCAGAACAGAATGCCGAATATGCTCGCGGAAGTGAGGAGCGTTTCAAGCAAGCTCAAGCCGCAAAGGCAGCTCAACGTGAGCAGAAGAAACGGAAAGAACCGGTAGAAGAATTATTCAAAGCAGCAGCGCCTATCGTGGAGGCTACGAAGCCGGCTCCACAGTCTCAAGTTGCCCCTGAGGCGGTTCCAACTCCTGCAGTTGATACTCGTCGGAAAAAACAAGCTCGACCAGACAAGAAACGTGATGACTTTGATCGCGAAGAAGATGGTCCAAGAAAACAACAAAAGAATCGAAGCAGTCAAAATCAAGTGAGAAATCAAAAGAATAGTAATTGGAATCATAACAAAAAAAATAAAAAAGGCAAGAACAATCGGAATAACACTCCAACTCCAAAACCAGTTACAGAACGCAAGTTCCATGAATTGCCAAAAGAATTTGAATATACAGAAGGCATGACCGTTGCAGAGATTGCAAAGCGGATTAAGCGCGAACCAGCTGAAATTGTCAAGAAACTCTTTATGATGGGAGTCATGGCGACCCAAAACCAATCGTTAGATAGTGACACCATTGAACTCCTCATGGTGGATTATGGTATTGAAGCTCATGCTAAAGTTGAAGTGGACAATGCAGATATTGATCGTTTCTTTGTGGATGATGATTATCTTGATCCAGATGCCTTGGTAGAGCGTCCGCCAGTTGTGACCATCATGGGACACGTTGACCATGGGAAAACAACACTTTTGGATACCTTGCGTAATTCTCGTGTTGCTACAGGTGAAGCAGGTGGGATTACACAACATATTGGTGCTTACCAGATTGAAGAAAATGGTAAGAAAATTACCTTCTTTGATACACCAGGGCATGCGGCTTTTACTTCTATGCGGGCACGTGGTGCTTCTGTCACAGATATTACGATTCTTGTCGTAGCAGCAGATGATGGAGTCATGCCTCAAACAATTGAAGCGATTAACCATTCAAAAGCAGCCAATGTGCCAATTATTGTAGCGATTAACAAGATTGATAAGCCAGGTGCTAATCCTGAGCGGGTTATCGGTGAATTGGCTGAATATGGCGTTATGTCAACAGCTTGGGGTGGTGATTCTGAATTTGTTGAAATCTCAGCTAAGTTCAACCAAAATATTGATGAACTGCTCGAAACCGTTCTCCTTGTAGCTGAAATTCAAGAGCTAAAAGCTGATCCAAAGGTTCGCGCAATTGGTACAGTAATCGAAGCGCGCTTGGATAAAGGAAAAGGTGCAGTTGCAACCTTGCTCGTTCAACAAGGTACTTTGAATGTGCAGGATCCAATCGTTGTCGGAAATACCTTTGGACGTGTACGTGCCATGACCAATGACCGTGGACGCCGAGTGAAAGTTGCTGGACCGTCTACACCAGTATCTATCACAGGTCTAAATGAAACACCGATGGCTGGTGATCATTTTGCAGTATATGAAGATGAAAAAGCAGCGCGTGCAGCTGGTGAAGAACGTGCAAAACGTGCTCTCATGAAGCAACGTCAAGCAACTCACCGTGTTAGTCTTGAAAATCTCTTTGATACCCTTAAAGCAGGCGAAGTCAAGTCTGTCAATGTTATTATCAAAGCAGATGTGCAAGGTTCTGCCGAAGCCTTGACAGCTTCCCTTCAAAAGATTGAAGTGGAAGGTGTTAAAGTCACGATTGTTCACTCAGCAGTTGGTGCGATTAACGAATCAGATGTTACTCTTGCGGAAGCTTCCAATGCCTTTATCATTGGTTTCAATGTTCGTCCTACTCCACAAGCTCGTCAACAAGCTGAAGCGGATGACGTCGAAATTCGTCTTCACAGCATTATTTATAAAGTCATTGAAGAAGTAGAAGATGCCATGAAAGGGATGTTGGATCCAGAATACGAAGAAAAAATTATCGGTGAAGCTGTTATCCGTGAAACCTTTAAGGTTTCTAAAGTCGGTACTATTGGTGGCTTTATGGTGGTTAGCGGTAAAGTAACTCGTGATTCTAAGGTTCGTGTGATTCGTGATGGTGTTGTCATCTTTGATGGTGCGCTTGCTAGCCTCAAACATTATAAGGATGATGTGAAAGAAGTTGGCAATGGACAAGAAGGCGGTCTCATGGTTGAGAATTACAATGACATCAAAGTGGATGACATGATTGAAGCCTACATCATGGAAGAAATCACAAAATAAGAGATGAATGGAAAAAAGACAGGCTATGGTTTATTAAAGTCTGCCTCAACCTTTTTCTAAAATAAGTGAAAGGAGATATCATGGCAAATCAATTTCGTGTAGATCGTGTGGGCATGGAAATCAAACGCGAAGTCAATGAAATTTTGCAAAAAAAAGTTCGTGATCCACGTGTTCAAGGAATTACCATTACAGATGTGCAAATGTTGGGCGACTTGTCAATGGCAAAAGTGTACTACACGCTGATGAGCAACCTTGCTTCTGAACAAGAAAAAGCTCAGACCGGTTTAGAAAAGGCGAAGGGAACCATCAAACGTGAATTGGGTCACAACTTGAAGATGTACAAAATCCCTGATTTGACTTTCATCAAGGATGAATCGATTGAATATGGGAACAAAATTGATCAAATGCTCCGTGATTTAGATCAAAAATAAGACGTGATTTTAGCTATATCAATATATTTAAAAAGAAAGGAAATTTTATTTTTCTTTCTTTTTTTGATAAAAATGCTAAAAAAGGCTTGTTACTTTTACACTTATCCTTTAAAATAGAAAAGGAGATAATCCGCTACAGATTTTTCGGAGGAGAAAAGATGTCCATCAATTGGCAGCAAATTATATTTAGCTTTTTAGGCGGTTTAGGACTTTTCCTATATAGTATTCGGATGATGGGAGATGGTTTGCAGCAGGCTGCGGGTGATCGGCTTCGTTATTTCATTGACAAATATACCAGCAATCCATTTTTTGGTGTTCTAGTTGGAATTGGTCTAACAGCCTTGATTCAGTCAAGTTCAGGTGTGACAGTTATTACAGTTGGATTGGTAAGCGCTGGACTATTGACTTTGAAGCAAGCGATTGGGATTGTTATGGGAGCCAATATCGGAACGACAGTGACCTCCTTTATTATTGGTTTTAAGCTAGGTGATTATGCCTTACCCATTCTCTTTTTAGGAGCAGTCTGTCTCTTCTTTACCAAAAAGCGCTCTATCAATAATATTGGTCGTGTCTTATTTGGGGTCGGTGGGATTTTCTTTGCTTTAAATCTGATGAGTGGCGCTATGGAGCCATTGAAAGATTTAGACGCTTTCCGTGAATATATGATAAAGTTAAGTGGAAATCCAGTCCTTGGTGTGTTTGTAGGAACAGGGATTACATTGCTCATTCAAGCTTCGTCTGCTACCATTGGGATTTTGCAGAATCTATATGCGAGCGGCTTGATTGAGTTAAAGGGAGCTTTGCCAGTCCTTTTTGGGGATAATATCGGGACAACGATTACAGCGATTATTGCATCATTAGGAGCCAATATTGCTGCTAAACGTGTGGCAGGTGCCCATGTCACTTTCAATGTGGTCGGTACCGTTTTATGCTTGATCGTTTTAGGTCCATTTACGAGCTTAATTCAGTGGTTTCAAGCAGCACTCCATTTAAGCCCAGAAATGACCATCGCCTTTGCTCACGGAACTTTTAATGTTACCAATACGATTATTCAATTTCCATTTATTGGCTTGTTAGCTACCTTGGTAACAAAACTGATTCCAGGTGAAGATGAAGTTGTGAAATATGAACCGCTTTATTTAGATCCGATTTTAATCAAACAAGCTCCGTCTTTGGCGCTTGGAAATGCCAAAAAAGAATTGCTTCATTTAGGACGTTATGCGATGCGTTCATTTGAGCTAGCTTATGATTATATTGTAAATAACACTGAAAAATCAGCAGATAAAGGGCATAAAACAGAAGAAGCTATCAATAAGATTGATGAAGATTTGACGCGCTATCTGATCGATTTATCCAGTGAGCCTCTGAGTCAAAAAGAAAGTGAAGTCTTGACCAATATTTTGGACTCTTCACGCGATTTGGAAAGAATTGGAGACCATGGCGAGGCATTGATTAACTTGACAGACTATATTCGCCGTAAAAAAGTAGAATTTTCTCCAGCAGCTTTGCAAGAGTTGGATTTGATTTACAATATGACACTCAGCTTCATAAAAGAATCATTGAAGTCTGTAGAAGATAATGATATTGAATTGGCCAATAGTTTGGTGGCTAAGCATGAAGCGATTGATAAAATGGAACGCAGATTGCGCAAAACACATATTCATCGCTTGAACAGAGGTGAATGCTCTACGCAGGCTGGGGTGAACTTCATTGATATCATCTCTCACTATACAAGGGTCGCAGACCATGCCATGAATTTGGCAGAAAAAGTGCAAGCAGAGCAAATTTAAGATTGAGAAACAAATTGCTGAGAGGTAGTTTGTTTTTTTGATGATTTTAAATACGCAAAATAGGTCTATACCATTTACAAAAAAATAAGAAAGCGGTATAATAAAAGGGACATAATGAATAAATGTGAGAGTGACTCAAAATATCAATTACAGTTGCTAAAAATAATAGTAGCTTAACATAAACTCTCATCGAATGAAGGAGGTTTTATTATGCCTAAATACATTCAAGCAGATCAATTTTTCTATCCTCATGGTATTCGTCAAGGTGGCTATCTGGAATTAGTCAATGGCAAATTTGGAAAATGGTTCAAAGAAATTCCAGCAGATGCGGAAGTGATAGATCACACAGGTTATTCTATTGCACCAGGCTTGGTAGATACTCATATTCATGGCTTTGGTGGTGTTGATGTGATGGACAATAATATCGAAGGGACGCTTCACACCATGAGTGAAGGACTGCTGTCAACAGGTGTCACCAGTTTTTTGCCAACAACCTTGACCTCAACTTTTGAATTGTTGCTAGCTGTGACCGAAAATATTGGTGCTCATTATCAAGAAGCGACAGGTGCTAAGATTCGTGGGCTTTATTTTGAAGGACCGTATTTCACAGAAAAATACAAGGGCGCTCAAAATCCAACTTATATGAAAGACCCTCGAATGGATGAATTTCTCGCTTGGCAAAAAGCTTCAAATGGTTTGCTCAATAAAATCGCTCTAGCGCCAGAACGAGAAGGTGTTGAAGACTTTGTCCGCACCATTACGGATGAGGGCGTAACGGTTGCGTTGGGACACTCAAATGCAACTTTTGAAGAAGCAAAAGCAGCTGTGGATGCGGGTGCTAGTGTCTGGGTTCATGCTTATAATGGAATGCGTGGATTGACCCACCGAGAACTCGGCATGGTCGGAGCTATGTACGAGCTGCCTCATACTTATGCGGAATTGATTTGTGACGGTCACCATGTTGATCCAAAAGCCTGTGATATTTTGATGAAGCAAAAAGGACATGAAAATGTAGCACTTATCACAGATTGTATGACTGCAGGTGGCTTGGAAGACGGAGACTATATGCTGGGAGAATTTCCAGTAGTGGTCGCCAACGGAACTGCTCGTCTCAAATCAACAGGCAACCTCGCGGGCTCTATCTTGAAATTGAAAGACGGACTGAAGAACGTTGTCAAATGGGGCATTGCCAACCCACATGAAGCAGTTATGATGGCAACGCTCAATCCAGCAAAATCCGTTCATATTGAGGATGTTTGCGGTCAAATCAAAGAAGGTCACGATGCGGACTTTATCGTTTTGGACAAGGATTTAGAACTCGTTGCAACTTATCTTGATGGTGAAAAACGATACGAAGTGTAAAGACGTAACATTGAAGTATTCATATAGTTTTTTTAGAATCTAGGATAACACCCTAGGTTCTTTTTTACAGCTTTTTATAATCAGTATGTGTGTATTCCGAACTATTATTCTATAAATAAAGTAACTTTATAGTTAAAACTTTATATTTTCTACTTTTTGTATATGTTCATAAAGAAATATTACGCTTCCATTATAAATGCTGTTTTGTGTGAATCTTCAGAAAAATTTACGATATAATAACTTTTAAAAAATAAAAATGAGGAGATTTATATGCAAAAACAACGTTTTTCATTGAGAAAGTATAAGTTTGGTTTGGCTTCGGTCGTTTTAGGTACATTTTTAGTAATTGGAGCAGCTCAAGTTCAAGCTGAGGAGCAAGTGGCAGCTAAGCCCGTAGTTGCACAGGAGACGAACGTTGCTACGACAACAGAAGCGACTACTCAATCAGCAACTGCGTCTGAAAATACAGAATCTGAGGCAGAGAAAACAGATTCTTCAGTAGCCACCCCTGCTGAAACACCGCAACAGACAGCGACTGCTCAAGTTGCTGAAGTGACATCAAGCTCTCCGTCTGAAGTGTCTTCCAACGCTGAAGAGCAACCAGCTCCAGAAGATACAAGTGCTACAAAGAAGGAAAGTACATCAGCTTCGCAACCGAAAGCAACATCGACAGAGGCAGAGTCGACTTCTGTGACGAATTCATCGGCTGCACCTGCTACAAAAGCTGAGCCGGCTAAGACATCTGCGTCAGATGAAGCAAAACCTGCAAGTGTTAGCAGTAATGAAATCATCAAAGTTCCTCAAACCTGGCATCAAGGTTATAAAGGGGAGGGCACTGTTGTAGCGATTATTGACTCTGGTTTGGATGTTCACCATGAAGTATTGCGGATTACAGATCCTTCAAAAGGAAAATACAAAACTGAAGCCGAAATGGAGGCTGTTAAGCGTGCAGCTGGCATTGACTATGGGAAATGGTACAATGACAAAGTAGTCTATGCTTATGATTATATGGACGGTGATGACAATATCAAAGAAAAAGATACGTCATCGCACGGGATGCATGTAACAGGGATTGCTACAGGAAATCCAGATAAGAAAAGTGCTAATGGTGAATATGTTTACGGAGTAGCACCTGAAGCGTAGGTTATGTTTATGCGGGTCTTTTCTGATCGTAGCGGAACTACTAGTTCAGCTATTTATGCGAAAGCCATTGATGATGCGGTTGCCCTTGGAGCGGATTCTATCAATATGAGTCTGGGTTCTTCTACTGGTTCCACTGTCAATGCTGATCCAAGCATTGTGGATGCGATTAAACGTACCCGTGCAAAAGGAGTTTCAGTCCTCATATCTGCAGGGAACAGCAACACATTTGGATATGGGTATGATAAACCACTAGCAGAAAATCCTGATTATGGATTAGTCGGAAACCCCTCTACGGTAGAAGACTCAATCTCTGTTGCTTCCGTCAATAACACAGTAGTCACAGAAGAAGTCTTTAATGTCCTTGGATTGGAAAACAATGCTGAATTAAATCATGGGAAATTCACTTATGCAGCAGCTGAAACAGAAGGACAGTTTGAAAAAGGAAAAGAGTATGAATATGTAGACGCTGGACTTGGTCGTGAAGAAGACTTTAGCGGAGTGGATGTCAAAGGAAAACTAGCTCTTGTGCAACGTAGCAGTATTACATTTGCAGAAAAAGCAAACAATGCACTGAAACACGGCGCGACTGGAATATTAGTCTATAATAATGTCGCAGGTGCGAATGTTACAATAGCTTTAGACGGAGAGGGCAAGAAAAATCCGGCAGTCTTTATTTCCAAAGAATATGGTGAAGCGCTGAAAGCTGGTCAGTACAAGTTAGTATTTAATGGCGATATGGCTAATCAGCCCAATCCAGAAGCAAAAGAAATGTCTGATTTTTCAAGTTGGGGTGTAACAACAGATGGTCAATTGAAACCAGATGTAACTGCTCCTGGTGGCTCTATCTTTTCATCGCTCAATGATAATACCTATGGCAATATGAGCGGAACCAGTATGGCAGCTCCTCACGTAGCTGGTGTAGCTGCTCTTGTCAAACAGTATTTGCTAAAGAAATACCCAGACAAATCTCCAGCAGAAATTTCAGAATTAGTCAAAGCCTTGATTATGTCTACAGCGAAACCGCATGTCAATAAGGAAACTGGAACGTACACTTCCCCCCGTCAACAAGGTGCTGGTATTGTAGACACAGCAGCAGCCGTATCTACAGATTTGTATGTAACGGGCGAAAATAATTATCCTAGTGTATCGCTTGGAAATGTTAAGGATGAATTTACATTTGATGTGACCGTTCACAATCTTTCTGATAAAGATCGGACACTGAAAATGATTGTCAATACGAATACGGATAATGTTAAAGATGGACGTTTTACACTAACTCCTAGAAAATTAACAGAAACCGTCTGGCCTGAGATTACTGTTAAGGCACACAGCAGTGAATGTGTCACGGTCAAAGTCAATACATCTAAATTTGCAGAAGAATTGAGCAAGCTCATGCCAAATGGCTACTTCTTAGAAGGTTTTGTTCGTTTTGTTGATCCAGCGGATGATGGAGATGTAGTTAGCCTGCCATTTATGGGCTTCCGTGGCGAATTTCAAAATCTACCAGCAGCTGAAAAACCAATTTATAATTTGGTCAGAGAAGGCAAGTCTGGATTTTATTACGATGTTCTGAAAGATAAGAGTGTTTCAGCCGGTGACAATGTGAGTGCTATTTTAACAACGGCTAATGAAACCCTTTATTCAACTGGGCAGACAACAGCTCGTAGTCCGATTGTGCTTGGCACGGTGGAAAATGAACAAGGCACAAATGTCTTGCAGTTGGATGCCAATGGAAATGTTCGTCTTGCCTTTTCTCCAAATAATGACGGCAACAAAGACTTGATTCAGTACCGCTCTGTATTTTATCGGAATTTCACCAATCTAACCGCCAGCGTCTATGCAAGTACGGATACAGATTATCGTTCACCAATTTGGAAGAGTAGCAAAGCTTTAGATGGTCGTAAAAATTACTTTGATAGTAAAGGGCCGAAATCTTATGTGGTTGAAAATACTGTCTGGGATGGTCGTGATAGTAGCGGAAATGCTGTGAAAGACGGTCTATATACCTATGTGATCCGCTACATGCCTGATGTCCCTGGGGCAAATGAACAAGCGGTAGCTTTCCAACTTCAAATCGATACACAAAAGCCAGTCATCACATCAGGTTATATCACAAACACAAATGGAGTAGAAACATTTGTCGCTCGTCAGGTAAAAGATGAAGGGGATGGTGGAATTCTAAGAAAAAGCCTCTTCTACCTTCAGCCAGATAAAAACAACAGCGTCCTCTATCAAGCCAGAGATACTTTGGGAAATGTACGCATTTATGAACGCCGTGTTTGTATTGCTACAAATCAAGACGGCAGCTACACTTTGCCAAAAGGTGTAGAAAAGACCAATATTTTCTATTTGGTAGAAGATTTTGCTGGAAATAAAGATGTTATCTCTTTGGCAAAATTAGTAGGAGATGAAAATAGTGGACGGATTCGTGTAGCTTTGGTAGATGCTGAAAGTCATAAAGATTTGGATACGAGCTTTGTATATCGTATCAAAGATGCAAACGGTAATTATGTCAATCTTGATAAAGGAAATGACATCAACTTCTTAGGATTTGGACACTATGTGGCTGAATTGTTCACTTATGACAAAGGCGGTCTAAAACTGTACAGCCCTCAAACGCAAGAATTTGATTTGACAGTTGAGGACAGCTTTAAAACGATTGAATTTTTAGCGAAAGAAATCGTCTATGCTCCACTAAGTGTAGCTTTCAATCAAGCAGTTCCTAAAAATACATCCGTTGTCTTAAAAAATGCAGACGGAGATTTATTGGTATTACCAATGCAAAAATATGGTCAAAATGCGTTTGGTAAAACGGTTGCAGTAGGTCGTTATACGGTTCTTGTGAAACTTCCTGCAGGTTATGAATTGTGGGATGAAAATCCAACGGTTGAGGTCTTTGAAAGTCAAAATAATCTTCTTAAGTTAGCGGTTATTATCAAAACGCAGCTACTAGCGGCTGTCAATAAACAAGCTAGTCTTGTCGCATCTGCTCAGTATTATAATGCAGCTGCAGAAAAACGGACAGCTTATAATCAGGCTTACGCAGTGGCTCAAGTTGCTGTGGCTGGCAAATTGACTCAAGCTGAAGTGGATAAAGTTTTAGCAGCTTTAAATACGGCTTCTAACGATTTGGACGGTAAAGATTCTGATATTGCTTCTGTGAAGCAAGCCATTGCTGCCTATGGTGCTATGACAAAAACAGGACGTTATGCCAACGCTACAGAGAAATACCGTCGCAATTATGACCAAGCTTTCCAAGCAGTTGCTTTTCTGTTAGCACAAGAGCGTGTAACTCAAGAACAAATTGATACAGTTCTAGCTCAATTAAAAGCAGCAGAGCAGCGACTGAATGGCAAAGCCACGAACTTTAGCAGCTTGCAAAAGCTAGTGGATAGAGAAGTGGAATTTCAAGCAAGTAACTATCGCTTCATTTATGCTTCTGATGATGTCAAAGCAGCTTACTTAACAGCTTTTGAAAAAGCGCAAGCTGTATTGGTAAATCCAGGAGCAAGTCGGGAAGAAGTGAAAGCGGCTACTGCAAATTTAAGAGAAGCAAAACGAAAACTAAATGGGAAAAGACCCCAAAAGGTTCAAACAGTAAGTGTTTTGACAAAAACAGCAGATCCAGCAACTTCTAATGAGTTGGTCTCTTAAATAAAAATTGAGAAAAGTTTGGGAGTGGAACAGAACTAAATGAAATAAAAATGTAGTTCATAATCCTACCCGCAAGGTTGCCCAACAGTCTCCCAGACTGTTGAGATGGTGGATAAAGAAAACAACGTTTTCGTCAAAAGTATTTTTCTGAGCTTAAAAAGCCAAATGCCTTGAGACTTTGCTTTGCAAGATCTATCCGCCACCTCAGAGCTGTTCTTTGAGCAATCAGCTACTGTGTTGTTGATTTAGTGCATATTATGCTTTGAGGTTGGGAATTTTTACCCAGCCTCAAACTTTTTTCAAATCTGTGGTGAATTTCATCAGTATTTCTATTTTACAAAATTTTATTTTCCTGCTATAATAGTTTTTATGAAAGAGGTCTTGTCAGGATACTTTCTAGCGAGTCTGGGGTGGTGAAAGCCAGATAAGTGAAAGATGAGGACGGAGCTTTCAGTAATTTTTAGTCGATAAATTTTTCATTAAGACTATATTAACAATGAAGTAATAAACTAGGGTGGAACCGCGTTTTGACGCCCCTATACAAATCTGTATAGGTATCGTGTCAAGTGCAGTTCTGCTTTTTGTTTTGTCAGTCAAATTGATTCACTTGTTGACGCTAGTGTTAT
The DNA here is from genome assembly GCF_000478925.1 of Streptococcus anginosus subsp. whileyi MAS624. Classification (NCBI taxonomy): domain Bacteria; kingdom Bacillati; phylum Bacillota; class Bacilli; order Lactobacillales; family Streptococcaceae; genus Streptococcus; species Streptococcus anginosus. Next base: position 1,845,091 of record NZ_AP013072.1, on the reverse strand, counting down.
TTCTACTATAAATTCAGGTTAGTAAGAATAATATCATAAAAAGAATGGAGTATCTTATGTCAAAGAAGTTGACTTTCCAAGAAATTATTTTAACGTTGCAACAGTTCTGGAATGATCAGGGCTGTATGCTCATGCAGGCTTACGATAATGAAAAAGGTGCTGGTACCATGAGTCCGTATACTTTCTTGCGCGCTATTGGTCCTGAGCCGTGGAATGCGGCTTATGTAGAGCCTTCACGTCGCCCAGCAGACGGTCGTTATGGGGAAAATCCTAATCGCCTTTACCAGCACCACCAGTTTCAAGTGGTGATGAAACCAAGTCCAAGTAATATTCAAGAGCTGTATTTGCAGTCTTTGGAGTTATTGGAAATTGATCCGTTGGAACATGATATTCGTTTTGTAGAGGACAATTGGGAAAATCCTTCAACAGGTTCTGCAGGTCTAGGATGGGAAGTATGGCTTGACGGTATGGAAATCACGCAGTTTACTTATTTCCAACAGGTCGGTGGTTTGCCTACCAACCCAGTGACATCTGAAGTTACCTATGGTTTGGAGCGCTTGGCATCTTATATTCAAGAGGTGGATTCTGTTTATGATATTGAATGGGCTGATGGCGTAAAATACGGAGAAATCTTCCGCCAACCAGAATTTGAACATTCAAAATACAGTTTTGAAGTGAGTGATCAAGCTTTGCTGTTGGCTAATTTTGATCATTTTGAAGCAGAAGCGAAGCGCTGTTTAGAATACAATCTTGTCCATCCTGCTTATGATTATGTGCTGAAATGCTCTCATACCTTTAACTTGCTGGATGCTCGCGGAGCTGTTTCGGTGACGGAGCGGGCAGGTTACATTGCTCGGATTCGCAATTTGGCACGTATTGTTGCTAAAACTTTTGTGGCAGAGCGCAGACGACTAGGCTATCCATTATTAGATGAAGCAACACGTGAGAAATTATTGGCTGAGGAGGAATAAAAATGACAAAGAATTTATTGGTTGAGTTAGGGCTAGAAGAAATGCCAGCTTATGTTGTGACACCAAGCATGAAGCAATTACGTGATAAAATGGCAGCCTTTTTAACAGACAATCGTTTAACTTTTGATAAGATTGAAATGTTTTCAACTCCTCGTCGCTTGGCTGTGCGCGTGTCCAATTTAAGTGAGAAGCAAACGGACTTAACAGAAGATTTTAAAGGTCCAAGCAAGAAGATTGCTTTGGATGCAGAGGGAAATTTCACCAAAGCCGCGCAAGGTTTTGTTCGTGGAAAAGGCTTGACGGTTGAAGATATCACATTTCGTGACATCAAAAGCGAAGAATATGTCTATGTGACCAAGCAAGAAATCGGAAAACCTGTTGAAGAATTGATTGACGGAGTTGTTGATGTGCTGACTTCACTAAGCTTTCCGGTCAATATGCACTGGGGGAGCAATACATTTGAATATATCCGTCCCGTTCATACCCTAACTGTGTTGTTGGACGATGAGTCCTTTTTGATGAATTTGTTCGATATTGAAAGTGGACGGACAAGTCGGGGGCATCGTTTTCTCGGTCATGAAGTGAAGATTCAGTCGGCAGATTCTTATGAAGAGGACTTGCGCAAAGTTTTTGTCATTGCCAACCCAATGGAACGCGAAAATATGATTTTGGATCAAATCAAAGAAATCGAGAAAATGCACAACGTTCATGTGGAGATTGACGAAGATTTGCTGGACGAAGTGCTGAATTTGATTGAATACCCAACCGCTTTTATCGGACGTTTTGACGAGCGTTACCTAGATGTACCTGAGGAAGTTCTTGTGACTTCCATGAAAGTCAATCAACGCTACTTTGTTGTTCGCAATGAAAATGGCAAGCTTCTTCCATATTTCGTATCGGTACGCAACGGAAATGCAGAACACCTCGAAAATGTCGTTAAAGGAAATCAGAAAGTTTTAGTGGCTCGGTTAGAAGATGCAGAATTTTTCTGGCGCGAAGACCAACGATTGATTATTTCTGACTTGGTTGACAAGTTGAAAAATGTGACTTTCCATGAAAAAATCGGCTCTCTAGCAGAGCACATGGAGCGAACAGCAAAAATTGCAGCCCTTTTAGCAGAAAAAGCCCATTTATCTAAGCAAGAAATGAAAGATGTAGCGCGAGCTGCAGCCATTTACAAGTTTGATTTGTTGACTGGTATGGTTGGTGAATTTGATGAGCTGCAAGGTATCATGGGTGAAAAATATGCCCTGCTTGCAGGAGAAAATAAAGCAGTAGCTAGAGCCATTCGAGAGCATTATTTGCCAACTGCAAGTGACGGTGAATTGCCAGACATGAAAATTGGTGCCATTTTAGCCATTGCAGACAAGATGGATACGATTCTTTCTTTCTTCTCGGTCGGACTCATTCCAAGCGGTTCAAATGACCCTTATGCTCTTCGTAGAGCAACGCAAGGTGTCGTGCGTATTCTTGATAAATTTGGTTGGCACATTGCTTTAGATGAATTGGTAGAAGAGATTTATGCGCTGCAATTTGACAGTCTCACATATAGCAATAAAGAACAAGTGCTTGATTTCTTCCGTGCACGTATTGAAAAAATGATGGACAGCGATGTTCCAAAAGATATCGTGTCTTCTGTTTTAAATAGTTCAACGTTTGTTGTGCGGGACTTGGTTGAAGCAGCAAGTCGTTTGGCAGAAAAAGCACAAGAAGATTCTTTCAAATCGTCGATCGAAAGTTTAGCACGTGTCTTTAACTTGGCAGAAAAAGCAGAAACGGCTAGTGTTGTGGACGAGAGCCTCTTTGAAAATGCCGAAGAAAAAACCCTTCATGCAGCAGTAGAAAACTTAACGTTATCTGATGACTTAACAGATAATATTGAGCAACTCTTCGCTTTAAGTCCAGTGATTGACGCTTTCTTTGACAATACTATGGTTATGGCTGAAGATGAAGCAATCCGAGCAAATCGTTTGGCACTCCTAGCTGCCTTAGTGACGAAAGCCAAAAAAGTGGCACAATTTAACCAAATTAATACAAAATAATCCAAGGAGGAAAAATGGAACCAAAGAAAATCGAACGCATCAACGAACTTGCCAAAAAGAAAAAAGCAGTTGGTCTAACGCCAGAAGAAAAAGTAGAGCAAGCTAAATTGCGTGAAGAATACATTGAAGGCTATCGTCGTAGTGTTCGCCACCACATTGAAGGGATTAAAATTGTGGATGAAGAGGGCAATGACATCACGCCAGAAAAACTTCGCCAAGTCCAACGTGAAAAAGGCTTGCACGGTCGAAGCTTGGATGACCCAAATTCGTAATAAAGACAACAAAAATCGCTGAGAAACATTCTCGGCGATTTTTGCTGGGCTATTTTGTAATATCTTCAAAATGGTCAAATGTTTGACTGTCAATAACTGCCATCAACAATTCGTCCTTTTTAAAGGTATAGTCAGGTGATGTATCAATGTTGAGAACACCGTCGGGCATTTCTCGAAAACCAATGATATTGAGGTTGTAGTTTTGACGAAGTTTTAATTGGGCTAAGTTCTTACCGATCCAAGATTGAGGTGGATAAAATTCGATAATAGATACATTTTTATCTAGTTCAATGACGTCAGTCGTAGCTTGATGCAGGATATTTTTTGCAAGTGAAATCCCTGTTTCACGCTCAGGGGAGATGCAGCGGTCTGCTCCGACCTTTAGCAGCACTTCACGGGTTGTTTTACTTTTCACCTTGGCAATTACTTTTTCAACGCCTAATGATTTGCAGTGCATGACGGCAAGGACACTCGATTCTAGATTGTCACCAGTAGCGACCACTACCGTATCACAGGTATCAATTCCTGCAGCTTGCAGCAAATCGTGGTCTGTAATATCGCCGACCACGCCTCGTGCTAAAATGGGTTCAAAATGGTTGATGACATCTTCATGATCGTCAACAGCGATAATATCGCAGTTGTATTTACGGAGCGTGTTAATGATACTGCGACCAAAAACTCCTAGTCCTAGTATGCCAATTGTTCGTTTATCCATGAAATTCCTTCCTATCCGATAATAATATTTGCGTTGGAAAATTTAATCGTATCTTTTTTCTTTGATTTTCGATTGGAGAGACTAACGATTAGGGTCAGTGGTCCAATTCGTCCGATAAACATCAAAAACATAATCACTGTTAAGGCGGCATGATTTAAAGTAGGCGTTAGATTTGCCGTTACGCCTACCGTTCCAAGAGCGGACATGGCTTCAAACATTAAGTAAATAAAACGATATCCGTTATCAGCGACCATAGTTAAAAAAGTCAAGCCAATGATAAAGGTTGTTGTAAAGACAATCAAGACACTAAAGGCTTTTTGAATGGTAGAGGGAGAAAACGTATGGTGTCCAAAATTAGTATGAGGCAAGCCAAGGATTTCCGTTCGGGCAAAGGCTAATACGACCAAAAAAGTAGTGATTTTCAGTCCCCCTGCCGTTCCTCCGGGAGCACCCCCTAGAAACATTTGAATGATGTAAAGGAGAAGTGTCACTGGGCGAGCTTGTGTATAGTCAATTGTTGCAAAGCCAGCCGTCCGCATGGTGACGGTTTGAAAGAAGCTGACTAAAAGTTTCTTTTCAAAGGGAAGTCGACCGATAGTAGCTGTATTTTGATATTCTGTCAGAAATGTCAAGCAGGTTCCACTGATTAAGATGAAAGCTGTTAAAGCAAGGACCAATTTTGTGTGAAAGCGTAATTTCCGCTTGTGTCCTTTTGTCTGGATATTTGTTTTTAAGTCAAACCAAACTGAAAAACCCAAGCCTCCCATGATAATCAAGGCAGCAATGGTCAAATTGACCAAGGCATCTGTTTTATAAGCTAGCAAGCTAGTGCTCCCTAAGTTGTCAAATCCAGCATTACAAAATGCAGAGATAGCAAGGAAAATGGAGGTTAGAAGTCCTTTTCCCCATCCTAAAAGGGGGACAAAGCGAAAACTGAGGATAAATGCTCCAAGAGCTTCAATGCTGAAAGTAATGAGAAAAATGGAGCGAAGAAAGTCGCGAATAGAATTTGTCTCATCTCGACTAAGACTTTCTTGTAAAGTAGTACGATTGGAAAAACTGAGTTTCTGATTGGAGCGGACATAAATCAGCCCAATAAAGCTAATCAGCCCCAATCCGCCAATCTGAATGAGGAGCATACAGATAATCTGTCCCCAAACATTGTAAGTACCTGCAACAGACTGCGTAAAAAGCCCCGTCACACAAACCATTGAAACTGATGTAAAGAGGTGGTCAAAATAATTAGCTTTAGAAGTCGCTGTCTGCATAAAAGGCAGATTTAAAAGAAGAGAGCCCACCACAATTACAAGGGCAAAGCTCAATAAAATGCGCCTAGCAGGAGATAATCTTGATAAAAAACGTGACATTCGTATCTTCCTTCATAGAATAATGACTTTATTTTACCACAAAGCAGCTTAAAAGACGAGAAAGAAGGCACAAGAAGTCTAGTCCTTCTTTAAAAGTTTTCGACCGAAAAATATGCAACCAGCAATCACTGCCACATCTATCCAGAACAAGATCGGATCTGTCAAGGTGAAGAAAAAGTAGAAGGAAATGATAAGGAGAATTGCTAGAAGAGGTAAGATAATTTTTTTGTATTGTTGAAGATTCATTTGAATTTAGTCTTTCTATTTTTTACTTGTTCCCAAAAAGTGTGTTTAGGTCTGTCTTCAAAGCTAGCGCTAAACTAATGCAAAGTTCTAGTGTTGGGTTATATTTGTTGTTTTCAATCATGTTAATTGTTTGCCGCGAAACGCCGATTTGTTTGGCAAGGTCTAGTTGCGAGAGTCCTAGATTTTTTCGGAAATCTTTCACGTGATTCATGCATTTCTCCTTATCATAGTGTCAAATATAAGTGACTTTTGTCCTTTTATTATAAATATACTTGTGAAATATATCAAATATAATTGACAAAAAACTTTACATGATTCTAAAATTCTTTTTTTAAATCTTTGTGGTATAATAGTAAAGATATGACAAATGAATTTCATCATGTAACAGTTCTTCTGCACGAAACCATTGATCAACTTGATATAAAACCAAATGGAGTCTATGTTGATGCAACATTAGGTGGAGCAGGACATAGTGAATATTTATTGAGTAAATTAGGGAAAAACGGTCATCTATATGCTTTTGATCAAGATCAGACTGCTATTGAGCATGCTCAAAAACGCTTAGCGTCGTATGTTGAACAAGGAATGGTGACTTTTATCAATGACAATTTTCGTCATTTAAAAGCTCGCTTGAATGAACTAGGTGTTGAAGAAATTGATGGCATTTGTTATGATTTAGGGGTTTCTAGTCCGCAATTGGATGAGCGCAAGCGTGGGTTTTCCTATAAACAGGATGCTCCGCTTGACATGCGGATGAATCAGGATGCAAAGTTGACGGCTTATGCAGTAGTCAATCAATACAGCTATCACGATTTGGTGCGGATTTTCTTCAAGTATGGAGAAGATAAATTTTCAAAGCAAATTGCTCGGAAAATTGAGCAAATGCGTGAAAAGAAACCGATTGAGACCACTACGGAGTTAGCAGAGATTATCAAATCTGCTAAGCCTGCCAAGGAATTGAAAAAAAAAGGGCACCCTGCTAAACAGATTTTTCAAGCCATTCGCATCGAAGTTAATGATGAGTTGGGAGCGGCAGATGAATCCATTCAACAAGCGATGGACTTGTTGACGGTTGATGGGCGTATTTCGGTGATTACGTTTCATTCGTTGGAGGATCGCTTGACCAAGCAGCTTTTTAAAGTAGCCTCAACAGTAGAAGTACCGAAAGGGTTGCCGTTTATTCCAGAGGAATTACAGCCTAAAATGAAGTTGGTCACTCGGAAGCCCATTTTACCAAGTCAAGAAGAATTAGATCAAAATAATCGAGCCCATTCAGCTAAGCTGCGTGTGGCGCAAAAAGTACATAAGTGAGGATTAAGATGGCAAATAATAGACCAAGAACGACTAGTCAGATACTTCAGGCGCGTATTCAAAGATTTTCTCGTGTTGAAAAGGCATTTTATGGCGCTATAGTCTTGACGGCAGTTATCTTAGCGACAAGTGTCGTATTTATGCAGACAAAATTATTGCAAGTGCAGCGTGATTTAACAACTGTCAATTCAAAAATTGAAGCGAAGCAAACAGAGTTAGATGATGCCAAGCAAGAGGTTAATGAATTGATCCGTAGTGAACATTTGTCAAAATTAGCAAGTTCACAGGAAATGACTCAGAATAATGAAAATATCAGAACGGCGGAGTAGAGCATGAATGGACTCAGAAGACGAATTTTAAACCATGCTTTGAAAAATCGTAGGAATCCTGGTTACAACCGTAGACGAGTAGGGAAAAATCTAAGCGTTTTGACGGTTTTTGTCTTTTTTGTTTTCCTAATCAATTTTGCAATTATCATTGGAACGGGAAAGAAGTTTGGTGTGAATTTAGCGGAACAGGCAAGTCAAGTGCATCAAATCACAAAGATCGTCCCAGCTAAACGTGGAACTATTTATGACCGTAATGGTTTGCCAATAGCTGAAGACGCGACTTCCTATAATGTTTATGCTGTTGTTGATAAAAGTTATAAGTCAGCAACAGGAGAAATTCTCTATGTAGAAGAATCTCAATACGATAAGGTAGCTGATGTATTTAACAAGTATCTTGGTATGGACAAGGACTACGTCAAAAAACAACTATCTCGAAAAAAATTACAACAAGTTTCGTTTGGTGCTCAAGGGAATGGTATCAGTTATAGCAATATGAATACTATTCGTGAGGAATTGAAAAAAGCGAAAGTAAAGGGAGTTGATTTCACAACTAGTCCAAATAGAAGCTATAAAAATGGGAATTTTGCTTCTGTTTTTGTTGGATTGGCTCAGTTACAAGAAAATAAAGATGGTAGTAAAACACTTGTTGGAACAACAGGTTTAGAAGCTGCTTTAAACAAGACGTTAGCCGGAACAAATGGGGTTATCACCTATGAAAAAGATAAAAACGGAAATATAGTACCGGGATCAGACAAGGTTTCAAGGCAAACACAAGATGGAAAAGATGTTTATACAACCTTATCCTCAGACCTACAGTCTTTCCTTGAAACGCGGATGAATGCTTTTGTGGAAAAAGCCAAAGGAACTTATGCCAGTGCCACATTAGTCAGTGCAAAAACTGGAGAAATCCTTGCAACGACGCAGCGTCCAAGTTTTGATGCTGATACAAAGCAAGATCTGACAAAAGACTTTGCTTGGTCTAGTGCTCTCTATCAAAATCAGTATGAACCTGGCTCAACGATGAAGGTCATGACACTAGCTGCAGCTATAGACAATAACACTTTCCCAGAAAATGAAACGTATAATAATAGTGGCTTACAAATTGCGGATGTAACAATTCGAGACTGGAATGTCAACATGGGACTTTCTGAAGGACAGACATTAACCTATGCTCAAGGTTTTGCTCTTTCTAGTAATGTGGGAATGGCTTCTCTTGAGAAAAAAATGGGTGACGAAAAATGGCTAGACTATCTTAGCAAGTTTAAATTTGGACTACCCACACGCTTTGGAATGAATTATGAAGATTACGGCGGTCTTCCGGCAGATAATATCGTTACTTATGCAATGAGTGCTTTTGGTCAAGGGATTTCAGTTACTCAGATACAAATGTTACGTGCTTTTTCTTCTATCGCCAATGATGGTGTAATGGTTGAACCAAAATTCATCAGTGCCATTTATGATTCAAAAAGTGGAAGTGCGCGTAAGGCTTCTACAGAAATTGTCGGGCACCCTGTTTCCAAAGATGCTGCTAAGTCAACGAGAGACCATATGGTGACTGTCGGTACAGATCCTATTTACGGAACCTTATATAGCAAGGCAGAAGGTCCGATTATCAAAGTGCCTAATCAAAATGTGGCAGTTAAATCCGGTACAGCACAAATTGCCGGAGAAAATGGCAGTGGTTATCTGACAGGGGCAAATGATTACATCTATTCTGTTGTGGCAATGACACCAGCAGAAAATCCTGATTTTATCATGTATGTAACTCTGAAACAGCCCTCAGAATCTTTCCAACCAATCTTCTGGAAAGAAGTTGTTAATCCGGTGCTAGAAGAAGCTGTGGCAATGAAAGATACGTTGAACTTGACGACGCAAACCCCTGTTTTAAAGTCAGTTTCAAAAGAATTAACTTATAAAATGCCATCTACTAAAAATACCAGCTCTGGTGATTTAGCGGATGAGTTACGACGTAATCTTGTACAACCTATTATCCTAGGTACTGGTAAAAATATTAAAAAAGTTTCTGTAAAAACAGGTGAAGCACTGAAATCCAATCAGCAAATCCTTGTCTTAACAGATGACTTTACTGAAATGCCGGATATGTACGGTTGGACCAAGAAAAATACTGAAACATTTGGTGAATGGTTGGGCATAAAAGTGCATGTTAAGGGCAAAGGCTCTAAAGTCGTTGCCCAAAGTGTTAAAACCAACGCATCACTCAAGAAAATAAAAGAAATAACAATTACATTAGGAGATTAGCATGTTACAAGCTATCGTTGCAGGTGTTGTGACCTTTATTCTAACTCTGGTTGGAATACCTACTTTTATTCGTTTTTATCATAAAGCTCATATTTCTGGGCAACAAATGCACGAGGATGTGAAGCAGCACCAAGCAAAAGCGGGAACTCCAACCATGGGTGGGACTGTTTTCTTGGTAGCTTCCGTTTTGTCCAGTTTTGTGATTGCACTTATATCAAGAGAACTCTCAAGCGCTGCTTTGATGATATTGTTTATTCTTGTTTTGTACGGTATTGTTGGTTTCTTGGATGACTTTTTAAAGATTTTTCGCAAAATAAATGAAGGCTTAAATCCCAAGCAAAAATTAGCTCTTCAAATTATTGGTGGTATTGTTTTTTACTTCTTCTTTGACACCCACGGTGGAGGCGATTTGCTTAATGTTTTTGGTTTCCCACTTCATTTAGGTTATCTTTATATCGCTTTTGCCCTCTTTTGGTTGGTTGGTTTTTCCAATGCAGTCAATTTGACAGATGGCATTGATGGATTAGCCAGCATTTCTGTTACAATCAGTTTGACAGCTTATGCAGTTATTGCGGTGGTTCAGCATCGTTTTGATATTTTAATTGTCATTTTGAGTATGATTGGCGGTCTGCTTGCCTTCTTCATTTTCAATCATAAACCAGCTAAAATTTTTATGGGTGATGTAGGGAGCTTAGCACTTGGTGGTATGTTAGCAGCCATTTCGATGGCGCTTCATCAAGAATGGACGCTGCTCATCATTGGAATTGTCTATGTCTTTGAAACAACTTCGGTTATGATGCAGGTTTCTTATTTCAAATTGACCGGCGGCAAACGTATTTTTCGGATGACACCAGTTCATCACCATTTTGAACTGGGAGGTCTATCAGGGCATGGTAAAGCTTGGAGTGAATGGAAGGTCGATTTCTTTTTCTGGGGAATTGGTCTTGTAGCTAGCTTACTAACACTTGCAATTTTATATTTATAAGAGAAACGAGGTGGGGACAATATTATTTCTGCCTCGCTTTTTTGTGACGAAAACTTTGTCCCTACCTCACTAGTCTTCTAGATTGCTGAATAGCCACCCCTCTGAGAGATGAGGTTAGAAACTAAAAAATGCAAATTTTATCTCTGGATGTCTCTTTTTTTGTTTTTAAATAGCAGAAAATCCGAAAAATATATTAAAAAATCATGATTTTTCTTGTACTTATACGAAAAAAGTGTATAATAGGTTCAATATTTAGTTGAAGGAGGGGAGTAGCTGCTATCTTCATAAAGTAGAATGGCTTATTTTTTAACTTTAAAAGAATGTTTATTCAATTTGAGTCAAAAGATAAAATTTATTATTTTTGTTTCTTTATGTATTTTGCGGCTTATTTTAATCATATTATGCAGCAAATTACTAGTATTTTGAATAAATAATATTTCCTGTCAAAAACAGCTCTTTACTTTTTGAAACTATTTCGGTATAATATTCAATGTAACAAGATGTGACATTAGAGGAGGTTTATCTATGAAATCATCAAAATGGATTATTGCAACAGGAGTTGTGCTAAGCGCTGGAATCCTATTATCAGGTTGTGGCAAGTCAGCTTCTAGCACATCAACTTATTCATACGTGTATACACAAGATCCAGACACGCTAAATTATCTGATGGCGAACCGTGCGACAACTTCAGATGTTGTGACTAACTTAGTTGATGGATTATTGGAAAATGACCAGTACGGAAATTTAGTTCCGGCGCTTGCTAAGTCATGGACAGTCTCCAAAGATGGCTTGACATATACGTATAAATTACGTAAAGATGCTAAATGGTACACATCAGAAGGTGAAGAGTACGCAAGTGTAAAAGCGCAAGACTTTGTAACTGGCTTGAAATACGCCGCAGATAATAAATCAGAAGCCCTTTACCTCGTTCAAGATTCTGTCAAAGGTTTAGATGCTTACATCAAGGGTGAAACGAAAGATTTTTCAACGGTTGGAGTAAAAGCTCTAGATGACTATACAGTACAGTATACACTCAGCCGTGCAGAGACTTATTGGAATTCAAAAACGACCAATAATATCCTCTTCCCAGTTAATGCAGATTTCTTGAAATCACAAGGAAAAAATTTTGGTTCTGTAAAACCAACCAGCATTCTATACAATGGTCCTTATCTATTGAAGTCTCTGACAGCCAAGTCTTCTATGGAATTTGCTAAAAATCCTCATTACTATGATAAAAAGAATGTTCATTTGGATAACATTAAATTGACATATTATGACGGCTCTGACCAAGAAGCCCTTATCCGTAACTTCACAGATGGTGCCTATAGTGCAGCTCGTCTTTATCCAAATAGCTCTAGTTTTGCTTCTGTTAAGAAACAATATGCTAACAATATCATCTATAGTTTGCAAGATGCGACCAGCTACTATTATAACTTTAATTTAAATCGTCAGTCCTATAACCATACATCGAAGAAAACAGATGCTCAAAAGGCTGCGACCCAAGAAGCGGTGCTAAATAAAGCTTTCCGTCAAGCTATCAACTTTGCCTATAATCGTACTTCTTATGGTGCACAAAGTAATGGGAAAGAAAAGGTATTGCGGAACACACTCGTGCCACCAACATTTGTTTCTATCGGTGATAAAACGTTTGGTGATGTTGTGTCTTCTAAGCTGGTAAACTATGGCTCAGAATGGTCAAACATGAATTTGGCCGATGCACAAGATGCTTATTACAATCCAGAAAAAGCTAAAGCAAAGTTTGCTCAAGCTAAAGCAGAACTGCAAGCAAAGGGTGTTCAGTTTCCTATCCACTTAGATGTACCAGCTGATCAGACAAGTAAAATTGGTGTTCAATGGGAAAGTTCCATGAAACAATCTGTTGAGTCTGTCTTAGGCACAGAAAATGTTATCATTGATATTCAACAAATGAGTTCAGATGAATTAAACAATATCAGTTATTTTGCTAATACAGCTGCTCAAAAGGACTATGATTTGTATAATGGTGGTTGGTCTGGTGACTATCAAGACCCATCTACTTATCTAGATACTTTGAATATAAAAAATGGTGGTAGTTTGCAAAACTTTGGTCTGGAACCAGGTCAAGAAAATGATAAGATCAAGGCAGTTGGACTGGACACATATACAGAGATGCTAGCAGAAGCAAATGCTGAAACCAACGAAGCTACACGCTATGAAAAATATGCCGAGGCGCAAGCATGGTTAATTGATAGTGGCTTGACAATGCCAAACCTCTCTCTTGGAGGAACACCATCTGTGACGAAAACAGTTCCATTTAGCCGTTCTTATTCATTAGTTGGAATCAAAGGTGCTTCAAGCAGTTATTTCAAATATGTCAAACTGCAAGACAAAATTGTAACAACAAAAGAATATGAAAGTGCTAAAAAGAAATGGCTAAAAGAAAAAGAAACCTCTAATAAAAAAGCGCAAGATGACTACGAAAATCATGTGAAATAAAACAAATGTAAGAAACTTCTATGAACGATAAGCTTCGTAGGAGTTTCTTTTTGTTGTTCCTATCTAAAGAACCTATATCGAAGAAGTCTCAAATAAGAGTTGGCTTTAGGGAGTGATTTTAAGTGCTGACAGATACATTTTTTCAAAAAAATTTCTTGACAAGGAGTTTCTATCCTGTTATACTAATAAGGTACCCAATCGCGGGGATGGCGGAATTGGCAGACGCGCAGGACTAAGGATCCTGTGACCGCTTTAGGTCGTGAGGGTTCAAGTCCCTCTCTCCGCATCAGACAAGCTGGCTTCAGCCAGTTTTTTTGTTTCATTATTTTTGAAATGTGAGGAAAGAAAAACAGTTTTATAAGAGAAAGCGCTTAAAAGATTAGGAAATGCTGGTATTTTTTCCTAAAAAGTGATAAAATAAGCAATGTAAATGGGAAAACCCATAAAAATAAATAGGAGGCCTAATACTAATGGCAATCGTTTCAGCAGAAAAATTTGTCCAAGCAGCTCGTGACAATGGTTATGCAGTTGGTGGATTTAATACAAACAACCTTGAGTGGACTCAAGCTATCTTGCGTGCAGCAGAAGCTAAAAAAGCTCCAGTTCTTATCCAAACTTCTATGGGTGCTGCTAAATATATGGGTGGTTACAAAGTATGTAAACTTCTCATCGAAAACCTTGTAGAATCAATGGGAATTACTGTACCAGTTGCTATTCACCTTGACCATGGTCATTATGAAGATGCGCTTGAATGTATCAAAGTTGGTTACACTTCAGTTATGTTTGATGGTTCTCATCTTCCAGTTGAAGAAAACCTTGAAAAAGCTCGCAAAGTTGTTGAATTTGCGCATGCAAATGGCGTGTCAGTAGAAGCTGAAGTTGGTACAATCGGTGGTGAAGAAGATGGTATCATCGGTGACGGTGAATTAGCTCCAATCGAAGATGCAAAAGCAATGGTTGAAACTGGAATTGACTTCCTTGCAGCAGGTATTGGTAACATTCATGGACCATACCCAGCTAACTGGAAAGGTCTTCACCTTGACCACTTGCAAAAATTGACAGAAGCTGTCCCTGGATTCCCAATCGTACTTCACGGTGGTTCAGGTATTCCTGATGACCAAATCCAAGCAGCTATCAAATTGGGTGTTGCTAAAGTAAATGTAAACACTGAATGTCAAATTGCTTTTGCAAAAGCTACTCGTAAATTCGTTGCTGAATACGAAGCAAACGAAGCAGAATACGATAAGAAGAAACTTTTTGACCCACGTAAATTCTTGAAGCCAGGTTTCGAAGCCATTACAGAAGCTGTTGAAGAACGTATTGACGTATTTGGTTCAGAAGGTAAAGCTTAATTACGTTTACCAAATAAACAAGAAAATCTCGCCTTGTGCGGGATTTTTGTTGAATAAATAAAAGATAAAAATTTGTTGGCAGGAATGGGAGAGAGGAATGGCTCAGATTAAAGAAATCAAGAAAGAGGATCAGAAGTTAGCGATTGCAGCTGAGATTTTGGCTGATTTACCAGAGTGGTTTGGTATTCCAGATAGTACTCAAGCCTATATTGAGGCGGCTGGGAAACTTCGTGTCTGGGGAGCTTATGAGGGGGATGATCCGCTTGGTTTTATTAGTTTGTCCTATTCCAGTGAAGACTGTGCAGAGATTGACTGCCTAGCTATCAAGAAAGACTATCATAGACAAGGGATTGGATCAAAGCTAGTGAATGTCTTGGAAATGGCAGCAGGACAACAAGTTGACTATTTACAAGTCAAAACAGTAGAACTGGGTCATTATCCAACCTACGATAGAACTAATGCTTTCTATCAGGCTCAAGGTTTTAAAAAATTAGAAATCTTCCCTCAGCTATGGGATTCACACAATCCCTGCATGGTTTTAATCAAGAAAATTTCCTAAAAACTTCTTGACAAAAAAATTTGACGTGTTAGAATAAGAATGTGTTGAATGCCGATTTAGCTCAGTTGGTAGAGCAACGCACTCGTAACGCGTAGGTCGTAGGTTCAAGCCCTATAATCGGCATCATTGAAGGTCTTCATTGAATTGAAGGCTTTTTTTGTTATTTATAAAGTGTTGTTGTGTAAAAAGGTGCTAGAATCTGGTCAGCTTATGAAAAAGCAAGTAAGTTATTCAGGTTTTACAACCACTTACCTCTCCAAATGAACCACTTACTGAAAACCGCTTGAATTTCACGAACCAATTGTTATAATAAAATAAAGAAAAACGAGGGGAGCGTTTATGAAAATTCGAGTTGAGCTAGATTCTAATCTGGAAGAAGCAGAAATTGTCATTAAGGCACCTCGCTTTGATGAACAGATAGAGCGCATTCAGCGTTCTCTGGAAGAAGTTGCTAAGCCGTCTATTCTTTTTTACAAAGATACGAGCGAATACTATGTTGATTTAGCAGATATTCTCTTTTTTGAGACAGAGGGAAATAAGATTTTTGCACATGCTCGAAATAATGCTTATGAAGTAAAGCTGAAATTGTATGAGCTGGAAGAATGCTTGCCACGTTATTTCTGTCGTATTTCTAAGTCAACAATTACGAATATTAAAGCAATTTATTCGTTGGAAAAGTCTTTTTCAGGGACCAGCAGCATTCGCTTTTATGATACTCATAAACAAGTGCACGTGTCTCGGCATTATTTTCAATTTTTAAAAGAAAAATTAAGTGAAATGAGGTAAATATTATGAGAAAAACATTGTTTGGAGTGGGGCTTTTGGTATTGGCAGGCTGGGTGCTATTACAAGGAAATTTTGGTATTCCAGTTATGGATTTTAATTTTTGGCCGATGCTCGTTGTACTGGGCTTTGCTTACTTTGCGGTTGAAAATTTTTGGAGAGGAAATTTATCTGGTGGGGTTATTTTAGCCATTATTTCCTTAATCGTTGCAAATAGTAGCTATCACTTTTTGCCAATCTCATCTGGAACGATTTTCTTAGCAGGGATTCTGGCTTCTATTGGTATTGGCTTAATTTTCAAACCAAAACGGATTTGGGGTGTTTATCGTGGTTCAAATGCTCATCGCATTATAAATGGAGACATCAATTTTGGAAGTGGTACGCGCTACATCAATTCAGAAGATTTTACTTATGAAACGCTAGATTGTACCTTTGGTAATGCCACAGTTTATTTTGATAATGCCACGATAAAAGGCGATTCCGCTATCTTTGATGTTGATGTATCTTTTGGGAATGCAACGTTATATGTGCCTAGTAATTGGCGTGTGGAGTTGGATGTAGACAATGCTTTCGGCACAGTTACCAATCCCCGTAACATCAATGAGAAAGACAAGATCCTCTATGTAAAGGGAGATGTATCTTTCGGTCGTTTGGGAATTATCTATATTTAAGACTGACGGATTAGACTGCCTTGGCTAAATTTTGAAATATAGGGAAAATAGTCTTGCAAAATCATAGAAATTGTGATAAAATTTTACGGTATGTGGTATAAAACCCGTGAAACTAATCAGGAGGACAAGTATCAATGGCAAAAGTATGTTACTTTACAGGTCGTAAAACTGTATCAGGAAATAACCGCTCTCACGCAATGAACCAAACAAAACGTACTGTGAAACCAAATCTTCAAAAGGTGACAATCTTAGTTGATGGTAAACCTAAGAAAGTTTGGGCTTCAGCACGTGCCCTTAAATCAGGCAAAGTTGAACGCGTTTAATTTATGAAGAATCGGACCTCTGGGGTCCTTTTTCTTTTTGCACAAGAAAATAGATTTTTTACGACAAGGAAAATCCCCAACATTGACTGAATCCTTTCTAATTATGTACTCTCTCTTTTACAGTCCGCGTAAAATATGGTAAAATAAACTATAAAATACTTTTGAGGTAGAAACTATGACTGTAAAAATCAATACAAAAGATGGTCAAATCGAACTGACAGATGATGTCATTGCGACAATTGTTGGTGGGGCAGCAACTGAAATTTTTGGTGTTGTCGGAATGGCCAGTAAAAATGCCATTAAAGATAATTTCCAAGCTTTGTTGGGCAAAGAAAATTATGCAAAAGGTGTTGTAGTAAAAACAACGGAAGAAGGAAGCATTGCTGTTGATGTGTATACAGTTTTGAGCTATGGTACTAAGATAAGTGAAGTGTCTAAAAATATTCAAGAGCGTGTGAAATTCAGTCTTGAGAATCAGCTTGGAATTACTGCTGAAACAGTAAATGTCTATATCCAAAATATTAAAGTTGTAGGAGAATAATCGTGTCAAATATTACTACTAGTTTATTTCAAGAAATGGTGCAGTCTGCATCTACTCGTTTGAATAAACAGGCTGAATATGTCAATTCTTTAAATGTTTTTCCTGTGCCGGATGGTGACACAGGTACCAATATGGGAATGACCATTGAAAATGGAGCAAAAGAAGTTGCAGATAAATCTGCTTCTACTGTTGGTGAAGTGGCTGGAATTTTTGCTAAAGGTCTCTTGATGGGGGCGCGTGGGAATTCTGGTGTTATTACTTCACAGCTTTTCCGTGGTTTCTCTCAGAGTGTGAAAGAAAAGGAAGAATTAACAGGACAAGATTTAGCTCTTGCTTTTCAGTCTGGAGTTGAAGTGGCCTACAAAGCTGTGATGAAGCCTGTTGAAGGAACGATTTTAACTGTTTCTCGCGGGGCTGCAATCGGTGCTAGAAAAAAAGCAGAAGAAACAGACGATGCTGTTGAGGTGATGAAGGCTGCTCTTGAGAGTGCTAAGATAGCTCTTGCGAAGACACCAGATATGCTTCCGGTCTTAAAGGAAGTGGGAGTTGTGGACTCTGGTGGTCAAGGTTTGGTGTTCATCTATGAAGGCTTTTTGGCAGCGTTGACAGGTGAATACATTGCATCCGAAGAGTTTCAGGCAACGCCTGCAACAATGACGGAAATGATTAATGCAGAGCATCATAAGTCAGTAGCGAGTCATGTGGCAACAGAAGACATCAAATTCGGTTATTGTACTGAAATCATGGTGGCTTTGAAAAAAGGTTCAACGTATGTAAAAGAATTTGATTATGATGAATTTCGCAATTATTTGAATGAATTGGGGGACTCACTCCTTGTCGTCAATGATGACGAAATTGTAAAGGTTCATGTCCACACGGAAGATCCAGGTTTAGTCATGCAGGAAGGCTTGAAATATGGAAGCCTTGTCAAAGTCAAAGTAGATAATATGCGCAATCAACATGATGCACAAGTTGAAAAGGAAGAGCGTGAGAACAAGCAAACTGCTGAAGAAAAGGAGTATGCTGTTATTGCAGTTGTGGCTGGTGAAGGTTTGGCAGAAATCTTTAAGGCACAAGGAGTAGACTACATCATCTCCGGTGGTCAAACGATGAATCCTTCAACAGAAGATTTTATTAAGGCAGTTGAACAGGTCAATGCTCGCCATATCATTATCTTGCCAAACAATAAGAATATTTTCATGGCGGCACAATCGGCAGCTGAGGTAATTGAACAACCTGCTGCAGTAATAGAAACAAGAACGATTCCGCAAGGTTTAACAAGCCTATTGGCTTTTGATTCAAGTAAATCTATTGAGGAAAATCATGACCGAATGACGGCTGCTCTTACGGATGTGATAAGTGGTAGTGTGACAACAGCTGTTCGCGATACAACGATTGATGGATTGGAAATTCATGAAAACGATAATCTTGGTATGGTAGATGGAAAAATTGTTGTGTCTAATCCGGATATGTTGACAACATTGAATGAAACATTCAGTAAAATGTTAGATACAGACAGCGAAATTGTGACGATTTACATCGGTGAAGATGGAAGTGAAGATTTGGCCAATGAATTGGCTCAAGATATTACTGAAAAATTTGAAGATGTAGAAGTGGAAATCCATAAAGGTGGACAACCAGTTTATCCATATCTTTTTAGTGTTGAATAAAATCAAAGAATCATTGAAAGGCGACTCTTTGTCAACTGTAGTGGGTTACCCAAAAGTCATACCCTGAAGAGGACCGAATTGGTTCTCTTCTTTTTGATATTCAAAGCGATGATGATTCTAGTTTTAAAGTTTTTAAAGTTTTCAAAGTTTCGGAAGCCAAAAGCGTTGCGCTTGATGACCTTGATAAGGTTCTTCGTAGCTTCTAGTTTTGCATTTGAGTAAGGGAGTTCAAGAGCGTTGATAATTTTATCTTTGTCCTTGAGAAAGGTTTTAAAAACAGTCTGAAAGATAGGATTTATACAAGAAATTGTTTTTCCAATGAGTCCAAAGAAATGTTCAGCTTGTTTCTCTTGAAAATGAAAAAGTAAGAGTTGGTAGAGTTCATAGTGTTCTTTGAGTTCTTGAGAGTAAGAGAGCAGCTTGTCAAGAATCTCTTGATTTGTCAAGTGCATACGAAAAGTCGGACGATAAAAGCGTTTATGACTTAGTTTTCGACTATCTTGTTGAATGAGTTTCCAGTAGCGTTTCAGCGCCCTATATTCATGAGACTTTCGATCTGATTGCTTCATGATTTGAACACGAATACGACACATAGCCCGGCTGAGATGTTGTACAATGTAAAAGCGATCGAGGACGATTTTAGCGCATGGAAAAAGTTGCCTAGCCAAGTCATAGTAGGGACTAAACATATCCATGGTAATGATTTTCACTCGGCATCTAACCGGTCTAGAATAATGAAGGAAGTGATTGTGAATCCTCGCTTGAGTTCGTCCATCTAGGATAGTTATGACCTGTCTTGAGTCGAAATCCTGTGCAATGAAGCTCATCTTTCCTTTCTTGAAGCTGTATTCATCCCAGCTCATGTGTTCTGGAAGGTAGCTAAGGTCAGTCTTGAACTTGAATTCTTTCAATTTATGAATGACGGTGGAAGTAGATACAGATAAACTTTCAGCGATGGTAGTCATAGGGACTTTCTCAATCAATTTTTGTGTGATTTTCTGGTTGACGATAGTTGCGATTTGGTGATTTTTCTTGACGAAGGAAGTCTCAGCTACAGCCATTTTTCCGACAGACTTTACAGCGGAAACGGCGTTTTCTCAATCGAATGAGAGTCTTGAATCCCGCACACTCTAGATAGGGAATTTTTGATTCTTTCTGGAAGTCATATTTAGCCATTTGTCCTTGGCAGTGAGGGCATTTAGGCTCAGGATAATCTAGCTTAGCAATGATTTCTTTATGCGTTCCAGCATCTAGAACATCCAAAATAGTGATGTTAGGGTCTTTTATTCCGAGTAAGTTTGTGATAAAATTTAATTGTTCCATAAGATTCTTTCTAATGATGGTTTGGTCACTTTTCATTATAGGTCTTATGGGACTTTTTTTCTACAACAAAATAGGCTCCATAATTCCTAAAATGGTTTTACCCACTACAGAAATTATAGAGCCTGAAAGGCGACTCAACCGAGTCGCCTTTTTTGTGACATTTGTCATGTGAAACGATGACAAAATCATCTAGTTGGAATTTTTGACAAAATATATAATAGAATTATCAAAAGGAAAGGCAGCTGGTTTATGAAAAAGATGTTCAGCTCTCTATATTTTAGTGATTCAGCAATCAATGAGAATTGGTCATTATAATGTAATATCTTGATGAAGACTGATAACGAGTATTCTGTACGGCTTATTCTTTGGAAGTAGGATTTCCAATCAAGATAGGATCACTGGTATTTTACCCTATTTTTGGAGTGTCTGTGCAATCTTGGTTGCTCAGTCTTTATGTATGTACTTATCAAGGAGGAAAAAGATGAATTTGATTGAAGTAAAGGATTTGTCCAAAGAGATTCGTGGGAAAGAAATTTTGAAAAATATTTCTTTTACAATTAACGATGGAGAATGTGTGGCGTTGATTGGTCCAAATGGGGCTGGGAAAACGACATTAATGGATTGCTTGTTGGGCGATAAGTTTCTTACAGGTGGACAGGTCGGGATTCAGAGTTTGCAGCCGACAAATAATCAATTGAAACAGGTAGTTGCTATTTTGCCACAAGAAAACACAGTCATGGCAGATTTGAAGGTAAATGAACTATTAAACTTTTTCCAAAGTGTTTACCCAAATAGTCTGAGCAATCAGGAAATTGATGTTCTGTTGAAATTTACGGATAAGCAAAAAGAACAGTTGGCCAGTAAATTATCTGGTGGACAAAAACGGTTACTTTCTTTTGTTTTAGCTCTTATCGGGCGTCCGAAGATACTCTTTTTAGATGAACCAACTTCTGCTATGCATACTTCTACAAGACAGCATTTTTGGGAAGTTGTGGATGAACTAAAGAAAAATGGTGTGACTATTGTTTATTCTTCTCACTATATCGAAGAAGTGGAGCATACAGCGGATCGTATTTTGGTGCTACATAAGGGAGAACTAATCCGAGATACGACGCCGTATGCCATGCGTAGTGAAGAACAGGAAAAACACTTCACTATTCTGCTTTCTTACCGAGCTATTGTAGAAGACTTACCTGAAGCAACCGAAATCGAAATCAAGCAAAGTGCTCTGTCCTTTGCAACTAAAGAGGCCAGTAAAGTATGGCAAGTCTTGATCCATAATGGCTGTACGATTGAGGAAATTGAAGTACGCAACCGAACGTTGTTGGATAGTATTTTTGAGACAACATAAGAATAGGAGTTTGTGATGAAACAATTGATGAGTTTAATGGAAATCGAATTGATATTGGCAAAACGACAAGTGACTTACTATTTATTGTCTATTGGGATGCCGACGGATTTTTATCTATTGTTCTCTGGAATATACTCTACCAAGTAATTTTTTGCGAGATTATTTGTTTTCAATGACAGCCTTTAATATGATGTCAACAGCTTTCTTCTCTTTTCCTAGTACATTGCATACAGATAAAATTAGTAATTGGCAGAAAACAATCGTTCATTCTCCTGTTTCTGTGGTAGAATATTATATATCTAAGTTTTTGGCGATGATGATAGATTACTTGCCTGCGATTACAGTCGTATTTTCAGTTGGGCATATCGTCCGTCATGTGAATGTGCCAATGATGGATTGGTTTGTATCGGCAGGGATATTGATGATGGGGAGTGCAGCCTTTGTTGTACTTGGACTGTTGCTAGCGCTGATTCCGAATACACAGTTTGTTTCTGTGATTGGCAATATTGTTTATATGACCTTAGCTATTCTCGATGGGCTTTGGTTTCCATTGACGATGTTTCCGAGTTTGATGCAGGCAATCGGCAAAACTTTGCCAACTTATCAATTGATGAACTTGATTTCTGTCTATTTGAACCAGCATCGTCTTGATTGGGGTTCTGTACTCTAACTTAGTTGTATTTACCTTGTGGGTGAGTGGTTTGATTTTGTGCATAAAAAACGGATTGAGGTAAAATAATTTGATGTGGGAAAAATTTAAAAATATTCACCATATGTTTCATGTTGCTGTAGTTTTTATCTTTTTTCCGATAGCGGGTGTCATAAGTGGTGATTACCCGCTTTTAACCTTGCTGTGGACAGCTATTTTTATCGGTGCGTATTATACGATTTTGCTAAGTAATCATAAAATGTTTCAACAGATTTCGTGGTTGATTTTACTTGTCTATATTTTCTATAGCTCGATTTGGTTGAATTCTGGTTTTGTCTGGTACATTTTTTATCTTTCCAATCTTTTTGTTTATCATTTTAAGGAGATGTCTTTTAAATCCTGGCGCTTTGGGAGTTTTTTGACCTTGCAACCCCTTCTTCTAATTAGTCTTTATATGAAAAATCCAGTTGATATCTCCTATCTTTCGTTTTTATTTTTCAGACTTAATGACTTTTGGTCTTCATCGAATACAGCTTTCTGAGTAAATCAAGGAAGAAAAAATGAAGCAAAATGCTGGCACTGCACCCCCAAAATGGGACAGTAGAAAAACACTATTAGTGGATATGTCAAGAAAAAGTAGACACAAAGTTAAGTGGATTAGAGACTATTTGTCTCAAATTCTATTGGTGACCGATATCCTAATGCAGAATGAAGATGTTTTGGATTATAATAGGTTTCAATGTATTTAAAGATTTCAAGTTGAGCTTGTTCAATGGATGCAAAATGTGCATCGTTGACAAGCTCTCTTTTTAATGTTTTATAAAAGGATTCCATAAGGTAAGGGTTCCCTTTTCGATTCATGCTAGATTTGCATTTTTTCTTCCTAAGCAAGTCTTGGAATCGTGCTCCGGTATATTGTGAACCTTGATCTGTATGGACTATTAATCCTTCCTTAGGTCTTTCTCTATGATAAGCTTGATTAAAAGCATCTGTTACCAACTGGTCTTGCATGCGATTTCCCATCGCCCAACCTACAATTTTTCTGCTATAGATATCTATAAAGACAGATAAATAAAGTGTTCCTGCTTTTGTAGGAATATAAGTTAAATTTCCTAGCCAGATTTCATTCTTACCTTTCGTTTGAAAACACTGATTGATCAAATTTGGACGTGTCAATGAGGAACGCCGACGGTTATAGTACTTGTATTTATAGCGGCTTCCTTTAGCATAGAGACAAAGTTCATGAAGTAATCTACCAACACGTTTACGATTGACCTTTATCCCTTGTCGATAGAGTTCTTGAGTGATTCGGACACTACCATAGCGTTCTTTATGGTCATAGAAAATAGCCTTAATAATCTCCTTTAATATTTCATTCTCTATCTGTCTTGAAGATGGCTTACGTTTTAGATAGGTATAGAAACCTGAACGAGATACTTGAAGTGTTTGACAAGCATGATTAATATTTAAGCTAGAACTATTTTCCTTTAAAAATTGGAATTTTATTTTCGTTTTGGCTCCAAGAAGACCTGAAACTTTTTTAGAAGAACTAATTCCTCTTGTAATATCTTATTTTCTTTTTCGAGTTTTTTAATCTCAAATTGAGCATGACGAAAAGCGCTCCCAAGGCCTGAGAATGCACTTTCTCCATATTTTTCATATTATTGAACCCAACGATATAAACTATTTGGATGAATTCCTAAAGTCGAACTAACGCTTTTTACAGACTGCTCTTCCTCTGTAATGAGTATGACAGCAGAGAGTTTAAATGCTTTATCAAATATAATGATTTCCCTCGTTTTCACTTAACTTTGTGTCTACTATTTCTTGACATATCCAACAGAAGTGGTTTTCTTGTGTCTCATTTTATGGGGCTAGTACCTGCTCAACTTAATCTTTTTTAGCAGAAAATAAGCGCAATCGAATCGGACGTGATTTGCACGACAGTTTAGGACACACCTTTGCTATGCTGAGTTTGAAAACAGAATTAGCCCAACAACTTCTCAAGATGAGTCAATATGAGCAAGCAGGTAAAGAATTGGCAGAAGTGCATGACATTAGCAAGCAATCAATGGCTGATGTGAGACGAATTATTGATAATTTGAAAAGTCGAACTTTGCATGAAGAGTTGATAACGATTCAGACCATGTTGGAAATGAGTGATGTTCGTGTTCATTTGGACAATCAGCTCAATATAGCTAGTATTTCACCTAGCATGCAATCCAGCATTACTATGATTTTACTAGAACTAGCAACAAATATTATCAAGCATGCTCAAGCTAAACATTGTATAATTTATCTCATTTCAGATGCAAGGAACTTGATTCTTGATGTGGAAGATGACGGAATAGGTTTTGAGGAAATAACAGGAAAGGAGTTACATTCTATTCGTGAGCGCTTAACGATTTTGTCTGGTAATGTAGAGATTTTAAATCACCGCAAGCCAACTAAAATTCAAGTGGTGATAGCAATAGAGGAGTAAAAGATGAAACTTTTAGTAGCAGAAGATTAAAGTATGTTATGAGATGCTTTGTGTCAATTATTGAACATGCAGCCAGATGTGGAAGAAGTCTATCAAGTAGCAAATGGTCAGGAAGCGATAGAGTTACTACAATTTCAAAAGGCAGATGTGGCTATTTTAGATGTAGAAATGCCGAAAAAACAGGCTTGGAAGTGTTGGAGTAGCTAAAAGAGCAACACTCTGAATCAAAAGTTATTATCGTTACTACTTTCAAACGTCCAGGCCATTTTGAAAGATCTGTGAAAAACGGTGTGGGTGCTTATGTTTTAAAGGAGCGCAGCATTGCAGATCTGATGAAAACGACTCACACCGTTTTAGAGGAAAAAAAGAATATTCACCTGAGCTGATGGAAGTCATGATGACAAGCAAGAATCCCTTGTCTAATCAAGAAACTTTGGTATTAAAAGTGGCAGCAGCCGGAGTTCCAAGTAAAGAGATTGCTCAGAAACGTTACTTGTCACATGGAACAGTCCGAAATTATATGTCAAGTATTTTAACAAAATCAGCAGCAGAAAATCGATTCGAAGCAGTTCGGATTGCTCAAGAAAATGGCTGGCTGTAAAAGTAGAGTTGTTTGAAGATAGAAACTTATCTGGTTCAAATTTCAAGTGATTGCTTGTTTTATATTATGAATAAAAACACATAATTATATAAAAAGTGCGTTTAAATTCTTTATAAATGGACTTTTTATATACGAAATGAAATATTTGTGCTTGTGAAATATAAAAAAATTATTCAAAAAGTAGTTAAAAAATATTTACTTGAAAGCATTTTTTTCGTATAATGTATTTGATAGAAATTGGACGGTTGTCTTACTACGAAGTACAAAGATTAGCTAGCCTTTGTTTTGTACAATGTTATTATCTGAGGTTAGGCCGTTTTAAGTCTACTAGATTAGAATTGCTATCATAACTCAGCCAATGTTTGATTCCCTAACTTCTATCACATATTTGTATTATTACATATTGTTTTATAAGGAGGTGAAGTCTATGTTGAAATTTTCTTCAAATGTTTTAGCTACTAGTGTGGCAGATACAACACAAGTTGCGCCTGGCGGATGTTGCTGCTGTAGTTGCACATGCTGCTTCTCTATATCAACAGGTGGCGGAAACTCAACTGGTGGTTCAACAACTTTACCATCACCAGGTAAATAATGCTATCAAATATTATCCAGAGAGTTGACACATTCACTAATTGCTAGCTATTAGTAGAACCTAACAAAAGCTTTCTGGATGATATTTGCTTTGATAAAATTAGGTACAATTAGATATTTACATAACCTAGTTTAACTATTTGGTAGTAATTCATTGGTATCATATGTGTTAATGAATTACTACTCTTTATTATTTGTAAGAGTAGAAAGGTATGTATGTCATTTTTTTCAAAGGATAATATCCGTTCGACTGTTCCAAGACATCTTACAGGAGAAGAAGCTCGTCAATTATTTGAATTTAATACCAATTACTTCTCTTTCTCGGATTATCATCATCAAACCGTTTTAAAAACATCAAAGCAATTAGTCGCTCAACATCTAATGCCTTATGAAAGCGATAATTTAAGCCAAGAATTTTTAATGAATTATAAGGCTAATAATGATTACTTGGGTTTTAAAACGAGTGTTTCCGAATTTTTTACAGACTCAGCTATCACAAATTTTACCAATAGTTCTTATTTTGAAGATTTTCAAAATGTTATAGCATTGCCTCAAGCCAAAAAGTTAGCTCCCTCCTTATCTACCTGTATCGTGAATAGACGTAGCCACCGCCGGTTCAAAGCAATGAAAATGCCAAAACAAGATTTAGCGAATCTACTTTACTATGCTTGTGGCGTTAGTGGGGAAGCAACTGTTAAGCAAGAGATTCAAAAAAAAGTTGCTTTAAGAAACTGTGCCTCTGGGGGAGGACTATATCCGATTACTCTCTATTTTTATGCGAGACAAGTTGAAGGATTAGAAGATGGTTATTATGAATATTTACCCTATCAACATGCTTTGAGATGCCATCTCATTGCTCCAGCAGAAGATATGAGAGCTCTTGCAGAGTTTGGAGCAATCAATGCAGAAGATAGTAATCTTGTTTTTATGTATGCCTATAATTATCTAAAAAACACTAGAAAATATGGTAATCAAGCAACGGTTTATGCATTTATTGAAGCTGGTGAAATAGCTCAAAATATTCAATTGGTTTCTACAGCATTGACATATGGCAGTTTGGATATTGGTGGATACAATAAAGAATATATAGAAGAAAAGTTAGATCTAGATGGAATTAATCATCATGTGATACATATGACTGTTGTCGGAAATAAGGAGTTTTCATGAAATATCAATTAAATAGTAATGTTCGAATTGTTCAATTCAATGAAATATTTTGTTTTAGAAAAGGAATTTGGGACTTTAATGAAGCTACTTTGGACATTCGTCAAGAATCTCAAGCATTAAAAGCAGTCTATTGCGAGATGATTTCTGCGTTGTTTAAAGGACAAGCAATTGAAATTACTGCTTTTGAAGAACGTTTAGATGCAGATGATTTTGCGAAATTGTCTCAGGTTATTGAAGCGTTGTATTATAGTGATTTGCTGATGCAAGAAGATAAGTACACCATCCAAGAAAATATGATGCAAATTTTAATGGGAGGCTCTCGTTTTCTTGCAGAAGATGGACAAGAAATGAATACAGCTTCAATATTATTTATCAGCGATGTTGATTTTGTAAATGATTCTGCCTGTGAATTAGCAAAAGTGATGGGAGTGAACATTGAGGTTGCAAGTGATGAACTAAAATCGAAAATTCAAACTACTGATGTGTCATCGCGTCTGGATGCTTTGGTTCATCGACAAAATATGCAGATATTGATAGAAGAATTAAAAGTTTATCAAGCTATTGTTGTATGTCAAGAGCGACTCAACATAACAATGATGCGTCATCTAAACGAAGTCATTGTTTCTTTGAAACAGCAGTTGATTGTTGGGTTTGTGGATGGTCCGTTTATCCATGCTTGTACTTTGAATCCACCACACACAGCAGATTTCGATAGTTTGGAACGACGTGTTTTAGCGCGTTTACAAGATCATACTTTGTATCAACATTTTGCAAATCAACTATTACCACCTACACAATCTGTCAGTCAGGCATTTTTACCACTATTGAATATTCTGATGAATTTAGTCGTTAGTGAAGCTTTTTTAGTAGCTCGTACGGGAAATTCAAAATTTGAGGGGCGCCTGTTAAGTATCTACTTACCTACTTTGGAAATTCAAGTGCAAGATATTTTGAAAATGGCTAATTCTCAAACGCAAGGTGCCTTAGCAAAACTTAGATATGAGGATCAGCAAATTTCAACACGTGAAATAGTTAGAAATTTGTTGAGAGAAGACAAGGAATAAATGTATGCTAAATTATTATCCTTCATTTAATCAAATTTTTTCAGAATTTAAAGCTTTAAGTGGCAATCGGACAGGGATTTTGAACCAGACTCAAGTACCTATTTGCAATCATCCTCATGATGTATATTTAAAAAGTGTAACGGGTCAGATGCCAGATTACCATAAGCAATTTATCGGTGAGAACAGTCAGGTTAGTTACCATATCATTGGATACGGAAGCCATTATGAAGAAGCGCTGATTAAGTACTTAGGCGAAAGCATTGAGCGGTATGCAACAATTATTGCAGCAGATTTATTGGCTGATCGGATAGTTTATGCTTCCTATGCAGAACTGAGCCAGACAAATCGTGTTATGCCATTAGAGTATCTACGTGTCTTTACAAAAAAGCAGATTGAACAAAGTATCGCTTTTCATATGACAATGTGCCAAAAAGAGGTGACAGAAGAAGATGTCCTTGGCTGGGTGAAATGTCCCCTGTTGTTTGAAGATGAAGAGATGTATATCCCTGTTCAAATGCTCTGTGTGGGGTATAAACCAAATCATGAAGTTGGAGAACAGTATATTATTCCGGGATTTTCAACGGGAACAGCTTCGCACAAGACGTTAGAAGCAGCTATGTGCAATAGTGTCATTGAATATCTGCAAATTGATTCTATGATGTTGAGCTGGCATACTAAAAAGCCTTGTCGTCGGATTGAAATTGACGATCCAGATATCCTAGCTATTTTAGAGGAAGCACATTTGGGTGAAGATAGCCTTTATGAAATTATTCCAATTGATATGACCATCGGAGAGGACAATCCACTCTATACATTTGGCGTTATCTTGAAAAACAAATATCAAGAAGCTCCGTATTTGCTATTTGGTGTTCAAGCTGGTCTTGATCCAAAACATACACTTCTTCGTGGGATTATGGAAGCTTCAGCTATTAGTTATAGTTATTATTACAATTTACTGTATAATCAAGAGGCTTTAAGCAATATCGAAAGCACAGAACCACAATTTTTGGATCTGGATAGCAATGTATTTTACTATGCTCATGCCAAAAACCAAGAGAAAAAGTGGCAAGCCTTTGAGCCACTTATTTCTGGGAGTGTTACACTGAGTGAACTAGACGATCATAGTGGTAAAAATAAAAAAGACGATTTGAGGATTTTGCTTGATTATACGAAAAAGGTCAGTCCTAACGCAGTATTTTTAGATATGACACCGCCCGAAGCAGCTGAAAAAGGTTGGTACGTTACGCGTGTCTTAATGCCAGACTTGCTTGAAATGTGCATTCCAGCTTTTCCATTTGCAAATCATCCGCGCATGAGACAGTTTGGAGGTGTAACACATGAATTTGTACACCCTATGCCTTAGCTTATGTTTTTTATTAGTTAGTTTAAATCCATCGATTCCCATGCAAGCTATTTTTGGACGAAATCCAAGCGGTTATGGTTTTGATTTATCACGATTTTTAAAAGCAGTCAATGCTTATTATGTCATAATGTTTTTAGGAATTGGTCTGCTATATCCTAGGTTCATTCAATTTTATGGACAAGTCAGCTTTGCTTATCTGCCTCTTGCTATTCTCTTGATAATTGGAATGTTTCTTTTGGAAGTTAGCTTTTCGCATGGGCTTCGCTGTTTAAAAGCTCAAAAATGGTTGCCTTTGAAATTGTCTTTCGTAGGGGCTGCTTCTCGTCCTATTGATGTTGTGCTGACGCTTTCTCTTGCTTTTTTTGAGGAAATGACCTATCGTTTGTTATGGTTTGACATTCTATTGCAGAAATGGGAACTTCCCTTTATCCTGGTCCTTCTCATCACTACCATTTTTTATGCACTCAATCATCTTCTAATGGGAAAAGAAATACTGTATGCAAAATTACTGACTGGTCTTTTATATGGTATAATTTATTATTGGAGCGGAAATATTTGGCTAGTTCTTTTTATCCACATTGGTGGAAATTTATGGATTGATTGCTTAAGTATTTATCAAGCAAAGAAAAGAGGTGCTTTATGACAACAATTGTGATAATTGCAGCTCTGCTTTTCCTTGCGTGTCTTACCTTTTGGCTAAACAAAGAAAATTTGCGAGTATTGAGGCGGTGGCATTTACATTATGTTAGTAACTTACCCTATCGCCAAGGTATTGAAATCATTTTATTAAGCTTTCAGCTATGTTTGATTTTCGGTTATTTCCTTTTTCTTTGGAGCAAGGGAGAAAGTACATCCTATTTTGTCTCCTTTTTAGGGCAAGGAAATTTCGATTGGCGATTTTTCTGCTTTTTAATCTTATATATATTGGCCTTAATAGAAGTGACAATGTTCGTTTTAATTGGGCTGATAGAAGTTGTTTTTAAGATAGATAGTCGAGCTACTTTTCAAAAAATGACATGGTTGGCATTTACAAAACAGCAGCCACTAACTAGTATTCTTTTTCTTTTGTTGACAACGTTGACAGATGCTGCTTTCTATTTTGGAATTGTTCACCTTTCACTTAGAGAGGAACGTTGGGGATTTCTTTTGACTGTTCTTAGTTTTGCTGTCGTGAAAGCTTGCTCTTTCAAAGGGAATCCAGAAAAAATAGTTGCATTTTTACTATTTTTAAATATAGGTATTTGGTGTATGGTAGCCACCTTATTATATAGTTGGTTCGTTGGTATGTTGCTTCTTGGTTTAACTTACATGATAATTAGTTTTAAAGAGCAACATAGATAAATTAAAGAAAGGGAACATTTATGAGTCTTGTAGAATTAACAGACGTTATCAAAGTTTACTCAGGAGGAAAAACAGCGGTTGATCACGTGTCTTTTTCGCTTGAAAAAGGAAAAATTTATGGATTATTAGGACCGAATGGAGCCGGAAAATCTAGTTTAATCAATCTGATTTTAGGACTAACTCCAATGACATCTGGGAAGATCAGTTTGTTTGATCAGCCAATAAAGGTGATTAAAAAAGTGAGTTCAAAAATTGGATATGTTCCTCAAGATATTGCCATTTATCCAGATCTCACTGCTTACGAAAATGTAGAATTGTTTGGTTCTCTTTATGGTTTAAAAGGCGCAACTCTTAAAGAAAAGGTACTGAAAAGTTTGGAATTTGTAGGCTTGACTGACCAAGCGAAAAACTTTCCTCGTCAATTTTCAGGTGGCATGAAACGACGTTTAAATATTGCGTGTGCTTTGGTTCATTCTCCACAGTTGATTATCTTTGATGAACCAACGGTGGGGATTGATCCGCAGTCACGTAATCATATTTTGGAGTCCATTCGTCTTCTCAATGCACAAGGGGCGACAGTTATTTATACAACCCACTATATGGAAGAAGTTGAAGCACTATGTGACTATATCTATATCATGGATCATGGAAAAGTGATTGAAGAAGGAAGCAAAGGCGATTTAGAAAAACGTTATGAAAAAGACTTTGCTCAAAAGATAATGGTAACAGTAACAGACGGAGGGATTTCTGGCTTGGCAAATGAACCAAATTGGAAGATTACAGAGCTAGATCATGAAATTATCATAACAGTTGAGAATGAAAGTATTCAAAGGGTGATTGAAAAGTTAAACCAAGCTCACATTCATTTTAGTGAAATTCGTCATACACATTTGAATTTAGAAGAAATCTTTTTACACTTGACCGGTAAGAAGTTAAGAGATTAGGGGTTGCTATGATTCTATTTCATTTAATTAAAAAAGAAAGTCTGCAAATCTTTAGAAATCGAACGGCGATTTTGATGATGATTATTTTTCCTATCTTGATGATAGTGATTTTGAGTTTTGCTTTCAAATCCAGTTTTAATACAACAACTACCGTTCCCCATCTGAAAGTTCGCTATCAGCTTGAAGGAGCTGAAACAGATTACCAGAAGAATTTCACAAAATTTCTAAAAACGTTAAATAAAGAACTGGGATTTGAAGCAAAAGTGAGTAAGAACCTGTCCGCAGATAAACAAAAAGTCAGCGAAGGAGCTTTAACGGCTACTCTAGAAGTAAAAAGCGATAAAACAATTAAGGTGACGACCAACCGCATCAATCAACAGAATGCAGACTTGGTGAAGATGTTGGTTGATACTTATGTTGATAATGCTAAAACCTATGACTCGATTGGAGAGCTTTATCCAGCCACCCTTAATAATATCAAAAAAAGAACGGTTGATTATATTAAAACGACCTCTATCCAAACCAGCAAAGGTATGACTTCGGCAGACTATTATGCCATTTCCATGTTCACCATGATTACTTTTTATAGTATCATGTCAGCTATGAATTTAGTTCTCTCAGACCGTCAGTTAGGTGCGGTAAATCGTATCCGTTTGACAGGTGTTTCTAATGTTCATATTCTTTTGGGAAAATTAATGGGAGGCATGTTTGCAACTGGTGTTCAACTAACTGTCTTGTATATCTTCACACGTTTTGTTATGCAAGTAAATTGGGGTAGTCATCATTTGCAGATTCTTGGTGTGACAGCGTCTTTGATTTATCTTTCCATTGCAATTGGAATCGGACTGGCTAGCGGTATCCGAAATGAATCTTTCTTAATGGTGACTTCAAATGCCGTCATTCCAATCTTTGCTTTCTTAGGGGGAAGTTATGTTCCTCTATCCACTCTTAATAGTGAATTTATCAATCAATTATCAAATATTTCCCCTATTAAATGGGTCAATGATAGTTTATTCTATCTTGTATTTGGAGGGCAAACCAATCCTATCCCAACGACTTTACTCGTTAATCTAGGCTTAGGAACTGCCTTTATCCTCTTTGCCCTATTTCGGATGAGAAAGCAGGTGACAGCATGATTTCCTTTATAAACATTCTTTTTAAGAAAATTTGTCGCAAAAAATCAAGCTACGTGACCTTTATCTTATTGCCGATTTTGACCACTTTACTAGCACTCTCTTTAAGTTTTACAGGTGAAAGTGCTGCGAAGATTGGGATTTTAGATAAGGATAAAAGTCAAGTTTCAAAACAGTTTGTTTCACAAATCAAGCAAAATGAAAAATATGATATTTACACGAAATTTGATGAGAAACAGATAGATAACTACCTAAAAAATAAAACGTTAGAGGCTGTTTTAGTGATTGACAAAGGCTTTGGAAACAAAGTGCTTCGTGGGCAAACACAAAAGTTGAATTTGCGCGCTATTTCTAGCAGTCAAGTGACAGAATGGTTTAAAGCCAATGCAAACTATCTTTTGGAAAATTATAATACGATAGGGGATGCTGCAGCTGGTGATCAGACGATTTTTAACAATATCTTAGCTCATAATAAAAAATTGTCCTATAAAGTGCGTCAAACGACCTTAGCAGACCTTTCACAAAGCAAATCTGTTTCCTCAACCACGACTGGTTTTCTTCTGATTCTAATGTTAGGAAGCGCCAGTGTGATTTATAGTGGAATCTTGACTGATAAGACTTCTCAAATCTACAATCGTTTAACCTTATCTAAATTGTCTCGATTGAAATATATGTTGAGCTATGTTTGTGTCGGCCTAGTAGCTTATGCGATTCAAATTGCCATTATTTTGGGAATGTTGAAAGTCGTTAACATCAGCTTTTACATTCCTATCTGGGCTTTGTTAACGACTTTCCTCTTGTTTAGTTTGCTCGTGATTGGCTTTGGGCTTTTTGTAGGGGCGATTTCTAAAAATAGCCAACAAAGCAGCCAGCTGGCGAACCTTATTATTATGCCAACTTCCATGTTAGCAGGTTGTTTATGGCCTTTAAAGATTACACCTAGCTATATGCAAGCAATCGGAAAATTACTACCACAAAATTGGGTGCTTTCAATTGTGGATGTCTTCCAATCAGGTGGAACGATTGCTGCTGCTTGGCCTTATATGACGGCATTATTTGCAGTAGCTGCTATACTGATTGTATTTTCTAGTTGGATGTTAAAACCCATTCATCATTGATGATAAAAAACTTTTAGAGCAAATTTTTCTCTAAAAGTTTTTTTGATGTCTGAAAATGAAACGATAGATGAGGAGAACTGCTAGCTTTAAAATAAGGGAGTTTATACGCTTCCACTATCAAAACTTCTTTTATAATTTGTTTTTGTTTGTAATCGCTTTTGTTTGATAAACTCTTATAAGTATGCTATAATCTTGAAAAAGAAGATAGGAGTTTCATATCATGTTATTTTTAGTATTGCCAATTATTGTTGTCGTACTGATTGTTATTCTTTTTAGTTCCTTATATGTTGTTCGTCAACAGTCTGTAGCAATTATAGAGCGCTTTGGTAGATATCAAAAACTTAGTAATAGCGGAATTCATTTACGCTTGCCATTTGGTATTGATCATATCGCAGCACGTGTGCAATTACGCCTGTTGCAAAGTGAGATTGTTGTCGAAACGAAGACACAAGATAATGTATTTGTCATGATGAATGTTGCAACGCAATATCGTGTGAATGAAAATAACGTAACAGATGCTTACTATAAATTGATTCGTCCAGAAGCTCAAATTAAGTCTTATATTGAAGATGCCTTGCGGTCATCTGTTCCTAAATTGACATTGGACGAATTGTTTGAAAAGAAAGATGAAATCGCACTTGAAGTACAAAAGCAAGTAGCAGAAGAAATGTCTACTTATGGTTATATTATCGTAAAAACCTTGATTACAAAAGTTGAGCCAGATGCAGAGGTTAAGCAATCAATGAACGAAATCAATGCTGCTCAACGGAAACGTGTCGCTGCTCAAGAATTAGCTGAAGCCGATAAAATTAAAATTGTCACTGCTGCAGAAGCAGAAGCAGAAAAAGATCGTCTTCATGGTGTTGGGATTGCAGAACAGCGTAAAGCGATTGTGGATGGCTTGGCAGACTCTATCAAAGAGTTAAAAGGTGCAAATGTTGAATTGAAAGAAGAACAAATCATGTCCATTCTTTTAACCAACCAATATCTTGATACATTAAATAATTTTGCAGATAATAAGGGAAATAATACAATTTTCTTACCAGCCAATCCTGACGGAGTAGAAAGTATCCGAACGCAAATTTTATCAGCTCTTAAAGCAAAATAAAGAATATTCTGAATTATTTTATTCGTCAAAATAAGTTGTCTTTTCCATTGACAAAACAAATAAAAACATTTAAAATGTTTAGTTAGAAATAATAAATAGGAGAAGGAAATGGCTAAATCTAACTTTGAAAAAGTAGAATCAGTTGTTAGCTGGGTTCGTGATAAAAAAATCACGGGTTATCGTATCAGTAAAGAAACGAACGCTCGTGAAATGTCTATCATTGCCCTTGCTCAAGGTCGTGCTAAAGTGAAAAATATTTCATTTGAAACCGCTCTTGGATTGATTGATTTTTACGATAAAAACCACGAAAAGTTTGAAAACTAATCGTTGTATTTTTAGCAGGCTATCAGCCTGCTTTTTTTGTTTGCAATTGTAAAATAGTATAATTTTATACGGAAATAACAAATAATTATAAAGCAGAAAGTTTATTTATTCGCTTCCTATCTAATTCTTTAGAATGAATATTTTTACAGAAAAATGATAAACCGCTTTCTACAATACAATCTATTTTAAAAAATATTCTTAAAAATTAGAGTTTTATTTTTAACAAGAAAATGTTCTAATGAATGTGTATTCAAACATTCTGTTTTGTTTGAATAAAAATTAGTTTTTCAATTGACTCCTTAAAGATTTTGAAGAGAAAATAAAGACGAGACTGGGACAAAAGTCCTTAACCTCGTCAGATTTTTATGAGTTTCTTGCAAGTCTCAGTGATGAGTGGGTTCTATGAGGTTGATAAATCAACCTTTACAGCCCTACTCAACTGTGCGGGGGTGGGACGACAAAATCAAATTTCTTCGAAATTACCGATTTTTGTCCCACTCCCGTCGGTTGTGGATTATCGTAAGTAACGTTGTAAAAATTCTTTTGTGCGTTCTTTCTTAGGGTGAGTAAAAATGTCTTCAGGCTTGCCTTCTTCAGCAATGATGCCTTTGTCCATGAAAATAACACGATTGGAGACATCACGCGCAAACTCCATTTCGTGCGTGACAACAATCATGGTTAAGCCCTCTTGAGCAAGGTCTTTCATTATTCTCAGCACTTCACCGACCATTTCGGGGTCAAGCGCTGAGGTTGGCTCGTCAAATAAAATGGCATCTGGGTTCATGGATAAGGCACGTGCAATAGCAACCCGTTGCTTTTGTCCGCCAGAGAGTTGTTTTGGTTTGGCTTGCCAGTAAGGTTGCCCCATGCCAACTTTTTCAAGATTTTCTTTGGCGATTTTTTCGGCCTCTGCTCGTTCTCGCTTGAGAACAGTTGTTTGTGCGACAATGGTATTTTCAAGAACGTTAAGGTTTTCAAAAAGGTTAAAGCTTTGGAACACCATACCGAGTTTTTCACGGTAATGAGTGAGGTTATAGTTTTCTTCTAGTACATTTTCACCACGATAAAGGATTTCTCCTCCACTTGGCTCTTCAAGGAGATTGATAGAGTGTAAGAAAGTAGATTTTCCACTACCAGAGCTTCCGATGATAGAAATGACTTCGCCGGAGTGGACAGTGAGAGAAATGTCTTTTAAGACTTCATTTTGTCCGTAGGATTTTTTAAGATGATTGATTTCTAAAATGGTATCGCTCATGCCTTTACTCCTTTCGTTTGCATTTGATTAGCGCCCGTTGTGTAATCATCTGTGTCAAAACGCCGTTCTACATAGCGGAGAATGCGTGTTACCGTAAATGTTAGGACAAAGTAGATCACGGCAATAATCGTAAAGGTTTGGAAATATTGGTAAGTTTGGGTGGCAATAGTATTTCCTGAGAAATAAAGTTCAACAACGGAGATAACATTCAGTACAGAAGTATCTTTAATGTTTATGACAAATTCATTCCCTGTAGCAGGTAGAATATTGCGCACGACTTGAGGAAGGACAACTTTGCGCATGGTTTGGTTATGTGTCATTCCCAGAGCAGTTGCGGCTTCAAATTGCCCCTTATCAACAGCAAAGATTCCTCCGCGGACAATTTCACTCATATAAGCACCCGTGTTAATGGAAACGATAAAGATGGCTGCGATTGTACGATCAATGGAAACTCCAAATGCCTGTGCTGTTCCGTAGTAAATAACCATAGATTGAACAATCATAGGTGTTCCACGGAAAATTTCGATGTAGACATTCAGGAACCAACCGAATAAAGTTTGTAAAAGAGCGAGAGCTTTATTTTTGGCTGTAGGAGCGGTGCGGTAAACACCGATTAAGAGACCAATGATGAGCCCTGCAATTGTACCAGTAATGGAAATGAGAAGGGTTAAGCCAGCTCCGCGCAGAAATTGGGGCCAGTTGTCTTTCAGAATCTTTGTCACTTGTCCAAAGAAAGTAGTTTTATCTTTGCTGGTGTCAGTTTCAACAGGTTGGTTTTGAATCATCTTGTCCATTAAAGCGACTTGGTCTTTGGCACTGATTTTAGCGATAGCAGCATTGACTTGTTCTAGACGATTGTCGTTTTTGCGCATTCCGATTGCAATCGTAGCATCCTCTTCATTAACTTCAAAACCTTTTTTGAACTGAATCATTTTAAATTTTGAATTAGCGGATTCTGCTGTGAGGGCTTCGGGACGTTCAGAAATGTAGCCGTCTATCACTCCTGACTCAAGTGCTTGGTGCATTTGAGCGAAGTCGCCCATTGCAGTTTCTTGCTTAGCACCTGTCAGTTGGGAAATCAAATTGTAGAGGTAGACACCTTGTTGAGAAGTGATTTTTGCTCCTTTGAAGTCCTTCAACGTTTTTGCATTGGCATAGGCTCCGTCTTTGTTGACTAGTACCACAGGCTCACTGGTGTAGTAGCTATTGGAAAATGCGATTTCTTTTTTTCGCTCAGCAGTTGGACTCATTCCAGCGATAATCATATCTAATTTACCTGATGTCAATGCAGGGATCAATCCATTCCAAGAAGTTTTGACCACTAACGGTTTTTTGCCCAATGCTTTTGCGACTTGTTTGGCGATTTGGACGTCATAACCATTGGCATATTGGTTGGTGCCTTCGATTTTGACGGCACCATTTTTATCGTCATCTTGCGTCCAGTTGAACGGTGCATAAGCCGCTTCCATTCCGATTCGCAAGTATTCATCGGCTTGAGCTCTATTTGCAAATCCGAAACTAAGCAGCAGAAGTGCAAATAGAGATAAGAATAATTTCTTCATATTTTCTCCTCATCTAAAAATAGCTTCCTTTCATTGTACCGAAAAATGACATGCTTTTCAATATTGGGGAAACCCGTACTTAAAAAAATGGTATAATAAAGGCAATCAGTATAAGGAGATTGCTAGATGAAAAAGTTTTTTTGGAGTATCATAATTTTTTTCTCATGTTTGTTCTTCAGTCAACGAGTCTTGGCGGTGAGTTATGATATTGAATCCTATAAAGGCAATTTACAGATTCATTCTGATAATACAGCGACATTTGTTGAAACAGTCACTTACCATTTCTCAAGCGGCTACAGAGGACAAATCATTACTTTGGGGACATCTGGTAAAGTTCCTCTGGGCTTTGATGTGGAAGGAAAGCCGACGATTCTAGCTTTAAGAAATGGACAACCAAAAACGGATATTACTGCTGTTCAGGAATACATTGCGGGTGGTTATAAATATAAAATTTATAATGCTGGTAATAAAGGGGATCGTGTGACTATTGCGGTTACGTGGAAACTGAAAAATATGCTGTTTGTCCACACTGACATCGTGGAGTTGCACTGGATTCCGATTAGTAACTGGGATAAGAAGTTAAACAATGTGGAGTTTCGGATTTCAGTTCCAAAAAGTTCTCAGCAGACCGAATTGTATGCTCATACAGGTTATTTTATGAAACCAGCTCAGGTGACGCATTCTGGGAACACTTACCTTATTCATGCGGGCAATATTCGTAAAGGAAAAAAACTAGAATTTCATGCTTATTGGGATCGGTCATTAATGACGGTTCCTGAAAATAGCTTGGCTATCACAAATCAGAATCGATTGCAAGGATTTTGGCAAGTCGAAAGAGAAGCTGCTCAGAAAACAAAAAGATATCAGAGATTGATGGACTGGGGTTTACCACTTGCTTTTGTGCTAGTTGGTCTGATTAGTCTAGCATTTTATGGTTTCTTTCAATTCACTATAAAACCCCGTGTAACGTTTCCTAAGCGTGCTCGCTTGTATGAAATACCGCAAGATTTACCACCAATGGTCATTGCTTCCAATGTTTATTCGGTAGACTTGACAGAGCTGGATCCAACGGAGAAGCAAGCAACGTCTTTGAAATTTGAAAATCTTGTACAAGCTACTTTGCTAGATTTGATTGACAGAGGGAATCTTATTTTTACAGACGATACGAAGCAACCAAGGCTGCAAAGAGTGACGGATAAAGGTTTATCGGGTTTTGAAAAAGAATTTTTAAAAATGGCTATGGGCAACAACAAGCAGTTGCTTGTGAAAAATTTGTTTTCAGATTTTAAAATTGATAAGAAAGTGTATAACAGAGGTGAGGAAGCTGTCCGTAAAGCGGGAAACAGGGTAAAAAATCTCTTAAAATGTTATTTGAAGAATATTACAGAAAATGTGCATGAGATTATTGAGCGGGAGCAATTGCCAAATAATTACCGTCCAGTTGCTAAAAAGGAACTCTTGTATTTATATCTTTCAATCTCCTTGATGGCACTTATTGTGGTTGTTTCTCTTGGTATTTTTGTCTGGATATTCTTGTGGTACAGACTGATTTTCTTCCAATTCATAGTTAGTTTTCTCATTGCCGGTGGATTTTTGTATTACCTCTGGAGAAAATGCAAAATGGTGAAACGTGATGGAGTTTTAAATGAAGAAGGGGCAGAAAACTATTATTACTGGAAGAGTTTTGCCAATATGCTACGTGATATTGCTCATTTAAAGGACACAGAAGTTGACGGGGTCATTTTATGGAACCGATTATTGGTTTATGCTACTATGTTTAATTGTGCTGATAAGGTGACCAAGGCTATGAAGCTACGTAAAATCACAATTGACAATCCGTCTATGAATGCTTTTGTTTATCAGGATATGTCGTATACCTTCCATACTAGCTCCCACGCTTTTGTTAGTTATGGCTCAGAAGCCAATTCAGCTAGTAGCTTCACTGTTTCATCAGGTGGTAGCAGCGGAGGCGGCTTCACTGGTGGAGGCGGAGGCGGTGGAGGCGGTGCTTTTTAAAAAGTGCCTCTATTCTCTCACTTGAAATTATGCTATAATGAAACAAATCAACCTTAGGAGAAGAACATGTTTATCATTGAAATTTTAAAATCCATCATCTTTGGGATTGTGGAAGGAATTACAGAGTGGTTGCCTATTTCTAGCACAGGTCACTTGATTTTGATACAGGAGTTTATCAAGTATAAAAATCAGAATGCTGCCTTTATGGAAATGTTTAATGTCGTTATCCAATTAGGAGCAATTTTAGCAGTTGTAGTGATTTATTTTGATAAATTAAATCCGTTTAAACCGGGAAAGACAGCGCGTGAAGTGCAGAAAACATGGCAATTATGGGCAAAAGTAGTGGTTGCGGCTGCACCTGCTGCTATTATTGGTTTGCCTTTAGATAGTTGGTTTGATGCTCATTTTTATAACTTCATTTCTGTTGCTTGTATGTTGATTATCTATGGTGTTGCTTTTATTTTACTGGAAAAACGTAATAAAAACGTAGAACCGACAATTACCAGCTTAGATCGATTGCCTTATAAAACTGCTCTCTACATTGGGTTATTTCAAGTATTGTCACTCTTTCCTGGTACCAGTCGCTCTGGAGCAACGATTGTAGGAGGGCTTTTAAATGGTACTAGTCGTTCCGTGGTGACAGAGTTCACCTTCTTCTTAGGGATTCCTGTTATGTTTGGTGCAAGTGCTTGGAAGATTTTGAAGTTTATCATCAAAGGAAATACACTTGGATTTGGGCAGTTCTTCTTGCTGCTTGTAGCAATGGGCGTTGCGTTCGGGGTCAGTCTCTATGTGATTCGTTTCTTGACGGATTATGTGAAAAAGCACGACTTTACGATCTTTGGGAAATATCGTATCGGACTCGGTGTTTTGCTTATCGTGTACGGAATCTTTAAAGCTATTTTTTAAGTATTCAAAACTCAACAGTTTTTGTTGAGTTTTTTATTGGTAAAAGAAAATGAGGTTGTCTATTTTTTGTAAAAAACCCGAAATTTTAGTATAATGAAAAGACTAGAAGTATGAGGTAATGCTATGGAAATGAAGCAAATTAGTGATACAACGATTAAAATCACAATAAAATTAGAGGATTTAGAGGAACGTGGGATGGAAATGGCAGATTTTCTCGTTCCACAAGAAAAGACAGAGGAATTTTTCTATGCGATTTTAGATGAGTTGGAAATGCCAGAGAGCTTTTTAGATAGTGGCATGCTCAGTTTTCGTGTGACACCAAAGCCCGACCGATTGGATGTCTTTGTCACCAAGTCTAAGATTGATAAGAATTTGAACTTCGATGATTTGGCAGATTTGCCAGATGTAGAAGAGTTGTCTCAAATGTCTCCTGATGAATTTTTAAAGACATTAGAAAAAAATATTTTTGAGAAAAGTAAAGACGATATGGAGGCTGTTCGTTCTTTGGAAACGGCGGAAGCAGACGATAACACAAGCACTTCTGATATGGAGTCAGAGGAAAATAGTGACGAACTAACGCAGAAATATATTTATTACATTTTGAAATTTTCCAGCCTGAAAGAAGCAATTGTTTTTTCTAAGACAGTAGATTATGCTGTCAATACTTCGGAGTTGTACAAAATGGACGACCGCTATTATTTGACAATCTTGGTTGATATTGAAGGGCGTCCAAAGCGTTATCCAGCTTGGCTCCTGGCTTTGATGCGTGAACATGCAGAAGATACGGATGTGACAAGAGCTGTTTTGCAAGAGCACGGTTACTTATTGCTTGTCAACGAGGCGGTTGCCAGTCTTAAAAAGGTTAAATGCTTATGATTCCCTTCCCTTTAAAATTCATTTTGGTGTTGCTTGGAACCTTTTTCATCGGTGTGATTCTCACGCCTTTGGTGCGTCTATTGGCATTTAAGATAGGTGCGGTTGATTATCCAAATGCACGAAGAATCAACAAAAAGCCGATGCCAAGCAGCGGCGGTTTAGCTATTGTCATTGCTTTTTCGGTTGCTACACTTGTTTTTATGCCGATGATTGTGCAAGCGACCTTTCATGGAAAGGGTTATTTTGATTATATTTGGCCGGTTGTCTTAGGAGGCGGCATCATTGCTTTAACAGGGCTTATTGATGATGTGAAAGAGTTGAAGCCTTTAGCAAAGATGTCAGGAATTGTGTTGGCTGCCAGTTTGATTTGGCTATTGACGGATTTCCGTTTGAATCATTTTAAAATCCCTTTTGGTGGGCCGCTGCTGCACTTTGCTCCTTGGTTGTCTTTTATTTTGACGGTTATCTGGATTATTTCGATTACCAATGCCGTTAATTTGATTGACGGGTTGGACGGATTAGTGAGTGGTGTATCCATTATTTCGCTGGTGACAATGGGGATTGTTTCCTACTTTTTCTTGCCAGATCACAATGTCTTTCTAACCTTAACTATTTTTGTCTTGGTCATGTCTATTGCAGGCTTTTTCCCTTATAATTATCATCCAGCTATTATTTATCTAGGAGATACAGGAGCGCTGTTTATCGGTTTTATGATTGCAGTTTTATCACTTCAAGGTTTGAAGAATGCGACAGCTGTCGCTGTGATTACTCCGATGATTATTCTGGGTGTGCCGATTACAGATACCTTTTTAGCGATTGTCCGTCGAACTTTATCTGGGCAAAAGTTTTACACACCAGACAAGCGACATCTTCATCATCGG
This sequence comes from Streptococcus anginosus subsp. whileyi MAS624, assembly GCF_000478925.1. NCBI lineage: Bacteria > Bacillati > Bacillota > Bacilli > Lactobacillales > Streptococcaceae > Streptococcus > Streptococcus anginosus. The sequence continues at coordinate 1,802,162 of NZ_AP013072.1, read as the reverse complement.
CTGTTATCCTTGGGCTTAACACATCGTGGGACAGTCTTGGTTATTTATGGCATTTCTATGATTTTTGCCATGATTTCTCTTTTGCTAAATGTTTCGAGCCGTATCGGTGGGACACTGTTAATTATTGGACTACTTTTTGGAGTGGAACTTTTGGTAGAACTAATTGGTGTTCTGGGTCCGAATCGAACACCATTGCTCAATATCCTTCGTTTTATCGGAAATTCTGCTTATCGGGAAGAAATCCGGACAAAGTTCAGAAATAGAAAAAAGAAGTAGACTCGCACTTAAACAAAATCAAAGCCTTTTTGGCTTTTTTTTGCTATACTGGTAAGGTAGATTATGGATATGAAGAAAGGAAAGTTTGCCATGTCTGTGTTAGAAATCAAAGACCTCCATGTAGAAATTGAAGGAAAGGAAATTTTAAAAGGAGTTAATCTGACTCTTAAAACAGGAGAAGTAGCCGCCATTATGGGGCCAAACGGTACGGGAAAATCCACCTTATCAGCAGCGATTATGGGAAATCCAAATTACGAGGTAACCGAGGGAGAAGTTCTCTTTGACGGTGTCAATATTTTAGAATTGGATGTGGACGAACGAGCTCGCATGGGGCTTTTTCTTGCTATGCAGTATCCAAGTGAAATTCCAGGCATTACCAATGCAGAATTTCTGCGTGCAGCTATGAATGCAGGTAAAGAAGACGACGAAAAAATTTCTGTTCGTGATTTCATCATGAAATTGGACGAAAAAATGGAACTACTCAATATGAAAGAGGAAATGGCAGAACGTTATCTGAATGAAGGTTTTTCTGGCGGTGAAAAGAAACGCAATGAAATCTTGCAATTGTTGATGCTAGAGCCAACTTTTGCGCTACTGGATGAAATTGACTCTGGACTAGATATTGATGCGTTGAAAGTGGTGTCTAAGGGCGTCAATGCTATGCGTGGTGAACATTTTGGTGCTATGATTATTACGCACTATCAACGTCTGTTGAATTATATTACGCCTGATGTGGTCCATATCATGATGGATGGGCGTGTAGTTGCTTCTGGTGGTCCGAAATTAGCTGTTCGTTTGGAGCAGGAAGGTTATGCCAAATTGGCTGAAGAACTTGGTTTTGATTACCAAGAAGAAGTCTAGTCAACCTTTCTTTTTACTTAGAAAAGATAGGAGAATGAAATGACAAAAGAAACCATTAAACATTTTTCACAAATGCATGCGGAGCCTGAATGGTTGGCAAATCTCCGTCAAGCTGCCTTTGATAAAATAGATAAGTTGGAACTGCCTGTTATTGAGCGGGTGAAATTTCACCGCTGGAATTTGGGAGACGGCACGCTGTCAGAAAGTGAGGTTCTTGCAAATGTGCCTGATTTTACAGCACTGAATGACCATTTGACATTGGTTCAGGTTGGAACACAGACTGTTTTAGAGCAATTGCCGGCTGAACTAGCGGAGCAAGGAGTTATCTTTACAGACTTTTACACTGCTCTTGAGGAAATTCCAGAAATCATGGAAAAGTATTTTATGTCTTCAGTTAAATATGATGAAGATAAGCTGGCAGCCTACCATACAGCTTATTTCAATAGTGGAGCGGTGCTCTATATTCCAGATAATGTTGAAATCAATCAGCCCATTGAAGGCATTTTTTACCAAGATAGTGAAAGTGATGTGCCATTTAACAAGCATATCCTGATTATCGCAGGGAAGCATTCCAAGTTTACCTATTTGGAGCGTCTGGAGACCTATGGCTCTGGGACTGTTCCCGTGACTGCTAATATCACGGTGGAAGTGATTGCACAGGCTGGTGCTCAGATTAAGTTTTCAGCTATTGACCGACTAGGAGAAAATGTGACCGCTTATATTAGTCGTCGGGGTAAGTTGGACGATGATTCAATGATTGACTGGGCAATCGGGGTCATGAATGAAGGGAATGTGATTGCTGATTTTGACAGTGATTTGTTTGGTCGTGGCAGTCATGCGGATATGAAAGTGGTGGCTCTCTCTCGTGGTAGACAGATACAAGGGATTGACAGTCGTGTCACCAACTACGGTTGCAATTCGATTGGTAATATCCTCCAACATGGAGTGATTTTGGAAAAGGGAACGTTGACTTTTAACGGAATTGGTCACATTATCAAGGGAGCTAAGGGGGCAGATGCGCAACAGGAAAGTCGAGTGCTCATGTTGTCTGACAAAGCACGTTCAGATGCTAATCCTATTCTTTTGATTGATGAAAATGATGTGACAGCAGGGCATGCGGCGTCTATCGGTCAGGTAGATCCAGAAGATATGTACTATCTCATGAGTCGGGGACTGGATAAGGCAACTGCAGAACGATTGGTCGTGCGTGGATTCTTAGGCTCTGTTATCGTTGAAATTCCAGTCAAAGAAGTGCGTGCTGAGATGATTGAAAATATTGATGAAATTTTGGCTAAGAAATAAGAGATAGGAAAAGAAATGTCTAAACTTGATGTAGAAGTCTTTCGGAAAGATTTTTCAATTTTGGATCAAATCGTCAATGATGAACCCTTGGTTTATTTGGACAATGCGGCTACAACCCAAAAGCCTACGCAGGTATTAGAGGCGATTGCAGCTTATTACGCAAAAGACAATGCCAATGTTCATCGTGGTGTTCACACACTAGCAGAACGGGCAACGGCAGCTTATGAAGCTGCGCGGGAACGAGTGCGTTCCTTTATCCATGCCGCTTCAACGAAAGAAGTTCTCTTTACGAGAGGAACGACAACGGGACTCAATTGGGTAGCGCGTTATGCCGAAAGTGTCTTGCAGCCAGGCGACGAAGTACTTATTTCCGTTATGGAGCACCATTCCAATACCATTCCTTGGCAGGAAGCCTGTAAGAAAACAGGTGCTAGATTGATTTATGCTTATCTGAAAGACGGTATGTTAGATCTCGCTGACTTTCGGTCGAAATTGACTGAAAAGACGCGATTTGTTGCTTTGGCGCATGTTTCTAATGTACTAGGTGTGGTGAATCCCATAAAAGAAATAGCAGAGTTAGTGCACCAGGCAAATGCTCTTTTAGTGGTGGACGGAGCTCAATCAGTTCCTCACATGAATATTGATGTACAAGACTTGGACGTTGATTTCTTTGCATTTTCAGGTCACAAGATGCTAGGTCCGACTGGTATCGGTGTTCTCTATGGCAAAGAAGAGCTACTTGAGCGAATGTCGCCTGTCGAATTTGGTGGGGAAATGATTGATTTTGTCTATGAACAAGAAGCGACATGGAAAGAACTACCTTGGAAGTTTGAAGCAGGCACACCCAATATAGCTGGTGCTATAGGTCTAGCTGTCGCCATTGACTATCTGGACAAGATTGGAATGGAAACAGTTCATCAGTATGAGCAGGAATTGATAGCTTACGTATTTCCAAAATTACAAGCTGTTGAGGGGCTTACCATTTATGGTTCGGAGGACTTGACTCAGCGGTCGGGTGTTATTTCTTTTAATCTAGCTGGGCTTCACCCTCATGATGTAGCAACAGCTCTGGACTATGAAGGCGTGGCTGTACGGGCTGGACATCACTGTGCTCAACCTTTGTTGAGTTACCTAGGAGTGGCAGCAACTGTTCGGGCTAGCTTTTATCTGTATAATACCAAAGCCGATTGCGATAAGCTCGTTGAAGCTTTACAGAAAACAAAGGAGTTTTTCGATGGCACTTTCTAAATTAAATAGTCTTTATAAAGCAGTTGTGACGGACCATTCAGCTCACCCTCATCATCAAGGTCGTTTGGATGGAGTGGAGCAAGTGAATCTCAACAATCCTACGTGCGGTGATGTCATCAGCCTGTCGGTTCAATTTGATGAGCCGGGCATGATTGAAGATATTGCGTTTGTGAATTCTGGTTGCAGTATTTCTACAGCTTCAGCCAGTATGATGACGGATGTAGTCCTAGGGAAGACAAAGGAAGAAGCGCTAGCTTTGGCAGAAATCTTCTCCCAAATGGTGCAAGGTAAGGACGATGAGCAGCAAAAGGAACTAGGAGACGCAGCTTTTTTAGCTGGTGTTGCTAAGTTCCCTCAACGCATCAAATGCTCAACCTTAGGTTGGAACGCTCTTAAAAAGGCGATTGAGGAAGCTGGAAATTCTGAAAAGTTGAGTAAATGAAGCTAAAATAAATAAGCTGAGACAAAAGTGCTCAGCTTTCTTTGTTTATATCGTTAGCATTACAGACGCAGTAGCTAATTGCTCAAAGCACTGCGTTGAGGTTACGGATAGAGCTTGAAAAGCAAGTCTCAAGGCGATTCGCTTTTCAAGCTTGGAAGAGTACTTTTGACGAAAACTTTGTTTTCTTTATCTGCCACCTCGACAGTCTCTCAGGCTGTTGAGCAACCTTGTGGGAATGAGCTATAATATGTTCTATATCAACTTTTACAGCCTATTTGTCATCAAGTTACATTTGCTTATTTCCAACCTCAAAAGCTTCTTCAAGTCTTTCGAGCTATGCGGAGATGAACGATGAAATCAAGCTTCTACGAAATACTGATTTCTATTTCGCTCGTTTATAATTTTTCATTGACATATTGTACGAATTCATTCCACCATGATTTGAGGAAGAAAGGACGACCAATTTTCTTTGCTGAAAGCATGGAAATAGTTGGTGGTTTCTTGTCAAGATAGCCTTTTCCAATCAAATCATTATCAGTATAGGTCAATTTCCCAACAACGACACCCTTTTTTAAAGGAGTGGGATAACCGTTTTTATCAGTTGTAAAATGAACAGTCGGTTTTTTATGATTGTATCTCCGCACAATGGTGAGTTTTTCACTAGCAACAGCAGTGACTTCATCTTTTTGCCCGTTAATGACGCGGGCAGAGCTTTTATTGTAGGCTTCACCTTTTTTCACAAGAGTTTGGACTGTGAATTGTTGATAAATATAGGTCATAAATCTAGAGGTAGCCGTAAAGCGGGCATTCTCATCCTCATCTGCATGATCAACATTGAGGAGAACCGTAATCAAACGCATGCCTCTCTGCTGGATTGTTCCGACAAAGGAAGTTCCTCCTTTATCAGAAGAACCAGTTTTTAGACCATCCACTCCAGCTCGAAAAGCCGGCATATCTTTAAGCATATGATTGGATGATGTAAGCGTTATACCTGCAAAGTTAGATGTAGCTTTTTTGGTAATTTCTAAAACTTCTGGGTAATCAAGAATTAAACGACGAGCAACAATTGCAATATCGTGGGCGCTCATTTTATTTTCGTCTTCTTTTCCTGAACCAGGATAAATATGTTCCTCTCCTAAAACAGAATTATTCAGCCCAGAAGCATTGACGATAGTAGCATCTTTGATTCCCCATTGTTGCAATTTAGCTTTCATCAAATCCACAAATTTTTTCTCACTACCTGCGACCTTCTCAGCCAAAGCAATCGCTGGGCTATTGGCACTGGCTATTAAGGAAGTTTCTAATAGTTCTTCGATAGTGTACCGTCTTGCTTCCAACGGAACGTTACTGACATCTGGATTAACGGTTAGTTGATAAGGATAGTCAGAAATATCCACTGGGGTTTGTAGAGTGAACTTTCCTTGATGAATGGCTTCATAGACTAAATAGGCTGTTAGTAGTTTAGTAATAGAAGCAATTTCAACTGGCTGATTAGCATCTTTTTCATATAAGATTTTTCCAGTTGCAGCATCAACTGCAATAGCATGCTTAGCACCTACTGCAAAGTTGTCCGCTAAAACTGTAGGAGCTAGGAAGATCAAGAGAGTCGTTACAAGAGTAATAATAAATTTTTTCATGGTCATCCCTTTTTTGTAAACTTATTATTATTGTATCATAAAATAAGGAGAGCTTCATAGAAAAGGGAGGAAATAAGAAGAGAAAAACATGATTCATTTTTATTTTTAAAGCAAGTTCTGGTATAATAGATAGGATAAGAGACGAATAGAGGAAAACATGAAATTTACAGAATTTAAGTTTAAAGATTACATTCAAGAGGCACTCAAGGATTTGAACTTTGTTGAGGCGACAGAAGTCCAGGAGAAACTCATTCCGGTTGTGCTTGCTGGTCGTGACTTGGTGGGAGAGTCCAAAACAGGTTCAGGGAAAACACACACTTTCTTACTGCCGATTTTTCAAAAACTAGATGAAGGCACAGATAGTGTTCAGGTCGTTATTACAGCTCCTAGTCGTGAGTTGGCTAGGCAGATTTATCAGGCTGCACGCCAAATTGCTGCTTTTTCTGATAAGGAAATTCGAGTTGCTAACTATGTCGGTGGAACTGATAAAAATCGTCAGATTGGGAAATTGAGTTCCAGTCAACCACATATTGTCATTGGCACACCAGGACGCATTTATGATTTGGTCGAATCAGGTGACTTAGCCATTCATAAGGCGAATACCTTTGTAGTAGATGAAGCAGATATGACCTTGGATATGGGCTTTTTAGAAACAGTGGATAAGATTGCGTCCAGTTTGCCGAAGGATTTGCAATTTCTGGTCTTCTCTGCGACCATTCCGCAAAAATTGCAGCCATTTTTAAAAAAATATCTATCTAACCCGGTCATTGAGCAAATCAAAACCAAAACGGTTATTTCAGATACCATTGAAAATTGGCTGATTTCAACAAAAGGACGTGATAAGAATGCGCAGATTTATGAAATCACACAGCTCCTACAGCCTTATCTAGCTATGATTTTTGTCAATACTAAGACACGAGCGGATGAATTGCATAGCTATTTGACAGCGCAAGGTCTCAAGGTGGCAAAGATTCATGGGGATATTGCACCGCGGGAGCGAAAACGGATTATGAATCAGGTGAAGAACCTAGATTTTGAATACATTGTTGCGACAGATTTAGCTGCGCGGGGAATTGATATTGAAGGCGTTAGTCATGTCATCAATGATGCGATTCCGCAAGATTTGTCCTTCTTCGTTCACCGAGTGGGACGAACTGGCAGAAATGGTCTATCGGGAACAGCCATTACACTTTATCAACCGAGCGATGATTCAGATATTCGTGAGCTGGAAAAATTGGGCATTCACTTCATTCCCAAGATGATTAAAAACGGAGAATTTCAAGATACCTATGACCGCGATCGTCGTGCCAATCGTGAAAAAACGCAGGAAAAATTGGACACGGAAATGATTGGTCTGGTTAAAAAGAGAAAGAAGAAAATCAAACCGGGCTATAAGAAAAAAATCCAGTGGGCTGTCAATGAAAAACGCCGAAAAACGAAGCGAGCTAAAAATCGCACACGCGGTCGTGCAGAAAGAAAAGCGAAACGTCAAAGTTTTTAGTCTTAAAATTTCTTTATCACTCTCATAAATAAAAACAATTATTCTTTAGAGAACGAATGTGATAGACTAGTCTTGCTAGTCTATTTTTATCGTAGTAAATAATTGGTGAAATAAAAAAATTGTGATAGAATTAGACATTATCGAGAAAGGGAAGTTGCTATGATTGTTACAACAGCGATTTTAACCTCTAATTGGTATCAAGAATTGGTTCAAAAGATTCCAGACGGACAGCTTTTTAGCTGGCGCTCTGTGTTTGACGGACTACCAAGAATTATCGAAAAATTACCAACAACACTACTACTGACCTTAGGAGGAGCTTTTTTTGGCTTGATTTTGGCTCTCATTTTTTCTGTTGTCAAAATCAACCGTGTGAAAATTTTGTATCCTCTGCAGGCCTTTTTTGTTAGTTTTTTGCGAGGGACACCAGTGCTTGTTCAGCTCATGCTGACTTATTATGGGATTCCTTTGCTTCTGAAGGCCATCAACTTGCGATTCGGTACGGGTCTGAATATCAATGCTATTCCAGCCTATCTATTTGCCATTGTAGCTTTTGCCTTTAATGAAGCAGCTTACGCCAGTGAAACTATTCGAGCAGCGATTTTATCAGTGGATTCTGGAGAGATTGAAGCGGCTCGTAGTTTGGGAATGACAAATGGGCAGGTTTACTGTCGTGTTATTATTCCCAATGCCGCAGTGGTTGCCACACCGACCTTGATTAACTCTTTGATTGGCTTGACCAAAGGAACTTCCTTGGCTTTCAGTGCAGGAGTTGTTGAGATTTTTGCTCAAGCGCAGATTTTGGGTGGTGCAGATTACCGTTACTTCGAGCGCTTTATCTCGGTTGCTCTTGTCTATTGGGGCGTGAATATTGTAATTGAAGCATTTGGGCGGTTTATCGAAAAGAAAATGGCGATTGAAGCGCCTGATAATCTCAATCCACAAATACAGGCGAAAGGAGATGTTCGATAATGATTCGTATTTCAAATTTCAGCAAATCCTTTTCTGGACAAATGGTTTTAAACAATCTTAGTTTAGAGATTCAAAAAGGAGAAGTGGTTGCTTTAATTGGTTCATCTGGTGCGGGGAAATCCACTTTCTTACGCAGTTTGAATTATCTGGAACAGCCAGACAGCGGCACGATTGCCATTGATGATTTTACTGTTGATTTTTCTAAGATTAGCAAGGAAGAAATCCTAACCTTGCGACGAAAGTTAGCTATGGTGTTTCAGCAGTTTAATCTCTTTGAGCGTCGGACGGCTTTGGACAATGTCAAAGAAGGTTTATTGGTTGTAAAAAAATTCTCAGACCAAGAAGCGACGAATCTTGCCAAAGAAGAACTAGCAAAAGTTGGTCTGTCAGATCGTGAAAATCACTATCCTCGTCATCTGTCAGGTGGACAAAAACAACGTGTCGCTTTGGCGCGTGCACTTGCGATGAAGCCAGATGTTCTGCTTTTAGACGAGCCAACATCAGCGCTTGATCCTGAACTAGTAGGGGAAGTTGAAACATCTATTGCAGATGCAGCCAAGGCTGGTCAGACCATGATTTTAGTCAGCCATGACATGTCTTTTGTGTCTCAAGTGGCAGACAAGGTACTCTTTTTAGATAAGGGACACATTATCGAAACAGGCACTCCTGATGAAATAATGAACCACTCTAAAGAAGAACGCACAAAAGAATTTTTTGCCAGTTACAAACGGACATATATTTGATATAATAGAAAAAGAAGCCCAGTTGGCCTTGCTAGCTGGGTTTATTTTCAAGTTTGCGGCATTTGTTTTGAATGCCTTTAATAAAAGTTAGTTAATAGAGGAGTGGCTATGCTGTCTCAAGTTTTTTTACTCTATCTAGAGAGTTTACTGATTACGGCGCTATTGGTAGGGAGTTTTCTCGGATTATGGATTGGGCTTCGTGCTGTTCGCCGTGTTGATAAAACAATCAAAGATCGACAAGCTCATCTGTATGATATGCTATTGATTGCAGTGATGACGATTCCGATTTTATCCTTTGCAATGATGGGGATTCTGCTTATCTTCAGAGCATAATGTTTGAAAAAAGAGCTTAATAACGTTAGAATAACAGTGATTACAATAAAGGAAGTAAATTTATGTACGACACAATTATTATTGGAGCTGGACCAGCAGGCATGACAGCTGCGCTTTATGCTGCTAGAAGTAATCTTAAAGTGGCTCTTTTGGAACGTGGCATTCCAGGCGGACAAATGAACAATACCTCAGATATTGAAAATTATCCTGGATATGCTAATATCAGTGGTCCAGAACTAGCAGAAAAAATGTTTGAACCGCTCGAAAATTTGGGAGTGGAGCATTTATTTGGCTCTGTTGAAAAAATCGAACACCAAGGAGCAATAAAAAAAGTCTTTACAGAAGATGAGGTTTTGGAAACGAAGACACTTATTATTGCGACTGGTGCCTTTCACCGCCATTTAGGAGTTCCGGGCGAAGAAGAATTAAACAGCCGAGGGGTGTCTTACTGTGCAGTCTGTGACGGAGCCTTTTTTCGAGATGAAGATTTACTTGTGGTCGGCGGAGGCGACTCTGCAGTGGAAGAGGCTGTATTTTTGACTCGTTTTGCAAAAACGGTGACCATTATTCATCGGCGCGATGAATTGCGAGCTCAAAAGTTACTGCAAGAACGTGCATTTGCCAATGAAAAGATTCATTTTATCTGGGACTCAGTGGTAAAAGAAATTAAAGGTGACAATCGCGTTAGCAGCGTTGTGGTAGAGAATGTCAAAACGGGTGAAGTGTCAGAGCACAAATTTGGCGGTGTCTTCATCTATGTTGGTTTAGACCCAGTTAGTGAGTTTGCTACAGATTTGGGCATTACCAATGAAGCAGGCTGGATTATAACCGATAATCATATGGAAACGGCTATTTCTGGTATCTATGCTATTGGAGATGTTCGCGAAAAAGATCTTCGTCAAGTAACGACAGCTGTTGGTGACGGAGCAGTCGCAGGACAAGAAGTCTACAAGTATATCACAGAGAATTTTTAGAGAGAAAGGCCAAAATCATCTTGAAAATTTTTGGTTCGTAGTCTCAGCCACGCAAGGCTGCTCGGCAGTTTAGGTGGTGGATAAAAAACGAAGTGCTGGACAAAGGTACTCATTTGAACCGGCAAAGCGAATCGCCTTTAGACTTTCGTATCAGCCTCAATTGTACTCTAAATTGCCTAAGGGTAATAGAGTTTCTCCAAACGCACGATATAAACAAAGGAAGTTGAGCACTTGTCCCAGCTTCTTTTTGCTTAATAAAAACCCAGTAATGCATTGGAGGATTAGAAATGAAAGGGCTTCTTTTGATTTGTTCAATTCTCGTGTCCTCATAAATGACTAGTGAAATTGTCAGAATTGTGGTACAATGGAAAAGTTCATGTGAAAAGGAGGCTTCGTATGAGTGAAAAGAATTCTGAAAATAATAAGAATAAAATGGAACGTGGCTTAAAAAATCGTCATGTCCAAATCATTGCTATTGCTGGGACAATTGGAACGGGTCTCTTTTTAGGAGCAGGACGTTCGATTAGTCTGACAGGGCCGTCAATTATTCTCATTTACATGCTCACAGGCATCTTTATGTATTTGATGATGCGGGCGATTGGAGAGATGTTGTATTATGATCCAGACCAGCACACATTTATCAACTTCATTACCAAGTATCTTGGGAATGGCTGGGGCTATTTTTCCGGTTGGTCCTATTGGATTTCTCTCATTTTTATCGGTATGGCAGAAATCACGGCAGTTGCACAATATGTCCAATTTTGGTTTCCGACTTGGCCGGCATGGCTGATTCAAATCGTCTTCCTTGCTGTTTTGAGTATGGTCAATCTGATTGCAGTCCGAGTTTTTGGTGAAGTTGAATTTTGGTTTGCCATGGTCAAGATTGTAGCGATTATTGCTTTGATTGTGACAGCGATTTTTATGGTGTTGACAGGCTTTAAAACGCCCAATGGTGTAGCCAGCATCAGCAATATCAGTCAAAATTTCCAATTATTTCCTAATGGTTTTATGAGTTTTGTCATGGGCTTTCAAATGGTCTTCTTTGCTTATCAAGCTATTGAATTTATTGGAATCACAACGTCTGAAACGGCAAATCCTCGGCAGGTATTGCCAAAGGCTATTAAAGAAATCCCCTTGCGGATCGTTCTTTTCTACGGTGGCTCTTTGCTTGCAATTATGGCGATTATCCCTTGGCGGGATTTGGCAACCACAGATTCCCCCTTTGTGATTGTTTTCAAGTTAGCAGGTCTCAAATGGGCTGCAGCTTTGATTAACTTTGTCGTATTGACTTCAGCTGCTTCAGCTTTAAACTCTACCTTGTATTCAACTGGGCGTCATTTGTATCAAATTGCACATGATTCACCTAATCGCTTTTTGAATGGAATCGGTGCTGGGAAATTATCCAGACAAAATGTTCCGCAAAACGCTATTTTGACCTCAGCGGTAGTGATTGCATTAGCTGCTTTTATTCAGGTGTTACCAGGAGTATCAGACTCCTTTGCTTTGATTACTGCTTCTTCATCAGGAGTTTATATTGCTATCTATGCACTCACTATGATTGCTCACCTGAAATACAGAAAATCAAAAGAATTTATGGCAGATGGCTATCTAATGCCAGCCTATAAGTTTCTCAATCCTCTTACTTTGCTCTTCTTTGCCTTTGTATTTATAACCCTCTTTTTACAAAAATCAACCGTTGTAGGAGCAATCGGTTCAGCTATTTGGATACTTATATTTGGTATCTATAGCCAATTGAAATTTAAAGATAAATAATAATATAATAAAACCAAGGATAAATTTGCGACTTTTTAAAGTTGTACCCAATGCACCTTGGTTTTTAAGATGTTTTAAAACTGAACATTTAATCACCGCAATACAACAGAAAACTTGAGAATAGTTATTTAAACACCTAAAGTTGAACAAGATTTCCTCTTGCTCTTTTGATTTGTGGTATAATAAGTAAAAATACATCTTACAAGGAGTCGTTATGTATCCAGATGATAGTTTAACCTTGCATACGGATTTGTATCAAATCAACATGATGCAAGTTTATTTTAGAAGAAATATTCATAATAAACGAGCTGTTTTTGAAGTTTATTTTCGGAAAGAGCCCTTTCATAGTGGCTATGCGGTTTTTGCTGGCTTGGAGCGGATGGTTCATTATTTAAATCATTTGACATTTTCAGATAGTGATATTGCCTATCTTCGTTCTCTTGGCTATGATGAAGAATTTTTAGACTATTTAGCAAATTTGAAATTGGAATTAACAGTACGTTCTGCACAAGAGGGAGACTTGGTCTTTGCCAATGAACCCATTGTTCAAGTAGAAGGTCCTCTTGCTCAATGTCAATTAGTGGAAACTGCCTTATTAAACATTGTCAACTATCAAACCTTGGTAGCGACAAAAGCAGCTCGGATTCGCTCAGTCATCGAAGATGAGCCTTTAATGGAATTTGGTACACGCCGAGCACAGGAAATGGATGCGGCTATCTGGGGAACTCGTGCGGCAGTGATTGGTGGAGCAAATGGAACCAGTAATGTTCGGGCTGGAAAGCTCTTTGATATTCCAGTCTTGGGAACGCATGCTCATGCTCTCGTTCAAGCCTATGGAAATGACTATGAAGCTTTTAAGGCGTATGCTGAAACGCACCATGACTGTGTTTTCTTGGTGGATACCTATGATACATTCCGCCTCGGTGTTCCTGCAGCGATTCAAGTAGCGCGTGAAATGGGGGATAAAATCAATTTCCTTGGAGTGCGGATTGATTCAGGGGATTTGGCTTATATTTCTAAAAAAGTTCGCCAGCAGTTGGATGAAGCTGGTTTTCCAAATGCTAAAATCTACGCCTCTAACGACTTGGATGAAAATACAATCCTCAACTTAAAAATGCAAAAGGCAAAGATTGATGTGTGGGGCGTTGGAACTAAGCTCATCACGGCTTATGACCAACCAGCACTGGGAGCCGTTTATAAGATTGTGGCTATTGAAGATGAACATGGCAATTTGCGTAATACGATTAAGCTCTCTAATAATGTGGAAAAAGTATCAACACCAGGTAAAAAACAAGTTTGGCGGATTACTAGCCGTGCAAAAGGCAAGTCAGAAGGAGACTATATCACTTATGATGGCGTAGATGTGAATACTATTGCCAAATTAGAAATGTTCCACCCAACTTACACCTACATCAATAAAACAGTGACAAATTTTGATGCAGTACCTCTGTTGGTAGATATTTTTAAACAAGGTCAACTTGTGTACCAATTGCCAAGCTTAACAGAAATCCAAACATATGCTCGCAAAGAGTTTGATAAGTTGTGGGACGAATACAAACGTGTCCTTAATCCGCAAGATTATCCTGTGGATTTGGCGCGTGATGTATGGCAAGACAAGGTTGATTTGATTGATCAAATGCGCAAAAAAGCGAATCAAATGGGAGAAACAAAATGACCTTACAAGAAACGATTATCCAGCAGTTAGGCGTGAAACCTGTCATTGACCCAGAGGAAGAAATCCGTAAATCCATTGATTTTTTAAAGGATTATCTTAAAAAACATTCTTTTTTGAAAACCTATGTTTTGGGAATTTCGGGCGGACAAGATTCTACTTTAGCAGGACGTTTGGCGCAATTGGCAATAGAGGAAATGCGTGCGGAGACTGGCGATGCTAGCTATCAATTTATCGCAGTGCGTTTGCCATATGGGGTGCAGGCTGACGAAGACGATGCACAGCGAGCTCTTGCTTTTATCCAGCCGGATGTCAGTCTTGTTGTCAATATCAAAGAAAGTGCAGATGCTATGACAAAAGTGGTTGAGGCTACAGGAGCAACGGTCTCAGACTTCAATAAAGGCAATATTAAAGCTCGCAGTCGCATGATTGCGCAATATGCTTTAGCAGGCTCTTATAAAGGAGCAGTGGTTGGAACGGATCATGCTGCAGAAAACGTCACAGGATTCTTTACGAAATTTGGTGATGGTGGTGCAGATATTCTGCCACTTTATCGTCTCAATAAACGGCAAGGTAAGCAACTGTTGGCTGCCTTGGGCGCTGATTCTGCCCTCTATGAAAAAGTACCAACAGCAGACCTGGAAGAAGAAAAGCCAGGCATTGCAGATGAAGTCGCTCTCGGTGTCACTTACAACGAAATTGATGACTATTTGGAAGGTAAAACCATTTCTGACCAAGCGAAAGCAAGGATTGAATCTTGGTGGCACAAAGGGGAGCACAAGCGTCATTTGCCGATTACAATCTTCGATGATTTTTGGAAATAAGCAGGAGAATTGTTCTGACTTATGTTTTTTAAAATACGTCGGTTACTAAAATCAGCTGTATAACAAAAAGTTAGGTGCGCCTAACTTTTTGTTTGAAGAATTTTGAAAATAAGCTATAATAGTGTTTAGAATTAGAAGGAGGTATCTATGAATTCTATAGATCAACAATTTACAGATAAATTATATGCAAATTATGAAGCAACTGCCAAGTATGCTGCAATTGAAAATGCAGTTAGCCACAATGGTTTATTAACATCGCTTGAAAAGCGCAGCAGTGCAATTGAAAACAATCCTGTGTTTTCCATTGATTTAACCAAAGATAAAGTCAGCAATCAAAAAGCGTCTGGACGTTGCTGGATGTTTGCAGCGCTCAATACATTTCGTCATAAAATGATTGCAGGCTTTCAATTGGAAGAATTTGAATTGTCTCAAGCGCACACATTCTTTTGGGATAAATATGAAAAATCCAACTGGTTTTTAGAGCAAGTCTTAGCAACAGCTGACCAAGACTTAACCAGTCGCAAAGTGAAATTCCTCTTAGATACGCCTCAACAAGACGGCGGACAATGGGATATGGTTGTGGCACTTTTTGAAAAATATGGAGTTGTTCCAAAATCAGTTTACCCAGAATCCATTTCATCTAGCAATAGCCGTGAGCTTAATCAATATCTCAACAAATTACTCCGCCAGGATGCACAAATTTTACGTGACTTGGTTACTAGCGGAGCTGATGCAGCAGCTGCTCAAGCAAAGAAAGAAGAACTTTTGCAAGAAATTTTTAATTTCTTGGCAATGACCCTTGGACTCCCTCCTCGTACTTTTGATTTTGCTTATCGTGATAAAGACAATAACTTCCATAGTGAAAGTGGATTGACACCACAAGCATTTTACAAGAAATATGTGGATATTAAGCTAGATGATTATGTATCCATCATCAATGCTCCAACAGCTGACAAACCTTATGGCAAATCTTACACTGTCGAGATGTTAGGAAATGTCGTAGGAGCACGTGACGTCCGCTATTTGAATGTCGATATGAATCGTTTGAAAGAACTGGCCATTGCTCAAATGCAAGCAGGAGAAACGGTTTGGTTTGGTTCTGATGTGGGTCAATCTAGCAATCGCAAGGCTGGTGTGATGGTGAATGATATGTATGATTTTACTTCCAGCATGGATATTGAATTGATACAAGACAAAGCAGGGCGCTTGGATTACAGTGAAAGTCTCATGACTCATGCTATGGTCTTGACAGGTGTTGACTTGGACGAAAATGGCAAATCAACAAAATGGAAAGTGGAAAATTCTTGGGGTGATAAAGTTGGGAACAAAGGCTATTTTGTTGCTAGCGATGACTGGATGGACGAATACACTTATCAAATCGTTGTCCGCAAAGAATTTTTAACAACTGAAGAACTAGCGGCCTATGAAGCAGAACCAAAAGTACTTGCCCCATGGGATCCAATGGGAGCTTTGGCTAGTAAATAATAAGAATTAAAAAGAAGCGGTATAAAAAATTTTGATACTTAATGAAAATCAAATTGCAAACTAAGAGATGAGTCCGTAAGCAGATTAAAAGAGGAGCTTTTGAGATCGCAGACGAAACTGACAAAGTTTGAAGAGATTTTCATAAGGTATAAGACTGCTTCATGGTAATTTCATCAAGAATTGAAATATTAAAAACACGAACAATCTTATAGCCAGTTATTTACTGGTCTTGATTGTTCGTGTTTTTTAATTTTTACAAAACTCTGATTTGAAGGTGCTAACTTCTAAACGGCTTGGCTTTCAGGAACTTGTTCATTATCGGTTTCGTGAAGGAGGAGTTTCTGAATTTCCACCGCCATTAGGAGAACTTGCAGACGTAGAAGCACTCGGTTCTGTACTTGATGAAGCAGAGCTGCTTGATGACTCTTGGGTAGAACTTTCTTGGCTGTTTGAAGAAGATGATGATTCTTCAAGGCTCGAACTGGAAGTAGAATTATAATAATTTCCTTGGTATCTATTAGTGGAATTGGCTAAAAAGACATAATTTCCGCTACGATAAAGGCCGCTAGGCATTTCCCAGTCTTCTGTCCCACTTTCAGACAAGTAAGACATCATCGCACGGTAAACATCTGTTGCAACTTTTACACCATCGTCCAGAACGGGAGTGAGACGATTGGTGTAACCTGTCCACACCGCCATTGAATATTTCTGCGTATAACCAACAAAGAGTTCATCAGGAGTCACAACACTAGAGCCACCATAAGGCTTCGTTAGTTTCGCCAATTCATCATCGGAATAGTTGGAAGTTCCTGTTTTACCAGCTTGATAGACACCAGATATAGCTGCATTGGTCCCAGTACCAGATGTAAGAACTGTTTTCAGCATATTTGTCATCATGTAAGCTGTTGTTTCTTTCATTGCGGTTGTACCTTGATTAGAGAAATCTTTTGAGGTTCCATCGCTAAAGACAACACGGCTGACATATTGTGGTTTGTAATAAGTTCCACCATTTGCAAAAGCAGCATAGGCAGCAGCCATTTTTTCACTGCTGGCACCATATTTTCGATCGGATTTTGTCGTGTTACTTGAAATGGCATTTGCATATACCATATCTGGATAATTAATGCCCAGTCCGCTTAGGAATTTCTTAGACTTGCTGAGTCCGACGGCTTCTAACGTCTTGACAGCTGGAACGTTCCGAGACTCTTGAAGTGCATACTGAATGGTGATGTTTCCAAAATAGCGCATATCCCAGTTGTAGACTGGAGTAGTTGTTCCAGGATAATTATAAGGAGCATCACTAATATAAGCAGCCGTAGAAGTGTAAATGCCATTTTCAATGGCTGGAGCGTAATCCGTGATCGGTTTCATGGCTGATCCCCAGTCGCGATTGGTTTCAACTGCTTGGTTAGTACCAAAAGAAACATTTGAAGCTTGATTTCGGGCTCCTAGTTGAGCAATTACCTTACCAGTTGTAGCATCTATAATGGTAGAAGCTACTTGTAATTCATCATCTGGATAAGCAACATATTCATTGCTATTATAAATATTCCAAAGGCGCTCTTGAGCTGCTCTGTTTACGTTTGTATAGACTTCCATTCCTGTCGTCAGCAAGTTATAACCCGTTTCTTCTTGGACTTGCTCAATAACTTGCTTTAAGTAGTTATCCATGTAAGCAGGATAAGACGCTGAATTTTTTAAGCTTTGCAGACCATCTGTGACGGGTGTATTGACTGCTTTTTCATATTGCTCAGCAGAGATGTATTTGAGTTTATACATTTCTGACAATACAAGATTACGACGATTTTTAGCAGCTTCTGGTTTTGTATAAGGGTCGTATTGGTTTGGTCCCTGAGGCATCCCCGCCAATAAAGCAGTTTGAGCTAAGCTCAAATCTTTCAAATCTTTGCCGTAATAACTTTTAGCAGCTGTTTGCATACCGTAGTTACCATTTGACATATAGACCTTATTTACATAATATGTAATAATTTCTTGCTTAGTGGCTTTCCGCTCTAATTGAACAGCTAACCAGGCTTCTTGAATTTTCCGTGATAGTGTTTGGTCGGCACTTGAAGTGGAGAAGTAGGTCAGTTTAATCAACTGTTGCGTCAACGTTGACCCTCCTTGTCGATTTCCTCTGCGCAGATTATTCAAGAAAGCGCCCAAAATACGAACAGAGTCCACGCCGCGATGATTGAAGAAACGGTGGTCTTCAATTGCAATGATAGCTCGTACTAAGTCAGTTGGAATATCACTTGTTGCCGCATTGCCCCTTTTTTCAGAGCCTAAGTCAGCAATAAGATTGTTTTCACTATCATAGATTTTACTGGAAGTTGTGGCGACTAGTTTCTTTTCTGACAAGGCAGGTGCCTTGTGAACTTGATAGAGAAAAATTCCTCCACCAGCTACAACTCCAAGCATAAATAATGTAATGAGACCGATAGCTACATATTTTGCAGCTGTCAGTAAAGATTGCTTATTCATTTGTTTTACCACCTAGTAAATTTTGTTGAATGATTTCAAGATACGGAATGCTAGGAAGACCATTCTGTGAGATAGAATATCCATGCTTTTGAATGTAGTCAAGTGGCATGGAATTTTTCCCCTTGTCAATCTTGAAGAAGTTAATTAAATAAGGAGCAGGAAGTAGATATGTCAATTTTAAGGCTGAAAAGTGCAATAAAACGAAACAAATTCCTCCTTGTTTGACGACTTGTTCCATGTGCTTGATTTGATGAGCATGAAAATTTTTCATCGGCATGGAAGCCTTTTGATGTGTTTCTTTTGCTTCAAAATCTATATAATGTCCTTGATAGACACCAGAATAGTCTGTTGTAGAGGCTTGTCGAAAGTAGGCTTCAACAATTTTTGCCCGACTACGTCTGGGATAATCCACTTTTACAATCTGAATAGGGGTTGGTTTCTTGTGAATGACCGCTAAATCGTGACTAAGATAATAATCATTCGTTTCATTGATCATTTTTTCAAACGACATTCCCCGATTCGCAAAGTCAACGGACTTCTTTTTGGGAAGTCTTAATGAATTTCGAGAGGGAACTTTATGTGGATAGTTGACCATATATCTCCTTATTGGTACAATAACATCGCTCTATTATAACATAAAAAAGGAAATAAAGGGATAATTTAAGTGGTTAGCGTACTAATAGTGGGTTATCGGAATTTTGATTTGGGAATTTTTAATGACAAAGACCCTCGAATCAAGATTATTAAAAAAGCCATTCAGCGAGATTTGACACGTTTATTAGAAGAAGGTGCGGAGTGGCTGATTTTTACTGGGAACTTAGGTTTTGAAGTTTGGGCACTAGAGGTTGCAAAAGAATTGCAGCAAGATTACGATTTTCAAATTGCGACGATTTTTACTTTTGAGAATCAAGGTGAAAACTGGAATGAAGCCAATCAAGAAAAATTAAGTCGTTTTAAACAGGTGGATTTTGTTAAATATGCCTATCCTCATTATGAAAATCCCAGCCAATTTCGTGATTACAATCACTTTCTACTCAGTAATACAGACGGGGCTTATATTTTTTACGATGAAGAAAATGAAACAAATTTAAAGTATCTTTACCAAATGATGAAGAAACAAGAACAATATTTTATCAAACAATTAACATTTGATGACTTGAATGAGGTCGCAGAAAATTTTTCCGAAAATTAGATGTTTAACCTTGATTTTTGCGGTTCATTTTTTATATAATTAAAGTAATGAACGAGAATGGAGAGAGAAATGGCTAGTATTATTTACACACCGAAAGATATTTTTGATCAAGATTTTAAAGTTGGCGTCCGTGGATATAGCAAGGTTGAAGTGGACGAATTTTTAGATGATGTCATTAAAGATTACGAAACGTATGCTGCTTTGGTAAAGGAACTGCGTGAAGAAAATGCTCGTTTGAAAGCAGAACTCGCTAAAAAGTCAAATGAGGCGGCAACTTCCCCTTTGACGCAATCTATCATGGAAACCCCTCAAGTGGCATCTGCTACGCTGACAAATTTTGATATTTTAAAACGCTTAAATCGTTTGGAAAAAGAAGTATTCGGCAAGCAAATCTTAAATAACGAAATTTAATAAGGAATGTGCAATTTTTGGATAATCGCGTGAGAATATTTTATTTTCATGAGGAAAGTCCATGCTAGCACGGGCTGTGATGCCCGTAGTGTTTGTGCTAGGTGAAACAATAAGCCTAGGGACGGAAGTATCCGTTACGGCGGACGAAACAGCTACGTCTCTGGATATGCTGGAATAGTCCTGAAAGTGCCACAGTGACGTAGTTTTTGTGGAAACACAAGAAGTGGAACGCGGTAAACCCCTCAAGCTAGCAACCCAAACTTTGGTCGGGGCACGGAATGCGTGGAAACGAACGCAGCATTCTGACTGGAAACAGTAGACAGATGATTATCGAAGGAAATGATACCTAGTTATTTCTGGAACAAAACATGGCTTATAGAAAGTTGCATATAGGTTTAGCTAGCGTATTATGCTAGCTTTTATTTTGAGAGGACGAATGAAAACAAAATTTAAGTTGATTGCGACTGCTGCGGCTGGTTTAGAGGCTGTGGTTGGTCGTGAAATCAGAAATCTTGGCTTAGAATGTCAAGTGGAAAATGGGCGCGTGCGTTTTGACGGAACTGTTGAAACCATTATTGAAACTAATCTCTGGTTGCGTGCAGCAGACCGCATTAAGATTGTTGTTGGCAGTTTTTCGGCTAAAACCTTTGAGGAATTATTTCAGGGGATTTTTGCTTTGGATTGGGAAAACTATTTGCCACTTGGAGCAAAATTTCCAATTGCCAAGGCAAAATGTGTCAAATCAAAACTTCACAATGAACCTAGTGTGCAGGCTATTTCTAAAAAAGCAGTAGTTAAGAAGCTGCAAAAGCATTATGCACGCCCAGAAGGCGTTCCATTGATAGAAAATGGAGCAGAGTTCAAAATTGAAGTTTCTATTTTGAAAGATGTAGCTACTGTTTTGATTGACACGACAGGTTTTAGCCTCTTTAAACGTGGCTATCGGACTGAAAAAGGTGGCGCACCGATTAAAGAAAATATGGCGGCTGCGATTTTGCTCTTGTCCAATTGGTATCCAGATAAGCCCTTGATTGATCCGACCTGTGGTTCAGGAACTTTCTGTATTGAAGCAGCTATGATTGGCATGAATATGGCACCGGGGCTTCATCGCCATTTTGCGTTTGAAGAGTGGAATTGGGTTGACTCAGATTTGGTTGGGCGTGTTCGTGCTAGAGCTTTAGGACAGATTAAGCAAGACATTCAGCTTGATATTTTAGGGGCTGATATTGATGCACGTATGGTGGAGATTGCCAAGCGAAATGCCGAAGAAGCAGGTGTTTCTGAGCAGATTGTTTTCAAGCAAATGCGTTTGCAAGATTTGCACACCGACAAGATAAATGGTGTCATCGTTTCCAATCCCCCTTATGGAGAGCGATTGCTGGATGATGATGCTGTAACCAAGCTTTATCAAGAAATGGGGCAGACTTTTGAGCCACTAAAGACGTGGAGCAAATTTATCTTGACGAGTGATGAAGCATTTGAAGCAAAATTTGGCAGTCAAGCCGATAAAAAACGCAAACTCTATAATGGGACTTTAAAAGTTGATTTGTACCAATATTTTGGTCAGAGAGTCAAACGCCAAATAGATTAGAAAGGATTTGCCGTGAGTAAAGACGAAAAACATTTGCCAGAACAAGAAGAAAAAGAATCAATTCTTGATTTTGAAACAGCTAAAGAAATGACAGTTGGTCAAGCTGCTCGAAAAAGCGAAGAACTTGAAGCAGGGGTGACGGAAGAGGACAATGTGCTGGATAAATACATTAAACAGCATCGTCAAGAAATTGAAGCAGGAAAATTTTCGGCTCAATCTGCAGAAGAAATATCTGAAGCAGAAGATCAAGAACAGCTGAGCCAGTTAGACTTAGCAGAATTTATCCAGGAGATGCACGATGAGGTTCAAGAGGAAGCCCCCCTAGAATCTGCAGAGGTAGCGTCTGAGGAGTCTGCCTTTGATGAAACAGTAGCTGCACTTGCAGCCAGCGAAGCAGAACCGCAAGAAACTTCGGAAGAAAACAGTACACAAACTCCAGAGGAGTTAGAGGCTGAGACAAAAATAATGGAACCAATTCAGCCTGAAATGGATGATATTCCTGTGAGTTCAACTGAGTCAACGGAAAGCTATCCGACTTTTACAGCGCTGGATGAAGAAATGGAAACAGAGAAAGTTCCATTTTATAAAAATAAGAAAGTCCTGTATTCTGTAGCGAGTGTCGCTTTACTGGCTTTAATCAGTGGGACTGTTTATCTGTCGTTGAATAGAAAGCAAGCAAAGCCAGCTACAAATTCAACGAGCCAAACAAGTAAATCTTCTACCACTTCTAGCTCTGAAAATAAGAATTTGAAAGCTTTCAACAGCCTTTATGATTCATTCTTTACAGATGCCAATAAATTGGCTTTGAAAAACAGCAGTTTCGGAAACTTAAACAAACTAAAAGCAGCATTAGAAAAGTTAAAGAATACAAAGGAATACAATGTTGCTAAGGGAAAATACGACAGCTTGCTCAAACAAGTTGAAGCTGTAAAAACTGTGAATGCACAGTTTACCTCAGTGGCAATCACAGACGGCGTTTTAGATACTAAGGCAAAGATTAAAAATGATGCTAAATTCACAGATATTACAACAGGAAATACAGATTTGGATAAAGTCTTGAAAGCTGCTATCAGTCTAGGAAAGAGCCAGCAATCAGCGATTTCTGCTCCTCAATCTGAGACCGCCGCTGCACCGTCACAAAGCTCCGCTCAAGCACCTGTAGCAGAACAACCAGCTTCTGTACCAGCGCAAACAACTGCTCCAGCAGCACCAGCGTCAGGCACGAATTTACAGCGTCATTTAAGTCGAGTACCATACGACCAAACTAAAATTAACGACAGTAATAATCCAGCTTGGAATTTCAATCCTGGTGTGTTAGAAAAAATCTTAGCAACCTCACGGGAACGTGGCTATTTCACAGGAGATAATTATATTCTTGAACGTGTGAATATTATCAATGGAAATGGTTATTACAATCTATTTAGAACAGACGGCACGTATCTCTTTAGTATCAACTGCAAAACTGGCTATTTTGTAGGAAATGGCGCGGGTTACGCAGATGCTTTGGATTATTAGGGAACGTTTTCAAGCAAGATATTAGACACTAAAAATCTTATAGGCTATAATGGGTTTATAAGATTTTTATTTTATTATAAAACTAATTTTGGAGGTAATCTTATGTCACTTATTGGTAAGGAAATTGTCGAGTTTACAGCAGATGCTTATCACGCTGGAAACGGGAAATTTATCACAGTTTCTAGTGAAGATTTAAAAGGTCATTGGAGCGTCGTTTGCTTCTATCCTGCTGATTTTTCATTTGTTTGTCCGACTGAGTTGGAGGATTTGCAAGAGCAGTATGCAGCTCTTAAAGAACTAGGTGTGGA
Source organism: Streptococcus anginosus subsp. whileyi MAS624 (assembly GCF_000478925.1). Classification (NCBI taxonomy): domain Bacteria; kingdom Bacillati; phylum Bacillota; class Bacilli; order Lactobacillales; family Streptococcaceae; genus Streptococcus; species Streptococcus anginosus. The sequence goes on along the minus strand of NZ_AP013072.1, from coordinate 1,778,621 downwards.
AGTTTATTCTGTTTCAACAGATACGCATTTTACACATAAAGCTTGGCATGATCATTCAGATGCCATTGGAAAACTTGAATACATCATGATTGGTGATCCATCTCATGCTATTTCGCTTGGTTTTGATGTGTTAGATGAAAGTGGATTGTCTCAACGCGGTACTTTTATCATTGACCCAGATGGTGTTGTACAGGCACTTGAAATCAATGCAGACGGTGTTGGGCGCGATGCTTCTGTCTTGATTGACAAAATCCATGCTGCACAATATGTTCGGAGTCATCCAGGTGAAGTTTGCCCAGCTAAATGGAAAGAAGGAATTGAAACACTGACTCCAAGTCTTGATTTAGTTGGTAAAATTTAAGGAGGCTTATATGGCTTTAGATGAAACAATTAAAGCACAACTGAAGCAATACCTGGAACTTTTAGAATCTGATGTTGTATTTCAAGCTTCTTTAGGTCAAGATGAGCGTTCTGAGCAGGTGCGGGCTTTTCTAGAGGAAATTGTAGCAATGTCTCCACGTTTATCACTGGAAAATATAGAGACTAACCGCAAGCCAAGTTTTACCGTTACACAAGTGGGGCAAGCAGGGCGTGTGCAGTTTGCAGGACTTCCCTTAGGGCATGAATTTACATCTTTTGTGCTGGCTTTGCTGCAAGTCTCTGGTCGCGCACCAAAAGTAGAAGATGCTGTTATAAAACGAATTCAAGCTATTAAGCAGCCACTTCATTTTGAAACCTATGTTAGCCTAACCTGCCATAATTGTCCAGACGTTGTGCAAGCTCTCAATGTGATGGCTATTTTGAATCCTAATATCAGCCATACAATGGTTGAAGGAGGCATGTTTAGACAAGAAGTTGAAGACAAAAAGATTATGGCTGTTCCAACGGTTTTTCTAAATGGTGAAGAATTTGCAAATGGTCGTATGACCATTGAGCAACTGCTCGACAAGATTTCTGGACCTGCTTCAAGTGAGGAATTTGACCAAAAAGAACCATTTGATGTATTGGTTGTTGGAGGCGGACCTGCAGGAAGCAGCGCAGCTATTTATGCTGCTCGTAAGGGAATTCGTACAGGGATGGTCGTTGAAACTTTCGGTGGACAGGTAATGGAGACCGTTGGTATTGAAAATATGATTGGCACGCCTTACACTGAAGGACCTAAGCTAATGGCGCAGGTAGAAGAACATGCCAAGAAATATCTAATTGATATCATGAAGAATCAACGTGTGAAAAACATCGAGAAAAAGGATTTGATTGAAGTGGAGCTTGAAAATGGCGCAGTTCTGAAAGCAAAAACGGCCGTTCTTTCTGTTGGTGCTCGCTGGCGAAATGTCAACGTCCCTGGTGAAGAAGAATTCCGGACGAAAGGTGTAACCAATTGTCCACATTGCGATGGTCCTATTTTTACAGGTAAAAAAGTGGCTGTTATCGGTGGAGGAAATTCTGGAATTGAAGCAGCAATTGACTTAGCTGGTCTGGCAGAGCATGTTTATGTGTTAGAATTTCTACCAACTTTGAAAGCCGATCAAGTGTTGCAAGACAGGGTACAGCAACTTAAAAACGTGACAGTTCTAACCCATGTAGCAACAAAAGAAATTCATGGTTCCGATCAAGTTGAAGCCATTACTTATCTCGATCGTGCGAATAATGAAGAACATAAAATTGAACTCAGCGGTGTCTTTGTTCAAATTGGTCTTTTGCCAAATACAGACTGGCTCAAAGATAGCTCAGTTGCTCTTAATGAACGCGGTGAAATTATTGTTGACAAACATGGTGCAACAAATGTGCCAGGAATTTTTGCAGCAGGTGATTGTACAGATAGCGCTTATAAACAAATCATTATTTCAATGGGTTCAGGAGCAACGGCAGCTTTGGGAGCATTTGATTATTTGATTCGTCAATAAAAAAGAAAACGAGCAGGAGAATTTGCATTTCCTGTCCGTTTTTTTATTTTATACAAGATGGCGTTTAAAAGGATCGTCAGAGATTCCTTGATCTAAAATTAGCTTGCACCATTCTTTGGCAGAAAAGAGGCTGTGATCTTTGTAATTACCACAAGATTCGATAGTTGTACCAGGGACATCTTCCCACGTAGTGGTTTTTGCAATTTCTTCTAAAGAAGCTTTAATGACTTTAGCAATTTCAGTTGAGCTATGTTGCCCCCACATAATCATGTGAAATCCTGTCCGACAACCAAAAGGTGAACAATCAATCATACCATCAATGTGAGTACGAATGAGCTTAGCTAGCAGATGTTCAATCGTATGAAGCCCAGCGGTCGGAATGGCATCTTCATTAGGCTGTACCAGACGAACATCAAAGTTGGAAATGATGTCCCCTTTAGGCCCCACCTCTTCGCCAATCAAGCGTACGTAGGGGGCTCTGACAATCGTGTGATCTAACTCAAAACTTTCAACAATGACTTCTTTGACCATAAATAGAACTCCTTTTACTTTTAATAAATTATACCATATTTTGCTCTAGCAAAGAAAAAAATTCTGCTTACCAAAGCCAGACAGGAAAAAGGATTCGCGAAAAAGAATGTGAAAACAGTCACGTATTTATAAGAATTTAGTTTGTGAAAAATCGATTTTTATGATAAAATAATTAAGAATTTTACAATTCAATATCAATAATTTGAGGTAAAAACATGGAAATGATTTTTGCAGGTGTTTTTGCCGTCATCATTGGTTTAGTCATTGGATATGTAAGTATCACAGTTCGCATGAAATCTGCGAAAGAAGCTGCGGAACTTACTCTTTTAAATGCTGAACAAGAAGCAACTAATTTACGTGGACAAGCTGAGCGCGAAGCGGATTTGTTATTAAAAGAAGTGAAGCGCGAAAGTAAATCCCTTAAAAAAGAAGCACTGTTAGAGGCAAAAGAAGAAGCCAGAAAATATCGAGAAGAAGTTGAGGCAGAATTTAAATCTGATCGTCAAGAATTGAAGCAATTGGAAAGTCGTTTGACAGAACGTGCGACAAGTCTTGATCGTAAAGATGACAATTTGACCAACAAAGAAAAAACACTCGAACAGAAAGAACAAAGTATTTCTGATAGAAACAAAAACCTTGAGGCGCGTGAAAACAAACTGACAGAGTTGGAGCAACATAAAGAAGCAGAATTAGAGCGTGTTGCTTCACTTTCACAAACTGAAGCCAGAGATATCATTCTCACTCAGACTGAGGATAAGTTATCAAAGGAAATTGCGACGCGTATTCGTGAAGCAGCGCAAGAGGTCAAAGAACGTTCTGATAAGGTGGCAAAGGATATTTTAGTCCAAGCCATGCAACGGATTGCAGGTGACTATGTTGCGGAGCAAACCAATTCAACAGTTCATCTGCCGGATGATACGATGAAAGGTCGCATTATTGGACGTGAAGGTCGGAATATTCGAACCTTTGAAAGTTTAACGGGTATTGATGTCATTATTGATGACACACCAGAAGTGGTGACTTTATCTGGTTTTGATCCTATTCGACGTGAAATTGCACGCATGACAATGGAAGCCCTGCTGAAAGACGGTCGTATCCACCCAGCTCGCATTGAAGAATTAGTAGAGAAAAATCGTCTGGAAATTGACCATAAGATTCGTGAATATGGTGAAGTAGCGGCTTATGAAATCGGTGCACCAAACTTACATCCGGATTTGATGAAGATTATGGGACGCTTGCAATTCCGTACGTCATATGGGCAAAATGTATTGCGTCATTCTGTTGAAGTTGCTAAGTTGTCTGGTGTCATTGCAAGTGAACTCGGTGAAAATGCTAACTTAGCTCGCCGTGCAGGCTTCCTTCACGATATTGGAAAGGCTATTGACCGTGAAGTGGAAGGTAGCCATGTGGAAATTGGAACAGAATTGGCTCGTAAGTATAAGGAACATCCAATTGTGGTCAATACAATTGCCAGTCATCATGGTGATGTAGAACCTGAAAGTGTGATTGCAGTTATTGTTGCAGCAGCTGATGCGCTTAGTGCGGCTCGTCCAGGTGCTCGTAGCGAATCCCTTGAAAGCTATATCAAGCGCCTGCAAGATTTGGAAGAAATTGCCAATAGCTTTGAGGGCGTGAAAAATAGTTTTGCTTTACAAGCAGGTCGTGAGATTCGGATTATGGTCAATCCTGGTCAAATCAAAGACGATAAAATTACTATTTTGGCTCATGATGTGCGTGAAAAGATTGAGAACAACCTTGAATATCCAGGAAATATCAAAGTAACGGTTATTCGGGAAATGCGTGCTGTGGATTATGCGAAATAGATATTACTAAGAATGAATGTTTATCTAGCTAATGCATAATTTTAGGCAGGTAAGAGTGACTTGCATTGTTTTCTCAGGAAACAAGCATCTACCTATGCTATGCTAAAAAGCAGTTGAAAAAATACTGCTTTTTTGTTACACTATATAGAAAGACAATGAAGGAGATATGATGGCGGATCGTGGCTTGTTAATCGTTTTTTCTGGTCCCTCAGGTGTGGGGAAGGGAACGGTTCGACGTGAGATTTTTGAAAGCTCGGATAATCAGTTTCAATACTCTGTGTCCATGACAACTCGTGCTCAACGTCCTGGTGAAGTGGACGGGGTGGATTATTTTTTCCGTACGAGAGAAGAGTTTGAGGAGTTGATTCGGCAAGGTCAGATGTTAGAGTATGCAGAGTATGTTGGCAACTACTATGGAACTCCTTTGACCTATGTGAATGAAACTTTGGATAAAGGGATTGATGTTTTCCTTGAGATTGAAGTTCAAGGGGCGCTTCAGGTGAAGAAAAAAGTGCCGAATGCTGTCTTTATCTTTTTGACGCCACCTGATTTGGTAGAATTACAAGATCGTTTGGTGGGGCGCGGAACAGATAGTGCTGAGGTAATTGCTAGACGCATTGCCAAAGCAAGAGAAGAAATTGCTCTCATGCGCGAATATGATTATGCCATTGTCAATGATGAAGTTCCCTTAGCAGCGGAACGTGTCAAGCGCGTTATTGAAGCAGAGCATTTTCGAGTGGAACGTGTCATCGGTCACTATCAAGATATGCTGTTAGAACAACTTTCAGTAAGATAAGAATTTAGAAATTAGGTACAAGATTATGATGTTAAAACCTTCAATTGACACCTTGCTTGATAAGGTGCCTTCAAAATACTCCTTGGTGATTCTTGAAGCAAAACGTGCTCATGAATTGGAAGAAGGAGCAGCTCCGACCCAAGAATTTAAGTCTGTCAAATCAACACTTCGTGCTTTAGAAGAAATCGAATCTGGCAATGTTGGGATTCACCCAGATCCTGAAGGCAAGCGAGAAGCAGTTCGTCGGCGTGCTGAGGAAGAACGTTTGCGCAGAGAAGAAGAAGAGCGTAAAATCAAAGAACAAATTGCGAAGGAAAAAGAAGAGGGTGAAAAAATTTAAGGTTGGGTCAGCTCAATCTTATTTTTTCTTTTACTGATAAATGAGAGGTGGTGAGAAAGTGCAGATTGCAAAAGTCATTGTGGATGTTCCTCTAATGCAGACAGATAAACCTTATAGTTATGCGGTGCCGAAAGAATTTTCGACTATGTTAGAAATTGGCATGCGTGTGCATGTGCCTTTTGGGAAAGCCAATCGCTTGATTCAAGGGATTGTCGTAGAGCTAGAAGAAGAAACGACGACAGAATTGAAAGAAATCGTAGAGGTATTGGATTTTACACCAGTTTTAAATGAGGAGCAGCTGTGGCTGGCAGAAGAATTGAGAAAATCTGTTTTTTCTTACAAAATTTCAATTTTAAAAGCTATGTTGCCGGGATTTCTAAACTCCAGTTATGATAAAATTCTCCATGCTCAACTCTCTCTGAACGAAGAAGATCGACTGCTCATTTTTGGAAATGTAGATCAGCAGCATTTCTCATCACTTGATAAAGAACTGCAAGCTAAGGTTATGCGTTTAACGCGGCAAGGAGCGATTCAGTTGGAATATCAGGCAATCGATCAAAAACATATCAAAACAGAAAAATGGTATCGGGTTGATCACGAGGTTTTAGGTCAATTGGTCATTCCCAATCGGGCGAAAAAAAAGCAAGTCTTACGGGAAGTTTTACAGGATCAGACTGGAATACACCTTTTAGCAGATTTGAAAGAGAACTTTTCACGGGAAGTTATTCATTATTTTATAGAGCAAGCAGCTTTGCAAATCGTTGAAAAAGAGGTGAGTCGTTCTGAGGCTTATTTTGAAAATATTTCAGCGTCTTCTGCCTTGGTGCTAAATGAAGAGCAGGAAGCTGCGGCTCAAGCTATCACACAGCAAATCGGGCATGACGGTAAGCCGTTTCTGCTAGAAGGAGTGACAGGTAGCGGTAAGACGGAGGTCTATTTGCAGATAATTCAGGAGGCGCTCAGCTATGGCAAGACAGCCATTATGTTAGTGCCTGAGATTTCCTTGACACCACAAGTTACAAACCGCTTCATTTCGCGTTTTGGAAAGAAAGTAGCCATTCTTCACTCAGGTCTTTCAAATGGGGAAAGGTATGATGAATGGCGCAAAGTTGAGCGAGGAGCAGCACAAGTGGTTGTTGGTGCTCGTTCTGCTATTTTTGCTCCGTTAAAAAATATTGGTGCAATTATCATTGATGAAGAACATGAAGCGAGTTACAAGCAAGACTCCAATCCACGCTATCATGCGCGAGATGTCGCTTTACTACGTGCAAAGTACAATCAAGCCGTTCTGGTGTTGGGGTCGGCGACGCCGAGTTTAGAAAGCAGAGCGCGGGCTGGCAAAGGTGTGTATCACTTTTTGCAACTGACCAAGCGAGCCAAGCCGCAAGCTCAGATTCCTGAAGTGGAAATTGTGGATTTTCGTGATTACATTGGACAGAATGAAGCTAGTAATTTCACGCCTGTTTTGTTAGAAGCCATTCAAGATAAGATAGATAGAAAAGAGCAGGTTGTCTTAATGTTGAATCGGCGGGGCTATTCTAGTTTTGTCATGTGTCGTGAATGCGGAACGGTTGACACCTGTCCAAACTGCGATATTTCCTTGACCTTGCATATGGATACGAAAAGTATGAATTGTCACTATTGTGGTTTCTCAAAAGGGATTCCCCACAGTTGCCCGAATTGCTTCAGCAGGAGCATTCGTTACTATGGGACTGGGACGCAAAAAGCCTATGATGAATTAGCAGAAGCCTTTCCGCAGGCTCGTATTTTGAGAATGGATGTTGATACTACTCGGAAAAAGGGCAGTCACGAACAAATCTTAAAAGAATTTGGTGAAGGGCGTGCAGATATTTTGCTGGGAACCCAGATGATTGCAAAGGGGCTGGATTTTCCAAATGTTACTCTCGTGGGAGTGCTCAATGCGGATACGGCTTTGAATTTGCCAGATTTTCGTTCATCTGAGCGCACCTTTCAACTCTTAACTCAGGTTGCTGGGCGTGCAGGACGAGCTGAAAAGGAAGGTCATGTGATTATTCAAAGTTACAATCCGAAGCATTATGCGATTACTTTTGCGAAAAATCAGGATTATGAGGGCTTTTATGCTTATGAAATGAGTATTAGAAAGCAGTTGGCCTATCCCCCTTATTATTTTACGGTGGGACTTACCTTGTCTCATAAAATAGAAGCAGAGGTTGTTAAAAAGTCATACGAAGTTTTAAATATGATACGTTCTGGCTTGTCAGACAAAGTTCAGATATTAGGACCAACTCCTAAGCCGATTGCCCGCACTCACAACCTCTATCATTATCAATTGATTATTAAATACCGTTTTGAGGAGCATTTGCAAGAGGTTTTAAATCAGATTTTGGATTGGACTCAAGAAAAGGTCAATAAGGACTTACGTTTAAGCATAGACCATGAACCACAAAGTTTTATGTAGCCTTATTTTAGCCTTTTTTAAAGAAATACACGACTTCTTCTGATATAATAGTAAAAAAGAATATGAGGAAACCATGACAAACATTATTTTTATGGGAACGCCAGATTTTTCTGCAACGGTGCTTAAAGGATTGCTGGAAAGCAAACAGTACGAGATTTTGGCAGTAGTTACACAGCCAGATCGCGCAGTAGGACGTAAAAAAGAAATCCGCATGACGCCTGTTAAAGAACTGGCTTTAGACTATGGCTTACCAATCTATCAGCCAGAGAAATTGTCTAAAAGTGCTGAATTAGATAGTTTGATGAATTTAAACGCTGATGGTATCGTCACAGCAGCTTTCGGTCAATTTTTACCAAGCAAATTGCTAGATTCGGTCAATTTTGCCGTCAATGTGCATGCGTCGTTGTTACCTAAATATCGTGGAGGGGCACCCATTCACTACGCCATTATCAATGGTGACAAAGAAGCTGGTGTGACCATCATGGAAATGGTCAAAGAGATGGATGCGGGTGATATGATTGCGCGTCGAGCGATTCCTATTGAGGAAACAGACAATGTTGGGACGATGTTTGACAAGCTAGCACTTGTAGGGCGTGATTTACTGCTTGAGAGCTTGCCTAGTTATATAGCTGGGGATTTAAAACCAGTTCCGCAAGACAAAAATCAAGTTACCTTTTCACCAAATATTTTACCAGAAGAGGAGAGAATTGACTGGACTAAGACAAATCACCAAATTTTTAACCAAATTCGAGGAATGAATCCTTGGCCAGTGGCACATACGCTTTTAAATGGAGAACGTTTTAAAATTTACGAAGCTACTCCAGTAGAGGGCTTAGGACAAGCTGGAGAAATCCTTGTTATCGGAAAAAAAGAATTGATTGTGGCAACTGGTGAAGGTGCACTTTCTCTTCAAACAGTACAGCCAGCTGGAAAGTCCAAAATGACTATCATTGATTTTCTGAATGGTCTGGGACGGCAATTATCAGTAGGTGATTTCTTTGGTCAATAAAATAAAAACAGCGCGGCAAACGGCTCTTGCAGTTTTAGAAGCAGTTTTTTCAGAAGGAGCTTATTCTAATGTCGCTCTCAATCAGGCTTTGCTAGGAGTGCCTTTAAGTTCTGCAGACAAAGGACTTGTAACAGAAATCGTATATGGTACCGTTGCACGTAAAATCACTTTAGAATGGTATTTGTCTCATGTTATTGAAGATCGAGATAAGTTGGATTCCTGGCTTTATATTCTTTTGTTGATGAGCTTGTATCAGATACAATATCTTGATAAAATTCCAGCGCATGCGGTCGTCAATGAAGCGGTAGAGCTGGCAAAGGCACGAAAAAAGGGAAGCGAAAAGTTCATCAATGCAGTACTGCGAGGATTATTACGGGACGGTGTAGCAGATATAGGCAGTATTAAACGTAAAAACAAACGCTATTCTATTCAATATTCTTTGCCAGTTTGGCTGGTTAAAGTGCTGATTGAAGAGTACGGTGAAAAACGAGCTCTAGCCATTTTTGAGAGTTTATTTCTTCGGAACAAAGCCAGTATTCGAGTGGTGGATTTAAGTCGTAAAGAAGAATTAAAACAAGTGTTGCAAGCAGAAGATTCGCTATTAGCTCCGAGTGCGTTGGTGAAAAGCCACGGTCATTTTGCAGGGCATGCCTTGTTTGAGGAAGGTGCTATTACTATTCAAGACGAGTCTAGCCAATTGGTCGCGCCAACTCTTGAATTGCGTGGCGATGAAAAAGTGTTAGACGCATGCAGTGCACCCGGTGGTAAAACCATGCACATTGCTTCTTACTTAACGACAGGGCAGGTTACGGCATTAGATCTCTATGAGCATAAGTTGGCTCTGATAAAAGAAAATGCACAGCGCTTAGGTGTGGCAGATAAAGTGATTACGAAAAAGCTAGATGCGAGAAAGGTTTTTGAAACTTTTGGGGCAGACGCCTTTGATAAAATTTTAGTAGATGCGCCGTGTTCAGGAATTGGTCTAATCCGACGGAAACCAGATATTAAATACAATAAAGAAAATGCAGATTTTGCCTCGTTGCAAAAAATTCAGCTTGAGATACTGGATAGTGTTTGTCAAAGCTTGCGAAAAGGTGGTATAATAACTTACAGTACCTGTACGATTGTTTCGCAAGAAAATTTTCAAGTTGTTGAGCAGTTTTTGGCAGCTCATCCAAATTTTGAACAGGTAAAACTAGAACATAATAGACAGGATATTCTAAAAGATGGCTGTATTTTAATTACGCCAGAATTGTATGGAAGTGACGGATTTTTCATCAGTCAATTCAAACGAATATCCTAATAGGAGGAAACTGACAGTATGGAAATTTCATTATTAACAGATGTTGGTCAGAAGCGTACAAATAATCAAGATTATGCCAATCAATTTGTTAATCGTGCCGGTATGACAATGGTTCTTTTAGCAGATGGTATGGGAGGTCACCGTGCCGGTAATATTGCTAGTGAAATGGCAGTAACAGACCTCGGTGCCGCTTGGGTGGATACTCAAATTGATTCTATTAACGGTGTCCGTGAGTGGTTCGCAGAACATCTCGAAACAGAAAATCAAAAAGTTCATCAATTTGGTCAAGATGAAGAATATAAAGGCATGGGAACGACGCTTGAAGCCTTAGTAATTATTGGCAATCAAGCAATTTATGCTCATGTAGGGGATTCTCGTATTGGTTTGGTGCGTGGGGACAGCTACAGACAGTTGACGAGCGATCATTCTTTGGTGAATGAATTACTCAAAGCAGGACAAATTACGCCTGAGGAAGCAGAACGTCACCCACAACGCAACATCATCACGCAATCAATCGGTCAAAGAGGCGAAGTGCAGCCTGATGTTGGCATGATTAGCTTAGAAGATGATGATTACATTATTTTGAATAGTGATGGTTTGTCCAATATGATTTCAGAAAGTGAAATTTATGATATTATGACAAGTGATATTGCTCTTTCAGAGAAAGCAGAAACCTTGATTCGCTTTGCAAATAATGCAGGCGGTCTGGACAATATTACAGTTGCCCTGGTTCATTATCATAAGGAGGATGCAGAATGATTCAAGTCGGCAAGATATTTGCCGGACGATATAAAATCATCAAACAAATTGGCCGAGGAGGCATGGCAGATGTCTACTTGGCGAAAGACTTGATTTTAGACGGGGAAGAAGTCGCAGTTAAGGTTCTAAGAACCAATTACCAGACGGATCCGATTGCTGTAGCGCGTTTTCAAAGAGAGGCGCGAGCCATGGCAGATTTGGATCATCCTCATATTGTCCGGATTACCGACATTGGAGAAGAAGAAGGCCAGCAATATCTAGCAATGGAGTATGTGGCTGGACTTGACTTGAAACGCTATATCAAAGAGCATGCTCCTTTGTCCAATGAAGAAGCGGTGCGAATCATGGGACAAATCCTTTTGGCGATGCGTTTGGCGCATACGCATGGGATTGTTCACCGTGATTTAAAACCTCAAAATGTCCTTTTAACTCCAGATGGCGATGCAAAAGTAACAGACTTTGGGATTGCAGTAGCTTTTGCAGAAACGAGTTTAACGCAAACCAACTCTATGTTGGGGTCTGTACATTATTTGTCACCAGAACAGGCGCGTGGCTCAAAAGCAACGGTTCAAAGTGATATTTATGCTATGGGGATTATTTTCTATGAAATGCTAACGGGACACATCCCTTATGATGGAGATAGTGCTGTTACGATTGCCCTACAACATTTCCAAAAGCCCCTACCGTCTATTATTGCTGAAAATCCAAATGTTCCACAGGCATTGGAAAATGTAGTCATCAAGGCAACGGCCAAAAAATTGACGGATCGTTATCAGTCAGTTGCAGAAATGTATGTGGATTTATCAAGCTGCTTATCTGCTGACCGTCGAAATGAGAAAAAACTAGTTTTTGATGACACTGCTAAAGCAGACACAAAGACACTGCCGAAAGTATCACAAAATACCTTGACTTCTGTGACGAAGTCAACACCTACTCCTACAAAAGAAGCAGTCAGTAGTAAGCCTACGCCTAAGCCAAAAGCAAAAAAGAAGCGCCGTTTAAGAACGCGCTATAAAGTTTTGTTATCAGCGGTGGTTTTAGTCATCGTAGCTCTGGTGGCTTTAGTCTATTTGAGTCCGTCAAATGTAAAAATACCAGATGTTACTGGAAAAACCGTTGCGCAAGCACGGTCCGCGATTGAAGCTGCAGGTTTGAAAGTTGGCAAGGAAAAAGACGAATACAGTGATTCTGTTAAAAAAGATTCAGTTATTCGCACCAATCCAGAAGCGGGAACGCAACGGCGTGAGGGCAGTACGGTGGATCTGATTGTCTCAAAAGGGACTAAAACTTTTATTATGGAAGATTATAAAGGTCAGAAAAGAGCAGATGCCATCAACAATCTGGTACAAAAATACAAGGTTTCAAAAGGCTTAATTAAAACAGAAGAAGTTGAAAGTAGTGAGTATGCGGCAGGAACAGTTGTTGCTCAAACACCAGCAGCAGGCAGCACTTATGATTTGACTTCAAAGACACGTATTACGTTAAAAGTAGCGAAGTCCGTTTCAAGTGTCACGATGCCAAGCTATATCGGCTCAACCTATGAATTTGCTTATAATAATTTGACGGAAGTGATTGGTATTCAAGGTGCGAATATTGAAAAACGTACGGTTACAACAGCTCCAGCGGGTACACAGGCAAATACGATTATCAGACAAACCCCAGAAGCTGGTCAGTCTTTGAATTTGAAGAGTGATCGCATTGTCTTATATGTATATGAGCCAAAAAACGAAGATTCTTCAACATCTGAAAGTAGTTCACAATCTGATAGCAGCTCAGATAAAACTAGCCCATCCTCTAGCAGTTCGTCAACTAGTGGTAATGATGGAAGCAGCTCAAAAACACCAGACACAAGTGCTAGTGCAAGTAATTAAAAAAGAGAGAGGATAAAATCGTAGTTTTGTTAAACCGATTTTCCCTCACTCTTTTTTTGCACTCGTTTTACATCATTGATAAGCATTGTTTTTGCTCAATCAAGTTTATCCAGTATATTGTAAATAAAAATGTTAGCTTCTAGGACTACAAACTAGAACTTGAAAATATTTTCTTCCAGTTCACTCCCTTCTTTTCATACCTTAGCCAGAGGAATTTTTGAAAGTTTTTGATACAATAGGATTAGAAAGGTATCGAGACTATGAAAAAGCTCCAATTTTTTATTTTTGTTGAATCTATTCTACTAACATTTGCATTAGTGACGATTTTATCTGGTCATTTTTCACGTGTTATTCTTTTTTTGGTGCTTTTCTTGTTGTTGCTTTATTATTATTTTGGAAAACAAAGAGGAAACTTCCTCCTAGTGACATCTACTATATTACTTTTTTTCGTTATTATGCTCAATCCCTATGTTATTGCTGCTTTGCTTTTCGCGGTTATTTATGGCATGATTGTGGCTTACCCCTATATTTATAAGGAAAATGGAGTAACAAATCTCATTTTTGATGATACAGTGAATCCAAAACGAGAAAAAAATAAATGGCTAGGAAATCTTCATCATTTTGGCCCATTAGATACCTGCCGATTTGATGACATTAATCTATTTCGGTTGGTGGGAAAAGATACGATTCACTTGGAACAGGTCATTATCACAAACCATGACAATGTGATTATTTTGCGTAAATTTTTCGGTAACACAAAAATCATTGTGCCAGTTGATGTAGCAGTTAGTCTCAAAGTGAATAATCTATATGGGGAATTACAATTCTTAGGTCAACCTGCCTATGAGTTGCGAAATGAAAGTATCAGCCTAACGACACCAGACTTCAAGCGAGCACATAAAAGCGTCAAAATTGTCCTGTCAACGTTTTTAGGAAATGTTGAGGTGGTTCGCAAATGAAAAAAGTCTACTATCTCTTGATTAGCTTTTATTCCCTACTCATTTTAGGAATCATTATTCATTATATTTTTAGCCTATTTAATTTTGATTGGCAACTGATTTTTAGTAATGTAGAGCGGCTAGAAAAATTTAGTTTCTTTGTAATTGTGCTGACTTTATCTCTGACGATGCTGATGATTTTAGGTGTTAAAGTGATTCAAATGGTCACTTTGTCTACCATTCAAACAAACCTAAAAAATGTTTTAGAAGGTCGAGAATTGCAAGAGATTCGTCAGCCTGAAATTGATTCCTCTTTTCGGCTGGTTTCAGAGAAATTAACTCATTTGACAGAAAATCTGCAAAAGTCAGAGAACCGCGCCCTGCAAAATGAGGAGACGATTATTGAGAAAGAGCGCAAGCGAATTGCGCGTGACTTACATGATACGGTCAGTCAAGAACTTTTTGCTGCTAATATGATTTTGTCAGGTGTGACAGGTCAAGTGGAGAACTTAGATACGGACACCTTATCGAAGCAATTGACAGGCGTATCAGGAATTTTAAATACGGCTCAGAGGGATTTGCGTATCTTGCTTCTACATTTGAGACCGACAGAGTTGGAAGGGAAAAGCTTGGTTGAAGGGCTGAACCTCATTTTGAAAGAGCTATCAGATAAAAGCGATATTGAGGTAAGTTTTCACCATGATGTGCAAAAATTACCGAAACAGATTGAGGAGCATATTTTTAGAATTGCTCAGGAAATTATCAGTAATACGCTTCGCCATGCCAATGCAAATCATTTAGATGTTTATCTATATCAAACACCGTACGAATTGCAGTTAAAGATGATAGATGATGGGATTGGCTTTGAGCACACTTCGTCTGATGAATTGAGTTATGGTTTGAAAAATATAGAAGAAAGAGTAAACGATATTGCAGGAACGATTCAGATTTTAACGGCTCCTAAACAAGGAGTAGCGATTGACATTCGTGTACCTTTATTGAAAGGAGTTTAGGATGCATATTTTATTAGTAGATGACCATGAAATGGTACGACTTGGCTTGAAAGGTTATTTGGATTTACAAGACGATGTGGATGTAGTGGCAGAAGCTTCAAATGGTCGCGAAGGAGTTGAAAAAGCTTTGGAGTTGCGCCCAGATGTGATTATGATGGACATTGTTATGCCTGAAATGAGTGGGATTAAAGCGACACTTGCTATTTTAAAAGAATGGCCTGAAGCTAAAATTCTCATTTTGACTTCTTATTTGGATAATGAAAAAATTTATCCGGTTTTAGACGCAGGTGCTAAAGGATATATGCTGAAAACATCTAGTGCTGATGATATTTTACGAGCTGTCCGAAAAGTAGCTAAGGGTGAACTTGCCATTGAAACAGAGGTCAGCCAAAAAGTGGAATATCATCGAAATCATATTGAATTGCACGAAGATTTGACTGCGCGTGAGCGAGATATTTTAGGACTACTGGCAAAAGGTTATGAAAATCAACGCATAGCAGATGAATTATTTATTTCTTTAAAGACAGTGAAAACACATGTGTCCAATATCTTATCAAAGCTAGAAGTGAGCGATCGTACACAAGCTGTTGTTTATGCTTTCCAACATCACCTTGTCCCACAAGATGACATTTAGTGGTATAATAGAAAGCAGAATAATTCCTATAGGGAGATTATGGACGCAAAATTAAAATATAAATCCAAGAAAATCAAAATCGTCTTTTTCGATATTGATGATACGTTGCGAGTGAAAGAGACTGGCTATATTCCGGACTCTATCAAAACGGTGTTTAAACAGCTAAAAGAAAAAGGAATTTTGACAGGAATTGCTTCAGGGAGAGGGATTTTTGGTGTAGTTCCAGAGCTGAAAGCATTGCAGCCGGATTTTTTTGTCACTTTAAATGGTTCCTATATTGAAGATAAAGCAGGAAAGGTTATTGCGCAAACCCCGATTGATCGAAATTTAGTAGAAACTTATATCGCTTGGACGAAGGAAGTTGGGATTGACTTTGGCCTCGTTGGTAGTCATGAGGCAGCGCTTTCGACGCGAACACCGCTTATTGATGAAGCCATTGATATTGTTTATCCTAATTTACCTATTCAGCCGGATTTTTATCAAGATCACAACGTTTATCAAATGTGGACATTTGAAGATATCGGAGATAGTTTGCAATTACCAAAAGACTTGGGAGAACATCTGCGCTTGGTTCGCTGGCATCCACATTCATCAGACGTGGTTCTGACAAATGGTTCAAAAGCATCTGGGGTTGCAAAAGTTGTTGAGTATCTAGGATTGAAACCGGAGAATGTCATGGCTTTTGGCGATGAACTCAATGATTTAGAATTGTTTGATTATGCAGGTATCAGCGTTGCTATGGGCATTTCCCATGAAAAGATCAAAGCAAAGGCTGACTTTGTGACAAAAACAGTAGAAGAAGACGGCATTTTTTATGCCTTAGAGGAGTTAGGAATGGTAGAAAAAGAATTGCATTTTCCGCAAGTGACGATTGAAAAAACAGAAGGTCCGAAAGCGACTATTAAAACCAACCACGGTGATTTGAAAATTCAACTATTTCCAGAGCAAGCGCCGAAGACAGTGGCTAATTTTATCGCTTTATCAAAGGATGGCTACTATGATGGCGTGATTTTCCACCGCATTATCAAGGATTTCATGATTCAAGGTGGAGATCCAACTGGTACGGGCATGGGTGGCGAATCTATTTATGGAGAAAAGTTTGAAGATGAATTTTCTCCAGAATTGTACAATATCCGTGGTGCACTTTCGATGGCTAATGCTGGTCCAAATACAAATGGCAGTCAATTTTTCATCGTGCAAAATAGCAAGATCCCTTATGCACAAAAGGAATTGGAACGAGGTGGTTGGCCAGCACCGATTGCTGAAGTCTATGCAAGTAAAGGTGGAACGCCGCATTTGGATCGCAGGCATACTGTATTTGGTCAATTGCTAGATGAAGCTTCTTATCAAGTGTTAGATAAGATTGCGGCAGTTGAAACTGGTGCAATGGATAAACCGCTTGAGGATGTCGTGATTGAAACCATTGAGATTGAGGATTAAAATGAAAATTGGTGAAAAACTAAAAGGCCGAATTACCGGTATTCAGCCTTATGGTGCTTTTGTGGAACTAGAAACGGGTGACATGGGATTGATTCATATCTCAGAAATTCGGACAGGCTATATCGAAAATATCCACGAAATTCTGCATGTTGACGATCAGGTCTTGGTGCAAGTGATGGACTATGATGAATTTTCGGGTAAGGCTAGTTTGTCAATGAGAACTCTGGAAGAAGAGAAGCATCATTTGCCTAAACGCCATCGCTTTTCAAATGACCGTTACAAGATTGGTTTTGCACCGCTCGCTAAAAATTTGCCGACTTGGACCAAGGAAGCAATGGATTTTCTGAATCAATCAAAAGAGGAAACTGCTGAATAAGCATCAAAGCAGACTTTAAATACTCAATATAAAGCCCTCAATAGAATGGTTCTATGAGGGCTTTTATGTGTTTTCGTACATTAAGGAGTGGTTGTATCATCACATATGCTCTACTTAATATACTATTACATCAAGGTATACTCATCTGGCAGCATAATAGTTTCTTTACCATTATTGTCAGTCACAAAGATTTCTCGTGGAAAAAACGGATCGAAAGAGTCATTAAAATCAAAAGTGACAACAGTCGCTAGGCTCTCTTGTGAAAATTGAAAAGTCGTTTTTCCTTTGTTGTTGATGAGTTCAAATCGAAGAAGTTCATCTAATTCAAACACACCTTTTAGAAAATTGTCAATAATATACCAAAAGCTGTCAACGATATCATCTGGTAAACTGGTTACAACGCCAAAGCTGGCATAACGTCCACGTGTATTTGTAAAAGCCATCGTTTCTTCCTTTCTGTGCTCATTCATCAAAGGATTTTCTATATGATACATAAAATAAGCTTGAATTGCAAGAAATTGTTCTTTGAAAATCAAAAAGGACCAGAGGTCCCTTGGCAACTTTAGCGATTCTTTAGCTCTACATAACGTTTGTACCAAATATTGACATAGGCTTGTGAAAAAGGTCCACGCTCATTATTAATCCAGTCTACTAAGATTTTCACATTCTCCTTGAGAATGTAATCTAAATCATTGGAATAGTTCATTTGCCGCTTGTGGCGCTCGTATTCATCTACATCCAGCAATCGCTTTTCACCATTGGTGAAGACTTTGACATCTAAATCATAATCTATGTATTTTAATGCTTCTGCATCAAGATAATAGGGGCTGGCTAGATTGCAATAGTAGGAAATCCCATTTTCGCGGATCATAGCGATAATGTTAAACCAATATTTTTTATGAAAATAGACAATAGCTGGCTCACGTGTCACCCAACGCCGCCCGTCACTTTCTGTGACCAAGGTGTGGTCGTTGACACCAATAATGGCATTTTCTGTTGTTTTTAGTACCATGGTATCGCGCCAAGTGCGGTGCAGACTTCCATTATGCTTATAACTTTGAATTGTAATAAAGTCGCCTTCTTTTGGAAGCTTCATCTTCTACCAACTTTCTACAATTAATCAGGTTATCGCTCTTATTGTAACATATTTTCATGAAAAAACATAAATAAACCTTACATTTTTTATAGATATTCTCTGAGAGCGCTAGCAATATCAGAAAAATCGTAGCCTTTGCGTGCGAGTGCTTGGGTGAGCCGTTGTTTTAAATCATAGCCATCGTATTTTTTAGAATACTTGCGGTATTGTTTGTCTAATTCTTTGTAAAGCAATTCTTGCTGGTTTCCATCATCATCTTCTATCGTGAGGTTTTGGTATGCCACTTTTGATTCTTCATAGGAAAAACCTTTATTGATGAGCTGTTGTAAGATTTTATCGTGAAGTGCTTTTGTCGGGAGCTTCCCTTGATATTTTTTGAGTAATTTTTGAGCAACTGTTTCTGCTAGATTTGTAAAATCATGTTGATGTAATTCATCATCAATGATAGAAGCAGCAATTCCTTTTTGCATTAACTTTTGCTTGAGCGCATAAGCACCTTTGTCTCCAGACAAGAGGTTAGCATTGATAACAGCATGAGCATATTTGGCATCATCTAGCCAGTTGTCTTTTTTTAAGTTGTCAATAACGTGAACAATCGTTTCCTCTTCCATGTCGTGCTTACGCAAATAATCATTGACTTCCTTTACAGTACGCTGCTTGAAAGAAAGATGATACAATGCCAGATTTTTTCCATAAGAAAATTGAGCATATTCTTGGATTTTTTTCAGCTCTTGCTCAGTAATGTTCATGCCTTTTGACAACATAAAATGAACAATGGTATCTTCGGTGATATACAGTTTTTCTGTCTCATCCAGCTCTAAGAGATAAAGCCGCTTTTTCTTTTCGATTTTTGTAATTTTCATGATTCTATTATACCTCAAAATATGGTAAGATAGGTTTATGAATCTGAAAGTAAAACAAAAAATCCCCTTGAAAATCAAAAAAATGGGAATCAACGGGGAAGGGATTGGATTTTATAAAAAGACATTGGTCTTTGTGCCAGGTGCTTTAAAAGGTGAGGATATTTTTTGTCAAATCACGACGGTTAAGCGTAATTTTGTCGAAGCAAAACTGTTGACGATTAACAAACGCACCAAGTATCGAGTAGAGCCTCCTTGTGAGATTTATGAAAAATGCGGGGGCTGCCAGATTATGCACTTGCATTATGACAAACAGTTAGAATTTAAGACAGATCTGCTGCGGCAGGCTTTGAAAAAATTTGCACCTCAAGGTTATGAAAACTATGAGATTCGTCCAACGATTGGCATGCAAGAACCACTTTACTATCGGGCTAAGCTTCAATTTCAGACACGGAAATTAGGAGATGAAGTCAAAGCAGGGCTTTATGCGCAGAATTCCCATTATCTGATTTCTTTGAAAAACTGTTTGGTTCAGGATAAGGTAACGCAGAAAATCATCAATAAAGTGGCTCTCCTTTTGGGGAAGTACAATCTTCCTATCTACGATGAGCGTAAGAGAGCAGGCGTTCGGACGGTTATGATTCGCAGGGCTCGGAAAACGGGACAGGTGCAGATGATCTTTGTCACGGGAAAGAAGTTGGACTTCTCTCCAGTCATTCGAGATTTAACAGCAGAATTTCCAGAATTAGAAGCAGTGG
Source organism: Streptococcus anginosus subsp. whileyi MAS624 (assembly GCF_000478925.1). Lineage (NCBI taxonomy): Bacteria > Bacillati > Bacillota > Bacilli > Lactobacillales > Streptococcaceae > Streptococcus > Streptococcus anginosus. The sequence continues at coordinate 1,758,730 of NZ_AP013072.1, read as the reverse complement.
CGGTCAATTACCATACGACAAAATCAAGTGAAATTTATGGAGATAAGACGGAAATTATCTGGGGAAAAGAGACAATTCAAGAAGGTGTTTTGGATTACGAGTTTTCCTTATCGCCTAGGGCTTTTTACCAGCTCAATCCAGAGCAGACAGAAGTGCTTTACAGTGAAGCAGTCAAGGCGCTTGATGTGACATCTGAAGAGCATTTGATTGATGCTTATTGCGGCGTGGGAACGATTGGCTTTGCCTTTGCTAAAAGAGTCAAGTCTCTGCGAGGTATGGACATTATTCCGGAAGCTATTGAAGATGCTAAGCGAAATGCTGCTCGCTTAGGCTTTAACAATACTCATTATGAGACTGGGACTGCTGAAAGCATTATTCCTCGTTGGTATAAGGAAGGCTATCGGGCGGATGCTTTGATTGTCGATCCACCACGAACTGGCTTGGATAAAAAGCTGCTTGAGACGATTGTCCGTTATGCACCGAAGAAAATGGTTTATGTCTCCTGTAATGTCTCTACTCTAGCTAGAGATTTGGTGCAATTGAGCAAGGTCTACGATGTTCATTATATTCAATCTGTGGATATGTTTCCACACACAGCCAGGACCGAGGCTGTAGTGAAGTTGATGAGGAAAGAGGATTAGAATGGATATTTGGGAAAAAATGTATGAAGAAGCCAAGAAGCTCTATGATCCGCATGAGGTATCGCCCTTTGTGTACGCTAATCATGTTGTAGCAGCTATTGAAGCAGAGGATGGAAAGATTTATACCGGCTTTTGCTTTGAAGGAACCTATGGTGTTTTTCATCTCTGCGCTGAAAGGGTAGCAGCCTTTAATATGTATCAGTGTTCTGGACAAACAAAAATGAAACGAGTATTGGCTTTTCGTGATAAACCACCTTATGGAGGAGGTTCTGGTATGCCTTGTGGGGCGTGTAGAGAATTTTTAATGGAGTTGAATCCTGAGAATCGTCATCTAGAGTTTATGTTGGATTTTGAAAAACGCGAAACGATTACTTTGGGATAACTCATGCCTTACTGGTGGGGACAAGAACGTACTGAAAATGACGGGAAATGATATGAAATACTTTTACTGTATGTTAGAATAATATACAAGGCACTTCCTAACAACGAAAGTTCAAAGAATCAGGATGTAAAAATTGCAAAGAAGGTATCCTGTAGCAATGCTATTGATATTTTATAGTATTTGGTAAATGGACTTGTTCATGAGTGAGTCTAGTTTGAGGCAGATGAGACAAATAGGCGACAGAAGTTGAGCAACTAAAATGAAACGCAAATATTTTTAACTACTTCAGCAATAGAAAAACTTGTAGAGATCATTTTCTACAAGTTTTTTCGATTTTACAAGGAAATCTCTGTGTTTTCCAATGCTTTTTGTGCATCTGAGACGATTGTTTCAATGATTTCTTTGCATGGTCGGATTTCTTTTATCATACCAGCAATTTGACCGCACATCATGGAGCCGTTTTTGGTGTCTCCGTCATATACAGCTTTTGAGAGAGCTCCAATAGTAATCTCTTCCAATTCCTCACGGCTGGTACCTTTATTTTCAAGTTCTATATAATGATCTGTCATTTCGTTTCGGATACAACGAACGGGTGCACCCGCCCTCCTTCCTGTGACAGCTGTATCTGTATCATTTGCCTTGAGAACGGCTTCTTTATAACTTTCAGCGATTGGGCATTCTTTTGACGCGAGAAACACCGTACCGAGCTGAGCTCCTTGTGCGCCTAAAACGAAAGCAGCAGCAAGTCCACGACCGTCTGCAATACCTCCTGCACCAATCACGGGAATATCAACCGCATCAGCGATTTGTGGCAGCAAAGCCATGGTATTGGTGCTACCGATATGACCACCCGCTTCAGCTCCTTCAGCGATAACAGCGTCAACACCTAATTCCTGCATTTTTTTAGCATGTTTCACGCTGGCAATGACCGGAATAACCTTGATACCTGCTTCTTTGAGAGCAGGCAGAATAAATTTAGGGGTGCCAGCACCAGTTGTCACAACAGGAACTTTTTCTTCGGTGATAACATTCACAAGCTCTTCGATGTTTTTCAGCATCAGCATCACATTAACAGCGAATGGTTTGTCTGTGAGTTTACGCAATTCACGAATTTCTTCGCGCAATTGGTCGCTAGTCATACCACCTGAAGCAATAATCCCCAAGCCACCCGCTTCTGAAACAGCAGCAGCCAACTGATAGTGAGAAATTTGCGCCATAGCACCTTGAAAAATTGGATATTTGATGTTTAGTAAAGTTGTAATAGACATACTATCTCCTTCATCCTGTTTTTGAAATTATTATATCACGATTATAAAAACGTTTTCAAATCTGCGATTTAATAATCTTTCTTTTATTTGTGAAATATTTTGCTTTGAAAAGAGAATTTATCAATTATTTTGCTTGTGAAAAACACAGAATCATTTTATTATAACAATTACTTATACTATATTAAAAATAGTTATAGATGCTTGATTCAGAAAAATGGAATGAATCAAAGATAAAGAGCGTTTTGGTTTTGCTTAGAAAGCAACTGCTTTTTGTGTTATAATAATAGAAAAATGTTCATGAGGTGAAGTATGGACAATATCATTGATGTATCCATTCCTGTGGCAGAAGTAGTTGACAAGCACCCAGAAGTGTTGGAGATTTTGGTGGAGCTTGGTTTTAAGCCACTTGCCAATCCGATCATGCGCAATACGGTTGGTCGCAAGGTGTCGTTAAAGCAAGGTTCTAAGTTAGAGGGAACCCCTATGGATAAAATTGTCATGACATTGGAAGCAAATGGCTATGAAGTGGTGGGGCTAGACTAATGGCAGATGAACGAATTGAAATTTTGAAATCCATTTTGCTGGATTTGCATCATGGTGCAACAGCAGAGGAGGTTCAAGAGCAGTTTAACAAACATTTTACAGGTGTTTCGGCTATTGAGATCAGTCTTATGGAGCACGAACTGATGAACTCGGATACGGGTGTAACTTTTGAGGATGTTATGTCGCTTTGCAATGTTCATGCGAATCTTTTTAAGGGAGCAGTGAAAAATGTAGAAGTGGCTGACACAGATCACCCAGGACATCCAGTTCAAATTTTTAAGCAGGAAAATCTGGCTCTGAGAGCGGCTCTGTTGCGGATCCGGCGCCTCCTTGATACCTATGCTCAAACAGATGATGCAGAAATGAAGACAGAGTTGGAAAAGGGGTTGATGCGCCAGCTGGGCTTGGTCGGTCAATTTGACATTCATTATCAGCGCAAGGAAGAGCTGATGTTTCCGATTATGGAGAGATATGGTCACGATTCACCACCCAAGGTTATGTGGGGTGTGGACGACCAGATTCGAGAGCTTTTTCAAGAAGCAAAGACTGCTGCTGAAGATTTGTCCAATCTAGGTATCGAGCAAGTTCGAGCAACATTTGAAAATTTTGCAGCTGAGTTTGAAGCGATGATTTTCAAGGAAGAGTCCATCTTGCTTATGATTTTGCTGGAATCTTTCACACAGGACGATTGGTTGAAAATTGCAGAAGAAAGTGGTGCCTACGGTTATGCGATTATCAAGCCGACTGAGAAATGGGTACCAGATTGTCAATCATTCACGGAGGCAGAAAAAGAGGCTGCTGAGAAGACTGGAAGCGAAGCGGCAGCTAGTGATGAGTTGGTGTCAGACGGTACTATTCAGCAAGTCATTGAGACGCCTGATGGGCAGGTCACCATTTCCTTTAAACCAAAAAAGAAAAAGGCAGAAAACAATTTTGATCGGCAGAACCAACAGCCGTTTGGACATGGCTATTTGTCAGTGGAAGAGGCAAATCTAATCTTGAATCATCTGCCGATGGAGATTACCTTTGTCAATAAGGAAGATATTTTCCAGTACTACAATGACAGCGTACCAGCCGACGAGATGATTTTCAAGCGGACGCCGAGTCAAGTGGGGCGCAATGTCGAGCTGTGCCACCCGCCTAAGTTTTTGGAGAAAGTTCGCTTTATTTTTAAGGAATTGAGTGAAGGCAAGCGAGACAAGTTTGTTATGTGGTTCAAGTCTGAGTCGCGGGATAAATTTGTTCATGTGACATATGCGGCAGTGCGAGATGAAGCAGGAGAATTTCAAGGTGTGCTGGAATATGTCCAAGATATTCAGCCTTTCCGTGATATTGAAGAAGATTTCTACAGAGGAGTAGATTAGAAGGTATATGATGACGTACGAACAAGAATTTTTAAAGGATTTTGAAGCTTGGGTCAAAACTCAGGTGGCAATCAACGAAATGGCTCTTCAAGAGAGTCAGAAAGTCTATGAAGAAGACCAAGATGAACGCGCTAAAGAAGCTGCGATTCGTTACGAGAGCCGTCTGGATGCTTATCAGTTTTTATTGGGGAAATTTGCCAACTATCAAGAGGGCAAGGGATTTCATGACCTACCAGACGGACTTTTTGGGCAGAGAAATTATTGATTTTCTCTAGAAAACATGTTAAACTAAATGCATTAGAGGTGTTTTGAATCCCATTTGTCACAGAAAGCGGCACTGCTGAGAAATCCGCACAAATGTCAAAACTGGTTGCTAAGGCTAAAATTGAAATAATGGTGTCTTTTTGTTTACTTTTAGGACTAGGCAGCGAGTTGCGGATTGTACTGGCGTATGCCTAAGCGGGCTAACGACGTAATAAAAGATAAACAAGAAAGCTAGAGTTGCGGGCGTCTGCCCGAAATTGGGTGGTACCGCGGAGTGATTCGTCCCTGTCATGTGTGGCAGGGGCGAATTTTTATAAGCGGAATGGGGAGAGAAATTATGATAAATATTTTAGGTCAAATTGAAGATAATAAACTTCCTGATATTGAGACAGAGCGGCTGTATTTGCGCCAACGTCTAGTCTCAGATGCTAAAGAGATTTTTGCTTATGCGAGTTTGCCAGAGGTGACTTGGCCAGCTGGTTTTCCACCTGCAGAAAGCGTGGAAGAAGAGGAAAATTATCTCGAAAACATTATGCCAAAGCGCTGGATTGAGCAAAAAATACCGTCTGGTTATGGTATCTGCTTGAAAGGAACAGATGAAGTCATTGGCTCGATTGATTTTAATCATCGCCATGCTGATGATGTTCTTGAAATGGGCTATTTGCTTCACCCAGATTATTGGGGGCAAGGTATTGTGACAGAAGCTGCGCGTGCGCTGTTGGAAGTTGGCTTCACCCTACTCAATCTCCACAAAATCGAAATTGGATGCTATGGATACAACAAAGCAAGCCAGCGTATTGCTGAAAAACTTGGCTTCACCCTCGAATCTCGCATCCGTGACCGCAAAGACGCACAAGGACAACGTTGTGACCTATTGCGTTACGGATTGCTGAAAAGTGAGTGGAAGGAGAAAAATGAAAAGGAAATTAAAAAAGTTATTTAATGATATTTTTGGGTGGCATATATTATTAGGAGTCGGGATATTTTTTGTAATTACACACTGTTTTCAGAATACCAGTAATTTTATCATAAAAATGTTGTACTTGGTCATGGTTGCAATATCTATTTCGTACTTTTTATCATCGAACCATCATAAACTTGATAGAAAAAATGATAATAATAAGATCGCATTAATTATAAGGAGTATTGTTTATCGCTTATTAACAGTTGTAATTTTTAAGTGTTTAACTTCAGTCGGAATAGAAATCAATAAAAATTTTATAGATTTATTTTTTCTCTTATTATCGTATTCTTTAATTTTTTCATTATTGGCAATAATGATGGGAATAAAACTAAGAACACTTTTCGTTCTTATGATAGTTTTTCTACCAATATTATTATTGTTAGGAGCCTTTGATATAAAGTGGTGGGCTTTGGTTACTGGTTTCATTACACTGTGGAACTTTATCAATTCGGAAGATTTTCTTACTTATTTACGAGTTGGAAAAGAATTAAAAGATGTTCCAAGAGAGTTGAAATATAAATGGTCAATTAATAAATTAGTTATCTACATTTTTACATTTTTATTTTACTTCTCGCTTGTAATCTCTTCATTCTTCGAAAAGAAAACTCCATATTCTTTTGAAGACTATTTAAATAACGGAGCAATCAGAGTATATTCAATGTTATCACTTATAATATTATTGATTATATTATGTGTTCTGTTATTTGGATACTACTATCTATTGAATAGAGAAGAAAAAGAAGGAAGAGTGGTTAAACATATATTAAAGATTGGGGAGAAAATAGGTTTAAAGAGATTTAATAATACGATACAACTATATATAAAAGCAAAAAAAGGAGAACTAAAATGAAACAACTTTCACCAAAATACAATCCAGCTGAGGTTGAGGCTGGTCGTTACGCTAAATGGTTAGATGAGGATGTTTTCAAGCCATCTGGCGATAAGAAAGCTCATCCGTATTCTATCGTTATTCCACCGCCAAACGTGACTGGTAAACTCCACCTTGGCCATGCTTGGGATACTACTTTGCAAGATATTATTATCCGTCAAAAACGTATGCAAGGTTTTGATACTTTATGGCTTCCTGGTATGGACCATGCGGGGATTGCAACACAGGCAAAAGTTGAGGCACGTCTAGCTGAAGATGGTATCTCACGCTATGACCTCGGTCGTGAAAAATTCTTAGATAAAGTCTGGGAATGGAAAGACGAGTATGCTACCACTATCAAGGAGCAATGGGGTAAAATGGGGATTTCTGTCGATTACTCTCGTGGACGTTTCACCCTTGATGAGGGTTTGTCAAAAGCGGTTCGTAAAGTCTTTGTTGAACTTTACAAAAAAGGCTGGATTTACCGCGGTGAATTTATCATCAACTGGGATCCAAAGGCTCGTACAGCTCTTTCTGATATTGAAGTTATCCATAAGGACGTGGAAGGTGCTTTCTACCATATGAACTACATGTTAGAAGACGGCTCACGCGCTCTTGAGGTGGCAACAACTCGTCCTGAAACTATGTTTGGAGATACGGCTGTCGCTGTCAATCCAGAAGATCCTCGCTATAAAGACTTGATTGGCAAAAATGTTATCCTGCCAATTGTCAATAAACCTATTCCAATCGTGGCTGACGAACACGCTGACCCAGAATTCGGTACTGGTGTGGTTAAAATCACTCCAGCCCACGACCCTAATGACTTCCTTGTTGGTCAACGTCACAATCTTCCTCAAGTTAATGTCATGAATGATGACGGTACAATGAACGACCTTGCTGGTGAATTTGCTGGCATGGATCGCTTTGAAGCTCGCAAAGCCGTTGTTAAAAAATTGGAAGAAATCGGTGTCCTTGTTAATATTGAAAAAATGGTTCACAGCGTTGGTCATTCTGAGCGGACTGGGGTCATGGTTGAACCACGTTTGTCAACACAATGGTTCGTTAAAATGGACCAATTGGCTAAAAATGCGATTGCCAACCAAGATACTAATGACGAAGTGAAATTCTACCCGCCACGTTTCAACGATACTTTCCTTCAATGGATGGAAAATGTTCACGACTGGGTTATCTCTCGTCAGCTCTGGTGGGGGCATCAAATCCCAGCATGGTACAATGCTGAAGGTGACATGTACGTTGGTGAAGAAGCTCCAGAAGGTGACGGATGGACTCAAGATGAAGATGTGCTTGACACTTGGTTCAGTTCAGCCCTATGGCCATTCTCCACAATGGGTTGGCCTGACACAGACTCAGAAGACTTCAAACGCTATTATCCAACATCAACCTTGGTGACTGGCTATGATATTATCCCGTTCTGGGTATCTCGGATGATTTTCCAAGGTTTGGAATTTACCGGCAAGTCACCATTCAAAAATGCCCTCATCCACGGACTTATCCGTGACGAACAAGGGCGCAAGATGTCTAAATCTCTCGGTAACGGCATTGACCCTATGGATGTTATCGAAAAATATGGTACGGATAGTCTGCGTTGGTTCCTTTCAAACGGTTCTGCACCAGGTCAAGACGTCCGCTTCAGCTATGAAAAGATGGATGCTTCTTGGAACTTCATCAACAAAATTTGGAACATTTCCCGCTATATTCTCATGAACAATGAGAGTCTTAGCCTTGATCAAGCTAGCGCAAACGTTGAAAAAGTTGTTGCTGGTACAGCTGGTAATGTCACAGACCGCTGGATCCTCCACAATCTCAACGAAACCATTGCCAAAGTGACGGAAAACTTTGACAAGTTTGAGTTTGGTGTGGCGGGGCACATCCTCTACAACTTCATCTGGGACGAATTTGCCGACTGGTACGTTGAATTGACCAAGGAAGTGCTTTACAGCGACAACGAAGATGAAAAAGTGATTACTCGCTCAGTTCTGCTTTACACACTTGATAAGATCCTTCGTTTGCTTCACCCAATCATGCCGTTTGTGACGGAAGAAATCTTTGAACAAATTTCTGAAGGTTCAATCGTAACAGCTGAATACCCAACAGTTAACCCCGCATTTGAAAATGAAGCTGCGCACAAAGGTGTTGAAAGTCTGAAAGACCTGATTCGTGCTGTCCGTAACGCACGTAGTGAAGTGAATGTTGCCCCAAGCAAACCAATCACCATCCTTGTTAAAACAAGCGATAAAGAATTGGAAGACTTCTTTAACAGCAATGTGAACTGCATCAAACGCTTTACAAATCCAGAGCATTTGGAAATTGCTTCTGACATTGAGGTGCCAGAATTAGCTATGTCCAGCATCATCACAGGAGCAGAAATCTATCTGCCTCTCGCTGATTTGCTCAATGTCGAAGAAGAATTAGCTCGACTTAACAAAGAACTGGCTAAATGGCAAAAAGAATTGGATATAGTTGCCAAGAAACTCAGCAACGAAAAATTCGTCGCCAATGCCAAACCCGAAATCGTCGAGAAAGAGCGACAAAAACAAGCTGACTACCAAGCTAAATACGATGCCACAGTGGAACGGATTAAAGAGATGGAAAAGTTGGGGTAGTGGCTAAATGAAAAATTTAGTTGAGATGATAACAATCTTACTGGGATTATTTACTTTATTTTTTGGAATTTTACAATATTTTTGGCAAAAAAGGTTTGATGAAAAACTGCGAGTTTATAAAAACTATCTTGCAGTAGTTGCATTGTCAATTTTATCACCAGAAAAGCAAAGGGAAATTCAATTACAACAAAAACACCTCCTTTCAAAACAAGAATTAGTTCTCTTTGCTCCTGAAGAAATTGTAGAATTAGCAGGGAAAATTGAACCTATAAATTTTACTAAAAATAATGAACAAAAACATTTGGAATATTTAAAACTAATCAATCTCATGAGGCTAGATTTGCAGAGATTTAATAAAAGAATTTCAGAGGAATCTCTTAGAAAGTTACTTGGTTAGCAACTTTTATAAGCACAGTTGAAAGCGGCTCTTTGTCAGCTGTAGTGGGTTAACGAAAAGTTACATCCTGGAGAGGATCGAATTGGTTCTCTCCTTTTTGATATTTAAAGCGATGAGAATTCTAGTTTTAAAGTTGTCAAAGTTCCGAAAGCCAAAAGCATTGAGCTTGATAACCTTGATGAGGTTGTTAGTAGCTTCTAGTTTTGCGTTTGAGTAAGGGAGTTCAAGAGCGTTGATAATTTTATCTTTGTCCTTGAGAAAGGTTTTAAAAACAGTCTGAAAGATAGGATTTATACAAGAAATTGTTTTTCCAATGAGTCCAAAGAAATGTTCAGCTTGTTTCTCTTGAAAATGAAAAAGTAAGAGTTGGTAGAGTTCATAGTGTTCTTTGAGTTCTTGAGAGTAAGAGAGCAGCTTGTCAAGAATCTCTTGATTTGTCAAGTGCATACGAAAAGTCGGACGATAAAAGCGTTTATGACTTAGTTTTCGACTATCTTGTTGAATGAGTTTCCAGTAGCGTTTCAGCGCCCTATTTTCATGAGACTTTCGATCTGATTGCTTCATGATTTGAACACGAATACGACACATAGCCCGGCTGAGATGTTGTACAATGCAAAAGCGATCGAGGACTATTTTATCGCATGGAAAAAGTTGCCTAGCCAAGTCATAGTTGGGACTAAACATATCCATGGTAATGATTTTCACTCGGCATCTAACCGGTCTAGAATAATGAAGGAAGTGATTGTGAATCCTCGCTTTGAGTTCGCCATCTAGGATAGTTATGACCTGTCTTTGAGTCGAAATCCTGTGCAATGAAGCCTCATCTTTCCTTTTCTTGAAGCTGTTTTTCATTCCCAGCTTTATGTGTTCTGGAAGGTAGCTAAGGTCAGTCTTGAACTTGAATTCTTTCAATTTATGAATGACGGTGGAAGTAGATACAGATAAACTTTCAGCGATGGTAGTCATAGGGACTTTCTCAATCAATTTTTGTGTGATTTTCTGGTTGACGATAGTTGCGATTTGGTGATTTTTCTTGACGAAGGAAGTCTCAGCTACAGCCATTTTCCCACAGACTTTACAATGAAAACGGCGTTTTCTCAATCGAATCATAGTCTTGTATCCCGCACACTCTAAATAGGGGATTTTCGATTCTTTTTGAAAGTCATATTTAGCCATTTGTCCTTGGCAGTGGAGGCATTTAGAAGCGGGATAATCTAGCTTGGCGAAGATTTCTTTATGAGTCTCCGAGTCCTTGTAATCTAGAATGATGATATTTTTGTCTTTAATTCCGAGTAAGTTTGTGATAAAATTTAATTGTTCCATAAGATTCTTTCTAATGATGGTTTGGTCACTTTTCATTATAGGTCTTATGGGACTTTTTTTCTACAACAAAATAGGCTCCATAATTCCTAAAGTGGTTTTACCCACTACAGAAATTATAGAGCCGGTAAAAAGAGGAAACTATAAGTCCCTCCCTTTTTTACAATATAGTTAATAGAACTAATCTTCTTTGCGTTTTGATGAAACAGCAACCATACCTACACCTGCTATAACTGCAAATGCTGCTGCTGTGAAGAATGGGTTCACAGATTCGCCTGTTGCTGGAAGTTTCTTCTCATCTTTCTTAACTTTAGCTAGTTTGTTTTTTGGCTTAACTTCCGGTTTAACCTCTGGCTTAACTTCCGGTTTAACCTCTGGCTTAACTTCCGGTTTAACCTCTGGCTTAACTTCCGGTTTAACCTCTGGCTTAACTTCCGGTTTAACCTCTGGCTTAACTTCCGGTTTAACCTCTGGCTTAACTTCCGGTTTAACCTCTGGCTTAACTTCCGGTTTAACCTCTGGCTTAACTAAAGAGTTAAGAATAAGGTCCTTAAGCGCAGCAACTCCTTCTACAGTTTTAGCGCTGTTGACTAGCTTCTTATAATAGTCACTAACACCGTATTTATCAAATTCTCTAAGAGCTAGTGTTTTAGCTTCTGATAATTCAAGTGATTTAATAGTATCTTCTGCTGGAGTTTGAGACTTCAAGAAACCAGATAAACCATCTGTTGCCTCTGAAACACGTGCTTTTTTAGCTGACTCAACAACTTGTGCTTGGAGCTTTTTAACCCCCGCAACAGTTTTAGCGCTGTTGACTAGCTTCTTATAATAGTCACTAACACCGTATTTATCAAATTCTCTAAGAGCTAGTGTTTTAGCTTCTGATAATTCAAGTGATTTAATAGTATCTTCTGCTGGAGTTTGAGACTTCAAGAAACCAGATAAACCATCTGTTGCCTCTGAAACACGTGCTTTTTTAGCTGACTCAACAACTTGTGCTTGGAGCTTTTTAACCCCCGCAACAGTTTTAGCGCTGTTGACTAGCTTCTTATAATAGTCACTAACACCGTATTTATCAAATTCTCTAAGAGCTAGTGTTTTAGCTTCTGATAATTCAAGTGATTTAATAGTATCTTCTGCTGGAGTTTGAGACTTCAAGAAACCAGATAAACCATCTGTTGCCTCTGAAACACGTGCTTTTTTAGCTGACTCAACAACTTGTGCTTGGAGCTTTTTAACCCCCGCAACAGTTTTAGCGCTGTTGACTAGCTTCTTATAATAGTCACTAACACCATACTGATTCAATTCTTTGAGTGCTGCATCTTTTGCAGCTTCAAGTTCCCAAGCATCCGCTAACTTTTTTTCAGATTTAATAAGAGCTTCTTTCTCTGCTTGTGCAGAAACAATCTGGTCTGCTTGGTTTGATAGTTCTTGAATTTTATCTCTATCAACAGCATTTTGAATTTCTTTTTTTACTGAGTCTAACTGTGTCTTGTTATCAATTGTTTTTTCCAATTCAGAAATTTTTTGTGTAGCTTCTTCTCTTAGTTTCGCAGCTTGAGCTCTTGTAGTAACTTGTGCAGAAACAGTAGTTACACCAACTAGCACAGAAGCTGAGACAGCTGCTAATCCAAAAGCTGATTTTCTCAAGTAATACTTCATTTTCTTGTTTTCCATTTTAAAAAACTCCTCTTTGTAAATTAAATTTTCTTAATAAGAAGTATATACTTCTTATTAAGAATTGTCAAGTGTAATCTTACAATAGCCACGCCAAACGCATGAATATTTTCTTTTTATCTATTCATCACTTGGGACATTTTAAAAATAGCTTTCCTCTTCTAATCTCATCAACTGCTGAATACATTCATCTAAACGGCTGGCTACATAGTGCATTTTACGGCGGTAACCCCTGTTCGGCTTCGAAAAATTCATCTGTTTCAAGAAATAAAGACAGATTTTTCGTAAGGCATTCAAATTAGCGGCAGCCTCTTTGTTCAAAGTCCGGTTTCCGTCTTCCCGATAAATCACATCCAGCAGCCAATGAAGACTCTCTACCTGCCAATGTCCTCGAACACATCGCGCAAACTCTTCCACTCCTGCGTTGAAACTGAAGATAAAATAGCGCACCTCCTCACGAAGCTCCCCGTCACGCTCAATCCTGTTCCGCGTCATACCGATACCTCACAGTTTCTCCCACTGAGGATGCCGCACCGTCAGCCATTTCACATTCGCAGTGATTTCATTGCTTTTCTCATCAACCACAATTTGACTCAAACTCATACGGTTTTCTCCGTCATAAGAGGTGATGATGTGATTGGCTGACTGTTCTTTACTGCGATTGCCACGCATGGTTTTACCCTCCAGAGAAATCAAGCGACTGAACTCCTTGGACAAAATGAAGTTGATTTCTTCTTGGAAACAGCGGTTCAATTCCTGAAAATGGGTGTCAGAAATCATACTTATGACCCGCTCAAAAGTATCATGAGATGGGCAGCTCTCAGACAAATCAACGTATTTCCCTAAAACCTTCTCATTCCACTCCATAAAATCAGCTATTTCGCCCCAAGTTTCTGCACCGGCCAGCTGAGAAAAGAAGACTAGGAATAAAATAGTTGAAAGGGGATAGCGAATCTTGGTAGACTGGCGCCTATCCATGCCTACGACTTTTTCTTCGATTGATAAAATAAACTTCATCATTGTAGCACCTCTCTTCTAGTTTACTACATAAATGGAGTTTTAGTTATGAAAAGTCAGTTTCTGAAAACTTTATTTTATTCATGCATTTGGCGTGTTGTTTTCTCCTTGTAAAATTTTCATACTTCTTTGCCTGATGTCAAATAATAAAGTAGTCGGATTATCGCCAAAATTCAAGTCTAAGTTTGCCCCTCTTGTAAAACCAGTCTAGGAGATTTGTAATCTAATACTTTCTTTGGATAGTTATTTATCCAGTTTTCAATAAATGCGACTTGTTTCTGAGTCGCATTTTTGCTTCCCTTAGGCAACCAACGACGAATGAGTCTGGTGTGGCTCTCATTGGTTCCTCTCTCTCAAGAGGAATAAGGGTGAGGATAGTAGATATGTTCCTTAGGAAATATGTCAGCCAAACGATTGAATTCTGTGCCATTATTCGCCGTAATAGAATGAAGCTGTTCCATATGGAGCTTTCTAATGATGGTTTGGTCGCTTTTCATTATAAGTCATATGGGACTTTTCGGCTCATTGTCAACTGTGGTGGGTTGATGAAAAGTTACAACCTGGAGAGGACTGAATTTGCCCTCTCCTTTTTGATGTTCAAAGCAATAAGGATTCTAGTTTTAAAGTTATCAAAGTTCCGGAATCCAAAAGCGTTGCGCTTGATGACCTTGATAAGGTTGTTAGCAGCTTCTAGTTTTGCATTTGAGTAGGTAAGCTCTAAAGCGTTTATAATTTTATCTTTCTCTTTCAAAAAGGTCTTAAAACCAGTTTGAAAGATAGGATTTACACAAGAAATTATCTTTTCAATGAGACCAAAGAAATGATCAGCTTGTTTCTCTTGAAAATGAAAAAGCAGAAGTTGATAGAAATTTTTAAATCTTCTGAATAGCTCAAGAGTTTGTCTAGAATCTCTCTATTGGTCAAGTGCATGCGAAAAGTTGGACGATAAAATCGTTTATCGCTGAGTTTACGGCTATCCTGTTGAATGAGTTTCCAGTAGCGTTTCAGTGCCTTGTATTCGTGCGATTTTCGATCCAATTGATTCATGATTTGGATACGAAGACGACTCATAGCCCGGCTGAGATGTTGTACAATGTGAAAACGATCGAGGACGATTTTAGCGCATGGAAATAGTTTTCTAGCAATATCGTAGTAGGGACTAAACATGTCCATTGTAATGACTTTCACGCGGCATCTAACCGGTCTAGAATAACGACGGTTGATCAAACATTTAAACTTCAACATTATAAAGATCTGTTGATAAATAGCGCTCGCCATTATCTGGAGCAAGAGCTAGGATTTTTTTGCCTGCGCCTAATTTTTTGGCTACTTCAAGTGCAGCATAAATAGCTGCAGCAGAAGAAATACCTACCAGAAAACCTTCTTGTCCACCGATACGACGTCCAAGTTCAAGTGCTTGATTAGAAGTAACGCGAACAATACTGTCGTAAGCTTGAGTGTCTAGTGTTTCTGGGATAAAACCAGCTGAAATTCCTTGAATCTTGTGTGGTCCAGGCTTTTTACCAGACAGGATAGCGGACTCATCGGCTTCAACTGCGTAAACTTGTATATCTGGATTGACCTTTTTGAGAGCGTGAGAAACGCCAGAAATTGTACCACCTGTGCCAACTCCTCCGACAAAGGCATCCAATCCTTTTTCACCGAAAGCAGCTATAATTTCAGCTCCTGTTGTTCTTTCGTGTACTTCAGGATTAGCTGGATTGTTGAATTGTAGCGGCAGCCATCCGTTGCGTTCTTTGGCGATTTCTTCAGCTTTGGCAATCGCACCTTTCATTCCCTCGCTTCCAGGAGTGAGCACCAATTCGGCGCCATAAGCTTGGATAATTTTGCGACGCTCTACACTCATGGTTTCTGGCATAACAATAACGACCTTATAACCTTTAGCAGCGCCAACCCAAGACAGACCGATTCCAGTATTTCCGCTCGTTGCTTCGACAATGGTTGCATCTGGTTGAAGCAAGCCCTCTTGCTCAGCGGTCTCAATCATGCTAAGAGCAATGCGATCTTTGACGGATGACCCCGGATTGAAAGCTTCTAGCTTGACATAGACATCAGCAGCGCCTTCTGGAACCAGCTTGTTCAATTTCACAATAGGAGTATTTCCAATGAGTTCTGTAATGTTATGATAAATTTGTGCCATAAATGATACCTCAATAATAGTGATAGAAACAGTATAAAACGAAAAAAAGTCTTTGTAAAATATAAAAAAACTATCAAGGTGATAGCTTTTTTTAATATTTAGGATAAAGAAATGGGAACTTCAACTTTCCGTAATCCTTGATCAGTAATGTCGATTTTTCCATTAAACAACTCAATCAACTCCTCTATAACGCTGTCCTTATCATCTTTATCAACAAAAATGGTCGTTTGGACTTGTTCTGTAAAGGATGTATCTTGTTCTTGTAAATGGTTAGCTTTAAGAAAATTGGGTAATTCTTGATATTGACTGTAAGAGAGAGCGATTCTCAGCCCAAGCTGTTCTTTTATATGGACGATCCCGATTTCTTTGATAGCTAAAGCAACGTTGCTGCTATACGCCCGAATAAGACCTCCTGCCCCTAGCTTGATACCACCAAAATAGCGTGTCACGACAGCACAGACATTAGTTAGTTGCTGATTTTCTAAAACGCCTAACATAGGTACACCAGCAGTTCCGCTGGGTTCGCCATCATCGCTACTTCGCTTCATTTCGCTCTTCTCTCCTAATATAAAGGCAGAGCAGTTATGAGTAGCTTTGTAGTGTTCTTTTTTGACAGCCTGAATAAAATTTCGTGCTTCGTTCTCTGTTGTTACACGCTTGATGTGACAAATAAAGCGCGATTTTTTGATTTCTTCTTGGACTTGTCCGTCCTCTTTGATTGTTCTAAACTCCATATCTTCATTTTACAAAAAAACTTGTATTTTGCCAAAGTTTTTTCGAATAAATAGATATGATAGAATTACAAGATTGCTTAGGCCGTATGTTTACAAAAGCACAACTACCAGCAGAATTGCAATTATATGCGCAAACTTTACCAGCAATGAAAGAAGAAAAAGGAAAATTATGTTGCAATCGTTGTGGGCAAGCAGTTGATAAAGAAAGACACCAACTGCCAATAGGTGCTTACTACTGTAGATCCTGCTTGATCTTAGGAAGGGTTAGAAGTGATGAAGATCTCTACTATTTTCCACAGGAAGAGTTTCCTAAAGCGAATGTCTTGAAATGGCAAGGAAAGTTGACAGAATTTCAAGCTAAGGTTTCTCAAGGACTTGTAGAGGCGGTTACCAAACGCAAAGATAGCTTGGTTCACGCAGTCACAGGAGCCGGAAAGACGGAAATGATCTATCAGGTGGTGGCACAAGTCATCAATCAAGGCGGAGCCGTCTGCTTAGCTAGCCCCAGAATTGATGTCTGCTTAGAACTTTATCGCAGACTGAAAGTAGATTTTACCTGTGATATTTCACTCCTGCACGGCGAATCAGAAGCATATTCCCGCAGTCCTCTCGTGATTGCCACCACACATCAGCTTCTCAAATTTTATCAAGCATTTGATCTTCTTATCGTTGATGAAGTAGATGCCTTTCCTTATGTGGACAATCCGATGCTTTATCATGCAGTTCATCAGGCAGTCAAAGTAGAGGGGACGAAGATTTTCTTAACAGCAACTTCCACAGATGAGCTGGATAAAAAAGTGGCTAAAGGAGAATTAACTCGTTTGAGTCTACCCAGACGTTTTCATGGCAATCCTTTGATTGTTCCGCAAAAAATTTGGTTGGCGGATTTTCAAAAATATCTTGGTCAAAAGAAGCTAGTTACCAAGCTAAGGCAGTTTATTCAAAAGCAGAGAAAAACAGGATTTCCACTTCTTATTTTTGCTTCCGAGATCAGAAGAGGGCAGGAGCTGGCAGAGATTCTCCAAAGCAATTTTCCAAATGAAAAAGTTGGTTTTGTAGCTTCGACGACTGAAAATCGACTAGAAATTGTAGAGAAGTTTCGTCAAAAAGAAATCACGATTTTGGTAACGACGACGATTTTGGAGCGTGGGGTGACCTTTCCTTGTGTAGATGTTTTCGTGGTGGAAGCCAACCACCGTCTGTTTAGTCGCAGCGCTCTGGTACAAATCGCTGGACGCGTCGGTCGCAGTATGGATCGACCGACAGGCGAGTTAATCTTTTTTCATGATGGTACAACTATGGCGATAGAAAAAGCGATTAAAGAAATTCAGGAGATGAATCAGGAGGCCGGTTTATGAATTCATGTGTTTTATGTGAAAATACACTTGATGAAAAACTAACATTCTGTGATTTATTGACCTTGAAGAAGCCAAAAGCAAGGGCTTGTGATGACTGTTTTGAAAAATTTCAGCGCATTTCAGCGCAGCATTGCCCGAAGTGCTATCGTGAAGGGACGTGCGAAGTCTGCATGGATTGCCAAGTATGGATAAAAAAAGGAAAAGAAGTTTTCCATAAAAGCTGCTTTATGTATAACGAAGCTATGAAAGACTTCTTTAGTCAATACAAATTTCAAGGAGATTATGCCCTTTATTCTGTATTTACAGAAGTTTTGCAAAAGGAATTAAAAAGATACAGCGATTATACGCTTGTTCCCATTCCTATAAGTGCCAAAAAGTATCAGACAAGAGGGTTTAATCAAGTGACAGCTCTTCTTGAGGGCGCAAAGTTGCCATTTAAGGAAGTTTTAGAAAAGCATGATACAATTGCTCAATCCAGTAAAACAAGAGAGGAGCGATTGCAAAGCCGGCAGTGTTTTAAATTGAAAGACAACGTTCAACTTCCACCCAAAATCCTTTTGATAGATGACATTTATACAACAGGCTCAACCCTACAATTAGCCAAGGAAATTTTAGTGGAAGCGGGAGTGAAAGAAATTGTGACATTTTCATTAGCCAGATGATAAAAAATTTGCAAAAAAAAAATGAAAGCGTTATAATAAAATAAAGAAAAACAAATGCTTAGAAAGAAGGTACTTATATGATTAAATATAGTATCCGTGGTGAAAACCTAGAAGTAACAGAAGCTCTTCGTGATTACGTAGTTTCTAAACTTGAAAAAATCGAAAAATATTTCCAAGCTGATCAAGAATTGGATGCGCGTGTAAACTTGAAAGTCTATCGTGAAAAAACAGCCAAAGTTGAAGTAACTATTCCACTTGGTTCTATCACTCTTCGTGCAGAAGATGTTTCTCAAGATATGTATGGTTCTATTGACTTGGTGACAGATAAAATTGAACGTCAAATTCGTAAAAATAAAACAAAGATTGAGCGTAAAAACCGTAATAAAAAATCAACCAGTCAGTTATTTACAGATGCTGTTATTGAAGAAGTAGAAGCTGCACCTGCAAAAGTCGTTCGCTCCAAACAAATTGACTTAAAACCAATGGATTTAGAAGAAGCTCTTCTTCAAATGGATTTATTGGGACATGACTTCTTCATCTATACTGATGTAGAAGACAACACAACCAATGTTTTGTATCGTCGTGAAGACGGTGACGTTGGCTTGCTTGAAGTGAGATAATCAATCAATCCTCTGATTCATATCAGGGGATTTTTTATGTGGTCTGCAATCAGCTCGAGATAATTGCAAAAAACTGTATTAAAAATCATCATGTTTGAACTGCATTTCAAAAGTTAGATAGAAAAAACAATTGACTTACAGCTATCATAGAAGAAAAACTGATACATTCTTTAGAGATTTTGTTATAATATTCTTTATGAGAGTTGTTGCAGGGAAATATGGGGGGCGTCCTCTTAAAACATTGGAAGGCAAAACAACCAGACCGACGACAGACAAGGTTAAGGGAGCTATCTTTAATATGATTGGTCCTTATTTTGATGGAGGACAGGTTCTGGACTTGTATGCTGGAAGCGGCAGTTTAGCGATTGAAGCTATTTCGCGAGGCATGGTTTCGGCTGTTTTGGTTGAAAAAGACCGCAGGGCGCAAGCGATTATCAGCCAAAATATCAGTATGACTAAGGAAAAAGAACGATTTGAACTTCTGAAAATGGAGTCCAATCGAGCACTTGAATTGGTCACAGGACAGTTTGACTTGGTTTTGTTAGATCCACCCTATGCAAAAGAACAGATTGTTTCAGATATTATAAAAATGATTGAACGAGAGCTTCTGAGCGATGATGTACTGGTTGTTTGTGAGACAGACAAGTCGGTGGATTTACCAGAAGAAATCGCAGGACTAGGTATCTGGAAGCAAAAAATATATGGAATTTCAAAGGTAACGGTTTATGTCAGATAAAATTGGATTATTTGCAGGCTCTTTTGACCCGATTACAAAGGGGCATATTGACTTGATTAAGCGAGCTAGTAAGCTCTTTGATTGCCTTTATGTTGGTATCTTTTATAATCTTGAGAAAAAGAGTTTTTTTAGTATTGAAGCAAAAGAAAAAATGATAGCAGCTGCTCTAGTTCATTTGGAGAATGTAAAAATTGTTACTTCTCATGATGAATTGGCAGTGGAAGTAGCTAGAAAGCTAGGAGTGACAACTTTTGTACGGGGATTACGTAATAGTCAGGATTTGGATTATGAGGGGAATCTCAACTTTTTCAATCATGAATTAGCACCTGAGATAGAAACCATTTTTTTGATAAGCAAACCAGCTTATCAGCATCTCAGCTCATCAAGAATTCGTGAATTGATTTCCTTTGAGCAGGATATTTCAAAGTATGTGCCCGAAAGTGTCATAAAGGAGTTAAAGAAACAATATGGAAAAACCAAGAAATAAATTTAAAAAATGGCCGATAATTGCAGTAGTAGGGCTGATTTTGCTTTTCTTATCTTTTGTAGTTCCCTTGCCTTATTATATTGAGGTGCCAGGTGGTGCAGCGGATGTCCGTCAGGTATTGCGCGTGGACAACAAAGAAGATAAGGAAAAAGGTTCTTATAATTTTGTAACGGTTGGGATTCAGCATGCGACCTTCGCTCATTTGGTTTATGCTTGGCTGACTCCTTTTACAGATATTTATTCGGCGAAGGATTTGACTGGCGGAACTTCTGATAAAGAATACATGCGGATCAATCAGTTTTATATGGAAACGTCGCAAAACCTAGCTAAATACCAAGGCTTGAAAAAAGCTGGCAAAGACATTACTCTGAAATATCTAGGGGTTTACGTCTTGCAAGTCACAAAGAATTCTACTTTTAAAGGTATTTTAAATATTGCAGATACCGTGACAGGTGTGAATGATAAGACTTTCAATAGTTCAAAAGAATTGATAGACTATGTCGGAGCGCAAAAGATTGGCAGCAAGGTCAAGGTGAACTATGTAGAAGACGGTCAGAAGAAATCTGCTACAGGTAAAATTATTAAACTTGAAAATGGAAAAAACGGGATTGGCATTAGCTTGATTGACCGAACAGAAGTCACAAGTAACACACCAATTGAATTTTCAACTGCCGGTATTGGTGGACCAAGTGCGGGCTTGATGTTTAGTTTGGCAATTTATACGCAAATTGCAGATCCAACATTGAGAGACGGCAGAAATATTGCTGGGACGGGCTCAATTGACCGCGAAGGAAAAGTTGGCGACATTGGTGGGATTGACAAAAAAGTTGTTTCAGCAGCTAAAAATGGCGCAGAAATTTTCTTTGCGCCAAATAATCCAGTCACCAAGGAAGTGAAAAAATCCAATCCTAAAGCGAAAACAAACTATGAGACAGCTTTGGCAGCTGCTAAAAAAATTAAAACTAAAATGAAAATTGTACCTGTCAAGACCTTGCAAGACGCAATTGATTACCTCAAGAGCACAAAAAAGTCGTAAAAATAATTCAATAAAAGAGCAAGTTAATGATAGAAATTTGACTTTGCTCTTTTCTTCTTTCCCTATTTCAACTATCAAAAACACTTCTTTTTATGGTAAAATAGGTTTAATACAAGAATAAATGATAAAGGATGACTATGCGAAAAGAAATTGCACCTGAATTATACAATTACAATAAATTTCCTGGACCGGAGTTTCGGCAAATAGGAACCAAAATCCTGACTGAGACAATTGAATTTGACTTGGTAGAGAATTTCAAGGAAGGCTTTGATATAACGGCTTTTAATCAGCGCTTTTCAGAAATTTTAACAAAATTTGATTATATTGTTGGCGACTGGGGCAACGAGCAGTTGCGTTTGCGTGGATTTTATAAAGATGACAAGGCAAATGAAAGCGAGGAAAAAATCAGTCGCTTAGAAGATTATTTGTTAGAATACTGCAACTATGGCTGTGCTTATTTTGTTTTGGAAAATTTGAAACCACGTCGAGCGTCGTTTGATAAAAAATCTCATCACAAAAAGGAAAATGAAACCAAGCCACGTCGTCCTAAACAAGCTCGCTCCTATAAAGAAGAGCAACCCAAGCGAGAAAATCGCCAGCGCAGTAAGCGACAAAATCAAAAGCAAAGAGCAAGAAAGCAAAATTCAACGAAGCAACAACAAACAAGCAGCCAGCGCCACTTTGTCATTCGTCAAAAATAGTGGAAATCGAGAATGGGAACAGAGAGGAAGAAAATGAAACCATCAATTTATAGTTTGACTCGTCAGGATTTGATAGATTGGACAGAAAGTAAAGGAGAAAAGAAATTTCGAGCTACTCAGATTTGGGAGTGGCTTTATCGCAAACGGGTTCAGTCTTTTGCAGAAATGACCAATATTTCAAAGGATTTGTTGGCAAAATTAGAAGATGAATTTGTCGTGAATCCACTGAAGCAACGAATTGTGCAGGAATCGGCTGATGAAACAGTCAAATATCTCTTTGAATTGCCAGACGGTATGTTGATTGAAACAGTTCTCATGCGTCAGCACTATGGTCTGTCGGTCTGTGTAACTACTCAGGTTGGCTGCAATATTGGCTGTACTTTTTGTGCCAGCGGGCTGATTAAAAAGCAGCGTGACTTGAATAATGGGGAAATTATGTCTCAGATTATGCTGGTGCAAAAATATTTTGATGAGCGTGGACAAGGTGAGCGCGTCAGCCATATTGTTGTTATGGGGATTGGCGAGCCTTTTGATAACTATGACAATGTTCTCAAGTTTGTGCGAACTGTCAATGATGACAAGGGGCTGGCTATTGGGGCTCGTCACATTACGGTTTCAACCTCTGGATTAGCGCATAAAATTCGTGATTTTGCAAACGAAGGAGTGCAGGTTAATTTAGCTGTTTCTCTTCATGCACCCAATAATGAATTGCGCTCCAGCATTATGAAAATCAATCGTGCCTTTCCAATTGAGAAGTTATTTGCGGCAATTGAATATTATATTGAAACGACCAACCGCCGAGTGACCTTTGAATATATTATGTTAAATGAAGTCAATGACGGAGTAGAGCAGGCATTGGAATTAGCTGAATTGCTCAAAAACATCAAAAAGCTATCGTATGTCAATTTGATTCCTTACAATCCGGTTAGCGAACATGATCAATACAGTCGCAGTCCCAAAGAACGTGTAATGGCTTTCTACGATACTCTAAAAAAGAATGGTATTAACTGTGTTGTTCGTCAAGAGCATGGGACAGATATTGATGCAGCCTGCGGTCAATTGCGCTCAAACACCATGAAGCAAGACAAGGAGAAAGCTCTTACCAAGCATGCTTAAATTGAACAATCTATTGAAAACAGATGGTGAATTAACCGTTAAGGGACGTACTTTTCTTACTTGGGGAAGCATTTTCTACATTTTATTATTATGTCTAATGTGTTTTCTCCCTCAAGTGCCAGAAAAGGGAATGGAAACACCGGGAATTCAGCAGTTTGGTCGTATTGTAGTGCTTCTCATTCCTTTTAATTCTTTTATCAATCTTGGGCAAATTACGTCCTTCTTTCAATTGGTCAAAGTTTTTGTACAAAATCTAATGAATATATTTCTGCTTAGCCCACTGATTTTTCAACTTCTCTGGCTTTTTCCTAAGTTGAGGAGCACTAAGCATGTGCTATTTGCCAGTTTTGCAATGAGTCTTTTTATCGAATGCACGCAGATTTTGTTAGATATTTTAATCGATGCCAATCGTGTTTTTGAAATAGATGATTTATGGACAAATACATTAGGCGGATATCTGGCTTTTCTGTTGTATAAGACTTGTGTCAGCCATTGGAAAGATAAGTTTCTGACTTCTAAGTAAAAATAAGGGTTATTGTTCGGATTTAGGATGCTTTTTCACTATTTTATTGATAGAATGGTAGAAAAACTCTATAATAATGCTCAAACATCAGAAAAGTAGTAAATTGATACTTCCAGAGAGCTTGTGCTAGGTGTAAACAAGTAGTAGATATTGAACTGCACCCCAAAAGTTAGACAAGAAAACTCTAACTTTTAGGGTGTTATTTTTATGAAATTAAGTTATGAAGACAAGGTTCAAATCTATTACTTGCGAAAAAGCGGCGCAACTCTCAAGTCATTATCAAAACAGTTTAACTTCAATCAGTCAGGGATCGAATATCTGATTCGGCTGATTGATAGGCATGGAGTAGGCATTGTCAAGAGAGGTAAGAAGACTTATTATTCTCCTGAACTAAAGCAAAAAATCCTTCATCAAGTTCTTCTTGAAGGGCGTTCTCAATTGTCAGTCTCTCTCGATTTTGCCCTTCCTAACAGGGGGACTCTCCCAAATTGGCTGGCACAATATAAGAAAAACGGCTATACTATTGTTGAGAAACAAAGAGGGAGACCACCAAAGATGGGACGTAAGAAAAAGAAAACTTGGGAAGAAATGACGGAACTAGAGCGACTTCAAGAAGAGAACGAGCGTCTTAGAACGGAGAATGCCTATCTAAAAAAGTTGAGGGAGTTACGCTTAAGGGACAAAACCTTACAGCACGAAAAGCAGAGACAATTAGAGAGATGGTCAAGGGAGGATTCCGATTAAGTTTCCTACTAGCCATAGCTAAACTCTCTCGTGCAACTTACTATTACCAGCTAAAACAGCTGGACAAACCAGACAAGAATCAAGAGTTAAAAGCTGAAATTCAATTGATTTATGATGAGCACAAGGGAAACTATGGTTATCGTCGGATTCATCTTGAACTGAAAAATCGTGGCTTTCACGTTAATCATAAGAAAGTTCAGCGATTGATGCAAGTGATGGGACTACAAGCTCGAATTCGTCGTCAACGGAAGTATTCTTCTTACAAGGGGGAGATTGGTAAGAAAGCTGAGAATCTCATTCAGCGTCAATTTCAAGCTTCTAAGCCTTATGAGAAGTGCTATACAGATGTAACCGAATTTGCCTTACCAAACGTCAATGGAAAGCTCTACCTGTCTCCTATTTTAGATGGGTATAATAGTGAAATCATTGCCTTTACCTTGTCACGTTCACCTGACTTGAACCAGGTCAGAACAATGTTAGCCAAGGCTTTTCCTGCTGAAACCTACAAGGGAACCATTCTCCACAGTGACCAAGGCTGGCAGTATCAGCACCAGTCTTATCATCAATTCTTAGAAGCGAAAGGAATTGTCCCATCTATGTCTCGCAAGGGCAATAGTCCAGACAATGGGATGATGGAGTCCTTCTTTGGCATCCTCAAATCGGAGATGTTCTACGGTTATGAGAAGAGTTATCAATCGCTTGAGGAGCTGGAGAAAGCTATTGCAACTTATATTGTTTATTACAACAATAAACGGAGCAAAACTAAACTAAAAGGACTTAGTCCTGTGCAGTACAGAACTAAATCCTTTCACTAATATTTTTTGTCTAACTTTTTGGGGGCAGTACAATATTTATGAAATAGGCTGATGTAAATGATATGAATTTGAAACGATAAAAATTCGGTGTGCACACCTTACAGTGCAACTTGTTGATAGACAAGATAGAGATATGCAGATAAGGTCTACTTTTCCCATGATTGAGGTGGCACCGCGCTCATATGCCCTCACACAGTTTTTGTGTGGGGGTATTTTGTTGTTTAAATTCAAGAATACTAAAGATTGTGAGGAAACATCATGGTATAAAATAAAGGATATTTTGGTCAATTTGGTGGTAGCTTTGTACCGAAACCGATTCAAGTTTTATTAGACGAGCTAGAGGGGACATTTGAAAAGTATAAAAATGATCCAGAGTTCCTAGCAGAATATCATCATTATTTAGCAGATTATGTAGGTCGAGAGACACCGCTTTATTTTGCAGAAAGTTTGACGGACCACTTAGGAGGTACAAAAATCTATCTCAAACGAGAAGACTTGAATCACCTAGGTTCTCATAAATTAAATAATGTTTTAGGGCAAATTCTCCTAGCAAAACGAATGGGTAAGACCAGAGTTATCGCAGAGACTGGAGCCGGTCAACATGGAGTAGCAACAGCTGCAGCAGCTAAGTTTGGTATGAAATGCGATGTATATATGGGTGCAGAAGATGTGGAACGTCAGCGATTGAATGTTTTCCGAATGGAAATGATGGGAGCAACTGTCCATGCGGTTGAAATAGGGACTAAAACATTAAAGGATGCAGTGGATGCTGCTTTTGCTGCTTGGATGACAGATTTAGCTGCTTTTTATGTCCTAGGTTCAGCTGTTGATCCTCATCCTTATCTAACGATTGTGCATGAGTTTCAAAAGGTCATTAGTCAGGAATCTCGCCGTGAAATTCTAGATAAGGAAGGTGCCTACCAGATTATATTATTGCCTGTGTCGGCGGAGGTTCTAATGCAATTGGAGCATTTTCTGAATACGTGGCAGATAAAGAAGTCAATTTAGTTGGTGTTGAAGCAGCTGGTCATGGCTTGAATACAGACAAGCATGCGGCTACAATGACTAAAGGGTCCATTGGAGTTGTTGATGGCATGAAAACGTATGCTGTATTTTCAGAAGACGGTCAGGTGGCTCCTGTTTATTCTATTTCCGCTGGATTGGACTATCCGGGAGTTGGTCCTGAACATGCCTTTTTTAAAGATTCAGGTAGAGTTGAGTATGTGGCTGCAACAGATGATGAAGCGGTAGATGCACTGTTATTGTTGACACAAAAAGAAGGAATCCTTCCTGCCATTGAAAGTTCTCACGCTATTGCAGAAGCAGTTAAACGCGCGCCTCGATTGAGTAAGGACAAGATTATCATTGTCAATGTATCTGGGCGCGGTGATAAAGATGTAGCAGCTATTGCTGACTACTTAGAAAAAAGAAACACGAAAAATCAAGAGTGAGATAGACACCCATGATTGCTAGCACAATCATCCCCCAAAAAATTATGAAATCTGGGAAGATGACGTAAAAAAACTAAAATTTGAAAATTTTAATCATCGCTCCCTTATTTCGAGGCTCCGCTGAATCTAGATACATCCATCCTAGCCTCATGATAGGATGTCATTCTAATTTTATTGAAGTAACAACTCATACATAAGTAGAACAATCACTCCAATCAAAAGACAGGGAACGAAAGCTATCCTGTCTTTTCTCTTTTTTAAGCAAAAGAGACATAAGCCCACTAAGCTGGCAATTTGAATCAGCCAAAGAATCTCTGTCAACTTGAAAACAGTTGAACAAGAAGCTAGAAAAAGAAAGTCTCCTGCGCCAATTCGTAAGTCAAAGAAAAAAGCTACTATTCCAAGGGTTAAAAAACTAATCATTAGAAGATTGAAACCTGTTAAAAAGAGAAGAAGGAAATGGAAAAACAGCCAAATAAGCAGAGGATATTCTTGTTCTCTTTGATCGTAAAGGGATAAGGTTATGCCCATTACAAGTAGGACAAGCTGACCGATACTTAGATAGCCCATAGAAGTTGCAAGAAAGAGAGATCCGATAGCGATTTCTAATACCAAATAGCGGATGGGAATTTTTGACTGACAAAACCGACAACGCAGTCGATTGATAAGCTGAGAAAGGACAGGGACTAAATCGCGAGGTGCTAATTTCTGTCCACAAGCATTACAATGACTGGAAGGACCGATAATAGACTGTTCAGGGAAACGATCAACGACCAGCCCTAAAAAGGAAGCTACAATGCTTCCAACCAAGAAAAAATAAAAATGAATCATACTTTTTTATTCGTAAATAATTCTAAAAAATTGCAACTTTTCTAATAAAAGAAATTTCAGAGTTCAATCATTTGACTTTCTTATTTAGAAACATTATAATTAAATCATAATCAAAAAGATTAGAATCATTCTAAATAAAAGCGAGGTAGGATAATGGTTAATCTAAAAAATGAAGCAGCAAAAGATGTTGCAACTTTCTCAAGTGTTGAGTCTTTCAGTAAGTCTCTTCCCAAAACAAAAGCAGTTTTAAACCAAGTGGTAGCGGATTTATACACTGCTCACATTGCTCTTCACCAAGTACATTGGTACATGCGTGGAGCTGGTTTTATGGTTTGGCATCCTAAGATGGATGAGTATATGGAAACCTTGGATACGACTTTAGATGAAGTAAGTGAACGTTTGATTACTTTAGGTGGAATGCCGTATTCAACTTTGAGTGAATTTATCCAACACAGCAATATTGAAGAAAAAGAAGGAAAATTCAGTAAGAATGTTGCAGAAAGTTTGGAACGTGTCATCGAAATCTTCCGTTACTTGGTAGGTCTCTACCAAGAAGCTCTGGATGTAACAGATGAAGAAGGAGATGATGTGACCAACGATATTTTTGTCGGTGCTAAAGCTGATCTTGAAAAGAATATCTGGATGTTAACGGCTGAAATTGGACAAACTCCAGGAGTGTAAGCAAATATTTGAGAATAGAAAATAAAATTTTAAAATCTTTTAGAGTTTAAGATAAATTTAAGGAGGTAGCGTTATACTAATACCATCAGATGAAGACCTCCTAACTTTATTTGATAAAAATCCTAAACTTTTCTTTTTCATAATAATCTCCCTATAAGAGTCGCCCAATCGGCGGCTTTTTTGTTGTTTTTGAGCACTTGAAGAATGTTTTACTTACAAAATGAGTTCTTTTCAACCTTGAAATACTCCTAAAATTCTGGTAAAATAAGCCTCATGAAAACACTTTATGATGTGCAGCAATACCTCAAAAGTTTTGGCATTATTATCTATATGGGTAAGCGCTTGTATGATATTGAAATGATGAAAATTGAGTTAGAGAGGATTTATGATGCGGGCTTGATAGAAAGAATGGACTATCTAGAAGCTGAGCGGGTCTTGCGAAAGGAACATCAGTTGGAATTACAATATTTGAAGAAGAATGAGGAGAAAACATGTTAAACTGGATTTTATTGGCAATTATTGTTGGAACGTTAGGCTGGATGGGCTTTAACTATGTCCGTGTTCGTCATGCGGCTAAGGTAGTAGACAATGCAGAATTTGGTGATATGATTCGGCAAGGTCAGTTGATTGATTTGCGCGACCCAGCTGATTTTCGTCGGAAACATATTTTAGGAGCGCGAAATATCCCGTCACAGCAGTTAAAAACAAGCTTAGGAGCGATTCGCAAAGACAAGGCTGTTTTACTATATGAAAATAGTCGGGGACAACGTGTGATGAATGCAGCTATCTTATTGAAAAAGGAAGGTTATAAGGATATTTACATCCTCTCTGCAGGACTAGATGGTTGGAAAGGAAAAGTTAAAAGTGAGTAATCTAAAAGGGTTGCTCACTTTTAATAGCTTTTTTCTAAATATTGTTTTACTTTTTCGAGTTCTGTTTGGTTCAGCGCTCGGTATTCTCCTGCTGCTAAGTTTTGGTCCAATTCAAAAGCTCCGAAATGAGTCCGTTTAAGAGAAAGAACTTTGACACCGACAGTCAAAAACATTTTTTTGATTTGATGAAATTTTCCCTCAGAAATAGTGACTGTCGCAGTACTTTTGTTTGGAGTAGAAGAATGAATTGTAAGTAGAGCTGGTTTACAAATAGTTCCATCAAGAAAAACAATCCCTTTTTGAAAGGTTTTTATCATCTGGTTATCTAGGAGACCGTTCACTTCAACCTCATATGTTTTTGCAATGTGGTATTGAGGATGTAGTAGTTGAAAACCGAGAGGTCCGTTGTCGGTTATTAACAATAGTCCAGAAGTATCTCGATCAAGTCGCCCAACAGAATATAGGTGTTCATTGAAGTCTTCAGGTCTGATGAGATCCAGAACGGTTTGGTGTTTCCTATCAGAGTTAGCAGTCACAACACCAAGTGGCTTATTCATCATAAAATACTGATGAGGCTTGCCCAGAACAGGTTGTTCTTCTAGCGTAATAGTCTGCAAGCCTGTATCAACATTTTGACTAAGTTTTCGAGCAGGGCGGTCATCTACCAAGATTTTCTTTTTTAGGAGAGCTTGCTTCATTTTTTTACGACTAATGTGAGCTTGAGCTAGTAGGACATCTAAACGCATACAGTTTCCTTTGTTTTTTCTTATCATATCATAATTTTGCAATAAAGAATGTAAATAAATTTGTCGGACATTGATTTTCTAATGAAAACATTTACACCCGGTTTAACCGTGTTTTTTACTGTAATCTGTGGTATAATTGTTCAGTTAGAAATAAAACTTAAGATTTAGAGGATAAAATGACAAAATTAAGAGAAGATATTCGCAATATCGCTATTATCGCTCACGTTGACCACGGGAAAACAACGCTGGTGGACGAATTATTGAAGCAATCACATACATTGGACGAACGCAAAGAGTTGCAAGAACGCGCAATGGACTCTAACGATCTTGAAAAAGAACGCGGAATTACCATTCTTGCTAAGAACACAGCTGTTGCTTATAATGGCGTCCGCATCAATATCATGGACACTCCAGGACACGCGGACTTCGGTGGAGAAGTTGAGCGGATTATGAAAATGGTGGACGGGGTTGTTTTGGTTGTTGATGCTTATGAAGGAACCATGCCACAAACTCGTTTTGTATTAAAAAAAGCTCTTGAGCAAGATTTGGTGCCGATTGTTGTGGTCAATAAAATTGACAAACCGTCTGCACGCCCTGCAGAAGTGGTGGATGAAGTCTTGGAACTTTTCATTGAGCTGGGTGCAGATGATGACCAATTGGATTTTCCAGTTGTGTATGCTTCTGCTATCAATGGAACATCTTCTATGTCAGACGATCCTGCTGACCAAGAGCACACTATGGCACCGCTTTTTGATACTATTATTGATCATATTCCAGCACCAGTGGATAATTCAGACGAGCCACTTCAATTCCAAGTTTCTCTTTTGGACTACAATGACTTTGTAGGTCGTATTGGGATTGGTCGTGTTTTCCGCGGAACGGTGAAAGTTGGAGACCAAGTGACGCTTTCTAAACTAGACGGCACAACGAAAAACTTCCGTGTCACCAAGCTATTTGGTTTCTTTGGATTAGAACGCCGTGAAATTGACGAAGCCAAAGCAGGTGATTTGATTGCCGTGTCTGGTATGGAAGATATCTTTGTTGGTGAAACGATTACTCCGACAGATGCAGTAGAACCATTGCCAATTCTTCACATTGACGAACCAACGCTGCAAATGACTTTCTTGGTGAACAATTCACCATTTGCTGGTCGTGAAGGGAAATGGGTAACGTCTCGTAAGGTTGAGGAACGCCTGCAAGCGGAATTGCAAACGGACGTCTCACTTCGTGTGGATCCGACTGATTCACCAGATAAATGGATTGTGTCAGGTCGTGGAGAGTTGCACTTATCAATCTTAATTGAAACCATGCGTCGTGAAGGCTATGAGTTACAAGTATCGCGCCCAGAAGTTATCGTCAAAGAAGTGGACGGTGTGCAATGTGAGCCATTTGAGCGTGTGCAAATTGACACCCCAGAAGAATACCAAGGTTCGGTTATTCAAAGTCTTTCTGAGCGCAAGGGTGAAATGTTAGACATGGTGGCTACCGGAAACGGACAAACACGTTTGATTTTCCTTGTGCCTGCGCGTGGCTTGATTGGATACTCAACTGAATTCCTTTCTATGACGCGTGGTTACGGGATTATGAACCACACTTTTGACCAATACCTACCATTGATTCCAGGTGAGATTGGCGGTCGTCGTCGCGGAGCTCTTGTTTCGATTGATACAGGAAAAGCAACGACTTATTCAATCATGTCTATTGAGGAACGTGGAACCATTTTTGTTAATCCAGGTACAGAAGTTTACGAAGGAATGATTATTGGTGAAAATTCACGCGAAAATGACTTGACGGTTAATATTACGAAAGCAAAACAAATGACCAATGTTCGGTCTGCCACGAAAGACCAAACAGCAGTTATTAAAACACCTCGTATCTTGACATTGGAAGAATCTCTTGAATTCTTGAATGATGATGAGTACATGGAAGTCACACCAGAATCAATCCGTTTGCGGAAACAAATTCTTGATAAAAACCAACGGGCTAAAGCTGCTAAAAAGAAAAAATCAGCTGAATAATGAAAGAATGATTTGCTTTGCTGCTAATATATGAAAGAAGCGGATGGGCTAGAAAGGAGCAGAAATGTTTTATTTGATTTTTGGAATTCTCATTTTGTTATTTTACATTTTTGCTGCTCCACAGAGCATTAAAGGGACTTTAAATGTAGTAGTTTTAGTGATTGCTCTAGTCGCTTTTATCATTTTATTAGGATTGGCAGTATTTCAGATTTTTCAATTACCGTCTGAATTTTTCGTAGGAATTGCAATGATTGGCGTAGCTTATTTTTCTCTACGTGATATTTCAAAATTGTCACAAAAAGATAGAAAAGTATCGTTTCGCTCAAAACTTCGTAACAGACAAGAATAAAAAGCCGTAAAGGCTTTTTTATTTTCTGAAAAAAAGGTAAAATAGATACAGAAGAATTAAAAAGAGGCATGTTATGAAGCACATTACAAATTTTGCAAATAAGAAAGTTTTAGTTTTAGGCTTGGCCAAGTCTGGTGAATCCGCTGCTCGTTTACTAGATAAGTTGGGAGCGATTGTCACAGTGAATGACGGAAAGCCATTTGAGGAAAATCCTGCTGCTCAGTCTCTTCTTGAAGAAGGCATCAAAGTAGTAACAGGTGGTCATCCTTTGGAACTCTTGGATGAAGAATTTGAACTAATGGTCAAAAATCCTGGTATTCGTTACGACAACCCTATGGTCAAGAAAGCATTGGAAAAGGAAATCCCAGTCATCACTGAAGTTGAGTTGGCTTATTTGATTTCAGATGCTCCAATTATTGGGATTACGGGTTCTAATGGAAAAACAACAACAACGACGATGATTGCGGAAGTCTTGACTGCAGGTGGTCAAAGTGGTCTACTTTCTGGAAATATTGGTTTTCCATCCAGTCAAGTTGCAACAACTGCAACCCAAAATGATACTCTAGTTATGGAGTTGTCTTCTTTCCAACTCATGGGTATTGAAACCTTTCACCCAGAGATTGCAGTGATTACCAACTTGATGCCAACTCACATTGATTATCATGGCTCTTTTGAAAATTATGTGGCGGCTAAATGGAACATTCAAAAAAATATGAGCAAATCTGACTTCCTCGTATTGAATTTCAACCAAACATTAGCGAAAGAGCTGGCCGCAAAGACGCAAGCGACCGTTGTATCATTTTCAACGACAGAAAAGGTAGACGGCGCTTACTTAGAGGGAAACATGTTGACCTTCCGTGGAGAGCCTGTTATGGCAGCAGATGAGCTTGGCGTTCCGGGCAGTCATAATGTTGAAAATGCCCTCGCAACTATTGCAGTTGCGAAACTGCGTGGCATTGAAAATCAAGTCATCAAAGAAACTTTGGCAGGTTTTGGCGGTGTTAAACATCGTCTCCAATATGTCGGTGAAATCAACCATGTTAAATTTTATAACGATAGCAAATCCACAAATATTCTTGCAACGCAAAAGGCTTTATCTGGTTTTGACAATAGTAAGGTCATCTTGATTGCTGGTGGACTGGACCGTGGCAATGAATTTGACGAATTGGTGCCAAATATTCAAGGATTGAAGAAAATGGTTATTCTTGGAGAATCTGCAGCACGTGTCAAGAGAGCAGCAGATAAAGCAGGTGTGAGCTATATGGATGCTGCTGATGTGAAAGACGCGACGCAAAAAGCTTTTGCTGAAGCTCAAGCAGGTGACATTGTTCTTCTCAGTCCTGCAAATGCTAGCTGGGACATGTATCCAAATTTTGAAGTCCGTGGCGATGAGTTTATTGCAACATTTGAAGAATTAAAGGGTTAAGATGAAAAAGATTGTATTTACAGGTGGAGGAACGGTTGGTCATGTGACTCTAAACCTTCTACTCATTCCAAAATTCCTAGAAGCAGGCTGGCAAGTTCACTATATTGGTGATAAGCATGGGATTGAATACCAAGAAATCCAGAAATCAGGTTTGGATATCACTTTTCATTCTATAGCGACGGGGAAATTACGTCGTTACTTTTCTTGGCAAAATATGTTAGATGTATTCAAAGTGGCTTGGGGTATTTTGCAATCTTTAGGAATTATGGTAAAGGTTCGTCCGCAAGCTCTCTTTTCTAAGGGTGGTTTTGTATCGGTTCCTCCTGTTATTGCAGCTCGCTTAGCTGGGATTCCAGTTTATGTACATGAATCAGACCTCTCTATTGGTCTAGCAAATAAAATTGCTTACAAATGTGCGATAAAAATGTATTCTACTTTTGAACAAGCCCATGCGTTGACAAAAATTGAGCATGTGGGAGCTGTGACAAAAGTAGGAGAAAAAACAACTGCTCCAAATGAGCAGATTCAAGCGATTCGGCAGCATTTTGATGAAAACCTTCCGACACTTCTGTTTGTTGGTGGGTCAGCCGGAGCAAGGGTTTTTAATGATTTTGTAACGGCAAATAAAGCAGAGCTAACTCAGCATTACAATATTATCAATTTATCAGGCGATGCTAGTTTAGACGAATTATCAAGTCATCTCTACCGAATTGCCTATGTGACTGACCTCTATCAACCATTGATGGATTTGGCGGATGTCGTTGTTACACGTGGCGGCTCTAATACTATTTTTGAATTGTTGGCTATGGCAAAACTCCATGTAATTGTTCCTTTGGGACGCGAAGCAAGTCGCGGTGATCAGATTGAAAATGCGGATTATTTTGTAAAAAAAGGCTATGCTAAAAAATTAGACGAGCCTCAACTGAATTTAGAAAATCTTCAAAAAATGATTGCAGAGTTGCTTGAACAGAAAGCATTTTATGAAGAAAACATGAAACAGTCCCACGAAATAAAATCGTTAGATGAATTTTATAATCTTTTAAAAAATGACATGGACAAAGGAAGAAAATGACAAAAAAGAAGCAAGAGGATCAGAAAGAGCAAGAAACAGAAAAACTTTCTGAGTGGCAAAAAAGAAACAAGGAATACCTTGAAAAAAAGGCTCAAGAAGAAGCTGAAAAAGAGAAAGAACTAGCAGAGCAAAAAAAGCAGCATTTGCCAAGTTCTGAAAAAGAGAATGTCGAAAAGAATGATGAAAATACAGAAGAAGTGACAGCGGATACTCAAGAGAACGAGTCAGAGGAAGCGGAAAAGCCTACCGAGACAGAAACTTCTGAGGAAGAACAAGATGAACCTCTTCTTGATAAAGCAGCCTTGCGAAAAAAGAAGAAAGCAGAACGCAAACAAGCTAAGCGGGAAGCAAAAGAGACAAGAGAAAAAATCGCTCCTCGCCATGTTTACCGTGCTCTTCCAGTCTTGATTCTAAGTTCTGTTTTGTTGATTTTAGCTGTTTATTTTATAAGCCCCTATTCAAAATTAAAGAATATAGAGGTAACGGGCAATAAACAGCTTTCAAAAACAGAGGTGCTGGATGCTTCTAGTATTCAAAAAGAGGATTACACCTTGACGACATATTTAAGTCAAAAGGCACATGCTAGAAATATTAAATTGTCAAGTCTATGGGTGAAAAAAGCAGAGATAAGTTACCAATTTCCAATTACATTTAAAATAAAAGTAACAGAATATACAGTTGTTGCTTATGATTATTCTGGGGAGCAGTATTTCCCAGTATTATCTAGTGGAGAAGAAATTGCTACTCCAGTTAAAAAATCACAGTTGCCAAAAAGTTATATAACACTTGATTTTTCAGATAAAGCAATGCTTAAGAAATTTGTGCAACAATTATCAGGTATTTCTAATACAATCAAATCAGAAATTCAAACGGTTCAGCATACACCGAGTAAAGCGACTGAAGATTTACTGACAATCACTATGACAGATGGAAATAAAATTCTAGTTCCCTTGTCAGAAGTGGGCAAAAAGCTACCTTATTATGAAAAAATAAAACCACAACTAACAGAAACAAGTACTGTAGATATGGAAGCAGGAATATTTAGTTATAGAAATAGCTAAAATAATGCAGAAAATCTACCCAATTTTTATTTTTTTATGTTATAATATGCTTTGAATAACTATACTTTTTTGATAGTTAAATTGATAAGTGAGAAACTTGGTAGATAGAGAGGAATGGTCTAATGGCTAGAGATGGCTTTTTTACAGGATTAGATATCGGAACAAGCTCCATTAAGGTCTTGGTAGCAGAACATGTAAACAATGAATTAAACGTAATCGGAGTTAGTAATGCAAAAAGTGCTGGCGTAAAAGATGGTATCATTGTAGATATCGAAGCAGCAGCAAGTGCTATAAAATCTGCAATTTCACAAGCAGAGGAAAAAGCAGGGATTTCCATTAAGTTGGTGAATGTTGGCTTGCCTGCTAACTTGTTGCAGATTGAGCCAACGCAAGGTATGATTCCTGTAACAAGCGAAACGAAAGAAATCACAGATGCAGATGTTGAAAATGTTGTGAGATCTGCTTTGACAAAAAGTATGACTCCAGACCGCGAAGTTATTACTTTTATTCCTGAAGAGTTTATTGCAGATGGCTTCCAAGGAATTCGTGATCCTCGTGGAATGATGGGCATTCGTTTAGAAATGCGTGGTCTTCTCTATACAGGTCCACGTACCATTCTTCATAATTTGAGAAAAACAGTTGAGCGTGCAGGAGTTCAAGTGGAAAATATTATCATCTCTCCGCTTGCTATGACCAAATCTGTTCTAAATGAAGGTGAACGTGAATTTGGTGCGACTGTCATTGATATGGGTGGTGGCCAAACAACAGTAGCTTCTGTTCGCAACCAAGAATTGCAATTTACCAATATCTATCAAGAAGGTGGCGAATATGTCACAAAAGATATTTCTAAGGTTTTAAAAACATCTAAGAAGTTGGCAGAGAGCTTGAAGTTTAACTATGGAGAAGCATACGTACCTGCCGCTAGCAATGAGTCTTTCCAAGTGGAAGTAATTGGTGAAGTGGAACCGGTTGAAGTAACAGAGCGCTATTTAGCAGAAATTATTTCAGCACGTGTTAAGCATATCTTTGAACAAATCAAGCAAGATTTAGAAAGAAGACACTTATTAGAACTTCCAGGTGGACTTGTTATTATTGGTGGTGGTGCAATTTTACCAGGTGTGGTGGAATTGGCGCAAGAAGTTTTCGGTGTTCCTGTTAAACTATATGTACCAAATCAAATCGGTATTCGTAATCCAGCTTTTGCTCATGTCATTAGCTTATCAGAATATGCTGGAAATCTATCTGAAGTGGATGTTTTAGCACAAGCTGCCGTTCACGGTGATGAACTTCTGCGTCATCAACCGGTTGAATTTTCTCGTCCGACTCAAC
Source organism: Streptococcus anginosus subsp. whileyi MAS624 (assembly GCF_000478925.1). Classification (NCBI taxonomy): domain Bacteria; kingdom Bacillati; phylum Bacillota; class Bacilli; order Lactobacillales; family Streptococcaceae; genus Streptococcus; species Streptococcus anginosus. Next base: position 1,721,872 of record NZ_AP013072.1, on the reverse strand, counting down.
AAACTCAGTCGTTCAATCCGTTGCAGCGCTTTACTCAGCCGCAACAAACAACTGTGGCTCCAATTGCTGAACCAGCAGAAGAAGTTGAACGTCCCGAACCACTTCCGACACAATCTCAACAACCAAAAGAAAAATTGACAGATCGTGTTCGAAATCTACTTGGCAATATGTTTGATTAAAGGAGAAGGTAATACATTATGACATTTTCATTTGATACAGCTGCGGCACAAGGAGCAGTAATTAAAGTTATTGGTATCGGTGGTGGTGGTGGTAATGCCATTAACCGCATGATTGATGAAGGAGTATCAGGCGTTGAATTTATCGCCGCCAATACAGATGTACAAGCTCTTAGTGGCTCAAAAGCAGAAACAGTTATTCAGCTTGGACCAAAGTTGACTCGCGGTCTAGGTGCTGGAGGACAGCCTGAAATCGGTCGTAAAGCGGCTGAAGAAAGCGAAGAAGTGTTGACGGAAGCTCTTACGGGAGCTGATATGGTCTTTATTACTGCTGGTATGGGCGGTGGCTCTGGTACAGGTGCTGCACCAGTTATTGCTCGTATTGCAAAAGGTCTTGGTGCCTTAACTGTTGCAGTTGTTACTCGTCCGTTTGGCTTTGAAGGAAGTAAGCGTGGTAACTTTGCGATTGAAGGAATCAATGAACTTCGTGAGCATGTAGACACACTTCTTATCATTTCAAACAATAATTTACTTGAAATTGTTGATAAGAAAACTCCTCTTCTTGAAGCATTGAGCGAAGCAGACAATGTCCTTCGTCAAGGTGTACAAGGAATTACGGACTTGATTACAAGCCCAGGACTTATTAACCTTGACTTTGCCGATGTAAAAACCGTTATGGCAAATAAAGGTGATGCTCTTATGGGAATCGGTATTGGTAGTGGCGAAGAACGTGTTATTGAAGCTGCACGTAAGGCTATCTATTCACCGCTTCTTGAAACAACGATTGATGGAGCTGAAGATGTCATTATCAACGTTACAGGTGGTCTTGATATGACCTTGATTGAAGCAGAAGAAGCATCAGAAATCGTCAATCAAGCAGCAGGTCATGGTGTTAATATTTGGTTAGGTACTTCTATTGACGACAGCATGAAAGATGAAATTCGTGTGACAGTTGTTGCAACGGGTGTTCGTCAAGAAAAAATTGATCGAGTAAGTGGTGTTCGTCCAGTTGCTCAACAAAATTCTTATGCAGCTGGAACTCGTGAAAATCGTAATTCTAGAGGAAGCCAAGGTTATGACCGTAACTTTGATTTGACTGAAAATCTTGAAGTTCCAAAGCCAAGTCGTCAACGGACAGAAGCGCCACAGGCTTCAGCATTTGGTGATTGGGATTTGCGTCGTGAAAATATTGTTCGCTCAACAGATGCGAGTGCTGCACCAGCCGTGGAACGTTATGAAGACACTAGTTCTGATGACGATGAATTAGAAACACCACCTTTCTTTAAAAACCGTTAAAATGGATTTAGAAAAGAATACATATCAAGTTTTGGAAAATGTAGCGCAAGCTACTCAAAAAGCCAATCGCTCAAAAAATTCAGTAGAAGTAATAGCTGTCACCAAATATGTTGACAGCTCTACTGCTAAAGAGCTGGTTAAAGCAGGAATTCATCATATCGGTGAAAATCGAGTTGATAAATTTCTAGAGAAATATCAGGCTCTGAAAGATGAACGTGTAACTTGGCACTTAATTGGTACACTTCAAAGGCGGAAAGTGAAAGATGTCATCAATTATGTTGACTATTTCCATGCCTTAGATTCAGTAAAATTAGCTCAAGAAATCAATAAAAGAGCTGAACATATCATTAAATGCTTTTTACAAGTAAATATTTCCAAAGAAGCTAGTAAACATGGTTTTGCTATAGAGGAAATAGATACGATTTTACCTGAGCTAGAAAAACTTGAAAACATTCAGATTGTAGGTTTGATGACAATGGCACCGATTGAAGCAGATGAAGCGGAATTAAATGCCATTTTCCAACAAGCCTATAAATTACAGCAAAGATTACAACGTAAACAGTTACCTAATATGCCTTTTACTGATTTAAGTATGGGAATGAGCCGTGATTATGCAATAGCTATTGCAAATGGTTCGACTTTTGTCAGAATTGGTATTGCATTTTTTAAATAGGAAAGTATTATGTCTCTTAAAGATAGATTTGATAAATTCATTGATTACTTTACGGAAGATGGTGAAGATGCTGGCGTTCAAATGCCTGAGCTACCACCACGTGCGAGTAGTCAATCTGTAACACCTACTAAAGAAAGAACAGTACATACAGCGAGTAGCTCTTCACAATCTTCTACAAAGTCGGGAGCAAATGAGAACATTACTCGTCTGCATGCACGTCAGCAAGAATTGGCACAACATCGGACAATTTCAGATGACAAAGTGACAATCAATGTTCGTTATCCAAGAAAATATGAAGAAACAACTGAAATTGTTGATTTGTTAATTGTTAATGAAAGCATTTTGATTGATTTTCAATATATGACAGAAGTGCAAGCTCGTCGTTGTTTGGATTATTTGGATGGTGCTCGTTATGTGCTTGCAGGAAATATAAAAAAAGTTGCAAGTACAATGTACCTTTTAACACCAATCAATGTTGTTGTAAATGTTGAGGATTTGAAATTACCTGAGGATTTACAAAGTGGCGAATTTGATTTTGATATGAAACGTAGATAAAAGCATGGTTTGGATTGTAAATATACTTTATAATTTAGTGAGATTATATTCATTTATTTTAGTGGTGTATGCTCTTTTATCATGGTTTCCAGGTGCCTATCAAACGTCGTTTGGTCAGTTGATTTTACGGATAGTAGAGCCTGTTTTAAAACCATTTCAACGTTTCAACCTACAATTTGCTGGGATTGATTGGACGGTTCTTGTTGTTATCTTTCTTCTGAATTTTGTTTCTGGCATCATTTTGAATGCCCTTTTGCTTTTAGCTTAAATTCATGAAAAATAGCAAACATTTATATCAACATTTTGCAGAAGAAGATCGTGAATTTGTTGATAAAAGTTTAGAACAGATGCAGCGAGTTGAAGATTCTTATTCTTTTGAAGTGACTTCGTTTGTAAATCCACATCAAGTTGAAGTTTTGCGAAATCTTGGGAATCGCTTACAATTGCAAATATTTTCAAGTTCGGATTATTATACGAGTGAATTTGCTAAAGTCATTATTGCTCCTCTCTACTATGAGTTGCAATTAAATGATTTTGAAATGGATCTGTTAGAAATCAGCTATGCGAATAAATTTCACCACTTAACCCATTCGCAAATAATGGGAACGTTATTGAATCAATTAGGGATTGAACGTAAAGTGTTTGGTGATATTCTTGTAGCTTCAGGTAGAGCACAAATTATGGTAGATAAGAAATTCACTCAATTTTTCATCGATCATATCTCAAGGATAGCAAAGACACCTTTAAAATTAAAGCAAGTAGATTTTTCACAACAAATTATCGCTCAAGCTGATTCAAAGCTAAGAGATGTGCTTGTCTCTAGTATGCGTTTGGATAAAGTGGTAGCTGCCTCATTTCATTTGTCACGAAGCATTGCCGCTCGGCTGATAGCAACAAAGCAAGTTAAGGTAAACTATTCCATGCTGGATAATCCCAGTCATCATTTGTTATTGAATGACTTAATTAGTGTACGAGGATATGGGAGAGTAAAAGTTTTAAGAGAAAATGGCTTTTCAAAAAATGGGAAGTATAAGTTAACTGTTGAATTATTGTCTAGTAAGTAAGGAGAAAATATGGCTATTACATCGTTAGAAATTAAAGATAAAGCTTTTGCTCACAAATTTAGAGGATATGATGTTGATGAAGTAGATGAATTTCTTGATATCATTGTCCAAGATTACGAAGATTTAGTTCGTGTCAATCATGAGCAAGAGTCAAAAATTAAAAATCTGGAAGAACGTTTGACCTATTTTGACGAGATGAAGGATTCCCTTAGCCAGGCTGTATTGATTGCACAAGATACAGCAGAACGTGTGAAACAAGCGGCAAATGACCGTTCTGAAAACATTGTTCATAAAGCTGAGCAAGAAGCCCAACATTTGTTGGATGAGGCAAAATACAAGGCTAATGAAATTCTTCGTCAAGCGACAGATAATGCTAAGAAAGTGGCTGTTGAAACAGAAGAATTGAAAAATAAAACGCGTGTCTTCCACCAACGTTTAAAATCAACCATTGAAAGTCAATTAAGCATTGTGAATTCTTCAGAATGGGAAGATATTCTTCGTCCAACAGCTACTTACTTGCAAACAAGCGATGAAGCTTTTAAAGAAGTTGTTCAGTCTGCTTTAGGTGAAGTCGTAACGACTCCAGAAGAGGATGAAGTGGATGTGACGCGTCAGTTCTCTCCAGAGGAAATGGAAGAATTACAAAGACGCATTGAAGAAGCAAATCGTGAATTAGCCGAAACACAAGCGTTTGAAACATTAGATGAGTCTGTCTTAGGATTAAATCTGACAAATGCTGAGACTTCAACAGATAACTCAGAAGCTACTTCAACAGAATCTGTAGATATTTTATAAGAGAATGTAAAAACAAGATGCTAACAAAATATTCGCAGCGAGCAGGTGACGGTGAGAGACCTGTAATCTCTTTTGTTAGGATTATCATTTTACAAACTTAGATCTGAAAAACAGTAAGATTTAGCGCTTAACTCACGTTACGAGTAAGAGGGATAGGAATCTTATTCTTATCTAAATGAAGGTGGTACCACGAATTTTCGTCCTTTGGATGAATTTGTGGTTTTTTTATTTTAATTTGTTAATAATATGAAAAAGGAGAACTTATGAAATTAAAAGAAACTCTTAATCTTGGAAAAACAGCTTTTCCAATGCGTGCTGGTTTGCCGAATAAAGAACCTCTTTGGCAAAAAGAGTGGGAAGATGCAAAGTTGTATCAACGTCGTCAAGAATTGAATGAAGGTAAACCACACTTTACACTTCACGATGGCCCTCCTTATGCTAATGGAAATATTCACGTTGGTCATGCCATGAATAAGATTTCAAAAGATATTATTGTGCGTTCAAAATCTATGTCTGGCTATTATGCGCCTTACATTCCAGGTTGGGATACTCATGGTCTTCCAATTGAGCAAGTCCTAGCGAAGCAAGGTGTGAAACGCAAAGAAATGGATTTGGCAGAGTATTTAAAGCTTTGTCGTGATTACGCACTCAGCCAAGTAGACAAACAACGTGAAGATTTCAAACGCTTAGGTGTTTCTGGTGATTGGGAGCATCCGTATGTGACGTTGACTCCGGATTATGAAGCTGCTCAAATTCGCGTATTTGGAGAAATGGCGAAAAAAGGCTATATCTACCGCGGTGCGAAGCCGGTTTATTGGTCATGGTCATCTGAATCAGCTCTTGCAGAGGCAGAAATTGAGTATCATGATTTGGTTTCAACCTCTCTTTACTATGCAAATAAGGTAAAAGACGGCAAAAATGTGCTAGATACAGATACTTATATTGTAGTTTGGACGACAACACCATTTACTATTACGGCTTCTCGTGGTTTGACAGTAGGTGCGGACTTTGATTATGTTGTGGTAAAGCCCGCTGGGGAAAGTCGTAAATTTGTCGTTGCTGCTGATCTGCTCAATAGCTTGTCTGAAAAATTTGGTTGGGAAGATGTGGAGGTCTTGGCAACTCATCGCGGTGCTGAACTGAACCATATCGTGACAGAGCACCCGTGGGATGAGGAAGTAGATGAATTGGTGATTCTTGGTGACCACGTTACACTAGATTCAGGTACAGGGATTGTCCATACAGCTCCTGGTTTTGGTGAGGACGACTACAATGTTGGGATTGCAAATGGCTTAGAAGTAGCCGTTACAGTTAATGAACGTGGTATCATGATGGAAAATGCTGGCCCAGATTTTGCAGGGCAATTTTATGACAAGGTAGTTCCTACAGTAATTGAAAAGTTAGGTCAACTTCTCCTTGCGCAAGAAGAAATTTCTCACTCCTACCCATTTGACTGGCGGACGAAAAAGCCAATAATTTGGCGTGCGGTACCGCAATGGTTTGCTTCAGTTTCAAAATTCCGTCAGGAAATTCTTGATGAGATTGAAAAAGTGAAGTTCCACTCTGAATGGGGTAAAGTTCGTCTTTACAATATGATCCGTGACCGTGGAGATTGGGTCATTTCGCGTCAGCGGGCTTGGGGAGTGCCACTTCCAATCTTCTATGCGGAGGACGGCACACCGATTATGACAGAGCAAACAATTGAGCATGTGGCTGAGCTCTTTACGGAACATGGCTCTATCATTTGGTGGCAACGAGAAGCGAAAGATTTGCTTCCAGAAGGATTTACTCATCCAGAGTCACCAAATGGTACATTCACTAAAGAAACGGACATCATGGACGTGTGGTTTGATTCTGGTTCTTCTTGGAATGGTGTGGTGGTCAATCGTCCTGAATTGACTTATCCTGCTGACCTTTATCTTGAAGGTTCTGACCAATATCGTGGCTGGTTTAACTCCTCTATGATTACTTCTGTTGCAAATCATGGAGTGGCTCCTTATAAACAAATCCTTTCACAAGGGTTTGCTTTGGACGGCAAAGGCGAGAAGATGTCTAAGTCTCTCGGCAACACCATTGCTCCAAGTGATGTTGAAAGACAATTTGGAGCTGAAATCTTGCGCCTTTGGGTGACGAGTGTGGATTCTAGCAACGATGTGCGTATCTCTATGGATATTCTTGGTCAAGTGTCTGAAACCTACCGAAAAATCCGTAACACCCTGCGTTTCTTGATTGCTAATACTTCTGATTTTAATCCGAAAGAAGACGCTGTTGCTTATGATGACCTTCGCTCTGTTGATAAGTACATGACTGTTCGCTTTAACCAACTTGTCAAGACGATTCGTGAGGCTTATGCCAACTTTGAATTTTTGGATATTTACAAAGCGATTGTAAACTTTGTGACAGTTGATTTATCAGCTTTCTATCTTGATTTTGCAAAAGATGTTGTCTATATTGAAGCAGCTAAATCATTGGAACGCCGTCAAATGCAGACCGTCTTTTACGATATTTTAGTAAACATTACAAAATTGTTGACCCCAATTCTTCCACATACAGCAGAAGAAATCTGGTCTTATTTAGAACATGAGCCAGAAGAATTTGTTCAGTTAGCGGAATTGCCAGATGCGCAGACTTTCCTTAATGAGGAAGAACTGTTGGATACTTGGACAGCCTTTATGCACTTCCGCAGTCAAGCTCAAAAAGCTTTGGAAGAAGCACGTAATGAAAAGGTTATTGGAAAATCCTTGGAAGCTCACTTAACGGTTTATCCAAATGAAGTAGTGAGAACATTGCTTGAAGCGGTTAATAGCGACGTTGCGCAACTTCTCATTGTCTCTAAATTAACAATCGCAGACGGGGAAGCTCCTGAAAAAGCTATTGCTTTCGAGGATGTAGCTTTTACAGTTGAGCATGCAGAGGGACAAGTTTGTGAACGTTGCCGTCGGGTAGATGAAACAGTCAAAGAATGTAGCTATCATGCAATTGTTTGTGACCACTGCGCAGAAATCGTTGAAGAACATTTTGCGCAAGCAGTTGCAGAAGGATTTGAAACAAAATAATCAAAAGGGAGTGGGACAAAAATCGGTAATTTCGAAGAAATTTGATTTTGTTGTCCCACCCCCGCACAGTTGAGTAGGGCTGTAAAGGTTGATTTATCAACCACATAGAACCCACTCAACCACTGCGACTTGCAAGAAACTCAGAAAAATCTGACGAGGTTAAGGACTTTTCTCCCAGCCTCTTCATTTTTTTAATTTCAAAGTTGCAAATGCAACCAATGTGTGCTATACTGATTTCATTGAGCATTTTCTATTTTATTGAGGATGACTTCTAATTGAAAGAGTTCAGAGGAAGTCAGAGCTTTCATGACAGACTGGATGTAGGTCGTTTCAAATCCAATCAATCGGTCGTAGATTTGCAAAGCCTTCGTCGTAGGGAAAAGCTCTTTAAACTTCTTATTTTGAGAGTTGACTTTCTTTGTGATAAATCCTTTTTCCTCTAGTTTTCTAAGGGAGCGACTAAGTGTTGTTTTATCAATTTTTACCATATGAGAAAGTTGAGATTGATTCAGTCCTTCATGCTCAACAATGCGAATAAGGATAAGAAAAAGATTATTATCTAGGTTGTATTGGCTGGCTTCATGATTCATATTCATCATGGCTTGGCGAGAAATTATGCCCATTTGACGAAAGAGATGACGATAATCTATAAAAGGCTCCTTTTATAGTTGCATTTACAATTATTATATAATAAAGAAGAAGGGAAAACAAGTATGTGGTATAAAAAGACATTTGAGGAATTAACCACCTTAGAATTTTATAAATGCTTGAAATTACGTTTGGAAACATTTGTCGTAGAGCAAAATAGTGTTTATAATGATTTGGACGAGCACGATTTAGAGGCTATCCATATTTTTCATGAAAATGAAGCCGGCGAGGTAGACGCTTATGCGAGAGTATTTGAAACGGGTACTACTATTCATTTTGGACGTGTCGTAACAGCGGCTTCTACTCGCGGTTAAGGGCTTGGTCGTAAGTTGGTCCAAGCTATTATGGAGACTTGTGCTGAAAAATGGCCTGAAAAAGAGATTCACATAGAGGCGCAAGAGCAGGTGATGGGCTTGTATGAGAAATTTGGATTTGAAGGTATCAGCGAACCCTTTATCCTAGAATCACGAGTACATGTGAAAATGGTTTACAAACGAAAATAAATGGAAAAATAAATTTTGATAGTGGGAAACGAAAGAGTCTGTTCCTAAAATAATTTAAGCCATTTTAAGAAAAGCACTCTATTTTAGTGGAAAATATGATAGAATAGCTGATAGGAGGAACAGTATGTTTCATAAAAATAAGTTATTTTTTTGGACAACAGAAGTCTTACTACTAACCATTATCTTTTTTATCTGGCGGCAAATGGACGGCTTGATTTCCCCTTTTGTGAGCGTTTTAAATACGGTTTTAATTCCTTTTCTAATTGCGGGATTTTTGTACTATGTGACGAATCCTTTAGTGAAATTCCTGGAGAAAGAGCTGAAAATTAAGAGGATTTTTGGAATTTTGATTACCTTGGTTCTCTTGTTTGGGATTATTGCTCTGGGCATTATTTATCTGCTACCTATTTTGATTACGCAGTTGACAAGTTTGATTTCTTCTAGTCAAAATGTTTATGGAGAATTGCAAAATTGGATTAACCAGCTATCGCAGCACTCTCTCTTTAAAAATCTGAATATCCAGTCTATTATTAAGCAGTTAAATTTGTCTTATGTGGATATTTTGCAAAATATTTTAAATAGTGTCACCAATAGTCTGGGGAGTGTCGTTTCAGCAGTAGTGAATACATTTTTGATTCTCATCATGACGCCGATCTTTTTGGTCTATTTCTTAATTGACGGGGATAAATTACTGCCCATGTTGGAAAGAACTGTTTTGAAGCGGGATAAGCTCAACATCACGAAATTATTGACCAATCTTAATGCAACGATTGCTCGGTATATTAGTGGGATTTCGATTGATGCGTTTATTATTGGAACGTTGGCTTTCATTGGCTATAGTGTTATTGGTCTGAAATATGCTTTGATATTTGCTATTTTTTCTATGATTGCTAATCTTATTCCTTATGTGGGTCCAAGCATTGGGTTGATTCCGATGATTATCACTTATCTGATTGCCGATCCAAAAAAAATGGTGATCGCAGTTATATATATGTTAATTGTGCAGCAAATTGACGGAAATATTCTCTATCCACGGATTGTAGGTGGCGTGATGAAGGTGCATCCAATTACCATTATGGTTCTCTTGCTTTTGTCAAGTAATATTTATGGGATTGTTGGGATGATTGTAGCGATTCCAATTTATTCTATTTTGAAAGAAATTGCAAAATTCCTAGCGAATTTATATGATAATCATCGAGCTGCACAGGAGCAAAAGAAAAATGAGGAGTACGGAATTATTAATAAATAAGAATGGGATGATGAATAAATTCAAAATCTGAAAGATGAATAGACATTCAGAAGGACTGTGTCTTAATGTTTTAGAATGATGAATATAGGGAAGTGGAAGCAAACTAAATGCAACAAAAATTTAGTTTGGAATTCCACTCCTTTTTCTTTCTAATACGTTTTATTAAAACCATAAGTGTATTTTTATGCTAAAATAGAACTAATAAGATAGAGGAGGTACACTTATGGTAACACGTCGTAAATATTCTCCGCAGGAAATAAGAAAAAATTCTTCTTATTTCTCTCCTTTGAAGGCAATCATTGAAACAGCTTTTTATGAAAATCAGGTTGTTGCAATAAAAACAGTGGAAGAAGCTTATCAATTGGCTTCCGCAGCTGCTGGGACAGTTGTCTTAGATATGCCTGTCATTCATACAAAGGAATTGGGCTTGCCTTCTTATGCTCGCGTTTTATTAACGAATTCTGGCGCAGTTGTTGGTCGAACGGCTAAAGCTCGACGGATTTTTGGTAGAGACAGTGAGGAAGATGAGAAGCTGCTTTCAATAGTACGCAGTGCAATTTATCAAGCTCATCATCGAAAATTTTATAAGGCAGATGCAGTTGTAGGGCTAGATGAAGCCTTTATGGCTTGTGCTCATCTCATGGTTCCTGAAGATGAAATTAACAACCTGTATTCTTGGCTTTTAAACTTTCAAATTTTGGATGAAGAGTTTAAAAATCGTTTGAGAGTTTCTAAAAAGTACGATGAAAATGACATATTTATTTTTTTCGATCCCAAATGGAAGCATCCAGATTATCCTGAAGGATTGGTATATTTTGATACTCAGCACAATTGTGTCATTATTTTGGGTTTAAATTACTTTGGTGAGTTGAAAAAAGCGACTTTAACCTTAGCTTGGGCAACCGCTGCTAGAAATGGATATGTAGCTTGTCACGGTGGCTTGAAAATCTTTAAACAAGAAGAGGCTGAAAAGAAAGACTATGTAGCCTCCTTCTTTGGTTTATCCGGCTCAGGGAAATCCACACTGACACATGCCAAACATAATGGAAAATATTATATTAAGGTTTTGCATGATGATGCCTTTATTATTTCTGTCAAAGATGGCTCTTCCATTGCTCTGGAACCGTCCTATTTTGATAAAACGAATGACTATTCCATTGGACATAGGGAGCAGGATTTTTTTGTAACAGTTCAGAATTGTGGTGTGACACTGGATGACAATGGTCTAAAAAAATTGGTGACAGAGGACATTCGAAATGGAAATGGTCGGACAGTCAAGTCTCGCTTTGCAACACCAGATCGGGTTGATCGAATTGATGAGCCTATCCAAGCCATTTTCTGGATTATGAAAGATGATTCTCTCCCACCGTTAGTCAAAATCAACGATCCGCTGATGGCTTCTACGATGGGCTGTACTTTGATGACCAAGCGTTCCAATGCTGAAAATGTCGCTGGCAAGCACGATGATTTAGTCATTGAACCTTATGCCAATCCATTTAGAGTGTATCCCTTGGTGGAAGATTATCGGAAATTCCGTAGTCTCTTTGAATCTGGTGTTGACTGCTATATCATCAATACTGGATTTTATATGGGAAAAGGAATTTCAAAAGAAGTTAGCTTGAATATTATTGAAAAAATTGTTGATGAAGAAGCAGAATTTAAACCATTTGGGCCATTGGAGGGTTTTGAATACATGGAATGTGAAGGGTATCCGATTCCGAATTTTGATGCTCGCTACAAACAATTACTTAGAGAAAGAATGCAAGTACGGCTGAACTTCTTGCTTGCCTTTAATCAAAAATACCCTAAAACGGCACTTCCTGTTGATGCAATTTCACGCTTGGAAACAGTTCTGCAAAATTTAGAAGCCTAAACAATCGATTTTCTTCTTTGCAATCTTCCTTCAAACTTTCTTTTTAACACTCCATGTGCAAGAAGTCAAAAAGTATGCTATAATTAAGATTACTTATATATGAGGAGAGAACATTCATGGAAGACCCTAGCAGTCAGACCTTGTTACTGCAAGCTTTATTATTACTGATTTTAACGCTATTGAACGCCTTTTTTTCAGCAGCCGAAATGGCTATGGTGTCTTTAAACCGCGCTCGTGTAGAGCAAAAGGCTGAAGAAGGCGATGCGAAGTACATTCGCTTGTTAAAAGTCTTGGAAAATCCTAATCACTTTTTATCCACTATTCAAGTTGGGATTACATTGATTACCATTTTATCAGGAGCTAGTTTGGCTAATACACTCGGTCAGGAAATTGCTTCTTGGATGGGAAATTCCGAGACTGCAAGAGCCATTGCAAGCTTTTTATCTGTTGCTATCTTGACTTATATTTCGATTGTTTTTGGTGAATTGTATCCAAAGAGAATCGCTCTGAACCTCAAGGATTCCCTAGCGGTTCGTACAGCGCCAGTTATCATCTTTTTGGGAAAAATTGTCAGTCCCTTTGTTTGGCTTTTATCAGCCTCTACCAATCTGCTCAGTCGAATCACTCCCATGACTTTTGATGATGCAGATGAGAAAATGACACGTGATGAGATTGAGTATATGCTGACCAATAGTGAAGAAACACTGGATGCAGATGAAATTGAAATGCTGCAAGGGATTTTTTCACTAGATGAGATGATGGCGCGTGAGGTAATGGTGCCGCGTACCGATGCGTTTATGGTGGACATCAATGATGATACCAAGGAAATTATCGAAAGCATCTTGAAGCAGAATTTTTCACGGATTCCGGTCTATGATGATGACAAGGATAATGTTATTGGACTTATTCACACCAAACGTCTGTTAAATGAGGCGTTTACTAATGGTTTTGATAATATTGTACTACGAAAAATTTTGCAGGAACCGCTCTTTGTGCCAGAAACAATTTTCGTGGATGATTTGCTGACAGAGCTGCGGAATACGCAAAATCAAATGGCGATATTGTTAGATGAATATGGTGGTATGTCTGGTCTGGTAACGCTGGAAGACTTACTGGAAGAAATTGTCGGTGAGATAGATGATGAAACAGACAAGGCTGAAGTAGAGGTGTATCAGGTTTCTGACCATACTTACTTTGTCCTTGGAACCATGAGTTTAAATGACTTTAACGAGTATTTTGAAGTTGAACTGGAGAGTGATGACGTTGACACTATTGCGGGCTATTATTTGACGGGCGTAGGCTCGATACCCGACGTGAAAGAGCGTTTGAGTTATGAAGTGGAAAGTCAGGACAAAAGGCTCATTTTAACCAATGATAAGGTAAAAAATGGACGTGTGACAAAGCTCAAAGTAGAAGTTTCTGAAATAGTAGAAGAAGAGGAAGAAGTTGAGAAATGATCTCAGCTTCTTTCGTTTTTCAAAAATTGATAAGTTTACTTTACTTTTTATAAATATGTGAATGACATTAAAAATAAAGGAAGCAGATCGATGACAACGACATTCTTCCTTTTTGGCTATTTTTAATATTGAAGAGTGAATTTTGTGAAGGGTCATGATCATTTTTGCCGTTTGGAGAAGTCAACGAAACGGAATTTTTCGAGTTTATGACGACTATCTGTAAACTGAAATTGCTGTCCGTCTGCAAGATAGACTTTTGATTTGACAGAGACGACATGGTGGTCATTTCCAATGTTCATCAATATTTTATCGCGATTAGTGGCTGGATCAATTGTGATTTCTTTTTGGGCGTAAGAAATGTGTAGTCCCAGTTCATCTTCTAAATAAGCATAAATTGAATGCTCTGCAATTTCACGGCTAATAGAAGGGACAAAACTCTTATCAAGGTAATCAATATCCAAGACGGAGGCAATCCCGTCAACGACCCTTTGGCGAATAATCCGCCACACCAGACGGTATTCAGGAAAACCAGTAAGACTGGATAATTTTTTATCAACTGTAATTTTTTCTAACTGTATGACATTGGTTTTAGAATTCATTCCATGTTGCCGGACAAGTTCTTGGTAACTAGTTAGGTTGGAAACGGGAAAGTCAATCTGTTCTTGTTGGATGACTTTAGAGCCTTGACCTCTCATTTTTTGAATGAGACCAGCTTTTTGAAGCAAATCAAGCGATTTACGAATCGTGTCACGGCTGACCTTGTAGGCCTGGACAAGTTCGTGTTCGCTAGGAAGATAATCATTCATCTGATATTTCTCGTTTAGAATATCTTGTTCTAAGAGTTTAAAAATTTGTTCATATTTTTTCATGATATCCTCACTTGTTTTCTTTTTAGCATACAACTAAATAAATTTTACCAAAAAAGAGCCTTTTTTACTACAAACATCTTGCAGATATCTTTGGTATCGTTTACAATAAATGTATCAATCAATTGTACAATGATGAAAAAAAGAAGGAGAGTGTTAGGTTAAGCCTAGCCAAACAGAAAATGGGAAAATTTGAGAAAGACGCCAAGACGCTATTAGATGCTATCGGTGGCAAGGAGAATGTCTCAGCAGTCAGCCATTGTGCAACTCGGATACGCTTTGTATTGGCAGATGAAAAGAAGGCAGACGTAAAAGCAATTGAAGCCATTCCAGCTGTAAAGGGAACTTTTACAAATGCAGGGCAGTTTCAAGTCATTATCGGAAATGATGTGCCGATTTTCTACAATGATTTTACAGCTGTTTCAGGGATTGAAGGTGTATCAAAAGAAGCAGCTAAAGCCGCTGCCAAAAGCAATCAGAATCCAGTACAACGTGTCATGACAATGCTGGCGGAAATTTTCACTCCAATTATTCCAGCCATTATCGTTGGGGGGCTGATTCTCGGTTTCCGCAATATTCTGGAAGGTGTACAGATTCAGGCACTCGGTCAAAAAATGGTTGACGGTGTTGCTCAGTTTGCTAAAGACGGTACTCCGATTTACAATACGATTGTAGATGTATCACAGTTTTGGAGTGGTGTAAATTCCTTCTTGTGGCTGCCGGGTGAAGCGATTTTCCACTTCTTACCTGTTGGTATTGTTTGGTCTGTTTCTCGTAAAATGGGAACCAGCCAGATTTTGGGAATTGTTCTTGGGATTTGTTTGGTGTCACCACAATTGCTCAATGCGTACTCAGTAGCCAGCACACCGGCTTCAGAAATTGCTAAAAACTGGGTATGGGATTTTGGTTTCTTCACAGTTAGAAAAATTGGATACCAAGCACAAGTTATTCCAGCTCTGCTTGCAGGATTGTCGCTATCTTATCTTGAAATCTTCTGGCGCAAACGCATTCCAGAAGTTGTGTCCATGATTTTTGTGCCATTCTTATCCTTGATTCCGGCACTTATTCTAGCGCATACAGTCCTTGGTCCAATTGGTTGGACACTTGGACAATGGCTGTCAACAGCGGTGCTTGCTGGTCTGACTGGTCCTGTTAAATGGCTCTTTGGTGCGATATTTGGTGCCCTCTATGCTCCGTTTGTTATCACTGGTCTGCACCACATGACCAATGCCATTGATACACAGCTGGTTGCAGATACAGGCGGTACGGCGCTATGGCCAATGATTGCCTTGTCCAATATCGCTCAAGGTTCAGCTGTATTTACTTACTATCTGATGAACCGTCATAATGAACGTGAAGCACAGATTTCTCTGCCAGCAACGATTTCTGCTTATCTAGGTGTTACAGAACCAGCCCTTTTCGGGGTCAACGTGAAGTACGTCTACCCATTTGTGGCAGGGATGATTGGTTCTTCTATCGCAGGTCTCTTATCCGTAACCTTTAACGTAACAGCCAATGCTATCGGAATCGGTGGAATTCCAGGTATCTTATCTATCCAAGCTAAATACATGCTTCCATTCTTCCTTATTATGTTAGTAGCTATTGCAGTACCGATGATTTTGACTTTCTTCTTCCGCAAGACAGGCATGTTTACAAAGACAGAAGATGAAAGTGTCAAATCACCGCAAATTGAAGCCATTGACGAAGCAAAAGAAGCCGCTCCAAAAGTAGATTTTGCAGAAATTGCTAGCCCACTGGCTGGAGAAGTCAAAGAATTAAGCCAAGCAACCGACCCTGTCTTTGCTCAAGGCGTGATGGGACAAGGAGTTGTCATTCTTCCAAGTGAGGGAGAACTGGTGGCCCCTGTGAACGGGACGGTATCAGTGCTTTTCCCAACCAATCATGCTGTTGGAATCGTGTCAGATGAAGGTGTCGAATTACTCATGCATATCGGTATGGACACAGTTAATCTCGATGGCAAAGGTTTTGAAGCTCATGTGGCTCAAGGAGACAGAGTGAGCGTAGGTCAGAAACTGGTTAGTTTTGATATAGCAGCTATTCAGGAAGCTGGCTTAGTGACTGAAACACCTGTGATTATTACAAATCAAGAGCAATTTCAGGCTGATGAACAGGGAACATTGCCGCGGACTATTGGACGTGGAGATAAGCTGATGACAGCTACTCGAATCGGGTAAAATGTTTGATACGAGCTATGATGAGCAGGATTTTTCTAACGAATAGACAAATTTATCTCAGTAATCCATTTGCCTCACTGCTAGAAATCCAAGTAGCATCCTCTTAACGAGAGATACAAAGGCTCGTAGCGAAGAATAACAGTAACGATAAAGGGGAGGAGCGTAAGCCCCGCCTCTTTCTTTTAGAAATAGAAAAGGAAGACAAATGGCATTAGATAAGACAAAAGTCGTCTATCAAATTTATCCAAAATCATTTAAAGACACGACCGGAAATGGGATAGGAGATTTTCAAGGCATTATTGAGAAAATTCCTTACCTCAAAGAATTAGGAGTGGATATGGTCTGGCTCAATCCTTTCTATCCCAGCCCGCAGCGTGATAATGGTTATGATATTTCAGATTATACGGCTGTCAACCCTCTTTTTGGGACGATGTCTGACTTTGAAGAGATGGTTCAAGTTGGGAAAGAATACGGCATTGACTTTATGCTGGATATGGTCTTAAATCATTGCTCGACCGAGCATGAATGGTTTCAAAAAGCTTTAGCTGGCGATCCGTACTACCAAGATTTTTTCTTTCTGCGTGATGAGCCGACAGACTGGTTGTCTAAGTTTGGCGGCAGCGCCTGGGCACCTTTTGGCGACACTGGCAAGTACTACCTGCATCTCTTTGATGTGACGCAGGCTGATCTCAACTGGCGCAATCCTCATGTCCGCGAAGAACTTTTCAAAGTTGTCAATTTTTGGCGGAACAAGGGTGTCAAGGGTTTTCGCTTTGATGTCATCAATCTGATTGGAAAAGATGAGGTGTTGGAAAACTGTCCGGAAAATGATGGTAAGCCTGCCTATACGGACAAGCCCATTGTACATGACTACCTGCACATGCTGAATGAAGCGACTTTCGGACAGGCTGACTCATTTATAACTGTCGGAGAAATGAGTGCGACTACTATTGAAAACTGCATTCTCTATACAGATCCGGCACGTCACGAATTGTCTATGGCCTTTAATTTCCATCATTTGAAGGTGGATTATGAAAATGGTCAAAAATGGAGCTTGAAAAAATTTGATTTCGAGGAGCTCAACCGTCTTTTTCATACGTGGGGCAAGGAAATGAGTGACCATGATGGCTGGAGTGCTCTATTTTGGAACAATCATGATCAGCCACGTGCCTTAAATCGTTTTGTTGATGTTCAGCATTTCCGCAATGAAGGAGCAACCATGCTTGCGGCCAGCATTCATCTGTCTCGCGGAACGCCATATATTTATATGGGAGAAGAAATCGGCATGGTGGATCCAGACTATGACTCTATGGCAGATTATGTGGATGTGGAATCTATCAATGCCTATCAGATGCTGCTGGAGCAAGGCAAAACACCAGAAGAAGCTTTTGCAATTATTCAGGCCAAATCTCGCGATAATTCTCGCACTCCCATTCAGTGGGGTGATTCAGCAAATGCTGGCTTTACGACAGGCACTCCTTGGCTCAAAGCAGGGAAATCTTATCCTGAAATCAATGTTGAAAATGAGATGCAAGGACCGATTTTCACTTTCTATCAAAAACTGATTGCCCTTCGCAAGGAACTTCCTATTATTGCCGAAGGCAGCTATCAACCAGCTTATGAAGACAGCTCACAGATTTATGCTTTTGAGCGTCAATTAGGTGACGAAAAACTTTTGGTACTCAATAACTTCTATCCAAATCCGATTACGATAGATATTTTACCAGAGTATCAAAATGGCGAAGTGCTCCTTTCTAATTATGAAGAAACTCAAACAGCAGAAGTTGTAACCTTAAGACCTTATGAAAGTTTGGCAATTATTGTAAATAAACACTAAATGCAGCAATAAATCCTAAAATCGACTGAATCATTCAGCCGATTTTTTAAAACCCAAGAGAAAGCGCTTGCATTATCCTTTTGTTTTATTTATAATAATTACGGTAGAAATACATCTCAAGGAAATTTGATTTCCAAATTATGATGTAAAGGAGAATATATGAAAAAAACTTCAAAACAATTGCCTGTATTGTTTGCGACAGCTATTTTGTTAGCTAGTAGCGTTCTAAGTCCTATTGTTCAGGCAAATGAGGCGAGCTCTTCAAGTTCAGAAACTTCTGTAACAACGACTTCAAAGTCTAGTTCTGTTGCTTCGACAACTCAGTCGCAATCATCAGAAACAACTTCTGAAAGTTCAGCAAGCAGTACGAGTAGTACGAATGAGCCGAGTAGCACAAGCGAAGAAGCACCTAAGACAGAAGCTTCAAGCAGTGAAGCAGGAGCTACTACTTCTGAATTTACCGAGGTAGCCAATATTGGTCAAATTCAAGGCGAAGCGCATGAATCGCCTTATAATGGGAAAAAGGTGCGCGTGTCAAGTGTAGTCGTCACTAAAACGGATCAATATGGCTTTTATACACAAGACATCAAAGCCGACGGGAACACAAAGACTTCAGATGCTATCTATGTAGTTTCAAAGGAAAAAGTAGCCGTTGGAGACCGATTGACGATTGAAGGTGAAGTTAAAGAAGGTTACATGGAGTCACTCAGCGTCCGTCCGGGGCAACAATTTAAAAAACCAGCTGATAGCTTAACTGTCACGCAATTGATAGCTTCAAAGGTAACAAAAGACGGAACAGCGGCATTACCAGCTCCAGTCAATATTTCAGATCGTATGCCAAAAGATATCGTGGATAATACTCCGACTACTTATGATCCAGAACATGATGCATTGGATTATTGGGAAAGTCTGGAGGGTATGTTGACAACAGTAAAAAAACCTCGTGTACTTGGCCCACAATATCGAGGAGATGTTTATCTTTTGCCGGCTGGTTATCAAGCGCTGCCGCTCAATAATATCGGTGGTGTCAACCTTCGTCCTAATGTCCAAAATACAGCAACTATCCCCGTTTATGTTGGGAATAAATATATTGCAAAAGCTAAAGATTACTTTAATGAAGATGTTTCTGGTGTTGTAACTTATCGCAGCAAGGTTTATAAGTTGGAGCCAACGAAGTTGCCAGATCTGCAAGATGGCGGTCTACAAAGAGAGGTTTCTAAGATTTATCCAAGTGAAGATAAATTGACTATTGCTTCTTATAATATTGAAAACTTCTCAGCAAACAATGCAGCAGGTGAGACGCCTGATGCAAAAGTAGACAAAATTGCTAAATCTTTTATCAACGAAATTCACAGTCCAGATATTATTACCCTTATAGAAGTTCAAGACAATAATGGAAGTGTCAATGACGGCACAGTAAGTGGTGTTAAAAGCGGGGAAAAGTTAGCCGCTAAGATTAAACAATTAGGCGGCAAAGAGTATAAGTATGTCGAAGTAGCTCCTGTTGATGGTGCAGACGGAGGAAAACCCGGTTCCAATATTCGTGTGGCTTACTTGTATAATCCTCAACGAGTGAAGTTAGTTGAGCGTGAAGCAGGAAGTAGCACAGAAGCAGCTGCCTTCAAAGATGGGCATTTGGTGAAAAATCCTGCAAGGATCGATCCAACCAATCCAGCCTTTACGAAAGTTCGAAAATCTTTAGCAGCAGAGTTTGAATTTAAGGGCGAGCATATTGTCGTGATTGCCAATCATTTAAAATCCAAACTCGGTGATGATGCAGTATATGGTTCTAAACAACCAGCAGTGCAAAATACATTAGCACAGCGGATTGAGCAAGGGAAGCTGTTGAACGCTTTTGTCAAAGAAGGTTTAAAGCAAAATCCTAATTTGAAGTTTGTCTTAACTGGTGACTTTAATGACTTTGAATTTTCAGAAACTGCCAAAGCAGTGGCTGGTAATGAATTAGTCAATATGATGCTGAATCACGACGCAGCAGACCGCTATTCTTATTTTTACCGTGGTAGCAATCAAAGTTTAGACAATATCTTTGTTTCAAAAAATATTGCAGATAAAACAGTATTCTCACCAGTTCATATCAATGCTTCCTTTATGGAAGAACACGGTCGGGCGTCAGATCACGATCCCGTTATTGCACAGCTTGATTTTAGTCAGAAGAAAGGTAATACGACACCGACACAATCAACTGAACCAAAACCTTCTGGTGACACCACAATGCCACCAAATAAAGATGATAAACTAACTAAAAAGAGGATTTTACCATCTACAGGAACAACAGGCGCTGAAGTCGTTGTTGTAGGACTTGTCATCCTAAGTGCAACCCTCCTTTGGCGAAAGAAAGTGACGGATTAAAAGGAATAGATGAACGAGAGAGTTTTAAGATTCTCTCGTTTTTTTGAAAAACATTGAAAATGAAACTGAAAAACAGATTATTTTCTAAAAAATAGACAAATTGTCCCTCTATCTAGAAAAGAAGTGTTATAATAGTATTATAAAACGTTTTCAAGAGGATAAGACGATGGAAAAAGAAGTCATTGATTATGGAAAAGTAACAGGTATGGTCCATTCGACTGAAAGTTTTGGAGCTGTTGATGGGCCTGGTATCCGTTTCATTGTCTTTTTACAGGGTTGTAAAATGCGTTGCCAATATTGCCACAATCCAGATACATGGGCAATGGAAACCAATAATTCAAGAGAGCGAACGGTTGAAGACGTTTTGCAAGAAGCGCTTCGTTATCGTGGCTTTTGGGGTAAAAAAGGTGGGATTACAGTAAGTGGTGGTGAAGCTCTTTTGCAGATTAATTTTGTGACTGCACTTTTTACCAAAGCTAAAGAATTGGGAATTCATTGCACTTTAGATACTTGTGCGATGCCGTTCCGCAATACACCAGAGTATCTCAAAGTTTTTGATCGCCTGCTTGAAGTGACAGATTTAGTGTTGCTGGATATTAAAGAAATCAATGATGCCCAGCATAAATTTGTGACAGGGCACACCAATAAAAATATTTTGGAATGTGCAAAATATTTATCTGATAAAGGTGTTCCAATGTGGATTCGCCATGTTTTGGTTCCAACGTTAACAGACCGTGATGACGACTTAAAAGAATTAGGTGAGTTTGTCAAAACGTTAAAAACAGTTGATAAATTTGAAGTGCTACCTTATCATACAATGGGAGAATTTAAATGGCGTGAATTAGGAATTCCTTATCCATTAGAAGGTATTAAACCACCAACTGCTGACCGAGTAAAAAATGCCAAAGAACTCATGAAAACCGAATCCTATACAGAGTATATGAATCGCATACATAATAGTTGATCAAAAGTAGAAAGTGAAATGTTGACCAGCACCTAAGAAGTTAGATAGAAAAACTGACGATTAAGTGCTTTTCTATTCCTCTATTTGTGAAAATCTTAAAATTGTGCTAAAATAAAATATATAAAAAGTTTACGAGGTACGATCATGTCTAAAATTTTAGTTTTCGGTCATCAAAATCCAGATTCAGATGCGATTGGCTCAGCTGTGGCCTTTGCTTATCTTGCGCGTGAAGCTTATGGCTTGGACACAGAAGCAGTTGCTTTGGGAGAACCAAATGAAGAAACAGCGTTTGTCTTGGATACTTTTGGTGTAAAAGCACCGCGTGTGGTGACATCTGCAAAGGCAGAGGGAGTTGAGCAAGTTATTTTAACAGACCACAATGAATTTCAACAATCTATTTCTGACATTGCAGAAGTAGAAGTGTATGGCGTTGTGGATCATCACCGTGTAGCGAATTTTGAAACAGCCAGCCCACTTTATATGCGTTTGGAGCCTGTTGGTTCAGCTTCTTCTATCGTTTATCGCATGTTTAAAGAATCTGGTGTAGCTGTACCAAAAGAACTCGCAGGTCTAATGCTCTCAGGTTTGATTTCAGACACTCTTCTTTTGAAATCACCTACTACACATCCAAGTGATAAGGTCATTGCTCCAGAATTAGCTGAATTGGCTGGTGTGAATTTGGAAAAATACGGTTTGGCTATGCTTAAAGCTGGAACGAACTTAGCAAGCAAAACAGCCGAGGAATTGATTGATATTGATGCTAAAACATTTGAATTAAACGGAAACCAAGTTCGTGTAGCACAAGTCAACACAGTTGATATTGCAGAAGTCTTAGAACGTCAAGCTGAACTGGAAGCAGCTATTGAAAAAACAAACGCAGCCAATGGTTATTCTGACTTTGTTTTAATGATTACTGACATTGTTAATTCAAACTCGGAAATTCTGGCAATCGGTTGCAATATGGACAAGGTAGAAGCAGCTTTCAACTTTGTTCTTGAAAACAACCACGCTTTCCTTGCTGGAGCTGTTTCTCGTAAGAAACAAGTCGTTCCGCAATTAACAGAAAGTTTTAATGCTTAAGAATAGAACAAAAAGGGAGTTTCGGCTCCTTTTTTGATACAATAGTTCTATGAAAACTCAAGATTTACAAAACGGGGATTTGCTTTTTGTGTCTAGTCAATCTGATATGGCAGAAGCTATTCAGCAATCAACTGGGCGGTATAACCATGTGGCAATCTTTTTTGACGGCTGGATGTACCATGCGACAAGTGAGCAAGGGGTCATAAAGCAGCCGATAGAAGAGTTTTTACAGGTTGATGAATGCTATGCCGTTTATGCTTTTCCTGACATAGATGCGAAAGCTGTCTGGGAAAGAGCGGAGCAGCATCTTTACAAGCCTTATAATAATAGCTTTTATCCAAATACGACAGGTTTTTACTGTTCTGAATATATTGCGGAAGTCCTCCCCATTTTTGAAACTATTGCTATGCAGTTCGGTGATGAAGATGAGGAAGTTGCTCCTTTTTGGCAGCAGTATTACAAGGAATTGGGGCTAGCTGTTCCTCTTCATCAGCCGGGAACCAATCCTAGCCAATTGGCTCAATCCGAAAAATTAGTTTACAAAGGAAGATTAGATGATTAAAGTAATCAATCCCAGTCGTTTGACACGTCAGCCCTTTTTTCATGAATTGATAAATTACTTAAATCAACATGACGATGTTACTTTGCGAGAGATAAAGCGTGAGTTTGCAAATTTTCCCAATATTGATCGCTCTATAGAGGATTATATCAAGGCAGGCTATGTGCTTCGGGAAAATAAACGCTATCATCAAAGCGTTCCTCTGTTGGAAAATGTGACGGCTTTGTCTTTGGATCAGGAAGTCTTTGTGCGAGATGATAGTCCTCTTTATCAAGAATTGCTGAATATGCGTTTTGAGACGCATTTAACCAATCAAACAAACCAAGCTATTTTAGTAGAAAAAACGGATTTTCTCAGAGAGCAGTTGACGCTTTCCAATTATTTTTACAGGCTGAAACAACAATATCCATTGATCAATCAGCAACAAAAACTCTATGACTTGGTAGGAGATGTAAATCCTGAGTATGCTTTAAAATATATGACGACCTTCCTCTTAAAATATGGTCGAAAAACTGAGCTGATGCAAAAACGACGCGATATTTTTGTAGATGCTCTAGTGATTTTAGGTTATATTGCGCCTAACGAAGCAGGGAAATATGAATTAAAATTGGATTTTGATAAGGAAACATTGACCTTTCGTGTAAAGAAAGCATTAGATAAACCTTAGAATAATAAAATTTTAAGGTTTATTTGATAGATTTATAAGTATAAGGTTTAAGTTTAGCAAGATTTGGTAGTCACTAAATCATTTCGTTTCATGAAAGGAATGTATCGTGAATCTTTTAGCAAAAATTCGTCCGTCTCAGCCGTTGAAGTATTTGAAATGGTTTGATATTGTCATTGTGACAGCCCTGCTATTTGGACAATTTATCTATCGCTCAACGGAACTTTATCTTGCGAGCTTGTCACCGTCCACTACGGCAGCAGTAACAGATACAGCTAGTAAAACAGCAAGTGACGGAGTAGCTTATTCCAGTAATTTAGAATTGCAGATTCTCATGTTAGCTTTGACGATAGCCTATTTAATACTTCGCCGTTTTGACTTTAAGCAGTTGCTAATTCATCTATCGTGGTCTGTGCTCTTTTGGGTTCCCTTTATCTTTGCGGTTATGGGGATTCTCGCGGATACAGTGACCACCCTTAGCGGAGAATACAATTATTTTGATCCGCAATTGTGGAAATATATTGATCTGACGGAAATTTTCCGCAAATTTATTGATTTGACACCTATGGCTATTCTCTATGCTTTGCTCAATGGCTTCTATGAAGAATTTTTCTTCTTAGGTTTATTGACCTCAGTTAGAGATAAATATAAGTGGTGGGTTCTTCTTTATTCGACAATCATTCGCGTTTCTTTCCATACCTATCAAGGAATGCTCTGGGCACTGACAATCGGTGTTGGTTTTGGACTTCTCTATTATTTTCTTTACAAATATAAGGTTAAAAATCTCTTGCCTTTCTTCCTCGTACATGCTCTTGCAGATATGTTTGGGTCAAGTCTGATGTATGTTTTGATTAGTTGGAGAAAGTAAAGTCATAAAGCAAGATTTTGATTTCTAAAGAATTGTGCATCTCTCTTCGTTAGTATAAATTTGTAATTTTTCTTCAATAATTAAAGGTCGAAAACGTTTGTCTCGACCTTTATTATTTTCTATAAATATTTTTCAGCGATGGCATAATCACCTAGATAGTCAGTTTTTTTACCATTTATAATTTGGTAGCAATCTGCGCCCTTACCAGCTAGAATGACGGCATCGCCTTCTTTGCTAGTTAAGCTAAGGGCTGTTTTAATAGCTTCTTCGCGGTCAGCAATCATATCAACATCAAAGGATATGTAAGAAGCAATTTCTTTGGCAATAGCAATTGGATCTTCGTAATTTGGATCATCTGCTGTCAGGATAACGGTCAATTCTGGATGTTGATTGATTAGTAGACCAAAATCTTTGCGACGGCTTTCTCCTTTATTTCCAGTTGCACCGAGTACCAAAACAATCCTACCTTTTTGATGTTCTTGGACGACAGATAGGAGATTGGCGAGGCTGATACCATTGTGTGCGTAGTCCACAAACACTTTGGCACCATTTTTTTGAGTCAGCACTTCCATACGTCCAGGTACGCGTGTGTTTGCAATTCCCTTCTTGATGTCCGCAATGGAAGCACCCAAGCGGAGACAGGCAAGGCTAGCAGCAAGCGCATTTTCTTGGTTGAAACGACCAATCAGCTGAATGTCAAATGTCTCTGCTAACTTTCCGCTTGTTTCAAAAGAGAAGGCTTGCGAGTGATGAATTTGATTGTCTGAATACTGTCCGTAAAAATCATGTTCCATGACAGCAACTTGCTCAGCCAAAACTTCAAAATGGTCCATTTCGCTATTGACCACTACAGCTCGGCTATTTTCCATGAGGAGTCGCTTGTGATAGAAGTAGTCTTCAAATGTCGGGTGCTCAATTGGTCCGATGTGATCAGGACTGATATTGAGGAAAACGCCAACGTCAAAGGTTAAACCGTAAACCCGCTTTTTCAGGTAAGCCTGACTGGAAACTTCCATGATGAGATGAGTTCGACCATTTTCAACAGCTGTCGCCATCATTTTGAACAAATCCAAGCTTTCCGGTGTTGTCAAAACAGATTTGAAGAAATGTTCTCCGTCGAGCGTCGTGTTCATGGTAGACAAGAGAGCTGGCTTATGACTTTGTTGGAGGATATGATAGGCAAAATAAGCAGACGTTGTCTTTCCTTTAGTTCCTGTAAATGCGAGCAGTTTGAGTTTATCTTGTGGATTTCCATAAAATTCCATGGCAAGAAGGCTCATGGCTTGCTTTACGTCGTTGACTAGAATCACCGGAATAGTTACTTCAAAATCCGTCTCACTGACATAGAACTGTAAGCCTAATTCAACAGCTTTTTCCAAAAATTCTTTTTTAAAATTGTCACCTTTGACAAAGAAAAGAGTGGAAGCATCCACTTCACGGCTGTCGTAGCTGATATTATCAAATGTGAAATCAGTAGCTCTATAAAGGAAATGTCCTTGGTCAATGATCTCGCGGAAATTGTGATCCTTTTTTAAAATATTTAATGCGTTTTCAATTGTTATCATATTTCTATTGTAAACTTAATGGCGAGGTTTTACAAGCGGAAAGGAAAAGTTTATAATAAGATGAGACTATTTTCAGAGGTTATGTATGGACCAACAAACAACAAATCAACAAAAGCAAATGCTTCTAGGGACAGCTTGGCTGACAGCTAGTAACTTTATCAGCCGTTTTTTAGGGGCAATTTATATCATTCCTTGGTATATCTGGATGGGGAAACACGGTGCAGAAGCCAATGGCTTGTTTACCATGGGCTACAATATTTATGCTTGGTTTCTTCTGATTTCCACAGCAGGTGTACCTGTTGCAGTCGCAAAGCAAGTCGCCAAGTACAATACGATTGATCAAAAAGATCATAGTTTTACTCTCATTCGTGAATTTTTGAAATTCATGCTCTTGTTGGGAGTCATTTTTGCAGTGATCATGTATCTCTTATCACCGTTCTTTGCGCGTGTATCAGGAGTTGGGAAAGAGCTGATTCCAGTTATGCAGAGTCTGTCGTGGGCTGTGCTAGTATTTCCAGCCATGAGTGTTATTCGTGGATTTTTCCAAGGTTTTAACAATTTGAAACCGTATGCTATGAGCCAGATTGCTGAGCAGGTGATTCGTGTGATTTGGATGTTGCTTGCAACATTCTTCATTATGAAATTGGGATCTAAAGATTATGTTGCTGCAGTGACCCAATCCACTTTTGCAGCCTTTGTCGGCATGTTTGCCAGTATGGCGGTTTTGGTTTATTTTCTTTGGAAAACCAATCTCTTGACATCTATCTTACACAAACCAGCTAATAGTGCTGAAATCAACAGCCGTGCTTTGCTGGTGGATACGATTCGTGAAGCCATTCCTTTTATCATCACGGGTTCTGCTATTCAGCTTTTCCAAATCATTGACCAGATGACATTTATCAATACGATGAAATGGTTCACCAATTATAGCAATTCTCAGCTGGTGGTTATGTTCAGTTATTTCTCTGCCAATCCAAATAAGATTACCATGATTTTGATTGCAGTAGCAACTTCGATCGGCGGTGTGGGGATTCCTTTGCTGACAGAAAACTATGTCAAAGGTGATTTAAAGGCGGCTGCGCGCTTGGTTCAAGATAATTTGAGTATGTTACTGCTGTTTCTTTTACCAGCAACGATTGGTTCTGCCTTAGTAGCGCGGCCATTGTACACGATTTTCTACGGACGACCAGATAGTTTGGCCTTGGGGCTCTTCATTTTTGCTATGTTACAGACGATTATTCTTGGCATCTATACTGTCTTATCGCCAATGATTCAAGCGCTGTTCCAAAATCGTAAAGCGATTATCTATTTTGGTTATGGAGTTCTTGTTAAGCTCATTTTGCAAATTCCATTTATTTATCTGTTTAGAGCCTATGGATCGCTTCTGGCAACGACAATTGGACTCATCGTTCCAATCATTCTGATGTACCAACACATTCGTCAAGTAACTGGACTCAATCAAACCATTCTCTTCAAACGGAGTTTGTTGATTGGGATTTTAACAGCAGTTATGGCTCTTTTGATTGCCATTGTGGAAGTCGTACTTGGCTTTGTTTTTCATCCAAGCGGACGCATTTCTAGTATGCTTTATTTGGTTATCATCGGTGGCTTGGGCATCGCTATTTATGGAGCAATAGCTTTGCGAGTCCGCTTGTTAGACCGTTTTATTGGTGAGAAAGCTCAAACCTTACGTCAAAAATTTCATATTCATTAAAAGGCTGCAAGGCTTTTTAATGTTGTAGAAAATTTATAAAAATTAAGCTATAATGAAAATAGCTATTCTTGCAATCAAGTTCTATAATCTTTTGAATAGTCAGTATAGTTTAAAACTATATTTAGGTCTTGAAAAGAACAAAACACAGTGCTTTCGTAAGATGATACAATAGAATCACTTAGAAAATATAAGAATTGCTTGATTCCGCTCTTATCTTATGGAGGTCATTTATTATGGATAAAAAGTTACAATTAGACACGATTTTAGCTCATGCTGGTATTAAAACAGATGAAGCAACAGGTGCATTGACAACTCCTTTGCATTTTTCAACGACCTATCAGCATCCAGAATTTGGAAAATCCACTGGATATGACTATACGCGTACGAAAAACCCAACGCGAAGTAGCTTGGAAAAAACCTTAGCTGCTATTGAAAGTGCGGATTATGCATTAGCCACTAGTTCAGGAATGAGTGCTATTGTTCTAGCTTTTAGTATTTTTCCGGTTGGAAGCAAGGGTCTGGCGGTTCGTGACCTCTATGGTGGTTCTTTTCGCTGGTTTCATCAAGTGGAGCAAGAAGGGCGCTTTCACTTTACATATGCAAATACGGAAGAAGAATTGCTTGCGGCGTTAACAGAGGATATAGATGTAGTGTATCTGGAAACCCCGACCAATCCGTTAATGCTTGAGTTTGATATTGCGGCTATTGTAGAAAAAGCTCATGCAAAAGGTACAAAGGTTATTGTAGATAATACGTTTTATACTCCAATCTATCAACGTCCTTTGGAAAATGGAGCGGATCTTGTGCTACATTCGGCGACCAAGTACTTAGGAGGACATAATGACGTTCTGGCTGGTGCCCTTATGACGAGTGACAAAGAGCTTTATAAGAATCTATTCTACAATCTCAATACGATAGGAGCTGTCTTATCTCCATTTGATAGTTATCTCTTGCTTCGAGGTTTGAAAACTTTGTCTCTACGTATGGAACGTTCAACAAAAAACGCACAAGCTGTAGCAGCTTTCTTGAAAGATTCGCCAGCAGTAAAAGAGGTTCTCTATCCGGGAAAAGGCAGCATGATTTCCTTTAAAGTCAAGGAAGAAGCAGTTATTCCACATTTGCTAAATACGCTAAAAGTCTTTACCTTTGCAGAAAGCTTGGGGGGAGTAGAAAGTTTGATTACCTATCCTGCGACACAAACACATGCAGATATTCCAGCTGACATGCGGAAATCCTACGGTTTAACAGATGACTTATTGCGATTGTCCATTGGAATCGAAGACAGCCAAGACTTAATCACAGATTTAAAATTTGCTTTGGAGGTATAATATGAGCAAATACAATTTTCAAACAGCGCCGAATCGCTTATCTCACCACACTTATAAGTGGAAAGAGACAGAGGCTGATCCTCAATTATTACCAGCATGGATTGCAGATATGGACTTTGAAGTTATACCGGAAGTAAAACAAGCGATTCATGACTATGCAGAGCAGTTGGTTTATGGCTATACTTATGCGAGTGATGAGCTGCTCCAAGTGGTGCTGGATTGGGAAAAGAGCGAACATCAGTATTCGTTTGATAAGGAAGATATTGTTTTTGTAGAAGGTGTTGTGCCAGCTATTTCCCTTGCGATTCAAGCCTTTACCAAAGAGGGAGACGCTGTTTTAATCAATTCTCCTGTTTATCCGCCTTTTGCTCGTAGCGTTCGCTTAAACAATCGGAAATTGGTATCTAATTCTCTCAAAGAAGAAAATGGTTTGTTTCAAATTGACTTTGAGCAGTTGGAAAAAGAGATTGTCGAAAATAATGTGAAATTGTATCTTCTTTGCAATCCGCACAATCCCGGAGGACGTGTCTGGGAAAGGGAGGTTTTGGAAAAAATCGGTCATCTTTGTCAAAAACACCAGGTTATTTTGGTATCAGATGAGATTCATCAAGATTTGACCTTGTTTGGTCATGAGCATGTTTCCTTTAATACCATTTCACCTGATTTTAAAGAATTTGCCATTATACTGTCTAGTGCTACCAAGACCTTTAATATTGCAGGGACTAAAAATTCCTATGCTGTTATTGAAAATCCTTCATTACGTGCGCAATTTAAACGTCAGCAGCTTGCCAATAACCACCATGAAGTGTCAAGTTTAGGTTATATTGCGACAGAAACGGCCTATCGCTATGGCAAACCTTGGTTGGTGGCATTAAAAGCTGTTTTAGAAGAAAATATTCAATTTGCGGTGGATTATTTTGCCAAAGAGGCTCCGCGTTTAAAAGTAATGAAACCACAAGGGACCTATCTGATATGGCTTGATTTCAGTGCCTATGGTTTGACAGATGATGAACTTTTTGCTTTGTTGCATGACCAAGCAAAAGTCATTCTCAATCGAGGAAGCGATTATGGAAGTGAGGGTGAACTTCATGCAAGGCTGAATATTGCAGCGCCTAAGTCTTTAGTAGAAGAGATTTGCAAGAGAATTGTACGTTGTTTGCCGCAATAAGAATGAAAAGAAATTTTCAGAAACAGCCATTTTGGGTTGACAATCATTCTCAAGTGGAGTATAGTTAGTATGAAAAATCGGTAGGTGAGGCTACCATAGGGATACGGATGACTACCGCAAAGTAGTGGAGACACTACGCGTTGGTTAGCAGTTGAGATCGCTAAGGTTTCGACTAATGTCATTTCACCGCCCTACGGAGTTAAAGCTTGAACGGTAACACAAGACATACAGTCCTGCCATGTTTTTCATGGTAGGATTTTATTGTTTTTTAGCTGATTTTTTAAAAGGAAACTGCAGGGGAAAGGAGTGAGGAATATGCCAAATGATGATCACCCGAGTCAACAGAAAACCAGTCGATTGCCATATCTGAGCATTCCTCATGCTCTCTTTGGAATCGACTCTAGCAAATGAACGATATCTGAGCAAAAAGCTGTGTGCAGTTATTTTGTTGCTTGGATGCGTCTTAGATAGAGGAGAAAATCAGTGAAAACAGCAAAAGAAAGATTAACAGATGCTCTTCGTATGTCTGTAGGGGACACGATGACCTTTTTCAACACTTCCAGAGCAGGACTGACAGAAGAGCAAGTTGAAGAAAATCGCGACTTATATGGCGAAAATGAATTGACAAAAGGGCAAGAAGATTCAATTTTTAAAAAGATTTATGAGTCCATTATCAATCCCTTTACCGTTATTCTCTTACTCATTGCATTGGTGTCTTTGGTGACCAATGTTTGGCTGGCAAAGCCAGGGCAAGAAGATCCAACGACATTTATCATCATCGTTGTCCTTGTCTTGTTGTCTGGTAGTATTCGCTTTGTGCAAG
Organism: Streptococcus anginosus subsp. whileyi MAS624; assembly: GCF_000478925.1. NCBI lineage: Bacteria > Bacillati > Bacillota > Bacilli > Lactobacillales > Streptococcaceae > Streptococcus > Streptococcus anginosus. The sequence continues at coordinate 1,690,526 of NZ_AP013072.1, read as the reverse complement.
AATTGCGGAGCGACAAAGCGGCCAGCAATCTTTCACGTATGATTGTCAATACAGTGACAGTCGTTCGCGAGGGAAAAGAACAAGAAATTCCAATTACAGAATTAGTGGTGGGAGACATTATTCGCTTGAGTGCAGGAGATATGCTGCCAGCAGATGTGCTAATCTTGGATTCACGCGACTTCTTTGTGCAACAGTCAGGTTTGACAGGTGAAAGTGATGCTGTTGAAAAAATGGCGCTGGATAAATGTGAGACAAAAGAAACAGATAGCTTGCTTGAGTCTGAAGCACTTGCCTTTATGGGAACCAATGTAATATCTGGTCGTGCCATTGCTCTTGTTCTGGTCGTTGGAGACGATACCAAGATGGGTGCTATTGAGCAAACGCTCAATACTTATGATGAACCAACTTCATTTGAGCGGGAAATGAACAGCATTTCATGGCTGCTCATTCGTCTCATGCTGGTACTTGTGCCCGTTGTCTTTTTCATCAATGGTCTGACAGACGGTGATTGGCTAGAGGCTGGTGTATTTGCACTTAGTGTCGGTGTCGGTTTGACACCAGAAATGCTGCCTATGGTCATCACTGCGAGTTTGGCTAAGGGTTCCATTCTTATGGCAAAAGAAAAAGTTGTCATCAAGAAACTCAATGCCATTCAAGATTTGGGAGCGATTGATATTCTTTGTACCGACAAGACAGGAACGCTGACACAAGATGAGATTGTCTTGGAATACCCGCTTGATATTCATGGAGACCTTGATTTAGCCGTTCTTCGCAGGGCGTATCTCAATTCGTATTATCAAACAGGGCTAAAAAACCTAATGGATCGTGCTATTATCAATCGGACAGAAAAAGAAGCTGAAAAGCATGAAATCGTTCGGAACTTGGACCAAACTTTTAAGAAAATTGATGAATTGCCTTTTGATTTTGAACGCCGCCGCATGAGTGTGCTAGTTCGAGATGATGAAAATGTCGTTAGCATGGTAACAAAAGGTGCTTTGGAGGAAATGCTATCCATTTCAAATTATGTCGAAGATAAAGGGAAAATCCTTCCTTTGACGGAAGAAATTCGTCAAGAAATTTTAGCAGAAGTTGCACAGTTAAATGAACAAGGACTGCGTGTGCTGGGCGTCAGCTATCGCTCAGACTTAGATGCTGACTATGAATACACAGTAGAAGATGAATCTGATATGATTTTGACGGGGTATCTTGCCTTTCTTGACCCGCCAAAACCTTCTGCAGCGCCTGCTATCAAGGCTTTAGCAGAATATGGTGTTGCCACCAAAATTTTGACAGGTGACAATGAAAAAGTCACAGAAGCGGTCTGTGAGAAAGTTGGGTTAGATGCAGAACATATCCTACTTGGCTATGTGATTGAAACGATGTCGGATGACGAACTGAGCAAGGTGGTTGAAACCACAACTGTTTTTGCAAAATTATCTCCTGACCAAAAAGCGCGTATCATTTTGCAGCTGAAAGCAAATGGGCATAAGGTTGGCTATATGGGAGACGGCATCAATGATGCACCTTCTATGAAAGTAGCTGATGTAGGGATTTCAGTTGATACAGCTGTCGATATTGCTAAAGAAACAGCTGATGTTATCCTGTTAGATAAGGACTTGTTGGTGCTTGAAAAAGGCTTGGTGGAAGGTCGCAAAGTTTATGCTAATATGACCAAATATATCAAGATGACAGTCAGTTCCAACTTCGGGAATATCTTTTCCTTGTTGATTTCAAGTATTTTTCTACCATTTTTGCCTATGGCACCGATTCATTTGATTGTGTTGAATTTGGTCTATGATATTTCTTGTATCGCTTTACCATTTGACAATGTAGATCGTGAATTTTTGCAAAAGCCTCGTATTTGGAGTGCCAAATCCATTACGCGCTTCATGGCGTGGATTGGTCCGATTAGTTCTATTTTTGACTGTTTGACCTTTTTGATTTTGTTCTTTATCATCGCACCGATGATGACAGGTTCTGTTTACCATCATGGTATGTCTAGCGAGTTCATTACTATTTTCCAAACAGGCTGGTTTATTGAGTCCATGTGGACGCAAACCATGGTTATCTACATGCTACGCTCACCTAAACTGCCATTTATTCAAAGCAGACCGGCTTTGTCTGTAGTTATGACAACGCTAGCAGCCGTGTTCTTTGTAACCTTATTGCCCTACGGTCCTTTTGCAGCACTTTTAAAAGTGGCTCCATTAAACGGTACTTATTTCTTATTCTTAATCCTTGTCATGATTTTATATATGGCAAGTATTACGTTTGTGAAGCATCTTTATATTAAGAAATACCATGAATGGTTGTAAGCAATTGACAATCTTTGAACAGGCTTGTTTGTTACGAGCCTTTTTTATGTTTTTTTGATATAATAAGAAGAATAAATTGAAAGAAGGAAAACCAATCATGGAAAAATTTCAAGTGATCGCACATCCGCTCATTCAGCATAAATTGTCTATCTTACGTCGTACGGATACCTCTACTAAGGCTTTTCGTGAGTTAGTAAATGAAATTGCTATGCTGATGGGCTATGAAGTTTTACGTGACTTACCATTAGAAGATGTGGAAATTGAAACGCCGATTACAAAGACGGTTCAAAAACAATTGGCTGGTAAAAAATTAGCCATTGTTCCAATCTTACGTGCAGGTATCGGTATGGTGGATGGTCTTTTGAGCCTTGTGCCAGCTGCTAAAGTTGGACATATTGGTATGTATCGCGACGAAGAAACCCTAAAACCAGTTGAGTACCTCGTGAAGTTACCAGAAGACATTAGCCAACGTCAAATCTTTGTGGTGGATCCAATGCTGGCGACAGGTGGATCTGCCATTTTAGCCATTGATTCATTGAAAAAGCGCGGAGCGCACAATATTAAATTTGTCTGCCTTGTTTCAGCGCCAGAAGGTGTGGCAGCTTTACAGGAAGCTCACCCAGACGTGGAAATTTTTACAGCGGCCCTTGATGATCACTTGAATGAAAACGGCTATATCGTTCCAGGATTGGGAGATGCAGGAGATCGTCTTTTCGGTACAAAATAATGAGTTTTATGTTTGACCTTTTTTGACCAAAAGACTATAATAGTCTCATATTTGAAAAATCTCACTAAAAATTGTTAGTCAGATTAAATATCAGATGAAAAGGAGAATACAATGATTCCTGTAGTTATTGAACAAACAAGTCGTGGGGAACGTTCCTACGATATTTACTCACGCTTATTAAAAGATCGCATTATTATGCTGACAGGTCCTGTTGAGGACAATATGGCTAATTCTATTATTGCGCAATTGCTTTTCCTTGATGCACAAGATAATACTAAAGATATTTATCTTTACATCAATACGCCAGGTGGTTCTGTATCGGCTGGTCTAGCGATTGTGGATACCATGAACTTCATCAAGTCAGATGTCCAAACAATTGTCATGGGGATGGCTGCTTCCATGGGAACCATTATTGCTTCAAGTGGTGCTAAAGGCAAGCGCTTCATGTTGCCGAATGCAGAATACCTGATTCATCAGCCAATGGGCGGAACTGGTAGCGGTACGCAGCAAACCGATATGGCGATTGCAGCTGAGCATTTGCTGAAAACACGGAATAACTTGGAGAAGATCCTTGCGGATAATTCAGGGAAAACCATTAAGCAAGTACATAAAGACGCAGAACGCGATTATTGGATGAGCGCTCAAGAAACCTTGGATTATGGCTTCATTGATGAAATCATGGCAAATAATAATTTAAACTAATCATTGTTTATTACTGTACGAAAAATGTCCTCTGATGGGCATTTTTTTGATATACTTATAAATGATAAAAATAAATTAGAAAGAAAATTCATGTTTAAAAAAGAAGAACGAACAGGTTTGATTGTGTATTTGTATTACAATCGAGATGTGAAAAAAATAGAAACTATTGGCGATATTGTCTACCATTCTAAAAAGCATCGTTACCTCCAGTTGTATGTTCCGACAGAGCAGGTAGAAGAGACGATGCAAAGGTTATCTAAAGAAAAATATGTCAAACAAGTACGGATCTGTCACATTCAAGAATTGGACACAGACTTTGTTGGAAGCTTGTTTAGAGATAAAGAAAACGTAAACATATGATAAATTGCAAGAATAAGTGCAACATTTACTCGTACTCATCCACTAGAGCTTCACAAGCAGTTCTGTAAGCTAAACATTTTCGTGGTCGGTGATTGATATCATATAAGGCCTTGTTCAAAGCCTCATCAGAGATAGCGGCTAAATCTGTTTTCTTTGGAAAATATTCTCTTAGTAAGCCATTGGCGTTTTCATTGCTTCCTCTCTGCCAGGATGAATAGGCGTCCGCAAAGAAAAAGGAAATTCCTAAATTCTCTACCAGAGGATAGCAGGCAAACTCTTTTCCCCTATCTGAAGTGAAGGTTTTAAGAGCCTCTTTTGGAAATAGCTTATAAAGTTGTTCGATGGCTGAAAACATGGATTTGGCTGTTCTGTCTGGTATCTTGAAAGCTAAGTAAAAGCGCGTTTTTCGCTCCAGAAAGGTCGCTAAACAGCCCTTGCTTTTGCCTCTGGAAGACACCACAGTATCGAGCTCCCAGTGACCAAAGGTCTCACGATTCCTGACCTCTTTAGGACGTTTGGCAATCGATGTGCCAATCCTAAATCTTCCACGTGTTTCTTTAGGTTGTCGAGTTTTTCCTTTACGACGAAGGACACTCAAATCCAGAGCAATCAAACCAGCATAGAGCCAGTTATAGATTGTTTTAAAAGCTACCATCGGCCTTTGTTCAAGCTGATAGCGGCCACAAATCTGTTCAGGCGACCAGGAGGATTTTAAACCGTCCTCAATTTCCTTTTTCAACGTTGGTGTCAAACGAGACTTCCGACCTTTTTGCTTAGCCCTGTGGTCATACTGTTCCTGTGCTAGGGCTGCGGAGTAACCATTTTGGCATCGTCTTAACTCTCTTGAAATGGTAGACTTATGGACGCCAAGTTTACTTGCAATTTGGCAAGGTTTCAAACCTAATTCCAAGTAGGTTTCTATCTTTATTCGGTCGGTTATGGTAAGATGGAAGTAGCTCATAGTTTTTCCTCGGGATTCTGTTTGTGTGGTTACTTACAGTTTACACCAATGAAACGCTATGAGTTTTTTTGTTGCACTATATTTTACAATTTATCATATAAAAAAATCTCATTTACCACTTGACAATTGTCAGATAATTCGATATATTCTAAACATATCATTTCGGAACGAGGAGATAAGAATATGAAGAAAAAATTTGCTCTATCATTTGTTGCCCTTGCAAGCGTTGCCCTTCTTGCTGCTTGTGGGGAAGTAAAGTCAGGTGGCTCCAATGCAACTGGTACAAAAGTTGCTGATAAGACGATTAAAATTGGATTTAACTTTGAAGAGACAGGCGCAACAGCTGCTTATGGTACAGCCGAGCAAAAAGGCGCTCAGCTTGCAGTTGAAGAAATCAATAAAGCAGGTGGTATTGACGGAAAAAAACTAGAAGTAGTGGACAAAGATAATAAATCTGAAACAGCAGAAGCAGCTTCTGTAACGACCAACTTAGTAACCCAATCGAAAGTCAATGCAGTTGTAGGACCTGCGACTTCTGGTGCAACGGCAGCAGCTGTTTCTAATGCGACAAAAGCAGGTGTACCGTTGATTTCACCTAGTGCTACTCAAGATGGCTTGACAAAAAATCAAGAGTATTTATTCATTGGGACTTTTCAAGACAGTTTCCAAGGGAAGATTATTTCTAAGTATGTCACAGAAACGTTAAAAGCGAAAAAAGTTGTGCTTTATACGGATAATTCAAGTGATTATGCTAAAGGTGTCGCAAAAGCTTTCCGCAATGCGTATAAAGGCAAGATTGTTGCAGATGAAAAATTTGTCGCTGGTGATACGGACTTCCAAGCAGCTTTGACCAAGATGAAAGGGAAAGATTTTGATGCAATTGTCATCCCTGGTTACTATACTGAAGCTGGTAAAATTGTAAACCAAGCGCGTGGTATGGGCATTGATAAGCCAATCGTTGGTGGTGACGGCTTTAATGGCGAAGAATTTGTTCAACAAGCAACACCAGCCAAAGCCTCAAATATCTACTATATCTCAGGCTTCTCTTCAACAGTTGATGTCTCAGCGAAAGCAAAGAAATTCCTTGAAGCTTACAAAGCGAAATACAACAATGAAGAACCTTCAACATTTGCAGCGCTAGCATACGACTCTGTTTATCTTGTTGCCAATGCTGCTAAGGGTGCTAAAACATCTGTTGACATCAAAGACAATCTTGCCAAGACAAAGAATTTTGAAGGTGTAACAGGTGATACCAGCTTTGACAAGAATCATAACACTGTTAAAACAGCGTTTATGATGACCATGAATAATGGGAAAGTCACAGCAGCTGAAACAGTTAAGCCATAATCTTTCATAAAGAACTGCTTAAAATATATTTTATAGTGTATAAAAGAGTAACTATTTATGGTAAGCATCGTAGATAGTTACTTCTCTTTATACGGGCTAAAAGAAAAGAGGCGGGACAAAAGTCTTAGTCTTAAGAATATTTTTCATTATGGTTTGTAATACCTAGTGATTGATTGTTAGATATGTTTTAAGCTGTTGAAAAGTAATCAACCGTGAAATGAGACTTAAAAAGGTTTAAAGGTCTCATTTGCTCAAACTTAGAATAGATGAGTGAGAAAAATCAATTTTTTTGAAATAATGACTTGACTCGCTCTTTTTTCACGATAGATAAGAAAATGTGAAAAATCACATAGTTCTTTCTTCTATACTATAATTAGAAAGTGTGGTGGCCATGCTCCAACAACTTGTTAATGGTCTGATTCTGGGGAGTGTCTATGCTTTGCTCGCTCTCGGCTATACCATGGTTTATGGGATTATCAAGCTTATCAACTTCGCTCATGGAGATATTTACATGATGGGTGCTTTTATGGGGTATTTCTTGATAAATTCTCTTCATCTTAACTTTTTCCTTGCCTTGATTTTGGCAATGATTGGGACGGCAGCTTTAGGTGTGCTGGTCGAGTTTCTGGCGTATCGTCCACTGAGAAATTCGACTCGGATTGCAGCTTTGATTACTGCGATTGGTGTTTCATTTTTCTTGGAATATGTGATGGTCTATTTTGTGGGGGCCAATACTCGTTCGTTCCCACAAGTGATTGAAACGGTTCGTTATAATTTTGGTCCTATTAGTCTCACCAATATCCAATTGATGATTTTGGTTATTTCCTTGATTTTAATGGTATTGCTGCAGGTTATCGTTCAAAAAACCAAAATGGGAAAAGCCATGCGGGCAGTTTCTGTTGATAGTGATGCAGCGCAGCTAATGGGAATTAATGTCAATCGTACGATTAGTTTCACTTTTGCTTTAGGTTCTGCTTTGGCAGGCGCAGCAGGTGTACTCATCGCGCTTTATTACAATTCTTTAGAGCCTTTGATGGGAATGACACCAGGGTTGAAATCATTTGTCGCTGCGGTACTTGGTGGGATTGGTATTATCCCCGGAGCAGCATTGGGAGGCTTTGTCATTGGTCTATTAGAAACCTTTGCGACAGCTTTTGGTATGTCAGATTTCCGTGATGCGATTGTGTATGGCATTTTAATCTTAATCTTGCTTGTTCGTCCTGCAGGTATTCTTGGTAAGAATGTGAAAGAGAAGGTATAGGCTATGAAAAAGAATGTAAAAGTAAATATTTTATGGTTTGTGCTCCTTCTTGCAGGTTACGGTTTGCTGACTCTCCTTGTCAGCGCTGGAGTTTTGAATGATTTTTATCTACAAATCTTACAGCAAATCGGCATTAACATTATTTTAGCAGTAGGTTTGAATTTGATTGTCGGTTTCTCAGGTCAATTTTCTCTGGGACATGCTGGTTTTATGGCAATTGGTGCTTATGCAGCTGCAATTATTGGTTCGAGAACAGCTACTTATCCTGCCTTTTTTGCGGCTATGGTGTTAGGAGCATTGATTGCAGGAGCAGTGGCTTTGGTTGTCGGGATTCCTACTCTTCGTCTGAAAGGTGATTACCTCGCAATTGCTACGCTTGGAGTCTCTGAAATCATTCGCATTTTAATCATTAACGGTGGTGATTTGACCAATGGAGCTGCGGGTATATTGGGTATTCCTGCCTTTACCAATTGGCAAATGGTGTATTTCTTTGTAGTTATCACAACCATTTTAACCATCAATTTCTTGCGCAGCCCGATTGGACGAGCAACCTTGTCAGTTCGTGAAGATGAAATTGCAGCAGAATCTGTAGGGGTTAATACCACTAAAATCAAAGTCATTGCTTTTGTTTTTGGGGCGATGACAGCTAGTATCGCAGGCTCACTCCAAGCAGGATTTATCGGCTCTGTTGTGCCGAAAGATTATACTTTTATCAATAGCATCAATGTCTTGATTATCGTGGTCTTTGGTGGTCTGGGTTCTATAACTGGTACCATTGTTGCAGCGATTGTTTTGGGAATTTTAAACATGGTGCTTCAAAATGTAGCAAGCATTCGGATGATTATCTACTCTCTTGCTTTAATTTTGGTGATGATTTTCCGTCCGGGAGGACTTCTTGGCACATGGGAATTGAGCTTATCACGCTTCTTTAAAAAAGATAAGGAGGTCAACTAATGGCGCTTCTTGATGTAAAAAACTTAACAAAAAATTTCGGCGGGCTGACTGCTGTTGGCGATGTGACCTTGGAGCTGAATGAGGGCGAATTAGTCGGTCTCATTGGTCCAAACGGTGCAGGGAAAACAACTTTGTTTAACTTACTGACGGGTGTTTATGAGCCAAGTGAAGGAAGCGTAACCTTGGATGGTCATTTGCTCAATGGCAAGGCTCCTTATAAGATTGCTTCCTTAGGACTCAGTCGGACATTCCAAAATATTCGCTTGTTTAAAGATTTGACAGTCCTAGAGAATGTCTTGATTGCTTTTGGAAATCACCACAAAGCACATGTTTTTGCTAGCTTCTTTCGTTTGCCAGCTTTCTATAAAAATGAAGCAGAACTGCGTGAGAAAGCATTGAAATTGCTAAAAATCTTTGACCTAGACGGTGAAGCAGAAACACTTGCTAAGAATTTAGCTTACGGTCAACAACGCCGTTTGGAAATCGTGCGTGCTCTAGCAACAGAGCCTAAAATTCTTTTTCTTGATGAGCCTGCTGCGGGAATGAATCCGCAGGAAACAGCAGAATTGACAGAGTTAATTCGTCGCATAAAAAATGAATTTCAAATCACAATCATGCTGATTGAGCATGACATGAGCCTAGTTATGGAAGTGACGGAACGAATTTATGTATTGGAGTATGGTCGTTTGATCGCACACGGAACTCCTGACGAGATTAAAAATGATAAGCGTGTTATTGAAGCCTATCTGGGAGGTGAAGCCTAATGTCTATGCTAAAAGTTGAAAATCTTTCCGTCCATTATGGCATGATTCAGGCTGTCCGAGATGTCAGCTTTGAAGTCAACGAGGGCGAAGTTGTTTCTCTCATCGGTGCCAATGGTGCCGGAAAAACGACTATTCTTCGGACAATTTCAGGATTGGTTCGTCCAAGTTCAGGAAAAATTGAGTTTTTAGGAAATGAAATTCAAAAAGTTCCTGCTCAGAAAATTGTAGCAGCAGGGCTTTCTCAGGTCCCCGAAGGACGCCATGTTTTCTCAGGCCTGACTGTTTTGGAAAACCTAGAAATGGGTGCTTTCTTAAAAACAAATCGTGATGAAAATCAAGCGAATCTAAAAAAAGTCTTCTCACGCTTTCCGCGTTTAGAAGAACGTAAAAATCAAGATGCTGCAACTCTTTCGGGAGGTGAGCAGCAGATGCTTGCTATGGGGCGAGCTCTCATGTCTACGCCCAAACTCCTGCTTTTAGATGAGCCTTCAATGGGACTGGCTCCTCTCTTCATTCAAGAAATTTTTGATATTATTCAAGATATTCAAAAACAAGGCACAACTGTTCTATTGATTGAGCAAAATGCTAACAAAGCCCTCTCAATTGCCGACCGTGGCTATGTTTTAGAAACAGGAAATATTGTCTTGTCTGGCACAGGAAAAGAATTGCTCGCTTCCGATGAAGTCCGCAAGGCTTATCTCGGTGGGTGAAAAAAGGAGAAAGAAGTGGTTTTCTACTTCTTTTTTATTCACTAATAATATTCTTGAAAACATAGGTAAGTAGATTGAAAGCGTTTGAAATAAACTAGAAAATACAGTATAATAGAACTGAAAGATCAAAGATAAAGGAGATTCCCATGGCAGTTAAAGATTTTATGACACGAAAAGTAGTGTATATTAGTCCAGACACGACGGTAGCGCATGCGGCGGATATTATGCGTGAGCAGGGATTGCACCGGCTTCCTGTTATTGAAAATGACCAATTGGTTGGTTTGGTGACTGAAGGAACGATTGCCGAAGCAAGTCCTTCAAAAGCAACGAGTTTGTCCATTTACGAGATGAATTATTTGCTAAACAAGACAAAGATTAAAGACGTCATGATTCGTGATGTGGTGACGGTATCACAATTTGCTAGTTTGGAAGATGCTACTTACTTGATGTTGAAAAATAAAATTGGCATTTTGCCAGTGGTGGACAATCAGCAAGTGTACGGTGTCATTACAGATCGTGATGTTTTCAGAGCCTTTCTTGAAATTGCTGGCTATGGTGAAGAAGGCATTCGCGTGCGTTTCATTACAGAAGATGAAGTCGGCGTGTTGGAGAAGATTGTGCATTTGATTGTCGAAGAAAATCTCAATATCTCTAACGTTGTTAATATTCCACGCAAAGATGGCAAAGTTATCATTGAAGTTCAAATTGATGGTAATGTGGATTTGCCGGCTTTAAAAGCGAAATTTGAAGACAAAGGCATTCAGGTAGAAGACATTACCCGTACTTCAGCAAAAGCATTATAAGACAACAAAAAACGCATGAGAGCAGTTCATTTAACTGTGTTCATGCGTTTTTTTATAATGGGAGCAAGATTATTTCTGAATCGGTTGCTTATTGACATCTAAGGTAAAGCCTTCACCAAGGATTTCATGGGCATCTGTAATGGTAATAAAGGCATGCGGATCAACACTATGAATAACTTTTTTCATGGATTGCATTTCGTTTCGTCCAACGACGCAGTAAACGAGTTTCAAATCATTCTCGCTGTAGTAGCCTTGCCCATTGATGAAAGTAACTCCGCGACCGAGATCTTCGTCAATTTTCTTTGCCAATTCTTCTGGACGGCTGGTGATAACCATGAAACCTTTGCCGGCATAACCGCCTTCACCAATCAAGTCAATCACTCGTGAAGCGATAAAGACAAAAATCAAGGTATAAGTCACTAGGCGAACATCTTTAAAAACAAGTACAGTGAAAATAAGGACGCAGAAGTCTACAGTAAACATCAATTTTCCCATGGAGATGTTCGTATACTTGTTAGCGATTCTAGCAATGATGTCCGTACCACCAGTGGTGCCACCAGCATTGAAAACAATTCCCAGTCCAACGCCAGCAATAACCCCTGTTAGGAGCGCTACAATTACGAGATCGCCTTCAAGGTTAATCACGAAAGGAATTTTCTCAAAGATAGTCAGCCAACCAGAGACTGCAAAGGTTCCTAAGATGCTAGAGTATAATAGCCGTGAGCCAAAGACTTTCCAGGCAATGATGAAAAGAGGAATGTTGATGATGAGATTCATCAGTGAAACGGGAATTTTAAATAGATAGTATGTGATGAGAGTCACCCCAGTCGCGCCCCCTTCATACAAATGATTTGGAATAATCAGATAATTGATGGCGAAAGCAAAAATTCCAGCTCCTAGAATAATCGTCAGATAGTTTTTAAACTTAGACATGATAACCTCCTAATAGTTTCTGCACACTCTATTGTATCAAATCTTGAAAGCTTATGTACAATTTTGAAACTAATTTTTAAAGTTTTTTTGTCGGTGATTTTTCTTTCTTTTTTTGATAAAATAGAGAATAGAAAAATTAGAAATGAGTTACTATGTCAAAAGGAATGTTCATCTCTTTAGAGGGACCAGATGGTGCAGGGAAATCAAGTGTTTTAGAAGCTTTGATTCCTATTTTAGAAACAAAAGGGCAGGCGTTTATCACAACGCGAGAACCTGGTGGAGTAGCGGTTGCTGAAAAAATCCGTGATATTATTTTAGATCCTAAGCATACAGAAATCGATGAAAAAACAGAATTGCTACTTTATATTGCTAGCCGCAGGCAGCATTTGGTAGAGCGCATCGTACCAGCCTTGAACCGCGGTGAGCTTGTGTTAGTAGATCGTTTTATTGATAGTTCTGTTGCTTATCAAGGATTTGGTCGCGGGCTCAAGGTAGCAGACATTGACTGGCTAAATAATTTTGCGACAGACGGTTTGAAGCCAGATTTGACTCTTTATTTTGATATTGAAGCAGAAGAAGGCTTAGCCCGTATTGCTAAGAGTAAGGATAGGGGAGCAGATCGTTTAGATCAAGAAAGTGTGGAATGGCATAAACGAGTCCGTGAAGGGTATTTGTCTATTCTTGAAAGAGAACCAAATCGAGTGAGAAAGATTGATGCCAGCCAACCATTAGAAAAGGTGATTACAGATACCCTAGCAGTATTGGCGGAGCAGATTGAGAGTTTAAGATGAAAATAGAAGACTTAACTCAAATACAGCCGCTTTTGTTTGAGCGTTTTGAAGAAATTTTAAGACAGGATCGTCTAAATCATGCTTATCTGTTTACAGGAGCTTTCGGTAGTTTTGAGATGGCTCAATGTTTAGCACAGAGTTTATTTTGTACCAATAAAAATGGTGTCTTACCCTGTGGTGAATGTCGAAATTGCTGCTTGATTGAGGCAGAGGATTTTTCAGATGTGACGGTTGTTCGACCAATCAATAATATTATAAAGACAGAGCGAGTCAGAGAATTGGTACGCAATTTTTCGCAGTCTGGATTTGAGAGCAACAAGCAAGTGTTTATCATTTGTGATGCGGACAAGATGCATGTCAATGCAGCTAATTCGCTGTTAAAGGTCATTGAAGAGCCGCAAAGTGAAGTGCATATTTTCTTGTTGACAGCGGATGAAAATCTTATTTTGCCCACGATTAAAAGCCGAGCGCAGCTATTTCATTTTCCAAAAAATCAAGCCTATTTGCTTGAAAAATTGGAGCAGACTGGGCTGATAAAGACACAAGCAGAATTGTTAACTGCTTATAGTCAAACAGAAGAAGAAGCCATGCGTTTGGCAGCTAGTCCAGCTTTTTTTGACTTGGCAGCAGAATGTGATCGTTTTGCATCGCTTTGCTTAAATCGAAAAGAGACTGCTTATTTGCAGGTTGCGAAGTTGGCTAGTCTGGCAGATGATAAGGAAAAGCAAGAACAGGCTTTGAAACTCTTGGAGCTTCTCTTTGCAAAAGAAATGCAAACAACATGTGGACGCTTCTATTTAGAAGGTATATTTACAGCAATAAAAATGTGGCGAGCCAATGTTAGTTTTCAAAATGCACTAGAATATATGGTGTTACAAGAAAGAGAATGATGTGCTACGTTGGCACAGGAAAATGGTAGTGAGGATGAATAAAAAAGAATTATTTGATGCTCTTGATGAATTTTCTCAAAATCTGCTTGTTACTCTAGCAGAAGTAGAAGCGATTAAGAAAAATCTGAAAAGCGTGGTGGAAGAAAATGTAGCGCTGTGCTTGGAAAATGATAAATTAAGAGAGCGATTAGGACAGGTAGAGCACGCAGCAACACCAAAAACAAAAAGAAACCGGGATAATTTGCGCAAACTCTATGAAGATGGTTTTCATGTGTGCACAGATTTTTATGGTCAGCGTCGTGAAAATGATGCAGAATGTATGTTTTGTGATGAATTACTTTTTAGGGAGTAAGTATGCAGGTTCAAAAAAGTTTTAAAGGTCAGTCTCCTTATGGGAAGCTCTATCTGGTGGCTACTCCGATTGGGAATATGGACGATATGAGCATCCGTATGGTGAATACTCTGAAAGAAGTCGATTTCATTGCAGCAGAAGATACCAGAAATACTGGTTTGTTGCTCAAGCATTTTGGTATTACTACGAAGCAGATCAGCTTTCACGAGCATAATGCCAAAGAAAAAATCCCTGATTTGATTCGTTTGCTGAAAAGCGGGCAGAATATTGCTCAGGTTTCGGATGCCGGCTTGCCTAGTATTTCGGATCCGGGGCATGATTTAGTTAAAGCTGCTATTGCTGAGGAAATCGCAGTAGTGACTGTGCCTGGTCCCAGCGCAGGCATTTCAGCTTTGATAGCTAGTGGCTTAGCTCCACAACCTCATATTTTTTATGGATTTTTGCCACGCAAGGCTGGTCAGCAAAAAGAGTTTTTTTCTAATAAAAAAGCCTATCCAGAGACACAGATTTTTTACGAATCTCCTCATCGGGTCAAAGCCACTTTAGAAAATATGCTCAGTATCTATGGGGATCGTTCTGTAGTACTAGTACGGGAATTGACTAAGATTTATGAGGAATACCAGCGTGGATTGATTTCCGAAGTGCTAGAGTCTATTTCGGAAAATCCACTCAAAGGAGAATGCTTGTTAATCGTAGAAGGTGCGAGTGAAGAAGCGCTTGATTTGTCAGAAGCGGATTTGTTAGCAGAGATTGAACAGCTAGTAGCGGCAGGAACAAAGAAAAATCAAGCTATCAAGGATGTGGCGAAAAAATATGGTTGGAATAAGAGTGAATTATATGCTTGCTATCATGAGAAAGTCAGTGAGTAAAAATGACTTTTTATAAACAAATTTATCTCTCTCCTTTGGGAGAAATGTCACTTGTTGCTAATGAAATAGGGCTGGTTGGAGTCTGGTTTCTCAAGCAGAAATATTTTGAGCGCGGTTTAGAGGGGAATTTACTCTTAGCAGAAAATGAGGTTTTAAAAGAGACGAAGAATCTGCTAGATTGCTATTTTAACGGAGATTGTCCAGACTTTTCGAGTCTTGTTTTGGCTCCTGTTGGGACGGATTTTCAACAACGGGTCTGGACTTATCTGCAAACTATTCCTTATGGGAGAACGGTCACGTATGGTCAGATAGCAAAGGAGTTAGATATTCACTCGGCGCAGGCTGTTGGTGGCGCTGTGGGTAGAAATCCCTTTTCTATCATCGTTCCCTGTCATCGGGTGCTGGGAAGTCAAGGACAATTAACCGGCTATGCTGGGGGATTAGACAAGAAAATATGGCTTTTAGAGCATGAAGGCGTAGAACTTAGCGAGAAAGCTTTGGATAAATGATACAAATGGAGAAAATGATATGTTACGATTTATTGAATATCCAAAATGTTCGACCTGTCGCAAAGCCAAGGCTGAATTAAACCAGTTGAGTTTGGACTTTGAAGCGGTGGATATTGTCAAGGAAACACCGAGTAAAGAGGAAATTTTAACTTGGATGGAAAATTCTGATTTAAACATCAAATCTTTCTTCAACACTAGCGGGCTCAAATATCGTGAGCTAGGTTTGAAAGATAAACTATCAGGATTGTCCACCGAAGAAGCCACAGAGCTTTTAGCAACCGATGGTATGCTCATCAAACGACCAATCTTAGAAAAAGATGGAAAAATCCTGCAAATAGGCTACCGCACAGAATATGCAATATTAGATTTGTAAATAAAAAAGAAGTGAGACGACAAAATGGATTTCTTTAAAATCGCAATTGCTGCCTCACTTCTTTTTAAGCTCTCTATTTTGGTATAATTGCTGTTCGTGTTATAATGTTTTTATACACTGAGAAAATTTCTTCAAACCTTGTTAGCTTGGGAGTGAGATAGAACTAAAATTTGAAAATGTTAATCGTCGCTCTTTTGATTTAATCATCCGATACAACATATTCCGTCAGATATTTTGTATAGTCTCACCTTGCAAGGTTGCTAAACAGTCTGTGAGACTGTTTGATTTTCATTGAATATTAGTAAAGAACGAAAAGAGAAAAAATGGTTTTATCAAAAAAACGTGCGCGAAAGGTGATTGAGGAAATCATCGCCCTATTTCCAGATGCAAAACCTAGCTTGAATTTTACCAATCATTTTGAATTGCTGGTAGCGGTCATGCTGTCGGCTCAAACGACCGATGCAGCAGTCAACACAGTCACACCAGCCCTTTTTAAAGCCTATCCAACTCCACGGGAAATGGCGGCGGCTTCAGAAAGCGAGATTGCCAAGTATATTGCTCGTCTGGGGCTTTATCGCAATAAGGCTAAGTTTTTGAAAAAATGTGCGCAGCAATTGCTGGATAACTTTGACGGTCAGGTACCTCATGCACGTGAAGAATTAGAAAGTTTGGCTGGTGTAGGGCGCAAAACAGCAAATGTAGTTATGAGTGTCGGTTTTGGTATTCCAGCTTTTGCAGTGGATACCCATGTGGAGCGAATCTGCAAACACCATGATATTGTCAAAAAGTCAGCTACACCGCTTGAAGTTGAACAACGCGTGATGGAAGTTCTGCCCCAAAATGAATGGCTTCCAGCTCATCAAGCTATGATTTGCTTTGGTCGTGAAATCTGCCACCCAAGAAATCCTGAATGTGACCAGTATCCACAACTGTATCATTTTGATTGAAAAAAAAGAGGAGAAACCTCTTTTTTTATAACTCAATTTCCAATACAATTGGTGTGTGGTCTTGCCTTGTACCTGAGTCAATCATTTCTGACTTGCTTACTTTATCTGCAATTCGATTGCTGGTCAGCCAGTAATCAATTCTCCAGCCACTGTTATTGATTTTGCTGGTCTTGCTGCGTTGTGCCCACCAGCTATAAACATTTGGAATATCGCCGTGAATGTAACGGAAAGTATCAGTAAAACCACGATTTAACAGATTGGTAAATCCGGATCGTTCTTCATCTGTAAATCCAGGTGATCGACGGTTGCTAGAAGGATGAGCGAGGTCAATCTCATTGTGGGCTACATTGTAGTCCCCTGTCGCAAGGACAGGTTTTTCTATGTCTAAAGCTGTTAGATAGTCAGCATATTTTTTGTCCCAGATTTGTCGTTCTTCTAAACGTTTTAAACCATCACCTGCATTGGGAGTGTAGACTTGTGTGACAAAGAATTTTTCAAACTCAAGGGTAATAATACGCCCTTCGGCATCCATAGTAGAAGGTGCACCGATTTCTGGGAAGGTTATTTTTGGAGATAGATTCTCTTTGTATAAAAACATAGTTCCGGCATAACCTTTACGTGCAGGTTCTATAGAAGAGCGCCATGTAGTTTCATAATGTGGGAATAATTCATCTAAAACTTTTAGATGTTTTTTAGTTGGTCCGTTAGCAGATAATTTAGTTTCCTGAATGGCGATAACATCAGCGTCTAATCCTACTAAAGTCTGTAAAACAGCTTGTGACAATTGCGCGCGTGCAGAGTCGCTGGTCAAAGCTGCGTTGAGAGAGTCAATATTCCAAGAAATGAGTTTCATATAGATACCTTTTCTAGATTCATTTTTTTCTATTGTATCAAAAAATAACTGACTCGGCGAATTTGAGGTTGTAAAAAGGAGAGTAAAGTGTATAATACTAGTGAAAGGAGATATAATGGGAGGACAATTGTTATATATTGTTTTATTCATATTCTTTATTTGGTATCTGATTAGGTTACTTCGTTTGAAGGGGAAGCAATCTTCTACTGAACCATTTTGGATACCTAAAGAAATCGGTGTGGGAATTGGGATAAATCCAAGGAACACAGCTGGTTTTTGGGTAAGTCTGGCTGTGACACTTTCTATTCTTACTGTTCTTCTTGTTTTGATAGTATCTTTGATTTTGTAAAAGAGATTTGTGAAAATGTTTTTATAATAATATTGTTTGTAAAACGCAGTTTAGTGTGGTTTGCTCAAAAAAATATAGCAGGCGATAAATAGATCTTTCGTAGAAAGCAATAACAAAGTTTTAATCAAGTTTATTGACGCTGATCTCGTTAGCTGTATTTGTAACCTTCAACAGCTCCTCAGACTACTGGAGCTAATCATTGCTGCTGCGGAGCGGAATGATAAAATCCAACTCTTTAAGTTATTGATTTTGTCCTACCCTCTTTATTTTTTAAAAAAGCCTGGGACAATAGTGTCTCGATTCTATCAAAAAAGCAACGGTTTTGCCGTTGCTTTTTTCATGGTTGCGATAGTCTTGGTAAAATAGAATTGCTTAATAAACCATTTAGAAAGGCTATCTCATGCATATTCACTATAACACAAATCAAACGACTTTACCACTAGAACTTGCTTGCATTTTACCTCAAGACCATCTCGTCTTTACTATTGAAAAAGTGGTGAATGCCTTGGAGGATCATCACTTCCACGCCTTCTATCATGCCTTTGGTCGCCCGTCTTATCACCCTAAAATGCTTTTAGCCGCCCTCCTCTTTGCTTATTCCCAAGGAAGTTTCTCTGGTTGTAAGATTGAAAAGATGATAGCAGAAAATCTAGCCATGCAATACTTGACAGGGCAGTTGGTTGTCAACTACCGGACCATCAACCGTTTCCGTGTAGCTACCGGGATGGAAAATCTGCTGCGAGAACTCTTTATCGAGCTCAATCTTCAGTTGAAAATGGAAAAGTTGGTAACACTTGATGGTCTCTACATTGATGGCACTAAGATTGAGGCCAACGTCAATAAGTACAGCTTCGTTTGGAAGAAAGCGACAGAGAAATTCTCCGCTAAACTTCAAGAACAGATGCAGGTCTATTTCCAAGAAGAAATCACACCCCTTATCCATCAAGCAATTGCGCTGGATGAAAAAGAACCGATTACCTCAGAACAGTTGACCGAGTTTGCTCAAGTCCTTGAAGAAGAATTGGCAAAACTGAGCCAAGACATTGAGGAGACACCCGTTAAAGGAAAGGATGAACGTAAAACTCAACGTCGTAAACTCAAGAAAGTCCTGCGTAAAGTCAAGGATGATTTTTCAGTACGCGCTGAAAAATATGAGAGCTATCAAGAGACATTTGACGGGCGTAACAGCTTTTCTAAAACAGATACAGATGCCACTTTTATGCGGATGAAAGAAGACCACATGAAGAATGGTCAGCTCAAAGCTGGTTATAATCTTCAAATCGCTACTGAAAACCAATTTGTTCTTCACTATGATGTCTTTTCAAATCCGACAGATACCAAGACTCTCCTGCCATTACTTGAAACTTATCCACATGAGTTAAAAAGGGTTGTCGCCGATGCGGGCTATGGCAGCGAAGAGAATCTTCTCACCTTGGATAGGATGAGCGTTGACCACTTGATTAAATATGGTCTTTTTGACAAGGAACAGAAGAAAAAACACAAAGAATCTAATAGGAATTTGGATAACTAGACTTATGATGGAACAGCTGATTCCTACACCCATCCAGAGGGTTGGGTATACCAATTTGACCACCTCAAACACAGCCATACCACGACAGGTTTCAAGCAGGAAATTAGGGTTTATAAGGCAGAACAACCTGACTTGGCTCCGCAAAAGGGACTTTACGTCAATGAGCGATATCAAGTCTTAAAACGAAAAGAAAGCCAAGCGCTTTTATCTGACGAAGGCAGTCACATCTTTGCCCAAGTAAAGTTGATGTGGAACCTGTCTTTGGTCAGATAAAGGCTTGTTTGGGGTACAAACGATGTAATCTCAGAGGCAGACGTCAGGTTAAAATTGACATGGGCTTGGTTCTCATGGCCAATAACCTACTGAAATATAACAAACGAAGCACTCAAAACTAAAAAGCAGAGACTATTAGCGAACGGAACTCTGATTGTTAGAGTGAGTTAAAACACTATTGTCTCAAACTCGTCTTGTGTTTTTTAAAAGAAAGAGTATAATTCTATTTAGAAGATTATCTAAATAGAAAGTGTAACTTAAATGTCGAAGAAAACGGATATGCTTACTTTTATTTTTTTATCTTATAGCTTAGCTTGGTTGATTTGGATTGGGCTATGGTTAGCTGATGTCAAGCTTGGCGAGCCTATCGCTCAGGCTGGAACTATTCTTGCCATGTGGATGCCAGCTTTTGCTTTTTTTATCTTAAAGAAAAGGAGATCAGCAAACATGAAATTACAGGCTCAATTTTCAACAAATCTCAAAGGATGTTGGCGCTATTATTTATTAGCGCTTTGGTTGCCTGCGGTATTGAGTTTTTTAGGAGCAGGACTATATTACATCGTCTTTAGCAAACAGTTTAGTCTTGGTTTTGAGACGTTGCGAGAAATGCTGGGAAGAACAGGTAGTCCTCAAATAAATCTTCCCATACAGATCGTTATTTTTGCACAACTATTTTCAGCTTTGACGTATGCGCCTTTTCTTAATAGTCTGTTTGCTATTGGTGAGGAAATTGGGTGGCGTGGTTATCTTTATCCAGCACTACGCAAGCGTTTTTCAATAGTTCAAGCGCACTTATTAGTTGGACTTATCTGGAGTATTTGGCATCTGCCGATTAATTTGCAGGGATATAATTATGGACTAACTTATTTTGCATATCCTTGGCTGGGAGTGCTTGCAATGTTTGTTTTTTGTTTTAGTTTAGGCGTTTTATTAAGTTGGGTGATGGAAAAGACGAATTCTATCTGGGCTCCAGCACTCTTGCACGGTGCTGTTAATGCCATTGTTGGCGTGGGTCTTTTATTTCAATTGCCAACAGAAAAAGCATTAGCCTTGCGTATTCTAGGTCCGACACCCACAGGACTTCTGGCAGTTTTACCTTTCTTGTGTTTAGCGCTAGCCATTTTACAAAAAGAAAAGAGGGAAACTCATGAGTTTCGCTAATACCTTTAAGGCCTTATCTCATCCTGTGAGAAGAGCGATTTTAGATTTGTTAAAAATGGGCAGTCTGTCTGCTGGGGAAATAGCGGAACATTTTGAGCTGACGGGAGCTACCATTTCGCACCATCTTAATATTTTAAAAAAAGCAGATTTGATTTTGGAGACGCGCCAGAAAAATTATATCTATTATGAACTCAATACTTCAGTCTTGGAAGACATTGTAGTTTGGTTAGCTGAATTGAAAGGAGATAAGGCTAATGAAGATTGATAAAAAACTATTGATACTAACAAGTGCTAGTATTTTGGTGCCTATGTTGATAGGCTGCTTTTTCTGGCAACAGTTGCCCCAAACAGTCGCAACGCATTTTGATTTTTCGAATCAAGTAAATGGATTCAGTAGTCGAGGGTTTACAGTTTTTGGTATTCCTAGTTTTCTGCTGCTTCTACATTGGTTTTGTTTATTTGTGACTAGCAAGGATCCTAAATCTAAGAATATTAGCTTGAAAATGTGGCATCTGGTTTATTGGATTATTCCTTTGACATCTTGTTTAGTCATGACAACTATTTACGCGCAAGCCTTGGGTTATGCAGTTAATCATGCTCTGATGAATGGTATGTTTTTAGGAGTTCTATTTATTGCTATTGGGAATTACATGCCAAAAACTCGTCGCAATTATACGGTTGGTATACGTTTCCCATGGACTTTGGATAATGATGATAATTGGATAAAGACACATCGTCTGGCTGGTAAAATTTGGGTGATTGGTGGTATTATCATTTTCTTTAATGGTTTCGTTCAGATTGCAGTTACGTTTGTGCTTGTTTTTACTCTAATCATTATGATTGTAGTGCCAATGATTTATTCTTACTGGTTATCTAAAAGGATACATTGATTTATTTGCTGTTTAGCTTGAAACTTTTTTAGTCTAATTATCGTTGTGGGAGCGGGACGACAAAATTGAACTCTTTGAGTTACTGATTTTTGTTTCGCTCCTATTATCTTGTTAAAATACGATTTCTAGAAATATTGAAAAATATTGAAAAATTTTCTATAATAGGCCGAGAAAATAGAGGGAGAAAAAATGAAATTTTATTCTTATGATTATGTTTTGAGTCAAATCAGCCAGCAAAACTGGGTGACGATTGGACTTTCTATTTTGTTGTTACTTGTGACAGGTTTTCTTGCTTTTAAAGCCTATCGAAATAAGCGCGATTCGAAATTTCGTGAATTGGCGATTATCTCCATTTTGTCTTTGATTGCTATCGTTCTGATTGGGATTAGTACTTTTCAGACCAATCAAGCCTCTAATAACCAGTTCCAAACTTCTCTTCATTTTATTGAAGTTATTTCAAAAGATTTGGGAGTAGATAAGTCAGAGGTTTATGTCAACACTTCAGCTGCGACGGATGGAGCGATTTTAAAAGTTGGAAAAGATTTTTATCGAGCTATGAGTGGCAGTGAGCCAGATAAGTATTTACTGGAAAAAATTAAATTACATAAGACAACGGATATCAAATTAGTGGAGCTTAAAAAATGACATTGAATTTTCTTGAAATCCTGATTAAACTAGCGTTGGGACTGTTTTCACTCGTGTTTGTTATCAATGTGACAGGAAAAGGAAATCTGGCACCTAATTCCGCAATCGACCAGATTCAAAATTATGTTCTAGGTGGTATTATTGGTGGGGTGATTTACAATAGTTCTATTAACATTCTCCAGTATGCGATCATCCTCATTATGTGGACGATCTTGGTCTTGACTCTAAAATGGCTCAATAACAATATTCGGACAGTCAAGCATTTGATTGATGGTAAACCGACTACCCTGATTCAGCACGGGAAGTTGAGCCCTGAAGCCTGCCGTTCCGTTGGCCTTTCAGCGGCTGATGTGGCTCTGAAGTTGCGTAGCCAAGGAATTTTTCAACTAAAGCAGGTTAAGCGAGCAGTCATGGAACAAAACGGTCAGCTTATTGTCGTACAGGCAGGTGAGGAAAATCCGAAATACCCCATTATCACAGACGGTGTTGTCCAGATTGATATTTTAGATTCTATTGACAAAACAGAAGAATGGTTAATCGAGAGGCTTGCTAAGGAAGGCTATACTGATATTTCTAATATCTTCATCGCAGAATATGAAAGTGGTAACTTGAGCGTTGTGACGTATTAAGACTATTTTCCTTTTTGAATAGATAAAAGCAAAAGAGAGAAGAAGAGCTTGCTAGGAGTTCCGCAGAAAAATGAAATCAGGATAAAGATGCTGCGAAGCTTATTTGAGATAAAAAGATGAAAAATGAAGCTGCTGTTGACATTATAGTTTAAAAACAGATAGTATTAAAAATAGTAAAGGAATATTAAAAAATCATTTTCTAAAACGGCACAAATATAAAAAATAGAGCTCTATCTGACTAGTCCATTCAGATAGAGCTTTTGTTTTTGAGTAAATCAGAGTTTTTGTTTGTAATTCTATTATTGTAAGAACTGTCAACAAAAATCCTTACTGTCAGATAGGAAAGTAAGACAATTAAATCAGGATTAGAATATTGCTGTTAGCACAGTAATAAGCCCAAAGACAATACCTGGAGCGTTTGCGGCAGCGAGTGGCAAATCACGCTCTTTTTTAAATAAACCATAATAAACCCAAAGGCTACAGTTAATTGCAGCTACCAGAGGTTGGATAAAGTTTCCCTTATGTCCAGCTAAATTGTCCATAATTTGTGGGATATAAGATACATACATCATAATAGACATGAATGTCGCTACCCAACCTATTATTTTCATTCGTTTTTCGTTCATTTCCATAACTCCTCATAAAACGTGGTGTAGAGAACGAAAACTCATTTATAACATACTAAGTTCATATAAAACAAGCCTCATTCAATATTATTATTTTATACTAAGCATAAGATTTAAGCAAGAATAATATACTAATGATTATGAGTACAACGTAAGTCAACTCTATTTTTCATTTAAAAAGCTGTGTAATATGTTATAATAAAGTGTTACTAAAAAAGGTTTCATTTGCCTTGAAAGGAAAAACTATGACTGAAAAGAATTTTTATATTACAACACCAATCTACTATCCAAGCGGTAAGCTCCATATTGGGAGTGCTTATACGACCATTGCTTGCGATGTCCTTGCTCGTTACAAACGTCTCATGGGTTATGATGTTTTTTATTTGACAGGGCTTGATGAGCACGGTCAAAAGATTCAGCAGAAAGCGGAAGAAGCAGGTATTACACCGCAAGCCTATGTTGACAGCATGGCAGTTGGTGTTAAGGAACTTTGGGAACTCCTTGATATTTCTTACGATAAATTTATCCGTACGACGGATGATTACCATGAAAAAGTAGTAGCAGATGTTTTTGAACGTCTCTTGGCTCAGGATGATATTTACTTGGGTGAGTATTCTGGTTGGTATTCTGTTTCGGATGAGGAATTCTTTACAGAAAGCCAATTAGAAGAGGTCTTCCGTGATGAAAACGGCACAGTAACAGGAGGAATCGCTCCGTCAGGTCACGAGGTGGAGTGGGTCTCTGAGGAGTCTTATTTCCTCCGTCTCAACAAATATGCCGATCGCTTGGTAGCCTTCTTCAAAGCCCATCCTAACTTTATCCAGCCGGATGGTCGGATGAATGAAATCATCAAAAACTTTATCGAGCCAGGCTTGGAAGATTTGGCAGTATCACGGACTTCTTTCACTTGGGGAGTGCCTGTACCGTCCAATCCAAAACACGTGGTGTATGTCTGGATTGATGCTCTGCTCAATTATGCGACAGCTCTGGGCTATGGTCAAGATGCAGATGCCAACTTTGAAAAATTCTGGAATAATGGAACAGTCTTCCACATGGTTGGAAAGGATATCTTGCGTTTCCACTCTATCTACTGGCCAATCATGCTCATGATGCTGGATATGAAATTGCCAGATCGCTTGATTGCTCACGGTTGGTTTGTCATGAAGGACGGCAAGATGTCTAAGTCTAAGGGCAATGTCGTCTATCCAGAAATGCTGGTAGAGCGTTATGGGCTGGATCCGCTTCGTTATTACCTCATGCGTAGTCTTCCAGTTGGTTCTGACGGCACTTTCACGCCAGAAGACTACGTAGGACGTATCAACTACGAGCTGGCAAATGACCTTGGAAATCTCCTCAACCGTACGGTTGCGATGATTAACAAGTACTTTGACGGTCAAGTGCCGATTTATAAAGAGAATGTGACAGAATTTGATGCGGACTTGGCAGCAGTGGTAGCAGAAAATATCGCAATCTACCACAAACAGATGGATGCCGTGGATTACCCGCGGGCGCTAGAGGCTGTCTGGAACATCATTTCCAGAACCAATAAGTACATTGATGAGACAGCTCCTTGGGTACTGGCTAAAGATGAAACTAAGAAAGCTGAACTGGGTGCAGTTATGAGCCACTTGGCAGCCAGTCTGCGTGTGGTGGCACATTTGATCAAGCCATTCATGATGACAACCAGTGATGCCATTTTGCTCCAGCTTGGTTTGCCAGAAGCAACTTCTCTGGAAAATCTTGACTTGGCAGAATTGCCAGCAGGCTTGACTGTGGTTAAAAAAGGAACACCAATCTTCCCACGCCTAGATATGGACGTAGAGATTGCCTACATCAAGGACCAAATGGAAGTAGGCAAACCAGTTGTTGAGAAGGAATGGAAACCAGAAGAAGTCGAGCTCACACTCAACCGTAAGGAAATCAAATTTGACGATTTTGACAAGGTAGAAATCCGTGTCGCAGAAGTTAAAGAAGTTGCTAAAGTCGAAGGTTCTGATAAATTGCTCCAATTCCGCTTGGATGCGGGAGACGGCGAAGATCGTCAAATTCTGTCTGGGATTGCTAAATACTATCCAAACGAGCAAGAATTGGTTGGCAAGAAAGTCCAAATCGTAGCGAACCTCAAACCACGCAAGATGATGGGACGTATCAGCCAAGGCATGATCCTCTCAGCAGAATATGGTAATCAACTAACTCTGCTCACAGTAGATCAAAATGTACCAAATGGTAGCTTGATTGGGTGAGCCCACAGGAAGATTAGAATTAAAAATGAGGCTGAGACAATAATGTCTCAGCCTCGCTTTGTTTATCGTTCCGGTCAATGGAATAAAAGAAATTGGTAGTCTATTACTTACATCGACGGCTTATCTAAGAATTGTTTCCCCACGTCTGAGGGTCGGATAATTTTCCTAAAAAGTAGTTCACTTCGTTCGAGGGTCGGATAGTCTTCCTAAAAAGTAATTCGCTCCGTCCGAGGGTCAGATAGCCTGCCTAAAAAGTAGTTCACTTCGTCCGAGAGTCGGATAGTCTGCCTGAAAAGTGGTTTACTTCGTCTGAGGCTCGGATAGCCTGCCTGAAAAGAAGTTTGCTCCGTCTGAGGCTCGGACGACCTTCACGAAAATAGATTTACTTCATCCGAGGGTCGGACGACCTACCTGAAAAATGGTTCACTCTGTCCGAGGCTCGGACGACCTATTTGAGTAGTAGTTAAAAAAAGGGAGTGAGACAGGACTCCCTTTTGTAGTATAAAACATGATGATGCACTATTCATCTTTATTTAAAAACGAAAACCTCTCCGCCAGACTAGTCCAGCTTTCTCGTACATCGGTCATAAAGGTCATTGGACTAGGTGTTTTGAAATCGTCAATCCAAGCTTGGTAACGGATAGAAATGAGAAGTCGTGTTAAGCGGTTCAGCATTTCTTTTTCTTGCTCGGTAAGGGCTTGGGCATTTTGGACGATAGTCAGCAATTTCTTGATACTGTTGGGTTGGAAAAATTCATCAATGGACGTAATTTGAGCGTCTAAAATGAGGCTGAAAAAGACATCAAAGAAATCTTTAAGTTCGTCATCGGGAACCGTCTCCACCCATTCTTTGAGAGTTTTGTCTGTCTGAATGCTGTCTGGGTTGAGCGTGTCAAGTAAGACAAAGTGCTCATTTTCGATTTGCCAAGAGAAGGTATCGTGCTGGGCAATACCACCAATAGCCACACTCTTTACAATGTGCGCTTGCTTAGGTGTTTCCAGCATCATCCCGACAATAGAGCCTTGCGGAATGTAACGTTTGATTTTTGGATCCATTTCCTGATAGCCGTCTGTTTCAATCACTGTATGATTCAGTCCCGGAGCGTCAAAACTATAGATTTGAGAAATTCTTGCTTGCAAGGCAGGCTTCACTTGGCTGCCAGCGTAAGTCGCTAGATTGCCACCTTTGGAATGTCCTGTCAAAATAAAGGTCGCTGTTGGAAAAGCCTGCATGACCTTTTGAACGTAGCGTATAGCAGTTTGCTGCGCAGGGACATGCTCCATATAAGTCATGTGAAAATCTTCTTTCCAGCCAATAATAGAATCATCTGTTCCGCGAAAAGTGATGACAAAGGTATCCAAATCAATCTTATAAGTCATAGCAGCAAATTGTTTTTGCACATCTAAATCAATATCATTCACATAACCCAAGAGTTTGATGTTCTTATAGCGTTTGACACTTGCTGCCTGCTGCAAGAGTGCCAAGCGGTGTTTGGTATTCATCATGGAAATTTCTTGGGTCATGTATTGTGGTATATCAACTAAGCGATGGGCTTGTTGTAAGGTCAAACTATCTGTAACAATGTCATCAAAGTTCAGATAGGTCATTTCAGTCAAGAGTAGCATATCCAGCGCTGTAAAGGGCTGGTCGTAGATACTATCGTATTGTACATCTTCTAAGTAGTTAAAAATATTTCCCATAGTCATTCTCTTTCGTAAATCTACTGTTAGTATAGCATATTTTCCCAAGTCTTTGTTATAATAGAGAAAGAAAGCGGAAATGAGGGATAGAATGCACAAGATATTATTAGTAGAAGACAATGCCGTCATTCGCCAACAAGTCAAAAAAATGCTGGAGCAATGGGGATTTGAAGTGGTTGCAGTAGAGGATTTCATGCAGGTTTTGACGATTTTTGCCAAGGAAGAACCACATCTAGTGCTAATGGATATTGGTCTCCCACTTTTTAATGGTTATCATTGGTGCCAAGAAATTCGCAAGATTTCTAAAGTGCCCATTATGTTTTTGTCATCAAAAGACCAAGCAATGGATATCGTTATGGCAATCAATATGGGCGGAGATGATTTTGTCACGAAACCGTTTGATAACAATGTTCTTCTCGCTAAAGTGCAAGGGCTGTTGCGGCGGTCTTACGAGTTTGGTACGGATCAAAGTCTGCTGGAATACCATGGCGTGATTCTCAATCTAAAATCTATGGATATGATGTATGAGGGAAAAGTGATTACACTGACAAAAAATGAATTTCAGATTTTGCGCGTGTTGTTTGAGCATTCAGGCAGCATTGTCGCCCGCGATGATCTGATGAAAGAGCTCTGGAATAGTGATTTCTTTATTGATGACAATACCTTGTCAGTCAATGTGGCACGACTGCGTAAGAAATTAGAAGAAGCAGGGCTCAAGAATTTCATTGAAACAAAGAAAGGTATAGGCTACGGATTGACCAATGGATTATCAGAATAAGCGTTTGTTTCTTAGCTATTATTTTCGCTCGCGCCAGTTTTTATTTTTACTATTACTTATTTTTTATACACTATTATTTTCCTTTTGTTATCTTTTTGAAGATGAACGAGCAGTCTTACAGTATGTCTTATTGATTTTATTGCTGATTAGTCTGGCGGGTTTCCTGTTGGATATCGTAAAGCAGTACCAAAATTTTCGTCATCTTGTCTTTTATGGGGAAGGTCAGGCACAGACACCGATAGAAGCTCTGCTATTTTCCAAAATTGAAACGTTAAAAAATGATAAAAAAGAGTTAAAATTGCAAGAGCAAATAAAGCAAAATGATTTGCTGGATTACTACACGCTCTGGGTGCACCAGATCAAGACGCCGATTGCTGCTAGCAAGCTCTTAGTGGAGGATTTACAAGAGCAGACGCTCAAAAATCAATTGGAGCAGGAGTTGTTTAAGATCGACTCTTATACCAACTTAGTCCTGCAATATCTGCGGTTGGAAAGTTTTCATGATGATTTAGTCGTGAAAAAAGAAAATATAGAAGACTTGGTCAAAGATGTTGTCAAAAAGTATGCCATTTTCTTTATTCAGCAAGGATTGAGTCTAAATTTGCATGATTTGAATCACACCATTATCACAGATAAAAAGTGGTTTCTTGTTATTTTAGAGCAAGTGCTTTCTAATAGTCTTAAATATACGAAGCAAGGAGGCATTGAGATTTTCTTTAAGGAAGATACCTTGTATATGAAGGATACTGGTTTGGGGATTCAAGATGCCGATCTTCTGCGCGTGTTTGAGCGAGGCTTTTCTGGCTACAACGGGCGCCTAACGCATCAGTCATCAGGATTGGGGCTCTATTTATCTAAGAAAATTGCGGATGAACTGGGGCATGAATTGCATTTGCAGTCGGTGGTCGGAGAAGGCACAACCGTTATGATTACTTTTAAAGAAAAGAAATTATTGTTTGAATAAATGCAATCTTACAAAATTGTAAGGTTCGCCTCTAAAAATGAAAGGTTATGTTATGGTAGCAGCCTTTCTTTTTTTGTATCATAAGGTTAGAAAATGAATGATGTTTAATAGAGGAGGCAGTTATGAAAACAAAAGGATTGAACGCTTTTCAGCTCAAGCTCTTAATGGCTGTTTTAATGGTCTTTGATCATCTTGAAAAAATACCAGGCTTACTGTCAGGTGAATGGGCGAGCATTTTTCATGCTTTAACACGCTGTGTAGCAGTTTGGTTTGCATTTGCAGCGGTAGAAGGCTTCTTATATACTCGAAGTCGTCTGCTTTACAACATGCGTCTCTTTTTTTGGTCAGCTATCATGTTTGCTGGAAATACGATTCTCAATTTGCTGTTTCAGTCTAAAGGAGTTCAGATATATAATAATATTTTCTTAACTTTGGCTTGCGGTGTACTTGTCCTCAATATCTTTTTTGGCATAAACCAAACGAGCAAGCCAGTTGATATTAAACGCCAGCCCATTCGCTTTATCTTAGGCATTGTTGTTTGCTTGCTGGCTGGTTTTGTGACAGAGGGTGGCATGGTCATTATTCCATTTATGTTGATTACCTATACTTGCAGGGGAAAGAAAAACCTCCGCAATCTTCTATATGGTATTTTAGCAGTTGTACTATTTTGTATGAGTATTCAGATTTACCCGACATGGAGCGACACACTGTTAATGATGTTTTATAATTCCGATTGGCTTTTTATCACAGTACTGCCTTTTATTTCACTCTATAATGGCGAGCGCGGTCCTGTGACCAAGTGGAGCAAGTATTTCTTTTATATCTTTTATCCAGCTCACTTATGGTTGATTACTTGCATTGCTTACCTCGTTCAAAAATGAGTAAATTATAGTCTTGCGGCGAGCAATTCGCTGCAAAGTAGTATCAAAAAAGGAGAACAAGCTGAATATGGTAAAATTTTATTGAAACAAGACAGGCAATTGCTTCAGCCAAACGTAAAAGATATTGAAAAAGCGCAATTTGGCTATGAAGTGAGTCAATCAGCGCAACAGTTATATTTTAGATTTTAAAAAAGGAGAAAATGATGACACTATTAGACGTACAACATGTGAAGAAAATTTACAAAACTCGCTTTCAAGGCAACCAAGTAGAAGCATTGAAAGACATTCATTTTACAGTAGATGAAGGTGATTATGTCGCTATCATGGGCGAGTCGGGTTCTGGGAAATCCACTCTGCTCAACATTCTTGCCATGCTAGACAAGCCAACCGAAGGACGCGTCTTTCTCAATGGCACGGATACAGCGACGATTAAAAACAGTCAAGCTTCGAGCTTCCGTCGGGAAAAATTAGGTTTCGTTTTTCAAGATTTCAACCTGTTAGACACGCTCTCGGTCAAGGACAATATTCTTTTGCCGCTCGTTTTGTCACGCCGTCCGATTACAGAAATGATGCAAAAGTTGGTTACTACTTGTAATGAACTGGGGATTAACCAATTGCAGGAAAAATTCCCCTATGAAATTTCCGGTGGTCAAAAACAACGGGTGGCGGTGGCGCGTGCTATTATCACCAATCCGGAAATTCTGCTGGCGGATGAACCAACAGGGGCGCTCGATTCTAAGTCTTCTGCGGCGCTTTTAGATGTGTTTGATGACATCAATGACCGCGGACAGACGATTCTTATGGTAACGCACTCGACTTCTGCGGCAAGCCGTGCTAAGCGCGTACTGTTCATAAAGGACGGAATTTTGTACAATCAAATCTTCCGAGGAGATAAGACCGAGCGCCAGATGTTCCAAGAGATTTCTGATACCTTAACGGTTATGGCAAGCGAGGTGAATCAAGGTGCTTAGATTAGCGGGAAAATTAGCGGTTTCTAACCTAGTGAAAAATCGTAGATTATACTATCCATTTACGTTGGCAACTTGTTTAGTCGTCGCTATTTCATATATTTTTAATTCTTTAACGTTTAATCCTCATTTACAAAAAATGCAGGGGGCAAGTTCTATTTCATTTGTCTTGGCTCTTGGAGTGATTATTGTGACGATTGCTGCAGCGATTATCGTTTTTTATGCTAATAGCTTCGTCATGAAAAATCGCTCGAAAGAACTGGGGCTGTATGGAATGCTAGGACTTAATAAACGTCATCTCTTTACCATGGTGTTTATTGAGTTATTGATTTTAGGAGCGACGACTGTCACGATTGGTCTTGGATTTGGTATTGTATTTGATAAATTGATTTATGCCTTTTTACTGAAATTGATGGGGTTAAAAGTTGTTCTAGTATCCACGTTTCAATGGTTAGTTCTTATTTCAGTTGTTGTCATCTATGGCGTTATTTTTGCGGGCTTGGTGCTTGTCAACGGTTTGAGGATTCTACGTTTTAATGCTTTGCAATTGGCCAAGGAAAAGAATAGCGGTGAAAGAAAAGGACGATTTCTTCTGATTCAAACGATTATTGGATCGATTTCTTTAGGCTATGCTTATTACCTAGCTCTGAGTGTCAAAAATCCATTGACAGCAATTGGTATATTTTTTATAGCTGTTCTCTTTGTTATTTTAGGGACTTATCTGCTGTTCAATGCAGGAGTTACGGTATTTTTGCAGTTGCTCCAGAAAAATAAACGATATTACTATCAACCAAACAATATGATTTCTGTGTCCAATTTGATTTTTCGGATGAAGAAAAATGCGGTTGGCTTAGCAACGATTTCGATTTTGTCAACCATGGTCTTAGTCACCTTAGCTGGTGGTATTAACATCTACGCTGGTGCTGATTATCTGAAAACAGTGATGTACCCCCAAGATTATACGATAAAGGGGAAGGCAGTGTCAGCTGTTCAATTGGATCAGGCATTGACAGAATTTGCAAAAGAGAATCATTTAACAGTCACTAAGAAAAATGCTTATCAATATTATTCGATGGGAATTAAAAATCAAAAGGGCATTCAGCTTGATATTTATCCAAAAGGTGAAACACGAGTTTCTCCACAGGCCTATATTCTGCTGTTTTCAGCTGATGATTATCGGAAAATGACGGGCAAAACATTGAATTTAAAAGATAATGAGACAGTAATCTTTGCAAAAGGAATCTCTATCAGGCAAACTCAGCCTCTTAAGCTGAACGGGCAAGAATTGATAGTTAAAGAACTTTTAAAAGAGGACTTTGTTCTTGGAAACATTACAGATCAGTATAATATCATTATCCCTCAGTCACTTTTTATGGTGGTTAATGACCCACAAAAATTGGTGGATTCCCAAAAGCAACATTACACGATTAATACAGAGTTATATGGCGGCTTGAATATCAGGGCTTCTAATAAGAAAAAGGGCGATTTGGATACAGCTTACCAGAAGAAGCTGAAACAGTTCAATACGACGCTCCCCGATAATGCCGGTGTGTATGGTTATACAAGAATCCAAGGTGTGCAGGAAATTATGAGTATGTTAGGTGGCGTTTTCTTTATTGGTATTTTCCTTTCAATTGTCTTTATGCTGGGAACGGTTTTGGTAATCTACTACAAACAGATTTCAGAAGGGTATGAAGACCGAGACCGCTTTGTAATTTTACAAAAGGTAGGATTAGATGAAAAGCAAACCAAGCGCACCATTCGCAAACAAATTTTGACTGTGTTCTTCTTACCGCTTGCTTTCGCTTTTGTGCATCTGGCATTTGCTTATCATATGCTGAGTCTCATGTTAAAAGTTCTGGGGGTCTTAAATGCTGCATTGATGTTGGAAGTTACGCTTGGCGTTTGTGCTGTTTTCTTTATCATCTATGTACTTGTCTTTCTCATCACATCACGCAGTTATCGTAGAATTGTGTCGATGTGAGTTAGCGATAGGTACGGATAATAGTGAAAAGGAGTAGGGCTATTCTTGCTCCTTTTTCAATTTATTTAACAAAAAAGAGGGACGTTTGATTCCTTTTTGATTGCTTTTATGGTAGAATAATTCAATCTAATAAATTGGAGTTTAGGATGAATATTTTTCGTAAAAAAGATGTCAGTCGAGATCGGACTGGCATGCGTCGTCATTTACGATTGCTTGATTTGATTTTGTTAGGGATTGGCGCTATGGTGGGAACGGGTATTTTCACGATTACCGGAACGGCGGCTGCAACTCTAGCTGGTCCAGCTTTGGTGGTTTCGATTATTATTTCTGCTCTTTGCGTGAGTATTTCTGCTTTCTTTTATGCAGAATTTGCGTCAAGAATTCCTGCAAATGGAGGTGCTTATAGCTATCTCTATGCTGTTTTTGGAGAATTTCCAGCTTGGATAGCAGGTTGGCTGACCATTATGGAATTTATGACGGCGGTATCTAGTGTTGCCTCTGGTTGGGCTTCCTATTTGAAAGGCTTGCTGAATGGATTTGGTTTGAGTATGCCAAGAGCGCTCAATGGAACCTTTAATCCGCAAGCGGGAACCTATGTAGACTTACTGCCGATTCTTGTTTTGGTATTTGTAACAGGTGTGGTTTTATTAAATTCTAAAGCAGCTCTGCGATTTAATTCTGCTTTGGTTGTCTTGAAGTTTTCGGCGCTTGCCCTTTTTATCTTTGTAGGTATTTTCTTTATTAAACCTGAAAATTGGTCTCATTTTGCCCCATTTGGCTTTGGAAAATTATATGGTGGCAATGTTGGAATTATGGCTGGTGCTTCTCTGATGTTCTTTGCTTTTCTAGGTTTCGAGTCTATTTCTATGGCGGTGGACGAGATTAAGGAGCCACAAAAGAATGTTCCACGAGGGATTGTGCTATCTTTGTCCATTGTAACGGTACTTTATATATTGGTGACACTGGTTCTGACAGGGATTGTTCACTACAGCAAGCTAGATGTGGCAGATGCTGTCGCGTTTGCGCTTCGCAGTGCTGGACTTAGCTGGGTGGCTAATTATGTGTCAGTGGTGGCGATTTTGACTTTGATTACCGTTTGCATTTCCATGACTTATGCTCTGTCGCGCATGATTTACAGCATTGCACGTGACGGTTTGTTACCAAAATCTTTTAGAAAATTAACTGCCACTAGTCGGGTACCGAAAAATGCTACGGTTTTGGTAGGAATTGTAGCGGCTATTTGTGCTGGTATTTTTCCGCTAGCAAGTATCGCATCCTTTCTAAATATCTGCACCTTGGCTTATCTGATTTTGTTAGCAGTAGCTATTTTGAAGTTGCGCAAGGATAAAGGACTTCCTCAAGCAGGGGAATTTAAAACTCCTCTGGTGCCTATGACGCCAATCTTATCCATTATTATCTGTCTGTCTTTCATGACCCAATATGGCTTTGACACATGGCTGGCATTCGGGCTTGCCTTACTAGTCGGAACAATTATCTATTTTATCTATGGCTACCAACATTCGGAAATTAATTGATGAGTTTACCTTACAAAAATGTAAGAAATAATTGTAAATTGTAAGATGAGGTTAGGGGAAAGTCCCAGCTTCATGCATTTTATAGTTTGGGTTGTAAGACGCAGTGGTTGGTTGGATATCCTTATCTCTTGTTATACCGGTAATATCGGCTATCCTAACCAATTGTGCGGAGGTGGGACGACGAAATCAAATTCTTCGGATTATTGATTTCTGTCCCACTCTCATTTTTCCATATAATAGTGATAATAAAGTAAGTGATGGAGGAAAAAATGAAAAAAGGATGTATTGGTTGTCTAGGTGTGCTAGGAGTATTGCTTTTAGCGGTATTGGGAGCAGTGTTATATTTCGGTCCTAATGATGATATCTATCTTTTACCACCTAGTCCTGAGCAATACGCAAAATCTGCTCTAAATAAGATGAATTCTGCTCTTTATATTGATGAAAATTGGTCACAAGAAAAGGAAAAAGCATTAAAAGAAGTCAAATCTGCCAAAACTTATGCAGATACCTATCCAGTTCTAAAGAAAATGACAAAACTATCGGGAGGAAAACATTCTTATTTTTATACACCGAAGGAATTTAAAACTTCACAAAAGGAAGAAAGTCAGCTTCCTGTTGTAAAAAATGAGAATGGCATTCTTTACTTGAAATTACCTCCTTTTATGGGAAACGAGAAAGAAGCTAAGGCTTATCAAACGATCCTAAATCGAGCACTAACTAAGGAAACTTACAAGGGAGTAATTGTGGATTTGGAGAATAATAGCGGCGGCAATATGTATCCTATGATTGGTGGATTAGCTGCTATTTTGCCTAATGATACTCTCTTTCAATTTGAATATGCAAATGGTCAAAAAATAGGTACTACTTTATCACAAATATTGGCAAGCAAGCAGACAGAAGAAAATTCAAATAGCAGTTCCAAAACAATTCCTATAGCAATTCTAGTTAATGGTAATACAGCTAGCTCTGGTGAAATGACGACATTAGCTTTCAAA
The DNA here is from genome assembly GCF_000478925.1 of Streptococcus anginosus subsp. whileyi MAS624. Classification (NCBI taxonomy): domain Bacteria; kingdom Bacillati; phylum Bacillota; class Bacilli; order Lactobacillales; family Streptococcaceae; genus Streptococcus; species Streptococcus anginosus. The sequence continues at coordinate 1,654,952 of NZ_AP013072.1, read as the reverse complement.
AGCTTACCAAACGTTAAAACTTTTGGCAAGCCAACAGCTGGCTATACAACAGGAAATATGGTTTATTCTCTTTATGACGGGGCAACAATTCAGCTGACGGTCTCTCGGGTTATTGACCGAAAGGGTAATCGTTATGAAAATACTCCAATCGAGCCAGATATTGCTGCAACCACACCATTGAATGATGCTAGAACTTGGTTACTAGAGCAAATATCGAAATAATCTCTAAACAGCGATTACCGCTGTTTTTTGTTATAATAGAAAGAAAAAGAGGTGCGAATATGATACGACCAGCAGAACTTTCAGACGCAGCAGCTATTCAGGAAATCAATGCAACTGCTCTCGGCTATGATTTTGGCTTGATAGAAACTCGTCAGAAACTATCAGAGCTGTTGGATAGGTCAGATCATTTTATCTTGGTGGCAGAAAATGCAGCAGGTCAACTTGTCGGTTATGCCCACGCTTGTCGTTATGACTGCCTTTACTTTTCATCTTTGCTCAACCTGTTGGCACTAGCAGTTGACAAAGATTTTCAAGGTCAGGGATATGGCAAAGCTTTGATGCAGGCCATTCGTGAAGAGGGCGTGGCAGCTGGTTACACAGGTATTCGAATAAACTCTGGTATTTCACGAATGAAGGCTCATGAGTTTTATCGAAAATTGGGTTGTGAGGAAAAAGCTGATCAGAAACGTTTTTATTGGGAATTTTGAGAAAGGACATCTATGAAGATTGAACCATTAAGGCAAAGTAATGCAGAAGAAATTGCTAATAATTGGCATTATGAAGGAATTTATAGCTTTTATGATATGCAAGCAGATCCTGAGGATTATGAAGAAATTTTATCTCCTGAAGCGCGTGGTGATCACTATTATCAGGTTCTCAAAAATGATGAATTATATGGCTTTTTTTGCCTTTTTCCAGTTGACAAGGACAAGCAGGAGCTAGGTTTAGGCATGAAGCCAGAGTATTGTGGCAAAGGTCAAGGCAAAGAGTTTTTACAAATCATTTTGCTTTTTATCGAGGAAAATCTTTCAGCAAAAATCCTGACTCTCTCAGTTGCTGATTTTAATCAAAGAGCTCAAAGGCTTTATCTCAATTGTGGTTTCAACGTGATTGGACGGCAGCCACAGGAAAGTAACGGAGATATTTACCTTTTTGTCAAAATGGAAAAGGAGTTGAAATGAGAGTTGCAGTTATCCAAGGAACTAGTCGGAAAAATATGAATGCTCTGCTATTTGAATCTGTAAAAAAAGCAGTCCAATCGTCTGATGAAGTGCTGAATTTTGGAATTTTTGAAGACGAGGATGAGCAGTATTCTTATGTCGAAATAGCAATGTTGATTAGTCTCTTAATAGAAAGTGAAGCAGTCGATTTTGTTGTAACAGGATGCTCCTCAGGTCAAGGGATGACGCTGGCCTGTAATAGTTTGCCAGGTCTTTTGTGTGGCTATATAGAAAATCCTCAAGACGCATTCCTCTTTGGACGCATCAATGGAGGAAATGTCGCTTCCCTGCCATTAGGCTTAAATTTTGGTTGGCAAGGTCAATTGAACCTGCAATATACATTGGATAAATTATTTGATGGTGAGTTTGGTATTGGCTATCCTAAACATGAAGCCGCAAGAAAAAGAGCGGAAGCAAGTGCCTTAAAGAATTTGAACCGTTTAACGAAACGCAATTGGGAAGAATTATTAGACCAAATTCCAAAAGATAGTCTCGACAAGTTATTACAAAGAAAGATAGTCATGAATGCTATTATAAATAAGGGAAGCAATAGAGAGCTCATCCGTTTGCTGAAAGCGAAAGCAGATAAAATGGACGCAGATAGAAAGTGGAATAAAGTTTGACAATCAAATAGGGAAAGTATGAGATTGACTTCTGTTGCAGTTATCGTTATTTGAGAAAAAAAGGGAGTGGGACAGAACTAAAAATAAAAAATTTTTAGTTCGTAGTCCCACCCCTGCAAGGGTGCTTAAACAGTTATCAAGCTGTTTAAGGTTGCAGATGAAGAAAACGAAGTTTTCGTCAAAGGTGCTCTTCCGAGCTTGAAAAGCGAATGAAGAGTCCAATCACGGTAGTTTGCTGTGCAAGGCTGATTTCCCGCCTTCAACAATTCACTGAATGTTGAAGCTACGTTATTCGTTTATTAATAAATATGATAGAAGCTGGGACACTTTTTGCCCAGCCTTTTCTTGTCTTATGCTAATTTTGTAATATTGACTGCTTGAAGACCACGTTGACCTTCTTCAATGTCAAAAGTTACTTTTTCGCCTTCATTCAGTAATTTGAATCCGTCGGATTGAATCGCTGAAAAGTGAGCAAATACGTCTGATCCGTTTTCTTGTGAAATAAAGCCGAAGCCTTTTTCAGCATTGAACCATTTTACTGTACCTTGTGCCATACATCTTACTTCCTTTCTCTAAAATGTTGCGTAAAAAATAGAAAAAGTAAAGATGAAAAACAAAAATACTCACTCAAAATTCATTTACTCTTGCTAGTCTAACAGAAGTAGCAGTAAAAAGCAAGAAAAAACAGCGATTGCCACTTCATTTTATGCTATACTAGTATAAAATGAAGAAAGGCGTAAAATCATCTTTCAAAAGCAAGTTCAGAAACTCTAGTTGTATATGTTCAACTAGGATTACTTGATGATAGAAAAAGGGTAAAGAGATATGAAAAAGAAAAATGTAGGGATTATGAGTGTTGTAGTAGTTTTGCTATTACTTGTGACAGGGTATTATTTCTTCATTTACGCCCCTCATCAAAGGGCGGTAGCTAGTTATGAAAAAGCTGTCATAGCCTTGAAAGATAGTAATAAAGACATTGAGAGTCTAGTCTCAGATGCTGAAAAACTTGTTAAAACAAATGCTGAACCACTAGAACCAGCTACATTAGAGGATTTAAAAACAGCCATATCTGACACTGATAAGGAGATTCGGAAAGCTCCTAAAATGGAAAGTAAGACAGAAGATATTGAAAAGCAAGTTAAAGAACTTACTGAGCCAGTAGATTATGCAGCCAGTCAGAAAAATCTCTCTGAAAAAATGAATCAGTATCAACAGAGTGTCACACAGCTGAAACAAATTACAAATCCGACCAATGCTTTTGTTGAGGAGCGATTGAGAGAGATTGAGACAATCACTGGAGTGCAATCGGTAACAGAAACTCACGACCCTAATGGACAATTGAATAAACAGGGTGGCTATACTGCTTCGATTTATTTTAGCGATAGCCAAGTCACCGAAGCTGTTGATGGTACAGATATTGCAGAAAAAGGGACAGATGCAGGTGGCGATATCGAAGTTTATCCTACGAAAGAGGATGCGGAAAAGAGAAATATCTACCTATCGGCTTTTGATGGGAATGGATTTTTAAATCCTGGTTCTCACTATGTATACGGTACACTTGTAATTCGAACTTCTCGCTATTTAACTGGGACTCAACAGAAAGAACTCACTGAAAAAATCTATCAAAAACTGATTGAGCTGAAATAAACATCAACTTAAAATCTAACTAAAAAACGAATCACGATATTTATAGCTAAAAGGAGAAAACGAAAATGACATTCGAAGAAATTTTACCAGGTCTCAAAGCCAAGAAGAAATATGTCCGCATAGGCTGGGGCGGTGCTGAGAATTATATCCAGCTTTTTGACAGCATTGAGCAGAACGGAGTGGCGCTTGAAGTGACGCCATATTTTCTCATCAATGTATCAGGCGAGGGAGAAGGCTTTTCCATGTGGAGTCCGACGCCTTGTGACGTATTAGCAGATGACTGGGTGGAAGTCCATGACTAGGACGGTTTTGGTGACAGGTGTTAGCTCAGGGATTGGTCTGGCTCAGGCGCAGCTTTTTTTGGAAAATGGCTGGCGCGTATACGGTGTAGACCGGTCTGAAAAGCCAAGTTTGACAGGGGATTTTTATTTTCTTCAACAAGATTTGACGTTAGGACTTCAACCAGTTTTTGCTTGGTGTCCACAGGTAGATGTCCTTTGCAATACAGCTGGAGTGCTGGATGATTACAAGCCACTTCTTGAGCAATCCGCTCAGGAGATCCAAGAAATTTTCGAGATTAACTATGTAACACCAGTAGAGCTAACTCGTTATTATCTGACGCAGATGTTGAAGAAACAATCAGGCATCATCATCAATATGTGCTCAATTGCATCTAGCTTAGCTGGCGGTGGCGGTCATGCTTACACTTCTTCCAAGCATGCTCTAGCAGGATTTACCAAGCAGTTGGCACTAGACTATGCGGAGCAGGGAGTGCAGGTTTTTGGGATTGCACCGGGTGCAGTTAAAACAAGTATGACTGCTGCGGATTTTGAGCCGGGAGGCTTAGCCCAGTGGGTAGCAGGCGAAACTCCTATTAAGCGCTGGATAGAACCAGAAGAAGTCGCCGAGCTGACTCTCTTTCTAGCCTCAGGAAAAGCCAAATCCATGCAGGGCGAGATTGTCAAGATTGACGGTGGCTGGAGTTTGAAGTGAGGTAACAAGTAGAATGAAAGCAATGACCATTGAGCCAAGACTGCAGAAATCTTTCCAGCATTGGCAAAAGAACATGGTGAGATATGGTTTGAAAGCTGAGCTGGGGCAGTTTTATACAAATGAAGACGAGACTGCCGTTTTGTATGAACAAGGAGATTTTCTCTTTTTGGCTGGGCAGGCAGATATGGCATTACTGGCGGATTATAGGGACTTTTGTAAGCCAGACTACCGCATTCTCATATCTGAAGAGGCTTCTTGGCAAGGCTGCTTATCCTCTTGTCCAACCTTATCTCCTTTTACCCGTTATGCTTTTAAAGATGAGGCAGATTTTGATGACAAGGTTTTGAAAAACATCGTGGAGCAGTTATCGGAGCAGCTCGTTATTGAGGTAATCGACCCAAAAACCTATCAAAAACTGGCTCAGGAAGAATGGTCTCAGGATTTGCAGGGGAATTTTGCAACTTTTAAAGATTTTCAAGAAGGCGGAGCTTTTGGCTTTGTGATCCGAAAGGGTCAGGAAATCGTTGCTGGGGTCTCGACAGCACTTGTTTACCAAAAAGCCATTGAAATCGAGATTGCAACGAAACCGGCTTATCAACAGCAGGGCTTAGCTGCTGTACTTGGGGCGAAGATGATTTTGGAATCCCTGCAGCGTAGCGTTTTTCCGCTCTGGGACGCCCACAATGAAGCCTCAAAGAAAATAGCTGAGAAGCTAGGTTATCAATGCTTAGGAGCTTACCCAGCTTATGAGTTAAAATTACAGATAGGAGAAACCATGACCCCAGAACAATTATGGAATGAATACAAAACAATCAACCCCGCAATCGGCGACAAAATAGACGCCTGGGCATTTGGTGCAGAACCAGATCAGCTGGCGGATTTAGTTTTGAAAGGAGAAAAGACTGCGACAGCTTCTGCCTACGATTTGTATCAGATAGATGGTGAGCCGATTCCTCAAGCAGGAACCTTTGATGTGATTTTAGACGGTCAGGGTCAAGCTGTCTGTATTATTAAAGTGACCAAAGTAACGGTTGTCCCTTTCAATCAAGTGTCTGCAGAGCACGCTTTTAAAGAAGGAGAGGGAGACAAATCATTGACTTATTGGCAGCAAGTCCATCAGGAACTTTTTACAGAGTGGTTGGCAGAAGTCGGTTTGGAATTTTCGCAAGAAAGCGGTGTTGTCTTAGAAGAATTTCACAAGGTTTATCCGCTATAAAAGATGCGGATTAAAGCATTACAGAGAGAATCTTAACAAATGATATAAAAAATGCTATAATAAAATAAATTTATTTTGATAAAAGGAACTATTATGATAAACTATGCAATTATTTTAGCAGCTGGAAAAGGCACTCGCATGAAGTCAGATTTACCAAAAGTGCTTCACAAAGTTGCTGGAATTTCAATGTTAGAACATGTATTTAGAAGTGTTGGAGCTATTGCGCCTGAAAAGACTGTGACAGTGGTCGGACACAAGGCAGAGTTGGTGGAGCAAGTATTGGCGGGGCAGACAGAGTTTGTTCGTCAAACGGAGCAATTAGGAACTGGTCATGCTGTGATGATGGCAGAGCCTGTGCTGGAAGGTTTGGCAGGGCAAACATTAGTCATTGCAGGAGACACTCCTTTAATCACAGGAGAAAGCCTGAAAAATTTGATTAACTTTCATGTCAACCACAAAAATGTTGCAACGATTTTGACAGCTGAAGCGGAAAATCCATTTGGTTATGGGCGGATTGTCCGTAATCAGCAGGAAGAAGTGATCAAAATTGTGGAGCAAAAAGATGCTTCGGATTTTGAAAAGCAAATCAAAGAAATCAATACAGGAACGTATGTTTTTGATAACGCCCGTCTTTTTGAAGCCTTGAAAAATATCAATACCAATAATGCGCAAGGAGAATACTACATCACAGATGTAATCGGCATTTTCCGTGAGAATGGCGAAAAAGTCGGCGCTTATACTTTGAAAGATTTTGATGAAAGTCTTGGTGTCAATGACCGCGTGGCATTGGCAACGGCAGAAAGTATTATGCGTCGCCGAATCAATCAAGCTCATATGGTGAATGGGGTTAGCTTTGTAAATCCAGAAGCGACTTATATCGATGTAGATGTACAGATTGAACCAGAAGTACAAATTGAAGCTAATGTTAGCTTGAAAGGGCAAACGAAAATTGGCGCAGGCAGTATTCTGACAAATGGTACGTATATTGTTGACTCTGCTATCGGTGAACAAACGGTTATTACCAATTCGATGATTGAAGAGTCTACGGTTGCAGACGGTGTAACGGTGGGACCTTACGCTCATGTTCGCCCAGATTCAAGCCTTGCTAAAAATGTACATGTTGGTAATTTCGTTGAAGTGAAAGGTTCTTCTATCGGTGAAAATACCAAAGCTGGGCATCTGACTTACATTGGTAATTCTGAAGTGGGTGCGAATGTCAATTTTGGCGCTGGAACAATTACAGTTAATTATGACGGACAGCACAAGTTTAAGACCGTCATTGGGAACAATGTCTTTGTAGGTTCTAATTCGACCATTATTGCGCCGGTAGAACTTGGGGACAATTCTCTTGTGGGTGCAGGCTCAACCATTACTAAGGATGTACCAGCAGACGCTATTGCCATCGGACGTGGACGTCAGATTAACAAAGATGAATACGCAAAACGCTTGCCACATCATCCAGATAATAAGTAGGAACGGCTATGGATTTTGAAGAAAAAACGCTAAAACGAACAGAAATTTATCAAGGTCCTATTTTTAACCTTGTCAAGGATAAAGTTCAGCTACCAGCTGGGAAAGGGACTGCTTATCGTGATTTGATTTTCCATAATGGTGCTGTAGCAGTTATTGCGTTAACCCCAGAAGACAAAATGATTTTGGTCAGGCAGTACCGCAAAGCTATTGAAGCAACCTCTTATGAAATTCCGGCAGGCAAGTTAGAAGTCGGTGAAAATGCGGATCCTAAAGCTGCTGCTTTGCGTGAATTGGAAGAAGAGACCGGCTATACAGGTGAATTGGAACTGCTCTATGATTTCTATTCAGCGATTGGCTTTTGCAATGAGCGAATCAAACTTTATAGCGCTAGCCATTTGATAAAAGTTGAAAATCCTCGTCCACAAGATGAGGACGAGACCTTAGAACTCCATGAAGTGACCTTGGAAGAAGCGAAAGCTCTCCTTGCTAGTGGTGATATTTGTGATGCAAAAACCATTATTGCACTTCAATATTGGGAAATGAAAATGAATCGAAGATAGGGGGACGCTCATGGGAAGACCTTTATTAACAGATGAAATGATTGAACGGGCAAATCGTGGTGAAGATATTTCAGGTCCACCTTTGCATGATGAGGAAGAAACCAAAATTTTAAAAACGACTAGAAGCCAGTTTGGTTATTCCTCTCAAAATAGTGGCTTCAATCAAGATACGCTGCAAATTGATGTGGAACCAACGGTAACCAAAAGCCGACGCATTGAAAATGCAAAACGTGGAGTATTTCAAGCAAAATTAAACAAAATTCTATTTTGGATTGTCCTGCTTTTGATGGCTTTGATTGCTGCTATTATTTGGCTATAAAAAGCGATAAGCTCGACTTTCGCTTTTTTTGTGATAGAATGAGAGGAAATAATGAAAATCGGAATTATTGCGGCCATGCCTGAGGAACTAAAAATCTTAGTGGAAAACTTGGAAAATGCCGAAAAGCACTTACGTTTGGGGCATGTTTATCATACGGGAAGTATCGGTCGTCATGAAGTTGTGCTGGTAGAAAGCGGGATTGGAAAGGTCATGTCTGCTATGAGCGTGGCTGTTTTGGTCAATGAGTTTAAAGTGACGGCTGTCATCAATACAGGTTCTGCTGGTGCGGTAGCTGAGGGCTTGCAAATCGGCGATATTGTAGTGGCTGACCGGCTAGTGTACCATGATGTAGATGTAACAGCTTTTGGCTATGAATACGGACAAATGGCACGCCAGCCACTTTATTTTGAAGCGAGCCGTTATTTGGTTTCTGAGATGAAAAAGATTTTAGAAAAGACACATCAGACAAGTCGCGTTGGCTTGATTGCAACAGGGGATAGCTTTATTGCCAGTCAGGACAAGATTGACCGTATCAAAGGACACGTTCCAGATGTTCTAGCGGTTGAGATGGAGGGCGCAGCCGTCGCTCAGGCTACGCATTCGATTGGGCTACCTTTTATGGTTATTCGGGCTATGAGCGACACAGCTAGCCATGATGCCAATGTCACTTTTGATGAGTTCATTCTTGAAGCTGGCAAGCGCTCAGCAGACACTCTGATTCAATTTCTGAAAGAATTAGTTTAGACAAGGAGAATATAGTGTATAAAGAATCTTATTTCGACGGCGGCCTCTTTTCTTACATTGGTCATGCTATTTTAACTATCTTGATTACAGTTTTGACGCTAGGTATCTGTGCTCCTTGGGGCATGTGTATCCTGTATAATTGGAAGATTAAGCACACAGTCATTGATGGACACCGTCTCTATTTTGATGGTACTGCGATGCAGCTTTTTGGAAATTGGGTGAAGTGGTGGCTCTTGACGATCATTACTTTTGGCATTTATGGTTTTTGGCTTAATATCAAGCTAACCCAGTGGATTACCAAACACACCCATCATTTGAATTAGATGAAAGCAAGCGAGAATGAAGCAGTCTCGCTTTTCCTTTTCTTCTGTCTTGCCAAAAAATCTCTTTTGATGGTATAATCAAGGAACTGCAATCAATGATAGAGGAGAAAAGATGAGTATTTTAGAAGTAAAAAATCTCAGCCACGGTTTTGGTGACAGGGCTATTTTTGAGGATGTATCCTTCCGTCTACTCAAGGGTGAGCATATCGGCTTGGTTGGTGCTAATGGTGAGGGGAAGTCAACCTTTATGAGCATTGTGACAGGGAAAATGCTACCGGACGAGGGTAAGGTTGAGTGGTCTAAATATGTGACTGCTGGCTATCTGGATCAGCATGTTGTGTTGGAGCAAGGCCAGTCTGTCCGCGATGTCTTGCGCACAGCTTTTGACGAGCTTTTCAAAACTGAGGCCCGTATCAATGAAATTTATATGAGTATGGCTGAGGAAGGGGCAGATGTTGATGTCCTTATGGAAGAAGTGGGCGAGCTGCAGGATCGCTTAGAGAGTCGGGATTTCTATACTCTGGATGCCAAGATTGATGAAGTCGCACGGGCTTTGGGTGTTATGGACTACGGCATGGAGAGTGATGTGACAGAGCTATCTGGTGGGCAGCGCACCAAGGTTCTCTTAGCCAAGCTTCTTCTGGAAAAACCAGATATCCTGCTCTTGGACGAGCCAACCAACTATCTGGATGCTGAGCACATTGACTGGCTTAAACGCTACCTACAAAACTATGAAAATGCCTTTGTTCTGATCTCGCACGATATTCCTTTCTTGAATGATGTGATCAATATCGTCTACCATGTGGAAAATCAGCAGTTGACCCGCTATTCTGGGGATTATTATCAATTCTTAGAAGTCTACGAGATGAAAAAATCTCAGCTGGAAGCAGCTTATGAGCGTCAGCAGAAGGAAATTGCAGACCTCAAGGACTTTGTAGCTCGCAATAAAGCCCGTGTGGCGACCCGTAATATGGCTATGTCTCGCCAGAAAAAGTTGGATAAGATGGACATTATTGAGCTGCAGAGTGAGAAGCCCAAGCCATCCTTTGATTTCAAGTCTGCTCGTACACCTAGCCGCTTTATCTTTCAAACCAAGGATTTGCAGATTGGTTACGACCGTCCGCTGACCCAGCCCCTTAACCTGACTTTTGAACGCAATCAAAAGGTAGCGATTATCGGAGCAAATGGAATTGGGAAAACGACCCTGCTCAAGAGCCTGCTGGGTATTATCTCGCCTATTGCGGGTCAAGTCGAGCGTGGGGAGTATCTGGAGCTGGGTTATTTCGAACAGGAAGTCGAAGGTGGCAATCGTCAGACACCGCTTGAAGCAGTTTGGAATGCATTTCCGGCCCTTAACCAAGCAGAAGTTCGGGCAGCTCTAGCTAGATGTGGTCTGACTTCCAAGCATATCGAGAGCCAGATCCAGGTTCTTTCAGGTGGGGAGCAGGTCAAGGTCCGCCTTTGTCTCCTCATGAACCGAGAAAATAATGTTCTGGTGCTGGATGAGCCGACCAATCACCTAGATGTCGATGCTAAGGAAGAACTAAAACGGGCTCTGAAAGAATACAAGGGCAGCATCCTCATGGTCTGCCATGAGCCTGATTTCTATGAAGGATGGGTAGATCAGATTTGGGATTTTAATCAATTAATGTGAGAATAAAGAAAATGAGGAGTAAGTCTGTAAAAGCTGATAGCATCAGTGCATTATAGAGCGCTCAACTACTGCGTATTGAGTTTTATTCTAGAAAGTAAACGAGAGTTTGGGACAAAAAGATTTCAATTTTTAAAAATCTTAATTATTAAGCCCTTCAAATCTATAATTAAATGCGAAAAGCGAACAAAGCAGAATTCTGATTACCAGAAAACTAGTTTTGTTCGCTTTTTATATTTGATGTCGGACTTTTGTCCCAGCCTCTTCGTTTTGTGATTATTTCTTAAATGTATAGTCCTTAATGACTTCAATTTTCTCGATTTTGATTTCTTTTTTGGGTTTGTCGTTTTCGCCTGTCTCAATCGCAGCGATTTTATCCACGACATCCATGCCAGAAACGACTTGCCCAAAGACAGTATAATTCCCGTCTAAACTTGGATTTCCACCTTTTTTATAGGCTTCAATAATTTTTTCAGGATAAGTTGTGTTAGAGAGTTGACTCGAACTGTCCTTGGTGTTTTGGTTGATGAAAAATTGACTACCGTTGGAATTTGGATTGGAAGAACGAGCCATGGCTAATGCACCACGGATATTGTAGAGATAAGACGAAATCTCTGTTTTAAATCCGCTTCCAGAATCAATCTTTTCATTCTTTCCTTTCCAAATGGATTCACCACCAGTACCGTCTCCCTTAGGGTCTCCTGTTTGAATCATAAAATCCTTAATGACACGATGGAAAGTCACGCCGTTATAATACCCTTCTTTAGAGTGCGTTAAGAAATTTTCAACTGCAAGTGGAGCATATTTTGGAAAGAGCTTCAACGAGATAATACCTTCAGTTGTGGTTATTTTCACTTCCGCTTCATCGTCAGCGACCTTGTCAGACAACTGTGGGAAATGAGCATTTTTATCGGTCAAAGCAGCTTTTTGCTCTTCTTTTTGTTTTTCAGCTGCTTTTGAGCTGGATTCGGAAGTAAGACTTGAATCTACATAGTCATTTCCTCTGATAGCTCTTTGTAAATTGGTACAACCTGTCAAAAATAAACCAGCAGCCAGTCCTAAGATAAGTAATTTTTTCATAGATTTCCTTTCTGAATGTTGAACTATTCACATTTTACTATAAGTAAAAGCCTTTTTCAAATCTTTTGAGAGGTTATCTATACTAACTAAAAGGCACTATCGGGCTCTTTTTTTGTACTAAAACAGCGTTTATCAACAAAGAAATGGAGTTTTTATGCCGAAGAATTTTAAGGAATTATTATTTTTTACAGCCCTTATGTGTATCATGATGGTATTTGGAATGAGCATTTGGAACCTGTCCGTTGTAGGATATTTTTCATGGGCTCATCTAGCAATGGGATATGTTCCTGGATTGATTACCGCTTTTCTCTTAGACCTTCTTGTGGCAGGACCAGTTGTGAAGGGAATTGCTTTTAAATTTTTAACAGAACGCCATAAACCTTGGTAGAAGATCCTCGTTGTTTCAGGTGGTATGGTTCTGATTATGGTTTCATTGATGTCTCTTTATGATATGCTTTTTAACGGCGTGCCGCTTTCAGTAACCAATTACCTTGGAGCTTGGTTGACCAATTTTATTGTAGCTTTTCCCTTGAATTTTCTGATTGTTGGACCAATTTCTCGCTTTATTTTAGGTCAACTGCAACAGCAACTTTTTTAATCTTGCTGACGATGAACGTTTGACAATTGGTTCATGGAAATTCTTTATGATATTTATTTAATGTTAAAAAATTTATGTTATAATAGATTTATAAAGGAGGGACAGAGAATGGCTAAACGATTGACAAGAGATGTGCGAAATAAGAAAATTGCGGGTGTCTGTGCAGGTATAGCAAATTATTTTGACATTGATCCTACCATTGTACGACTAATTTGGGGAGTAGCATTTTTTGTATATGGAATCGGTCTGATCCCTTACTTGATTTTGTGGTTTGTCTTGCCAGAAGATGACGGAGACGATGATGTGATTTGGAAGTAAACAATGTTGTTTCAAAAGTGGAAGTATGGAGCTTCTGCTTTTTTCTTGCATTGGATTAGTGTTCAATTTGTGGTATAATAAAATTTATGGCAAGTAAGAAAAATAGTAAAAAAGGTCGGACAACGAGACGACCTACAAAAGCAGAAATAGAGCGGCGGAAAGCCATTCGGAGGATGCTCGCAACTTTCGGTATCGCTTTTTTGCTTCTTTTTGCAGCATTAAAATGGGGTGCCGTTGGAATCACTCTATATAACCTTATTCGATTGTTAGTAGGAAGTTTAGCCTATATGGCTATTGTAGCCAGTCTCATTTATCTTTTCTTTTTTAAGTGGGTCAATAAGCATGAAGGCTATAAATCAGGCTTTTTCAGTATTTTTATTGGCTTGCTACTCATATTTCAAGCTTATTTTGTAAATGTTTTAAATTTAAAAGGACAGGTTCTAAGTACAACCTTGTCACGGATTTTAACGGATTTGACAGCTGTTAAAGTCAGTGCTTTTGCTGGTGGCGGTTTATTAGGAGCGACACTCTATACTCCTATAGCCTTTTTATTTTCAAATATTGGCACCTACTTTATCGGACTCCTCTTAATATTGCTAGGGGCGCTACTCATCAGTCCATATTCGATTTATGATATTTTTGAAAAATTAAGTGAAACCTATCATGCTTGGAGTGAGAAGCGAGAAGCAAAGCGTCAGCAACGTTTTATCGAAAAAGAAGAAAAAGCTGCGCAAGCAGCGATGAATGCTATTCAGGTAGAGCAAGACGAGCCACAAATTGATTCTGAAACGGGAGAAATTTTAGATGATGATGTTTTGGCGTACACTCCGATTCAGTTTGAAGAGGCAGATCCAGGAATCTATGATTATGATGAGAGTTTGTCTGAGAAACAACATAAAGAAGAGCAGCAAGATGACACAGATGAATATGTTGAAGTTAATTTTACCCCCAAAGAAAGTTTAGATTACAAACTTCCAACAATCAATTTGTTTGCGCCAGACAAGCCTAAAAATCAATCCAAAGAAAAGAAAATTGTCCGCGAAAATATCAAGATTTTGGAAGAAACATTTGCTAGCTTTGGCATTCGTGCTAGCGTTGAACGTGCTGAAATCGGACCGTCTGTGACTAAGTACGAGGTCAAGCCAGCTGTCGGAGTGCGGGTCAATCGCATTTCCAATCTGGCTGACGATTTAGCTCTGGCTTTGGCTGCCAAAGATGTGCGAATTGAGGCACCTATTCCGGGCAAATCTTTAGTCGGAATTGAAGTTCCGAATTCCGAGATTGCGACGGTTACTTTCCGTGAGCTCTGGGAGCAGTCTAAGACAGATGATAAGAAATTACTCGAAATTCCTCTAGGAAAAGCCGTCAATGGATCTGTTCGGACGTTTGATCTGGCAAAAATGCCTCACTTGCTAGTAGCAGGATCGACTGGTTCTGGAAAATCCGTTGCAGTCAACGGCATTATTGCTAGTATTCTCATGAAAGCACGACCAGATGAAGTCAAGTTCATGATGGTTGATCCAAAAATGGTTGAATTGTCTGTCTATAATGATATTCCTCACTTGCTGATCCCTGTTGTGACTAATCCGCGCAAGGCGAGCCGAGCTTTGCAAAAAGTGGTAGATGAAATGGAAAATCGCTATGAGCTATTTTCTAAGGTCGGTGCTCGCAATATTGCAGGTTACAATGCCAAAGTAGCCGAGTACAATGCCAGTCAACCAGAATATAAACAAATTTCTCTTTCCTTGATTGTGGTCATTGTGGATGAGTTGGCAGACCTTATGATGGTAGCCAGCAAAGAAGTGGAAGACGCTATTATTCGCTTGGGACAAAAAGCTCGAGCGGCTGGTATTCACATGATTTTGGCCACTCAGCGACCGTCTGTTGATGTTATATCTGGGCTCATCAAGGCAAATGTTCCTTCGCGGATTGCTTTTGCTGTCTCTAGCGGAACTGATAGCCGAACGATTCTAGATGAAAATGGTGCCGAGAAACTCTTGGGACGTGGGGATATGCTCTTTAAGCCGATTGATGAAAATCATCCTGTCCGTCTGCAAGGATCATTTATTTCCGATGAAGATGTAGAGCGCATTGTCACTTTTGTTAAGAATCAAGCCGAAGCAGATTATGATGATAATTTTGACCCAGGCGAAGTATCTGAGAATGACATGGATTCAGGTAGTGAGAGTGAACAAGGAGATCCACTCTTTGAGGAAGCCAAGGCTTTAGTCATCGAGACGCAAAAAGCGAGTGCTTCAATGCTCCAACGTCGATTGTCTGTCGGGTTTAATCGTGCGACTCGGCTCATGGAAGAGCTAGAAGCTGCGGGTGTCATCGGTCCAGCAGAAGGCACCAAGCCAAGAAAAGTTTTATTGAATAACTAAAACTAAATAGGTGTGGTTTAAAAAATATAACATCCTTTCCCAACAAATTTCTGTTGGGATTTTTTTGTAGCTGTTCTATTTTAAAGTTTTGTAGAAAAGGTATGAAAAATCTCATGTTTTCCAGTTTTATGACTTTTCTATGACTTAAACCGGACTTTTTGATAGAATACTAATATGATTTGTGAATGGAGGCTATATGTCAGAACAGATATACACAGGGCTTAGCCAACAAGAGGTTGAAGAACGAATTCAAAAAGGCTTAGTCAATAAAGTAACGGTTAGCACGGAAAAGACAACTTGGCAAATCATTCAATCCAATGTTTTTACTTACTTTAATTTCATCTTTTTTGTTCTTGCTCTATTGTTGATAATTGTACAATCGTGGAACAATCTACTCTTTTTGCCTATTGTTATTATCAATTCTTTGATTGGAATTGTTCAAGAGCTTAGAGCGCGCAAAATATTGAGCAACATGCAGTTGCTTCATCACTACACAGCGATTGCAGTGCGAGATGGTAAAGAAATCCAACTAGAGACAAAAGATTTAGTACAAGATGATATCGTTCTTTTCTCGACAGGAGACCAAATCTATGCAGACGCTAAGATTGTATCAGGTGAATTGAAAGTCAATGAATCACAGTTAACAGGAGAAGCGGATGAAATCGCAAAGCAAATAGATGATACTGTCATGTCAGGCAGTTTTGTTGTATCTGGCAAAGCCTATGCTCGCTTGGAAAAAGTAGGCGATGAATCCTACATCAATCAACTGACATTGAAAGCAAAAGAAGTCTCTGGAAAAGAAGAATCTGAAATGGTATGTTCGGTCAATAATCTGGTTAAAGTGATTGGATTTTTGATTATTCCTTTAGGGCTTCTTCTATTTTTCCAAAGTTATGTGACCAATCACGAAAGTTTTCAAGTTAGTATTGTCTCTACGGTAGGAGCTATTATTGGGATGATTCCAGAAGGGCTTTATCTTTTGATGACTCTAGCGCTGGCTTTGGGAGCAGCTAGTCTAGCAAGACAGCAGGTTTTATTAAACAGTATGAAGGGGATTGAGTCTCTTTCTCGTGTAGATGTTTTGTGTGTAGATAAGACAGGAACTATTACGGAAAATACGATGAAAGTTGTACAAGTACTCTCTGTTCAGCAAGACAAGAATGCCTCGCAGGAAGCTCTTAAACAATATTTGGCAGCAAGTCCAGATGAAAATGAAACGATTGCAGCGATTCGAGATTTTTTTGCTTCAGAAGTAGTAGAAAAGGCTTGGACTGTAGTGAAGACCTTTCCGTTTAGCTCAAAGAGCAAGTTTGGTGCTATTTCTTTCAAAGAGGGCAATTTTATTTTAGGTGCTCCAGAGTTTGTATTAAAAGACAAGTTGGAAGAATATCGCAGCTATTTTCAACAATATGCAGAAAGCGGCTCACGCGTTCTTGTTTTTGCTGAATCAAAAGAGCCGTTAATTACAGGCACTTTGATTCAAACGGTAGAGCCCTTACTTTTCATCTTATTAGAAAATCCAATTCGAGAAAATGCAGCTGAAACCTTTTCCTATTTTGATGTTCAAGGTGTGGAAGTCAAAGTTATCTCAGGAGATAATCCTGTCACAGTTGCTGCAGTGGCTGCCAAAGCAGAGATTCCTCATGCAGAAAATTATGTAGACGCGCAAAACTTGGATACTGATGAAAAAATCACTCAAGCAGTTGAAAAATATACGGTCTTTGGTCGAGTGACCCCTCAACAGAAACAAAAATTAGTCCAAGCACTTCAAGCTAATCAGCACAAAGTCGCCATGACAGGGGATGGTGTAAATGATATTTTAGCAATGAAGACTGCAGATTGCAGCATTGCTATGGAGTCTGGCAACAATGCTACCAAGCAGATTGCACAAGTTGTTTTGCTGGATTCTGACTTTTCGCATATGCCGCATATTGTGACAGAAGGACGTAGGGTTGTCAATAACATTCAGCGTTCCGCTAGTTTATTTCTTGTGAAAAATATTTTTTCTATTTCCCTTGCTATCTTATCTAGTTTGTTTGCTTTTACCTATCCTTTGCAGGCATCACAAGTTTCCTTGATTAGTGCGTTCACTATTGGTATACCCGGATTTATGTTAGCTTTGGAGCCTAATAAGCAGCGCATTCGAGGGCGTTTTATCAGAACGGTTTTACAGAATGCCATACCAGCAGCTTTTGTTGATTTACTAGCCGTTTTGATTGTCATGGCTTGTGGTCGGATTTTTCGATTATCCACGCAAGAAGTTGCGACATCGTCTGTTATCTTATTAGCAGTAGTTGGTTTCATTATCATCATCAAACTTATTCAACCGATCAATCGAATGAAAACCATTGTCGTACTCTTTAACATCATCGGCTTAGTGATTTCGGGCTTGTTATTTCACTCTATCTTTTTGTTATCTAAAATCTCACCGATTACCATTATCCTCACAGTCATTCTCTCCTTGATGTTAGAATCACTTATGAGATTGTTCCAATTCATAACAAATAAGTTATTTGCTCTATTTGATAAGTTCTCAACAAAATATTAAATATAAAAATATCGGAAGCAGATGAGTCTGTCCGATATTTTTT
The DNA here is from genome assembly GCF_000478925.1 of Streptococcus anginosus subsp. whileyi MAS624. Lineage (NCBI taxonomy): Bacteria > Bacillati > Bacillota > Bacilli > Lactobacillales > Streptococcaceae > Streptococcus > Streptococcus anginosus. Next base: position 1,637,209 of record NZ_AP013072.1, on the reverse strand, counting down.
ATTATTTTGTTAAAAATAAGCCAATCACCATGGCGAGGTAGAGAAAGAAGGTCAAAATAAAACCAGCTCGCCAGAAAAATTTAAAGAACTTAGGATAGTAAAAACTGCGTTTAACTCGAAGAAAGTAGACAGTAATGGCAATTGCTAAGGCAGAAAGGGCTAATGCTAATTCTGGCAAGAGACTGTGATAGAAAGCTCTATCAGAGATGATATAGAATTCCAACACAAAAAGTGGAAAAGCCAGATCCGCAAAATTCAAGCCAAACCGTTTCAGGCGAAATAATTTAGTGATAATAATGGTTAAAATAATGGTTAAAAAGATAAATAAAATAGATGCGATTTTTAATAATGTCATACACATATTTTACCACAAAAATCGAGAAAGATAGAGAACTTTTTTAGTATTTTTTCTTGCAATTTAGTCATTTTAGTGTATAATAGAAAGGTATGCAAGAAGCATACTTGTGGGAGGTAAGAATCTTATATTACCGCCAAAACCACAAAGGAGGATTTAAAAATGGCTAAAAAAGTCGAAAAACTTGTAAAATTGCAAATCCCTGCTGGTAAAGCTACTCCAGCTCCACCAGTTGGTCCTGCGCTTGGTCAAGCCGGTATCAACATCATGGGATTCACGAAAGAGTTCAACGCTCGTACGGCTGATCAAGCTGGTATGATTATCCCAGTTGTTATCTCAGTATATGAAGACAAATCATTTACTTTCGTAACAAAGACACCACCAGCTGCTGTTCTTTTGAAAAAAGCTGCAGGTGTTGAAAAAGGATCAGGTACACCAAACAAAACAAAAGTTGCAACAGTTACTCGTGCACAAGTACAAGAAATTGCTGAAACTAAGATGCCAGATTTGAACGCTGCAAACCTTGAGTCTGCAATGCGTATGATCGAAGGTACTGCTCGTTCTATGGGATTCACTGTTGTTGACTAATCAATAACACCCAAACCCGCAAGACTTCATCAGACGAGAAGGACGTGGGAGATGAAAATCGATTGAACCACTTACAAGGAGAATAGAAAATGGCTAAAAAAAGCAAACAACTTCGTGCTGCTCTTGAAAAAATCGACAGCACAAAAGCATACAGTGTAGAAGAAGCTGTAGCACTTGCAAAAGAAACAAACTTTGCAAAATTTGACGCAACTGTAGAAGTTGCTTATAACTTGAACATTGATGTGAAAAAAGCGGATCAACAAATCCGTGGTGCAATGGTTCTTCCAAACGGAACTGGTAAAACTCAACGTGTGCTTGCTTTCGCACGTGGTGCAAAAGCAGAAGAAGCAAAAGCTGCTGGTGCAGACTTTGTTGGTGAAGATGACCTCGTTGCAAAAATCAACGGTGGCTGGCTTGACTTTGATGTCGTAATTGCTACACCTGATATGATGGCACTTGTTGGACGTCTTGGACGTATCCTTGGACCACGTAACTTGATGCCAAACCCTAAAACTGGTACTGTAACAATGGATGTTGCAAAAGCAGTTGAAGAGTCTAAAGGTGGTAAAATTACTTACCGTGCTGATCGTGCAGGGAACGTACAAGCTATCATTGGTAAAGTTTCATTTGATGCTGATAAGTTGGTTGAAAACTTCAAAGCATTCCACGATGTGATTGCAAAAGCTAAACCGGCTACAGTAAAAGGAACTTACATGACAAATCTTACTATCACCACTACTCAAGGTGTGGGTATTAAGGTTGATGTTAACTCACTTTAATTTAGAATATAAAACTCTATCTTCGGATGGAGTTTTTCTTTTACTAAAATCAAAAGCGTTGGATTGATGAATTCATCGCTTTTTATATTTGGAATAAAATTTGCAGGGGGATACATATTTAAAGCAAAATCTTTCGATGTTATATTTTATTACATATTTTTATAAAAACTATTGCATGAATTTTCGTAAAATTGTATAATATAAAATAATTATTCCTAGCGGGAGGTTTCTCATGGTAAGATACAAATCTATATTATATCAAGGAAATCAAGAATATAGCTATATTGATCTCGAAAAAGCGGCATTAGATATGGGTGGAAACTTAGACAGTCTTCCTTATTCTATTCGCATGTTATTAGAAAGTCTGTTGCGAAAAGAAGATGGTAATGCTGTAAGAAAACATCACATAGAAAATCTAATGCACTATCAAGCTGTTAAACCGAAAGGTGAAGTGCCCTTTAAACCAAGTCGTGTTATTTTACAGGACTTTACGGGAGTACCAGTTGTTGTTGACTTGGCAAGTATGCGCGATGCAGTTGTAACAAATGGAGGAGACCCAGAGCTTATCAATCCTGAAATTCCTGTGGATTTAGTCATTGACCATAGTGTGCAAGTTGATTGTTATGGCTGTGAGACTGCTTTGGAAGAAAATATAACAAAAGAATTTTCACGTAATAATGAGCGATATGAATTTTTGAAATGGGCTGAACAATCTTTTGATAATTATCGTGCAGTTCCACCAGCAACTGGGATTATTCACCAAGTTAATATTGAATTCCTTAGTGATGTTGTTATTGAAAAAGACGGCATGCTTTATCCAGATTCAATGTTTGGAACAGACAGTCATACAACAATGATCAATGGAATAGGGGTTCTTGGCTGGGGAGTTGGAGGAATTGAAGCAGAGGCTGCTATGTTGGGAGAAGCTTCTTATTTTCCAGTTCCAGAAGTGATTGGTGTACGCTTAGTTGGGGAATTGCCCAAGATTACAACGGCAACTGACTTAGCTTTAAAAGTAACGCAACGATTACGACAAGAAAATGTAGTTGGAAAATTTGTAGAATACTTTGGGGAAGGACTAGCAACACTTAGTTTGGCAGACCGCGCAACAGTTTCAAATATGGCGCCAGAATATGGAGCAACTTGCGGTTACTTTCCTATTGATGAAGAGACCCTTCGTTATATGCGATTAACAAATCGGAAAGAAGAACATATTGCGTTAACGAGGCTCTATGCTCAAAAGAATCATCTATTTTATGATGAAAAAGTGGAGCCAATTTATTCAAAAATTGTTGAGATTGATTTGTCCACCATTGTTCCAAGTATTTCTGGTCCCAAACGGCCACAGGATTTAATTGAATTGACAAATGCTAAGCAAGAATTTCAAGCGAGTCTTATCCGAGAAGCGGGTGTTCGAGGTTTTGGTTTGCCAAGAGAGGAATTGAGGAAAACAGCGACGGTATTGTTTGATGATTATGAAGAAGAGATTAAAACGGGTCATGTCGCTATTGCAGCAATTACTAGTTGTACTAATACCTCCAACCCATATGTCTTAATGGCGGCAGGCTTAGTAGCTAAACGTGCTGTGGAAAAAGGATTGCGTGTTTCAAAAACAGTCAAAACGTCACTTGCACCAGGCAGTAAGGTTGTTACGGCTTATTTGAAGGAGAGTGGTCTCCAAGTCTATCTGGACAAATTAGGTTTTAATGTTGTTGGATATGGCTGTACCACTTGCATTGGCAATTCTGGAAATTTGTTACCAGAAGTGGCAAAAGCAATTACGGATACGGATTTACTTGCTAGCGCTGTCCTATCAGGTAATCGGAATTTTGAAGGACGAATCAATCCTTTGGTTAAAGCAAATTTTTTAGCTAGTCCGCCACTGGTGGTCGCTTATGCTTTAGCTGGGAATACAAATATTGATTTAACAAGTGAACCGCTTGGATATGATAGGAATGGACTACCTGTTTACTTCATGGATCTTATGCCAAATCATGATTTGGTAGCAGACTATGTACAAAAATACGTTACCAGTAGTTTGTTTAAAAAAGAGTATGAGCATGTTTTTACTGATAGTGAAAAATGGAATCAAATTCCAACAACAAAGTCGAAAATCTATCACTGGAATCAAGCTTCTACTTATATACAAAATCCTCCTTATTTTGATGACTTGGAAGATGATACAAGCATTCAACCGTTGAAAAGTCTAGCTGTTTTAGCAAAGTTTGGAGATACGATTACGACAGACCATATTTCTCCAGCAGGAAATATTGCTAGAAATAGTCCAGCAGCATCATATCTAGAGGAACATGGTGTAAGCTATCAAGACTTTAATTCTTATGGTAGTCGTCGCGGGAATCATGAAGTGATGATGAGAGGCACCTTTGCCAATATTCGGATAAAAAATGAACTAGCAGCTGGAAAACTTGGTGGTTATACAAAGTATAAGGGTGAACTGATGCCGATTTATGAAGCTGCTATGTGTTATAAGAAAGAAAAAGTGGATACGATTATTTTGGCAGGTCGCGATTATGGTATGGGTTCTAGTCGTGATTGGGCAGCTAAAGGAGCAAATCTTTTGGGTGTTAAAGTGGTTTTAGCTGAAAGTTTTGAAAGAATTCATCGCTCCAATTTAGTCATGATGGGCATTCTTCCTCTTCAATATTTGGACGGCGAAAATGCTCAAAATCTTGGATTAACTGGAAAAGAAACGTTTGATATTCAATTGCCGAAAGAGCCACAGGTAGGACAAGTCATAACGGTTATTGCAAAAGAAGGCGATCGAATCACACGATTTAAAGCACGTCTTCGTTTTGATGCAGACGCGGATATTCGTTATTATGAAAATGGGGGAATTTTACCAATGGTGGTTAGAAAGAAATTGCAAGAGGTAAAACAATGACACAAAGCAATGGTTTAAAAGATACGATTGCCTGTGAGACTCGTATCAGTCAGATTATAGATGATACTCTTTCTTATGCAGGCTATAATATTTCAGAATTGATGGAGAATAATGCAAGTTTTGAAGAAGTCATTTACCTACTTTGGAATTTGCATTTGCCAACTCAGATTGAATTGAAAAATTTTGTGAACGATTTACGTGCCAACTATGTCATTAGTGATGCGGTGGAACAATGTATTCTCATCCAGTCGCGCAAGCATCTGCATCCAATGAGTGTATTACGTTCTACAGTTAGTCTTTTAGGAGTCTATAATATCCATGCTGAAGAGACGTCTCCAGAAGCAACTTATGAACAAAGTATTCAATTGATGGCTAAGATTCCAACGATTATTGCAACATTTACAAGGTTGAGATCGGGGCAAACTCCGATTGAACCGAGAAAAGATTTAGGATTTGCAGCGAACTTTTTATATATGTTAAATGGGCAGGAACCAACAGAATTAGAAATTCGAGCTTTCAATCGTGCTTTGGTTCTGCATGCAGATCACGAGCTGAATGCTTCCACTTTTGCAGCGCGGGTCTGTGCTTCCACTTTAACCGATATTTATTCTTGTGTGACGGCGGCAATCGGCGCGTTAAAAGGGGCACTTCATGGAGGAGCCAATGAATGCGTCTTTGACATGTTAAAGGAAATTAAAGCAGAGGGCGATACGAATGCATATTTGGATCGAAAATTAGCCTCACATGAAAAAATCATGGGCTTTGGTCATCGTGTTTATAAAACACAGGATCCTCGTGAAAAATATTTGCGAGAAATGGCAGAGGAATTGACAAAGGGAACAGAAAAAGAAATTTGGTACCAGATTTCAGAAGAAATCGAACGTTATATGAAGCACACCAAGCATTTAATACCGAATGTAGATTTTTACTCAGCAACGGTTTATCATGTTTTAGGTATTGACAGTAGTATCTATACATTGATTTTTGCAATGAGTCGGGTATCTGGCTGGATTGCTCACATTCAAGAGCAACGCAAAAATAATAAGTTGATTAGACCTCGCTCTCATTATGTTGGCGCTCAAAATTTACATTATATTCCTATTGGGAGGAGATGAAATGGCAGAAAGAATTCGTCTTGTGAATAAGAAGTTGCTCGTTCCTGATAATCCCATTATCCCTTATATCGAAGGTGATGGAATTGGGCATGACATTTGGAAAAATGCACAGCTTGTCTTGGATAAAGCGGTGGAGATAGCTTATGGAAGCAGTAGAAAGATTTTTTGGAAAGAGATATTGGCGGGAGAAAAAGCCTTTCGTTTGACAGGAGAATGGTTGCCAGAAGAGACTTTAACGACAATTCAGCATCATTTAGTTGCGATTAAAGGTCCTCTTACAACTCCTGTTGGTGGTGGCATTCGTTCTTTAAATGTTGCCTTGCGTCAAGAACTAGATCTCTACGCTTGTGTACGTCCCGTACGGTATTTTGCGGGCGTTCCTAGCCCACTACGACATCCTGAAAAGACGGATATGACCATTTTCCGTGAAAATATCGAAGATATTTATGCAGGAATCGAATGGGAAAGTGAGTCTGATGAGGCTCAACAAGTGATACAATTTTTGCAAGAGAAAATGGGAATTGATAAAATTCGTTTTCCGAAGACGAGTGCTATTGGCATTAAACCAATTTCACGCCAAGGAAGTGAACGGTTGATTCGTGCAGCGATTCATTATGCTCTATCTGCCAATGAAAAAAACGTAACTCTGGTTCATAAAGGGAATATCCAAAAATTTACAGAAGGTGGTTTCAGAAAATGGGGCTATGAGCTTGCCGAGAAGGAGTTTGCAAAGGAATTAGCAGCTGGGCAATTGATTGTGACAGATGTGATTGCAGATAATTTTTTACAACAAATTCTATTAAATCCTGAAAAATTTCAAGTAGTAGCTTTGACAAATTTGAATGGGGATTATGTTAGTGATGCTCTGGCTGCTCAAGTCGGCAGCATTGGTATTGCTCCTGGAGCTAATATCAATTATGAAACAGGTCATGCTATTTTTGAAGCAACGCATGGAACGGCTCCTGATATCGCAGATCAAAATAAAGCAAATCCTTGTTCACTTTTATTGTCTGCCTGCATGATGTTTGATTACATTGGATGGTCCGAAGCTGCGCAAGTTATTATAAAAGCGATTGAAAAAGCGTTAGCACTTCAAAAGATGACAGATGATTTTGCTAGTCAGATAGAAGGTGTTCCTGCGCTTTCAACGAGTGATTTCACTCAGGTTTTATTAGATTTTCTAGCTTAGATTCTGATTTTTACACATTAAACAAACGGCAAAGAAGCTGAGACAAAAGTTTCTGATTTCAATATTCATTGCATAATAAATGAACGACACCATAGCTGGTTGCTCAAATAGCATAGCAAACTATCTTCTCCTTTTTCTCGAAATTTTTATTTTTTAAAGAATTTGACTATATAAAAATCTCAAAATATGGTAAAATAGTACAGGTAAAGTAAGGAGAGTAAAAATGGTAGTCCCGAAATATAAACGTATTTTAATCAAGTTATCAGGTGAAGCTCTTGCTGGTGAGAAAGGGATAGGAATTAACATTTCAACCGTTCAAAAAATGGCAGAGGAAATCAAGGAAGTGCATGATTTGGGTATTGAAATCGCCCTTGTTATCGGTGGTGGGAATCTCTGGCGTGGAGAGCCTGCGGCAGAAGCAGGAATGGATCGTGTGCAGGCTGACTATACTGGAATGCTTGGGACCGTTATGAATGCATTGGTGATGGCTGATTCATTGCAACAAGTAGGTGTGGATACTCGTGTACAAACTGCGATTGCAATGCAGCAAGTGGCAGAACCTTATATTCGTGGACGCGCTCTGCGACACTTGGAAAAAGGACGTATCGTTATTTTCGGTGCTGGAGTTGGTTCTCCCTACTTCTCAACAGATACAACAGCTGCCCTTCGTGCAGCTGAGATTGAAGCTGATGCGATTCTTATGGCGAAAAACGGTGTTGATGGGGTCTATAATGCAGATCCAAAGAAAGATAAGACAGCTGTGAAGTTTGATGAATTGACTCACCGCGATGTGATTAACAAAGGATTGCGGATTATGGATTCAACGGCTTCTACTCTTTCAATGGACAATGACATTGACCTTGTTGTCTTTAATATGAATGAGCCTGGTAATATCAAACGTGTTGTCTTTGGTGAGCAAATCGGAACAACCGTTTCAAATAATGTAGAAAAAGAAGAGGAATAAGTTATGGCAAATGCAATTGTAGAAAAAGCGAAAGAAAGAATGACACAATCACACCAAAGTTTGGCGCGTGAATTTGGTAGCATTCGTGCTGGTCGTGCCAATGCCAGCCTTTTGGACCGGATTTCAGTTGAGTATTATGGAGTAGAAACTCCACTCAATCAAATCGCGTCTATCACGATTCCTGAAGCGCGTGTCCTTTTGGTGACGCCGTTTGACAAATCTTCTATCAAAGATATTGAGCGCGCACTCAACGCTTCTGATCTTGGTATTACCCCTGCAAGCGATGGTACGGTTATTCGTTTGGTCATTCCAGCTTTGACAGAAGAAACTCGCCGTGATCTTGCTAAGGAAGTGAAGAAAGTCGGCGAAAATGCTAAAATTGCTATTCGTAATATTCGCCGTGACGCTATGGATGAAGCTAAAAAGCAAGAAAAAGCAAAAGAAATTACTGAAGATGAATTGAAGACACTTGAAAAAGATATTCAAAAAGTGACAGATGAGGCTGTTAAGCATATTGATGATATGACTGCCAGCAAGGAAAAAGAATTGATTGAAGTGTAAGCTTTTCTCTGTATGTAGTAAAAAATAGAAAGCAAGGAGGGTGGGACGAAATCAGTCGTTTCCTAGAAACTTGATTTCGTCCCACTTCCGCAAAGTTGAGTAGGGCTGTAAAAGTTGATTTATCAACGAGTTAGAGCCCACTCAGCAGTGATTGATTAGGCACTAAAGTGCCAAATAATTGTGTATGAGAAACTCTAATTGACTAAAGTCAACGTAGTTTCTCCAAATCACTACGTCTTAGAATGATAACTATATAAACAAAGGAAGCTGAACACTTTTGTTCCAGCTTCTTCTTTTGAAGTAGGAAGAAAGTTTCATATCCGCTTCGAACGATAGAAAGATGAAAAATGAATACAAATCTTGCAACATTTATAACAGGTCTTGTAACTGATGAAAATAATCGTTTTTACTTTGTTCAAAAAGATGGGCAGACATATGCTTTAGCTAAAGAAGAGGGGGAGCATCAACTGGGCGAATCGGTCAAGGGCTTTGCCTACAGCGACATGAAACAGAAACTTCGCTTGACGACTCTTGATGTAACAGCGACCCAGACGATTTTTGGCTGGGGAACAGTGACGGATGTTCGCAAGGACTTAGGTGTTTTTGTTGACACAGGACTTCCAGATAAGCAAATTGTAGTGTCCCTCGACATTTTGCCAGAAATAAAAGAACTTTGGCCTAAAAAAGGCGATCGCCTCTATATCCGTCTGGATGTGGATAAAAAAGACCGCATTTGGGGACTTTTAGCCTACCAAGAAGATTTCCAGAAATTAGCTCGTCCAGCTTATAATAATATGCAAAATCAAAATTGGCCGGCTATTGTTTATCGTTTGAAGTTATCTGGAACCTTTGTCTATCTGCCTGAAAATAACATGCTGGGCTTTATCCATCCCAGCGAGCGCTATGCTGAGCCGCGTCTGGGCCAGGTATTGGATGTGCGTGTCATTGGTTTTCGTGAGGTGGATAGGACTTTGAACCTTTCGCTCAAACCACGCTCTTTTGAAATGCTGGAAAATGATGCTCAGATGATCCTGACTTATCTGGAGACTAACGGTGGCTTCATGACCTTGAATGATAAGTCAGCTCCAGAGGATATTAGGGCGACTTTCGGCATTTCCAAGGGACAGTTTAAAAAAGCCTTGGGTGGCCTCATGAAGGCTGGTAAGATTAAACAGACCGCGACTGGGACGGAGTTGATTTGAGATACTAATCTATCTTCTTTTTAAGATTTTTGATAGAATAAAAAGTATGTTAGAAAAGAAACCTCATAAAAGGAGGTCATTGTGTTAGCGATTGAAGAGATCAAAACAGTAAATGTGACAAATTTACCTAATCTGACGATTTTAACTGGTGATGATACAGGACAATTTGAAGCAATGAAATCACAATTTTTACGCCAAATTCGATATAATGCGGCAGATTTAAATATGGCTTATTTTGATATGAAAGAAGACGTTTATCCAGATGTGGAGATCGATTTAATGAGTTTGCCCTTCTTTTCCGAAGAGAAAATCGTTATTTTGGATCATCTTCTGGACATAACAACGGCTAAAAAGCGCTATTTGACAGATGAGGAATTAAAATCTTTTGAGCAATATTTGGAAAATCCTGCAGATACAACGAAATTAGTCATTTTTGCAGAAGGAAAGCTTGAGAGCAAACGTCGAATTGTGAAACTTCTCAAGCGAGATGGTAAAATTTTTGAAGCAAGTGAGCCAAAAGAGCAGGAGCTGCGGGCATACTTTAGTAAGTTGGCTCAGGAACAAGGATTAGAATTTAGTTCACCAGTTTTCGAGGAATTGTTTGTCAAATCCGGCTTTGATTTTAGTGAAATTAGTAAAAACTTAGCTTTTTTAAAGGATTATAAAAAAGATGGCATCATTACAAGCGATGACATTGCTGAAGCAATTCCAAAAACTTTACAGGATAATATTTTTGATCTTACCCAGATGATTTTGCATCAAAAGGTAGATGCGGCAAGAAGCCTGGTGCGAGACTTGACATTGCAAGGTGAAGACGAAATCAAGTTGATTGCGATTATGCTGGGACAGTTCCGCATATTTACGCAAGTGAAAATCCTCTTTGAAAATGGACGTAACGAAAGTCAGATTGTAGCAGACTTGTCCAGTTATTTAGGACGAAAGGTGAATCCTTTTCAAATCAAATATGCCTTACGTGATATGCGCTCATTATCTTTAGAATTTTTGAAAAAGTCTCTATCTTGCTTGATTGAAACAGATTACCAAATCAAGTCTGGAGTTTATGAGAAAGGTTACCTCTTTGACTTGGCTTTATTAAAGATTGCTACCCACAACTTATAAGCAAATAAGTTGAAAATTTTGTTGGTCTACGTTATCATTTTCATATAAAATGAAAAAGGGGAACAAACCAATGGCAATTATTTTACCTGATTTACCTTATGCTTACGACGCTTTGGAGCCATATATTGATGAAGAAACGATGCACTTGCATCATGACAAACACCACAATACTTATGTCAATAATGTAAATGCGGCTCTGGCAAAACACCCTGAAATCGGTGAGGATTTGGAGCAACTTTTGTTAGATGTAGAAATCATTCCAGCGGATATTCGGCAAGCTGTTATCAATAACGGTGGTGGTCATCTCAATCATGCTCTTTTCTGGGAATTGATGACACCAGAAAAGACAGAGCCATCAACAGCATTAGCAGCAGACCTTGAAGCAACATTTGGTTCATTTGAGGATTTCAAAGCATCATTTACAACAGCTGCGACAAGTCGCTTTGGTTCAGGTTGGGCTTGGCTAGTGGTCAATCCAGACGGCAAATTGGAGGTTATGTCAACTGCTAACCAAGATACACCAATCTCTGAAGGAAAAACACCAATTTTGGGAATTGATGTTTGGGAACATGCCTACTATGTGAAATACCGTAATGTTCGCCCAGATTATATCAAGGCCTTCTTCTCAGTCATCAACTGGAATAAGGTCGATGAATTGTACAAAGCAGTGAAATAAAATATAAAGCGAAATAGAAAAAGACGAATCATTTTCTGAACTGCACCCCAAAAGTTAGACAAGAAAACTCTAACTTTTAGGGTGTTATTTTTATGAAATTAAGTTATGAAGACAAGGTTCAAATCTATTACTTGCGAAAAAGCGGCGCAACTCTCAAGTCATTATCAAAACAGTTTAACTTCAATCAGTCAGGGATCGAATATCTGATTCGGCTGATTGATAGGCATGGAGTAGGCATTGTCAAGAGAGGTAAGAAGACTTATTATTCTCCTGAACTAAAGCAAAAAATCCTTCATCAAGTTCTTCTTGAAGGGCGTTCTCAATTGTCAGTCTCTCTCGATTTTGCCCTTCCTAACAGGGGGACTCTCCCAAATTGGCTGGCACAATATAAGAAAAACGGCTATACTATTGTTGAGAAACAAAGAGGGAGACCACCAAAGATGGGACGTAAGAAAAAGAAAACTTGGGAAGAAATGACGGAACTAGAGCGACTTCAAGAAGAGAACGAGCGTCTTAGAACGGAGAATGCCTATCTAAAAAAGTTGAGGGAGTTACGCTTAAGGGACAAAACCTTACAGCACGAAAAGCAGAGACAATTAGAGAGATGGTCAAGGGAGGATTCCGATTAAGTTTCCTACTAGCCATAGCTAAACTCTCTCGTGCAACTTACTATTACCAGCTAAAACAGCTGGACAAACCAGACAAGAATCAAGAGTTAAAAGCTGAAATTCAATTGATTTATGATGAGCACAAGGGAAACTATGGTTATCGTCGGATTCATCTTGAACTGAAAAATCGTGGCTTTCACGTTAATCATAAGAAAGTTCAGCGATTGATGCAAGTGATGGGACTACAAGCTCGAATTCGTCGTCAACGGAAGTATTCTTCTTACAAGGGGGAGATTGGTAAGAAAGCTGAGAATCTCATTCAGCGTCAATTTCAAGCTTCTAAGCCTTATGAGAAGTGCTATACAGATGTAACCGAATTTGCCTTACCAAACGTCAATGGAAAGCTCTACCTGTCTCCTATTTTAGATGGGTATAATAGTGAAATCATTGCCTTTACCTTGTCACGTTCACCTGACTTGAACCAGGTCAGAACAATGTTAGCCAAGGCTTTTCCTGCTGAAACCTACAAGGGAACCATTCTCCACAGTGACCAAGGCTGGCAGTATCAGCACCAGTCTTATCATCAATTCTTAGAAGCGAAAGGAATTGTCCCATCTATGTCTCGCAAGGGCAATAGTCCAGACAATGGGATGATGGAGTCCTTCTTTGGCATCCTCAAATCGGAGATGTTCTACGGTTATGAGAAGAGTTATCAATCGCTTGAGGAGCTGGAGAAAGCTATTGCAACTTATATTGTTTATTACAACAATAAACGGAGCAAAACTAAACTAAAAGGACTTAGTCCTGTGCAGTACAGAACTAAATCCTTTCACTAATATTTTTTGTCTAACTTTTTGGGGGCAGTTCAGAATTGCCGTCTTTTTCTGTTGTCATATATCATAAGAATTACTTATAAATTCCAGCCAAATAAAACCAGATTTGTTCCTTGAGAAATTTTAGAGAATGATCATTGGTTCGATCAATGACACCGAAAACAAGATAGTGATTTCTAAACAGCAGTTCATAATCAATATGTTCTCCAATAAGGACAATTTTCCCTCTTTTATCATATTTCCGGATTGTTTCAATTCTTTTGGTGGCATCTTCAAATGAGAAAAATTTGGATTGTACTACAAAATAAGTAGTCGGGCGAAAAGTTCGTTGCGCAGGATGCGTCAATCGCAACTTTATTTTAAAGAATTGATGGATTGTTCGAAGATAGAGAGCCGTAAAATAGAGAGAAATAGAGCTAATAAAAGAATAAGGTTGAATTTGAATCATTATTTTTCCTCCTAGCTTATATCCTACCATATCAAATGAAAGATAACTGAGCAAATCCTGAACGGTATGTATAATGTCCTGAACAGCATTTTTGAACCATTCAGGCCATTATAGATACCGTTTAAGATTTTTGTAATTTATTTAAAAATATTTTTGGATAATCATATTATAACGATGAAAGGGCTTATTCTATCAGATGATTATTTTAGATAAATTTTTCAGTCCGTCAGCCACAGTGCTATTAAGACTAGAAAAAATTCAAAATTGGGGAGATAGCAATGCCACAGCACTGTTTATTCTTTTTTTATCACTCAGCTATTTATTTATCCATTCTATTCCCATATTAAGTATTCTACTAACCGGCTTTGCTTTTAGTATGATGATAAGTTATGTTTTAATAGATGTTTATCTCAAATTACGCGTCTACTATTACCTACGTAAAAAATAATCCGAGTTTATTTTAGAAAGGAAATCATTGTTGTGAATGTTAAGAAAACATTTGTTCCTCAAATAGATGCAAGAGATTGCGGTGTCGCTGCGCTTGCTTCCATTGCAAAATACTATGGTTCAGACTACTCTCTTGCACATCTGAGAGAACTTGCTAAGACAAGTAAAGAAGGGACAACGGCTCTTGGAATTGTTCAAGCAGCGCAAGAAATAGGTTTTGAGACACGACCGATTCAAGGGGATATGTCTTTGTTTGATATGGAAGCTATTCCCTATCCTTTTATCGTTCATGTTCAGAAAAAAGGTAAACTCCCACATTATTATGTTATCTATAAAAATACGAAAAAAGGTCTGCTAGTTGGAGATCCTGATCCAAGTGTAAAAATAACTAAGATTAGCAAAGAACAATTTACTAAAGAATGGACAGGTGTTGCTATCTTTCTCGCACCAAAACCTAGCTATAAACCTCATAAGGATAAGAAAAATGGACTTGCTAGCTTTTTACCACTCATCTTTAAACAGCGTTCTTTGATTTTTTATATTGTCTTAGCTAGTTTGCTCGTGACCCTCATCAACATTGTTGGCTCCTATTATCTGCAAAGCGTTTTGGACGAATACATCCCAAATCAGATGAAATCAACTCTTGGAATCGTTTCAATTGGGCTTATCATTACTTACATCTTGCAGCAAATGATGAGTTTTTCCAGAGATTACTTATTGATTGTACTTAGTCAGCGGCTGACCATTGATGTGATTTTATCATATATTCGACACATTTTTGAATTACCGATGTCTTTTTTTGCTACGAGACGCACTGGAGAGATTATTTCTCGTTTTACAGATGCCAACTCTATTATTGATGCTCTAGCGTCAACAATTCTATCCCTCCTTCTTGATTTGTCCATTTTGATAATTGTCGGCAGTGTTCTTTTACTGCAAAATGCCAATCTCTTTCTACTCACTTTGCTTGCAATTCCTATCTACGCTCTCATTATTTTTGCTTTTATGAAGCCTTTTGAAAAAATGAACAACGATGTTATGCAAAGCAATGCTATGGTGAATTCTGCTATTATCGAAGATATCAATGGAATTGAAACCATTAAATCTTTAACTAGCGAAGAAAGTCGTTACCAAAAGATTGATAGCGAGTTTGTTGATTATCTGGATAAAACTTTCAAATTAAGTAAATATTCCATTGTGCAGACCGCTCTCAAACAAGGAGCACAATTTGTTTTGAATGTGGTTATTCTCTGGGTTGGAGCGTCCTTAGTCATGTCTCAAAAGATTTCAATTGGTCAACTGATTACTTTCAATGCTCTCCTTTCATACTTTACTAGTCCGCTTGAAAGTATCATCAATCTTCAAACCAAACTGCAATCAGCTAAAGTTGCCAATCATCGACTGAATGAAATTTATCTGGTAGAATCTGAATTCAAAACCAAACAAGTCCTTACGGAGAAAAATTTCTTAGCTGGTGATATTACTTTTCATAACGTCTCCTATAAATATGGCTTTGGACGAGATACTTTATCAGATATTAGTTTAACTATCAAGAAGGGAGATAAAATCAGTCTTTTCGGTATTAGCGGTTCGGGAAAAACAACACTTGCTAAGATGATTGTTCATTTTTATGAGCCTTATCAAGGACAAATTCGCCTCAATGGAAATGACCTCAAGACAATTGATAAGAAAGTTCTTCGGCAATATATCAACTACTTACCTCAGCAAGCTTACATATTTAGTGGTTCCATTCTAGACAACCTCACATTAGGAGCCGATCAAACAGTTTCTCAATCAGATATTCTTCGTGCCTGTGAAATTGCAGAAATTCGTTCAGATATCGAACAAATGCCCATGGGATACCAGACAGAATTGTCTGACGGAGCTGGATTATCTGGTGGGCAAAAACAGCGAATCGCACTTGCACGCGCTCTCCTGACGAAATCTCCCATTCTCATTTTAGATGAAGCAACGAGTGGATTAGATGTTCTAACAGAGAAAAAAGTCATTGATAATCTCATGAAATTACCCGACAAAACCATTATTTTTGTTGCTCATCGTCTCAGCATTTCAAAGCGTACAAATCAGATTATCGTCCTTGACCAAGGAAAAGTGATTGAAACGGGTTCTCATACTGAATTGATAGAAAGAAAAGGTTTTTATTATCATCTATTTAATAAATAAGGAGTAAATTATGAATCCCAATCTGTTTAAAAGTGCAGAATTTTATCATCGAAGATACCACAACTTTGCGACCGTTCTCATTCTGCCTTTGGTATTCTTCGTTCTATTTCTTGTTCTTTTTTCCTTTATCGGGCAAAAAGAGGTGACTGTCAAATCCATTGGCGAAATCACACCGATGAAAGTCATTGCCATGATTCAGTCAACCAGTGACAATACGGTTCTGACCAATCATTTAGCTGAAAATAAGACCGTCACCAAAGGAGAGTTGTTGGTTCAATATACAAAAAATATGGAAGCTTCCCAACAAACAGCCATTGAAACGCAGCTTGCCAGCTATCAACGGCAAAAAGCAGAATTAGAAACATTAAAAAACAGTTTACAGCAGGGAACAAATCTTTTTACAGATAAAGATGAGTTTGGCTATACCAACACATTTAACAATTTTATCAAACAATCAGAAGATTTAACTATCGGCATTTCAAAAAATAATTCCGAAGTTAGTAAACAAGCTTCTTTAACCAACCATACGATTGCTGCTATTGATGAGCAAATGAACGAATTAACAAAACAAATGAATGACTATCATGAACTATATCATGCCATTTCTAGCAACGCTTCAAATTTGCCAAAAAGCAATCCGCATCAAGCAACCTTTAATCTATATAAAAATGAATATAACGTCAAACCTAATCCGTCAACTACAAATCAATACCTATCTCAGATTAATACGAATATATCCGACCTAAAATCTTCCATTGCTAATCTAAAGATTCAAAAAGCTGGTACTGGAACTGCGGCGACTTATGACAATAGTCTTTCTACGAAAATCGAAGTACTCCGCACACAATTTATCCAAACGGCTGACCAACAGTTAGCAACCCTCATAACTCAAATCACTGATTTACAAAATCAATTGAATCAAGCAAATGTACAGCTTCAAAACAATAGATTAGTCGCTCCTGAAACAGGTGTTCTGCATATTAGTGAAAAGTTAAGAGGGAACAACTTATTACCTAAAGGAACTGAAATTGCCCAAATCTATCCAGATATCACCAAAACAAACGAAGTTCTTATCACTTATTATGTACCTTCAGCCTATATGACCAATCTAAAAAAAGGACAAACTACACGTCTAACTTTAGAAAAAATTGGAAAGCAGTCCATCACCATTATCGGAAATATCAATAAAATTGATACTTCCGCTACTGAAACAAAACAAGGAAACCTTTTTAAAGTAACTGCCAAAGCTAAAATTTCTAAGTCCAATGGACCAGTTATCAAGTATGGCCTGCAAGGAAGAGTCACCATTGTCATTGCGAAAAAATCATTCTTTAATTACTATAAAGATAAATTGTTGAATAATATCGAATGACCATTTAGGACAAAATCACTACCATTTAAGATTTAACAATTGATTATTTAACAAGTCTGGTTATAATAATAAATGTATCAAAAAGGAGGTTCTATTATGGACAAAAAACAAACATTGGATCATTTTCGTACACTCACAAGTCAAGAACTTGAACAAGTCGTCGGTGGCGGCTGGTTGGAAGACTTATTTAGCCCTTATTTAAAAAAGTATAAATTAGGCAAACTTGGACAACCTGATTTAGGATAACATAAAAACCATTACTGTACTTGATATTACAGCAATGGTTTTCTTTAATTCAGATGAATCTCAAGGACATGCTGGAAACGATAATTTTGACTAGCGCTAGTAAGAGAAACATTTGGATATCGATCCAGAATTGCTAAGACATTTGATAATCCAATTCCTCGCCCAGATCCTTTAGAACTAACTCCCGCATCAAAAATATAAGACATGTCTATATGCTCTTCTTTTATAGCATTTTCAATGGAGAATACCTGCTTGTTTTCTGACAAAACATAAGCAATCGTCATAGTTGGAGTGGTAGCTTCAATCGCATTATCACACAAAATGGAGACAATGGTGATAAAGTCAACTAATTCCATTCCTTGTGGACAAATATCTTCTGGAACCTCCAATGAAACGGATACATTATGCTCTTGAGCTTGTGCAAATTTAGCAGCTAGCAGGCTTTTTAAGGCATCGTTTTTGATATGGACTAACCGTCCAATATCATACTTGGGATTGCGAAAACGCTTATTGGAATCTTTCAAAACAGAATGATAGACATTTTTTACAATGCCTATATCATTTTGCTCAATTCCTAATTTCAAGGTTGTTAAAATATTAGCGTAATCATGCCGAAAGCTCCGAACTTCTGTGTACAATTCCTCAATGTGATGACTGTAGTTTTCCATATTTTTTAACTGTAAATCTTTTTGAAGCATTAAATCATTTTGGATTCTCTCTCGTAAATGACGGTCTAAATAATTGGCAACACTCACAAAAAGGATAAGATAAAGAACTACTAAACTTTCTCTAAAATTTAGTGTCTGTAAGTTATTCTCATTTTCTAAATAAGATAGAACTTGAACAATAAGATGATAAATAATCATGCTGATATTTACAAAAATGATAATTTTCTTATCGTTGTGATTAATTTTTTGAGATTTTAATGTCTTAAAATTATATTGAATTAAACGCAAAAAAAGTAATACTATCAGCGTCGCCATAATTGAGGTGACAATCGGACCAAAAAAACTTTTATTGAGGCTTTCTACACTAAAACTAAATAAAGGAGATATGAAAAAAATAATCAAGCGTTGAATTAAATTCCATAGTGTGATTGGAAAAAGTCCGTAAAAAATTTTTAACGTTTTGTTGTAAGATTTTCCAACAATCCAAGAAAAAATTAAAAAATAAGTTGGACCTATCAGATAAGAAAATAAACTATTTGGAATAAAAGAAAAAATTATACTATAAAGTAAATTGGTTAGAATTGCTATCAGATATGTTCTAGTTGTTAATTTTTGTCTACTAATGTAGGAAAAAAGAAACAACAATAAAAACATGTCTATGATAATCAATGATAATTGCACCATAATATCATTCCCTCCGGTGCAGGGCTGCAATGGCTTCTGTTAACCCTTTTATTTTTGCTCTGGAAATAAGACAAGTAGCACCATTCTGGAAGTGAAGGATATGATTTACTTTATCCACTTGATGGACATTAGCTGGATTAACAACAAAGGAGCGATGACATTGGTAGAACCGTTTTTCTTTTTTTAAAATATCTGAAAGATTAGCAGTAAATTCCGTACGTCCTCTATGTGTGTAAAGAACTAAGCGGTGAGGACGAGAGGAAGTTTCAATATAAAGAATATCTTTAAATGGCACTTGTATTTGTGTATGAGGTGTTTCAAAGAGAAGAGCATCGTCTGCCAGCCCTTTACCTGTTAGGCTTTCAGTATGTAGCAGTGCAGTTTCGATCCGTTTTTTAAAGACTTCTTTTGATAACGATTTGTCAAGATAATCAAGGGCACCCACTTGTAGCTTAAACGCTGTCGGCATCAATTCAGAATGACTGGTTACAAAGACAATGATGGCATAAGGATCTATCTCGCGTATCTTTTTAGCAACGTCTAAGCCCTTTTCTTCCTCGGTTTTGATTTCAATGTCTAAAAAGAAAATCTGATGGCTTCCTTTCTCAGATATGGCTTCTAGTAATTGTTTAGGTTTTCCAACAACTTCAAAATGATGATATTGAAGATGATGTTTTTCGATAATTTCTTCAACAATAGTCTCCATATAATATTGTTGAGTAAGATCATCTTCTAAAATAAAAATATTCATTTTCATAATGTTCCCGATTGATAAAATATGTAAGAATTATGTGTAATTCTAGTATTTATTATATAAAAAGGATTGGAAGTTAACAAGAACAAAATATAAAAATATTCTATAGATTCAAAAAATAAACAAACTGATAACACTTTATAGCTATCAGTTTGTTTTTGCTTACTAAAAAAAGAAATGAAAATAAATCCAATTATAAATGATATACCAGATAGAGGCTATGAAAGTATATAAATTCCACGATACATGAAAGAGAATCTGAAGTCGGATGTTTTGACTATAACGGTAAAATAGAGATAATGCCAATCCACTTAAAAAGTAAAAACTGAGATTGCCCCAGTCTCTCTGAAGTAAGATCATGTGTCCTAACGTAAATAGACTAGCAGAAAGCAAGACGTCTAAATAATAGTTTGAATTGGTAAAGAACCGAGACATGACATATCCTCGATAAAAAAGTTCTTCTATAATTGGACTAATCAATACCGTTATGAGAATACTACAAATATCAAAAATTTTTCCTCCACTCCAGATACCAACCTTACTGTAAAGTTTGGTATTCATAGTCGTTCGCGCCATATATTGCATCAAGTCTTTCCTTATGTCTGCCAATAAGAAAAAGATGAACAGTAAAGCAAGAAAAGCTACAATGTCGCGTTTATGGATTTTCTTCCTTTTAAAAATAGAGTGTAAATTTGCTCGTTTCAAGAGATAAAGAATGAAGAACAGCATTAATATCTCTTGAATCAACACCATAACACCAACTGCTGCCAAATTCCACTGAAACAAAATAGCAATATGAAGGGCTAAAGTTTCTGGAAAACCTGCCAGTAAAATAGTAAAAAGTATTATAAAAATGAGTGAAAATGCTAATTTCTTCATCGTATCTCCTATTTTGAGGTAACCTTATATTCTTATTCTACAAAATTTTTATAAAAGATTTCATTGAAATCCCAAATGATAGCTTTGGTGTCCTAAATGGTTAAAAATACGATTCAGGATGTCAGAAGTACCATTCAGGATTTATAAATTTATAAAATATATTATATGCTATACTAGATTCGTCAGGTTGCAACAGGACAAAAATATGAAAATAAAAAGGAGGTATTCATCATGAATACAAAATCACTCGAAAAATTTGAAGTACTGAACTCTGAAATGCTGGCAAGTGTTGAAGGGGGAAAATAGGAGCTGGGGAAGCAGCACAGGCATTGGCTGTTTGCACAGTAGCAGGTGGAACGATAGGTAGTGTTTTTCCTGGAGTTGGAACTGCTGTAGGTGCTATTTTAGGGGCACAGTATTGTACAGGAGCTTGGGCAATTATTCGAGCTCATTAAGGAGGTTAAAAAGGAACAAATATGAAGAATACACAGAGAGTAATAATAACAATGCTGATATCTATTATATTAATTACTATAGTAGGAATGTATTTTAAGATTAGAGCGATTAACATACTAAAGCTTAGTCTTTCTAGTTTGGTATTAGAAATATTAATTCATTATTTTGCATACAAACAGAATAGACCTCAAATTACTTTATCAAAAACTTTTGATTTATACAAAAAGTTTGTTAAAAAAACATTACCGATGTCTATTGTTATAATTACATTTGTTGGTTATAAAATTTTCTTCTCAGATATTCCTAATATTTTGTCCTTTTTCTATTGTCATATTATTGTTGTATTTTATACCGTTGGTTATATTTTGTGTTTAAATAATAATATATTAAAAAATGAAAGAGAGTGAGAATTTTATGTTAAATCTAAAAGGTGAAGTTGTAAATGAGCTATCAGATGTTCAGCTTTCTGAAATTAGTGGTGGAGGAAAAAGTGGTGCAAACACCTTTTTAGCTGGTGCTGCAGGAGCAGCAGAAGGTGTAATGTTTTGTGCCCAAGCTGGAGTCTTTGTACCTCCTGCTGTTTATGTAGCGTGTGCAGGAGCTGGAGCTATAGCAGGTATAGTGTTTCCTCATTAATTTTACAAATGAGAATAACTTTAAAAAGGTGATTTCTTTGGACTTGATTTTGTTATCCATATTCCCTTTTCTCAATAATCATTAGGGTAAAAACTGACACAAATTCATGTTAGATTAGAGATTGATTGTACCTTATAATAAAAGTAGGAAATTTTGTATTAAGATATTAAATTGCTATTTAAAAAATAAATTTTATTGGTATGAAGAGTATGATATTTATAATAAAAAGAGGTATTCATAATAAATATAAAATCACTCGAAAAATTTGACGTATTAAACTCTAAAATACTAGCACGTATTAAAGGATGGACATAATGACCTATTTAAAAAAATTACAATTATGCATTTTGTGTGGCTTGATAGGAGCTTTGCTGTTAGATTATTACTCACATGATTTGAAGCAGCTTTATGCGATTGTTGTAACTTATGCAGTGAGTTCAGTCTATACTTTTATCTGTATAAAAATATTAAAACTTAATAATAAAGTTACTTTGATATCTGCTATTACTTTGTCAGCTATAGTGATGCTTGCTTGTCTACATGTTTTACCTCGGTTTACCATGTGACAAATTGAATTTTATGTAATATTTTATCAAAAAATAGGCACGGTTTTTCAGAAAAAAGGTTCTAAGTGATTCGTTATTTAGAACCTTTGGTTTTTTGGTAGACTATTTTAAGATTTATACCATTCAAGATTTGGACGGCTACAAAGATAAAAATGTTATATCAAGTTTATTAGATTGAAATAGAACAAAGTGAGCTAAAAAATAGGTATTATGATGAATATAAAAATATTAGAAAAATTTGAAGTGTTGAATTCTGAAATTCTTGCAAATTTGGTAGAGCTAGTTATTAGGGAAACAATTTATTTGTTAAGGAGGTTAAAAGGGGATAAATATGAAGAATACACAGAGAGCAATAATAACAATGCTGATATCTATTATATTAATTACTATAGTAGGAATGTATTTTAAAATTAAAGCGATTAACATACTAAACCTTAGCTTCTCTAGTTTGATATTAGAAATATTAATTCATTATTTTGCATACAAACAGAATAGACCTGAAATTACTTTATCAAAAACTTTTGATTTATACAAAAAGTTTGTTAAAAAAACATTGCTGATGTTTATTGTTATAATTACATTTGTTGGTTATAAAATTTTCTTCTCAGATATTCCTAATATTTTGTCCTTTTTCTATTGTCATATTATTGTTGTATTTTATACTGTTGGTTATATTTTGTATTTAAATAATAATATATTAAAAAATGAAAGAGAGTGAGAATTTTATGTTAAATCTAAAAGGTGAAGTTGTAAATGAGCTATCAGATGTTCAGCTTTCTGAAATTAGTGGTGGAGGTTCAGGATATTGTAAGCCTGTTATGGTAGGAGCAAACGGTTATGCATGTCGCTATAGTAATGGCCGATGGGATTATAAAGTTACTAAAGGAATATTTCAAGCAACTACAGATGTTATTGTTAAAGGCTGGGCAGAATATGGTCCGTGGATTCCAAGACATTAACAAGTCTTTTAAAAGCGAATATAAAAATTAGATTGTTTTAGGAGTAATATTATGGGAACTTTAAGATGGTTTGCTGGTGGGCAGGAAAGAAGAGAACGAGCAATTTTTCTTATCAACCAAATGTTTTCTGAATTTGATAGTAAAAACGCGAATCCACTATATCAAGTGCTGGATTCTTATCGAACAGAATTGAAGTTTGATGGAACATCTACACCTTATATATTGAATCGTATGAATATTGATATTTCTAAAGTACTTTTAAACAATAATATACGACTGTCAAGTACTGAATCAAGTCAGTTAAAGGAGCTGAGGGCTTTGTCTCATATTAGAATAATCTAGGTATTTGTGTGGATTGATAATTAGCTTCTATATAAGACCACTGAAAAGATTGGTACTGGACATGGTATAATAAAAGTGGACACAAAATTGTGTGGAAAATAGGATAGTAGCATATCAAGAAAGATTTTCGATAACATCTGGGAGGGTGTAAATGAAAGCGATTTATAAAAATAAAATAGCTGATGTTTGGAAAATTAGCAGAGAAGCTGAACAACCTGATTGGGTGAAAGAAGCGTTTGCTAAAAATTACTTGTATTGGTTGGATGATCATCTTCGGATTTTAATGGCTGGTCTGAATCCTTCTACTGTGGAGAATTTAAAAATTGGTACAGTTGGAACAATAGGCGGTGGATTTGCAGGTTATGGTATGTATGTGTTTGGCTATATTGGTGATTATTTGGATATAAGCAATCATCGGGTAGTTTCTCAAAAAACATTTGAAAAAGAATACCGTATTCTAGAGAGTTTGTAGATAAATAAATTGATTTTTCTGACCACTTTTATAGCATTTCTAAAAAGGCTCTAAGTTATAATTCACTTAGAGTCTTTGATTTTTAGCAGACCAATTTGGAACAATCACTATTCAAGACGTCAGAAGTACCATTCAGGATTTGCAGATTTATAAAATATGTCGTGTGCTATACTAAGTTTATTAAGTTGCAACAGGTTGAAATTATTAAAATAAAAAACAGGTATTCATCATGAAAACAAAAACATTGGAAAAATTTGAAGTACTGAACTCTGAAATGCTGGCACGTGTTGAAGGGGGAGGTTGTAATTGGGGTGATTTTGCAAAATCGGGTATTGCTGGTGGTGCAGGTAATGGATTGAGATTAGGAATCAAGACCAGAACATGGCAAGGAGTAGTTGCAGGAGCTGTTGGGGGAGCTATTATTGGTGGAGTTGGTTATGGAGCTACTTGTTGGTGGTAAGTGAAATGGGGGAATAAATGTTTGATATAAAAAGTTTCGCACTAGGTTTTATCACTATGATGATATTAACTTGGTTAGATAAACCAATTATTTACTTTCTGGATAAATGTAAGAAAATCTCAAAAAAATAAGATGATGATAAAATTTTTACTAATTAGTTTATTATATTTACTGGTTCTCTTGATAATATATTTTGTAACTTCACATAAGAAATTTATTATCATTCTTTCATTTCTATCAGTATCCTATTTGTGGTATATTTTCGTTCATATTTTAAATATTTAAGAAAATTTATCATTTGATATTGAAAATTATCGACAGGAAGACAGCTCGTTTGTTTTCCTGTTTCTTACTTTTTACCATTCAGGCTATCAGAGCTACCTTTTAGGATTTTTGAAAATGCAACCGAGATAGTTTTCTTATACTGTAAATAGAACGTAAAGGAGTTTAAAATGATGAAAAAACAATTGCTAAAATCACTTTTATTTAGTTCGGTGCTATTGCTTGCTTTTAGAAACGACATGGTTTTTGCTGATGGAGTTCATAGGGAGGAGCAACGCCCAGATACAACTGAAATAGTGTCTGAAGCTTCGACAGCAGCTGTTGTTAAAAATGACGCAAATCAAGATTCAATTGTAACAGATACGAAACCCGTAAGCATGCCAGAGTCAAAGGAAGATACAGTTGTAGAAAAGGAAAACTTGACAAAGAATAAATCTGCTTCGACTTCAGATAAAACCTCTGCAGCAAATGGCGTTCCAAATTCTCAAGAATCAAAAGAGGTTGATGTTGCTACTTATCGTGAGAATATAGCTGAACTTCCTAAGGCTACGATAAAAGATGTTTATTCAGCTTTTACTTCGGATAATAAAGAACATACGATTTATGTAGGACGAGAAACTTGTTATTTTTGTCGACAATTTTCTCCTGAACTAAAAAAGTTTAATCAATTAACAGGTAGAAAATTAGAATACTATAATACAGATGGTGAAGATTTTGATGAACATGCAAAAGAATTTTTATTTAATACAGTTGGTATTCCTGGTACCCCAACGATACTCTATCTTAAAAATGGTACATTAACTTCCGGTTGGGTCGGTGGAGGTATCACTGCTCAAGAACTCTATGATTATCTGTATTTTCATAAAGCACCGGCAGGCAAAAAGCAAGAAGATAACCCTCAACATCAAGAGAATAAAAATGATAAAAAAGTTAAACAAAGCCAAGCACCAGCTTCTATTGACTTAAAAAACAATGAGGAATCCTTACCAAAAGACGTTAGTGTCAGTTCAGAGTCAAATAAAGAAGATGCTAGGAATCAAAATTTAACGCCATTAACAAATAGGCAAATTAAATATACTCAAAATAACATGCAATTACCCAAAACTGGCATCAAAAAGAGTAAAGGATTATTCCGATTTGGGTTGGCAATGGCTCTTCTTACATTATCATTTTATCTAGGGATGAGAAAAGGATTGAATGATAGAAAATGCTATTGAATCATCATTAGTAAGAATTAAAAACGGATGATGATTCTGTGCACTCCATCTTGTCAAATGTTCATTCTTCCTATATAATGAGGTATATAAGTTAGGAGGAGTGCGTGAGTAGAAAGACAATGATTCTTTGTTTGATTGGTTGCTTTATAATGTGTGGTGTATTAGTATCAAGTGCTGTATACTTTGGCCAAGCTAGAAAGGCACATCCTACGAAAGTAGCTGCAAATTATCCTACCAGTCAAGAAAAGCCAAAAAATTCGTCAAAAGAGTCTAAATTAGTCACTCGTGTTTCGTCAAAGAGTATAGAAGAAAAGCAGAAAGTCATGGAATCTGATTTGCCTGTAATGGAAGCCTATGGTTTGTATTATGATTATGCTAATCTAAATTTGGTTCAAGTTGTAAAGGCTTATCTAGATGAGATGGGAATAGAGCATTCGCAGGTTGCATTTTCTTATAAGGATTTAACGAGTGGACAAACCTATGCTATGAATGAAACACAGCCAATGACAGCAGGATCAACTTACAAATTGCCATTAAATATGTTGGTCGTTGATGAGGTAGAAAAGGGAAATTTATCACTGACCGAGCGGTTTGATATTACACATACTCGCTATGAATATATCGGTGAACACAATAATTACGTAGCGGCATTTAATGGGACAATGAACATTCCTGAGATGCAGGAATACTCTCTTCTCTATTCTGAAAATACACCTGCTTATGCTTTAGCGGAACGCTTAGGTGGCTTGGATAAAGCCTATACGATGTATCAGCGCTATGGAAAAGGAAAGGGCGAGATTAAGACAATCAACCAACAGAATCAAACAACGACAGATTATTATATTCAGGTATTGGATTATCTTTGGAAACATCAGGAAAAATATAAAGATATTTTGTATTATATCGGTGAATCTTTTCCAAATGAATACTATAAACGATATGTAAGAGACATTCCAATCTACCAAAAGCCAGGTTATGTTGCAGAGGCATTAAATGTAGACGCAGTTGTGTGTGAGGAAAAACCTTATTTGATTGCCCTTTATACAGCAGGACTGGGAGGAACGACTTCAGAGAGTGATGAAATCAGCGGTGTTGGTATTACGCAAGTTGGACAATTGGCCTACGTCATCAATGAATGGCACCGAGTGAATATGAATTAAGACACATATATTTATGTGGCGAAGGACACGTTGTAAAAAGAACAAATTTCAGAAAAATGTAAGGGTTCTCTTTAAGATTGAAGCCCTTTTGTGTTATAATAAGAGCAGAATGTAAAAAAGGACCACAAGGATATCATGATTAACAAAGAGCATTATCGTTACATTAGGGAACATCCTGCTTTTGAAAATTTACCAGTTGAACATTTTGATAAAATAGCGGTTGAGATTCAATTTCGTAAAGTACCAAAAGAGCAAATTATTTTCTTTTCTGGAGACAAACGAGAGCGACTTTTTTTGATTTATAAGGGCTATGTTCGGATTGAACAGTATGACCAGACAGATTCGTTTAATTACATTGACTATGTGAAAGAAAATACTATGTTTCCTTATGGAGGAATTTTTGAAGATGAGACTTACCACTATTCTGGCGTATCTGTGACAGATTTGGAATATTTTTCGATTCCTGTTGACTTGTATGAATACTATTCCAAACAAACGATAGAGCAGATGTTATTCATCACACACAAGTTGTCAAATATTTTACGTTTTCATGAGTTGCGTTTGCGAAATTCTGCTTTAGCTAGTGCGACAGAGCGAGTCATTCAAGCGATTTCAATTTTATGCATTGATTTTTGTCAAGATAGAGATGATATTCCTTTTGCCCTTAGTATGAAAGAGCTAGCTAAACTAGGTGCAACAACTCGTGAAACAGTTAATCATGTATTGAAAAAATTAACAGAAGAAAACATTATTCAATATCATCGTAAGAAACTTGTCTTTTTGAATAAAGAATACTTTTTAAAGTATTTTGAAGATATGTAGAAAAGAAGGACAGAATTGCAGTCAAAAAAGCAATTTTTGGTCCTTTTTTAATTTAGAAACCTAAACATTTAAAATATACTCAAAAACTTCATTTGTTTCTAAAAAATAATTATTCATAAAACCAATAAAATGCATAAAATATTTATAGAAAGCGATTTATTTTGAAATAATATTAGAATTTCTTTTAAAGAAAGCAAAGGATTTGGCATTTTAAATGTATAATTGATTGTGAAAGCGCAAACAAAAGATATTACAATATGACATGTAAATAGAACTTAAGGAAACTTAAGTCACAAAGAAAAAAAGAGGAGGACATAAGATGTCTACACATCCTATTCATGTTTTCTCAGAAATAGGAAAACTGAAAAAAGTTATGCTACATCGTCCTGGTAAAGAGTTGGAAAACTTGATGCCAGACCATTTGGAACGTCTACTTTTTGACGATATTCCATTCTTGGAAGATGCTCAAAAAGAACACGATGCATTCGCAGACGCTCTACGTAAAGAAGGTATTGAAGTTCTTTACCTCGAAAAATTGACTGCTGAATCATTGACTTCTCCAGAAATTCGTAACGAATTTATTGAAGAATATCTTGACGAAGCAAATATCCGCGGAGCACAAACAAAAGTTGCTATTCGCGACATTCTTCATGGTATAGAAGACAACCTTGAGTTGGTTGAAAAGACAATGGCTGGTTTCCAAAAAGCTGAACTGCCAGAAATTCCAGCAGACGCCAAAGGTTTGACGGATTTGGTAGAATCTGACTATCCATTTGCCATTGATCCAATGCCAAACCTTTACTTCACTCGTGACCCATTTGCAACAATTGGTAATGCGGTGTCATTGAACCACATGTACTCAGATACACGTAATCGTGAGACACTTTATGGTAAATACATTTTCAAATATCACCCAGTATATGGTGGTAATGTTGACTTGGTTTATAACCGTGAAGAAACAACTCGTATCGAAGGTGGAGATGAACTCGTTCTTTCTAAAGATGTCCTTGCAGTAGGTATTTCACAACGGACAGACGCAGCATCTATTGAAAAACTTTTGGTTAATATCTTCAAGAAGAATGTTGGCTTTAAGAAAGTGATTGCATTTGAATTTGCTAATAATCGTAAATTCATGCACTTAGATACAGTCTTCACAATGGTTGACTATGACAAATTCACGATTCACCCAGAAATTGAAGGCGATCTTCGCGTTTACTCTGTTACTTATGAAAATGAAAAACTTCATATTGCAGAAGAAAAAGGTGATTTAGCAGAATTGCTTGCTAAGAATCTTGGTATTGATAAAGTTCATTTGATCCGTTGCGGTGGCGGAAATGCTGTTGCAGCTGCTCGTGAACAATGGAACGACGGTTCAAACACCCTTACAATCGCACCAGGCGTGGTAGTGGTATATGACCGTAACGTTGTTACAAATAAGATTCTTGAAGAATATGGACTTCGTTTGATTAAGATTCGCGGAAGTGAATTGGTTCGCGGTCGTGGTGGACCTCGTTGTATGTCAATGCCATTTGAACGTGAAGAACTTTAAGATTAGAAAGAGGAAATAATAGAATGACAAACTCAGTGTTCCAAGGACGCAGCTTCTTGGCAGAAAAAGATTTTACACGTGCAGAATTAGAATACCTTATTGGTTTAGCAGCTCACTTGAAAGATTTGAAGAAACGCAATATTGAACATCACTACTTAGCAGGTAAAAATATTGCTCTCTTGTTTGAAAAAACTTCAACTCGTACTCGTGCAGCTTTCACAACAGCAGCGATTGACCTTGGTGCTCATCCAGAATACCTAGGAGCTAATGACATCCAACTTGGCAAGAAAGAATCTACTGAAGATACGGCTAAAGTATTGGGACGTATGTTTGACGGGATTGAATTCCGCGGATTCAGCCAACGCATGGTAGAAGAATTAGCAGAATTCTCAGGTGTTCCTATATGGAATGGTTTGACAGACGAATGGCATCCAACTCAAATGTTAGCTGACTATTTGACAGTTCAAGAAAACTTTGGTCGTTTGGAAGGCTTGACTCTTGTCTACTGTGGTGACGGACGTAATAACGTTGCTAACAGTCTTCTTGTAACAGGTGCTATCCTCGGTGTGAATGTGCACATCTTCTCTCCAAAAGAACTCTTCCCAGCTGAAGATATTGTGAAATTGGCAGAAGGATATGCGAAAGAAAGTGGCGCACATGTCTTAATTACTGACAATGCAGATGAAGCTGTTAAAGGTGCGGATGTCCTTTACACAGACGTTTGGGTCTCTATGGGTGAAGAAGACAAATTTGCAGAACGTGTCGCACTGTTGAAACCTTATCAAGTAAATATGGACTTGATCAAGAAAGCGGATAATGAAGATTTAATTTTCTTACACTGCTTACCAGCTTTCCATGATACAAATACTGTCTATGGTAAAGATGTTGCTGAAAAATTCGGCGTTGAAGAAATGGAAGTAACTGACGAAGTATTCCGCAGCAAATACGCTCGCCAATTTGACCAAGCTGAAAACCGTATGCATACTATTAAAGCAGTTATGGCAGCAACTCTTGGAAACCTTTATATTCCAAAAGTATAATTTAAAACTAAAACCGTTTACCAACAGCTATGAGGGCTGCGACTAATAGCTTTAGTCCAGTCCTCATTTTTGATAGTGCTCGTTTCAATTTTAGTATGATTTAAATAGGGAAAAAAGGCGATAAGACAAACAACTATGATTGCCGATGCAATCACCCTTAAAGAAATGTAGTTTGAGACATTATTATTCTAACCTCGTTCCTACGTTTGTTGCAGCTGGATTCTATCTTGGACTACTAAAATGAAATTGAAACACTATAATGAGAAAACTCTAAGGAGGCTAATTATTTATGGCAAATCGGAAAATCGTTGTGGCTTTGGGAGGAAATGCCATCCTTTCATCTGATCCATCAGCTAAAGCACAACAAGAAGCATTAGCAGAAACAGCAAGTCATCTTGTAAAATTGATTAAAAATGGTGATGACTTGATTATCACTCATGGAAATGGACCGCAAGTTGGAAATCTTTTATTGCAACATTTAGCAGCAGATTCTGAAAAAAATCCAGCATTCCCGCTTGATTCGCTCGTTGCAATGACAGAAGGAAGTATCGGCTATTGGTTGCAAAATGCTCTACAAAATGCACTTCATGAAGAAGGAATTGAAAAAGAAGTTGCTTCTGTTGTGACACAAGTCGTGGTTGACAAAAACGACCCAGCTTTCACAAATTTGAGCAAACCAATCGGACCATTCTACACAGAAGAAGAAGCAAAAGCAGAAGCTGAAAAGAGCGGAGCTACTTTCAAAGAAGATGCTGGACGTGGCTGGAGAAAAGTAGTTGCTTCACCAAAACCGGTTGGAATCAAAGAAATTGAAACTATTCGTACACTCATCAATGCAGGACATGTCGTTGTGGCTGCTGGTGGTGGCGGCATTCCTGTGATCAAGGAAGACAATGGTCATCTTGCCGGCGTAGAAGCAGTAATTGACAAAGACTTTGCTTCACAATGTCTGGCTGAATTGGTCGAAGCAGATCTTTTCATTGTCTTGACAGGTGTTGACTATGTTTATGTGAACTACAATAAACCAGATCAAGCTAAGTTAGAGCGTGTTAATGTAGCTCAGCTTGAAGAATACATCAAGCAAGAACAGTTTGCACCAGGAAGTATGTTACCTAAAGTGCAAGCAGCTATTGCCTTTGTAAATGATCGACCAGAAGGCGAAGCTGTCATTACTTCTCTTGAAAACTTAGGTGCTTTAATTGAGTCTGAAAGCGGAACGATTATTGAAAAAGGATAACAGAGTGTTATCATTTATAAGTTTAAGACTGTAATAAAACTTTTTAAAACAATGTCGGTGTTTCCTATTTTTAGATTTGCTTTCTTTAGGTCTATTTTACTGTTGTAAAATGATAATTTTTTTGAAAATGACTAGTATTCTTCATTTGAATATGTTAAAATATAGTCAAAGGAAGCGCTTTCTGAAAATGGGATTCGGTTAAATTTTTACAATTTGTTACATTTAGGAGGAAAACAAATGAGTGAAAAAGCAAAAAAAGGGTTTAAGATGCCGTCATCTTATACCGTTTTGATGATTATCATTGCCATTATGGCAGTATTGACCTGGATTATTCCAGCTGGTCAATATGATGCTGATAAGTCTGGTAATCTAATTACAGGAACCTATAAGACTGTTGCTCAAAATCCGCAAGGGATTTGGGATGTCTTAATGGCTCCGATTCGTGCTATGCTTGGGAAAGAACCAACTTCAGCAGCGATTGATGTCGCCTTCTTTATCTTGATGGTTGGTGGTTTCCTTGGAGTAGTGAATGAAACAGGTGCCCTTGATGTAGGGATTGCTTCTATCGTCAAGAAGTACAAGGGTCGTGAAAAGATGTTGATTTTAGTCTTGATGCCTTTGTTTGCTCTTGGTGGATCAACTTATGGTATGGGTGAAGAAACCATGGCTTTCTATCCACTTCTTGTGCCAGTTATGATGGCAGTAGGATTTGATAGTTTGATTGCGGTGGCTATTATCCTTCTTGGTTCTCAAATTGGATGTTTGGCTTCTACTCTGAATCCATTTGCTACAGGTATAGCTTCTGCGACAGCAGGTGTAGGTACTGGTGACGGTATCGTTCTTCGGTTAATCTTCTTTGTTGTGATGACAGCTTTGGGTACTTATTTCGTATATCGTTATGCAGATAAGATTCAAAAAGATCCTACAAAATCTTTGGTTTACAGTCATCGTGAAGAAGATTTGAAGCACTTTAATGTAGATGCAGTTGCTAATGTAGAATCCACTCTTAGCAAGAAACAAAAACAAGTGTTGGTACTCTTTGTCTTGACCTTTGTTCTCATGATTATGAGTTTCATTCCATGGACAGACTTGAAGGTAACTATTTTTGAAAGTTTCAATAAATGGTTGGTTGGACTTCCGTTCATTGGTAAGATTGTTGGTAGTTCAACATCTGCTTTGGGTACCTGGTACTTCCCAGAAGGGGCAATGCTCTTTATGGTAATGGGTATCATCATTGGTTTTGTTTACCGCATGAAAGAAAGCCGCTTTATCACTGTCTTTATCAATGGTGCGGCTGATCTTCTAAGTGTTGCGCTTATCGTAGCTGTTGCTCGTGGTATTCAAGTTATCATGAACGACGGTATGATTACAGCTACAATCCTTCACTGGGGTGAAGTAGGACTGAAAGGTCTATCATCTCAAGTATTTATCGTATTGACTTACATTTTCTATCTGCCAATGTCATTCCTTATCCCATCAACATCTGGTCTTGCCAGTGCAACAATGGGTATCATGGCACCTCTTGGAAAATTCGTCAACGTTCCAGCAAGCTTGATTATCACTGCTTACCAATCTGCTTCAGGGCTTTTGAACCTTGTTACTCCAACATCTGGTATCGTTATGGGGGCACTTGCTCTTGGACGTATTGATTTAGGTACTTGGTGGAAGTTTGTTGGAAAATTAGTTGCTGTAATATTTGTAGTAAGTATTCTACTTCTAATTTTAGGAACTTTCTTATAATAAGAGATTAATGAGGTGTTCTCTATGAAACAATTTTTAACCGAAAAAATTAAGTCTGATTATTTAGAATCGCT
Organism: Streptococcus anginosus subsp. whileyi MAS624; assembly: GCF_000478925.1. Classification (NCBI taxonomy): domain Bacteria; kingdom Bacillati; phylum Bacillota; class Bacilli; order Lactobacillales; family Streptococcaceae; genus Streptococcus; species Streptococcus anginosus. Next base: position 1,603,624 of record NZ_AP013072.1, on the reverse strand, counting down.
GAAAACGATCGTTTCCTACCCGTCAGTTCTTAATGAAGGGGAAAATGGAACACCTTTCGGACAATCTATTCAAAACGTCTTAGAAAAAATGCTAGAGATCACTAGGAGTTTAGGTTTTAAAACTTACATTGATCCTAAAGGCTATTATGGATATGCAGAAATCGGTCAGGGAGAAGAACTCCTGGCCGTTCTCTGCCATTTAGACGTTGTTCCAGCGGGAGATTTGTCCGATTGGGAAACTCCTCCATTTGAAGCAACTATAAAATATGGTTGGATACATGGACGTGGGGTGCAAGATGATAAAGGTCCGTCCCTAGCTGCACTTTATGCTGTTAAAGCATTGATGGATGCAGGTGTGACATTTAACAAGCGGATTCGTTTCATCTATGGTACAGACGAAGAAACTCTGTGGCGCTGTATGGCTCGTTACAATGAGCTGGAGGAAACAGCGACGCTTGGTTTTGCACCGGATTCTTCTTTCCCGCTGACTTATGCTGAAAAAGGTTTACTGCAGATTAAGTTACATGGTTCAGGTTCGCAAGAACTTGCTATTGAAGCAGGAGAAGCCTTTAATGTTGTACCTGCAAAAGCAAGCTATACGGGAAATTTAGCAGATTCATTAGAAGTTGAATTGAAAAAACAGGTTTTTGAATACGAACGAACTGCAGATACAGTAACAGTCATTGGTGTCCCTAAGCATTCAAAAGATGCAGCTGAGGGCGTGAATGCTATTGTACGTTTGGCAACAGGACTAAATCCGCTTATTCAACACTCTGCCATTCAATTTATCGCTGAAGCAGTTAGGGAAGATGCTACAGGCAGCCGCTTGTTTGGTGAAATTTCAGATGAGCCTTCAGGAACTTTGTCATTCAATGTTTCTGGATTAAGCCTAGATCAGGACAAGTCTGAAATTCGGATTGACATGCGGATTCCAGTTCTTGCAGACAAAGATAAATTAGTACAGGAATTAAGCCAACTTGCTGAAAAATATCAATTACGTTATGAAGAATTTGACTATCTTGCACCGTTATATGTGCCACTTGATAGTGAATTGGTCAGCACCTTAATGGCTGTCTATAAAGAAAAAACCAATGATGATAGCCCTGCTGTGTCTTCTGGCGGTGCTACATTTGCTCGTACTATGCCAAATTGTGTAGCTTTTGGTGCACTTTTCCCTGGTGCTTTGCAAACAGAACATCAAGCGAATGAACGAACTGTGATTGACGATCTGTATAAAGCCATGGACATCTATGCTGAAACGATTTATCGCTTAGCTGGAAAATAGTTAGAAGAAAGTGGGAATGAGAAGAACTTGTAAATTGCACAAGAGTTTATTTTCCACCTAACTAGCAATCAATCATTGCGTCAATGTGGTTTTGATAGCGAAAAGCTGCGATTGAACAAAAGTGGTTCAATGTCATTGTAGTGGGGGGTGATTCTGCTAGCAAAAAGAGAGGACGTCTTCGTTCTCTCTTTTTTGATGTTGAAAGCGATGAGAAGAGGGGAAGCCTTCAAAATTCTTGAAACTAAATGCGTTTAGCTGCATAACCTTGATGAGGTTGTTGGAAATTGGAGTAGGACAAGGTAAGAGCGTTGATAATCTTGATTCTATTTTTCAAAACTGTCTGAAAGAATCTCTTCAACGAGCTCGAAGAAATGCTTGGCTTGTTTCTTCTGGAAATGAAAGAGCAGGAGCTGAATAAAGCTCATAGAGCTGTCTGAATTCATCAGAATAGCAGAGTAATTTGTTGAGGATTTATACATTCGAAAAGCGAGGCGATAACACCGTTTATGATTAAGATTTCCGACTGTCCTGCTGGATAATTTAGAAACAATTCAGAATGATGAAAGCGCAAGGAAATGGCTACTTAGGCAGGGACTATACCTAAGATGCTTTTTATTGTCAGTTTAGTTTCTTTCATGATAGGTCATATAGGACATTTTTTTGTGTTTAAAAAAGCTCCATAATTTCTGAAGTAGAGTGACCCCTACAGAAATTATAGAACTTTATTTTTTTTCATATAATCTATAGATATTTCTTATGCTTTTGGTCTTTCAGCATACATATTCTACATAAAAAAGATTTTTTGTAAACGTTGTGTAATCGCTTGCAATTTCTGTGTTGAAAGGATATACTTAAGGCGAAATGTTGGTATTACGGTTCAATTTGCTTGTGCTAAGATATTCTTAGTTCTGTTTATAGTCAAAAAGGAGATAGACTATGAAGAAAATTTTACTAAAACTGATGTTCGGTGTTATGTTGCTGTCCTTATTACCTATTCAGGTAGCACAGGCCTGCTCCGGTTTCATTGTAGGTAAGGGACTAACCGCAGATGGTTCTACTCTCTATGGTCGTACGGAAGATTATCCTTATCCGCCAGATGGAGGTAAACATAATCAGAACTATGTTGTTGTGCCAGCTGCAACTTATAAAGAAGGCGATAAGATCGAAGATGAGTCAAATGGATTTACTTATCCACATTTGGCCAATGAGATGAAATATACAGCAACCTATGATGCAGCGCGTGGAGATGGTAGTAACGGTAATTTTGGAGCTCATGGTTTTAATGAAGTTGGTGTATCAATGACAGGAACTGTTTCTGCGACACCAAATGACAAGGTCTTGAAGGCTGACCCGCTTGTGAAAGACGGACTGCCTGAAGCATCGATGATTGATTTAGTTTTACCTCGTGCTAAAACAGCTCGGGAAGGAATTGAAATTGTCGCTAAGGCTATCGAACAAAAAGGCTCTGCTGAAGGCAATATCATCATGGTTGCTGACCAAAAAGAGCTGTGGTATATGGAGATACTATCTGGTCATCAATATGTTGCTATTAAATTCCCAGAAGACAAATATGCTGTTTTCGCAAATACTTACTATCTTGGCAATGTTGATTTTAATGATACGGAAAACGTCATTGCCTCTAAAGGAGTGGAGGAAGTAGCGAAAAAAGCAGATCATTATAAGACGGATAAAGACGGTAAATTCCATATTGCTAAATCTTATGGACCTGATGAATATGCAGAACGTAACCGTTCTCGGACTTTTGCTGGTATCAAATGGATGGATCCAGATTCTCCAGTTACTTATAAAGATGAAACCTATGATTTACTTCGTACTCCAAGTAATCCAAGTAAAAAATACACTGTTCAGGATGTTATTGGGGAACAACGGAATCGTTTTGAACACCTACCTCAATTTAAGGCAGATGATTTGGTAGAAGTTGGCAAGAAAAAAGATGAAAACGTTTACAAATATGCCCTAGGTAACGAAAATGTTATTGATGCCCATATTTATCAAATTAAATCTAAGCTTCCGAGTGAATTTGGGGGTATTGTTTGGTTAGGTCTTGCCCAAAGCCGTAATACACCGTATGTGCCATTCTATGGTAATGTTGAAGATACCTATGAAGCCTTTAAGCCACGAACAGATAAATATGATGGTAAATCTTGGTATTGGTCTGTTTGGCATATTGACCAAATGGTGATGAAGTATCCGGAAATCTTTGGCACTAGCATCCAAGAAAAATGGAAAACAATGGAAGATCAGTGGGTTAAAGATCAAGCTGAAAGGGATGCAAAATATGAGGCGTATACAGCTGAACAAGCTAAAGCTGCTGGACCTGAAGTGACAAAAGAAGCCCTTGAGCGCTCTGAAAAAATCTTTAAAGAAATCAAATCCGTTGAAAAGGAAATGGAAGAAAAAATTAAAGAGAAAAAAGGCAAAGATGCTGATCTGGTTTACACTGGTTATAATAAAGCAAACCTGCTGGCAAAATATGAAAAAAATAAAAAAGATGCTGGAACAGCAAAATCAGAATCGAAGAAGACGGATTCCAATCAACTTGGTTTCATGCTAATCATAGCATTAGTTGTGATTATTCCTGGATTTATCGCTTTCAGACGATTTAATAAGAAAAAAGAAGATTAAAAAGCAGGGCACAATGTCAACTGTAGTGGATTGACCTAACCTGACACCTAGAGAAGACTAGCTTGGTCTTCTCTTTTTTGATGTTTAAGGTGATGAGAATGCGTTTCTTAAAGTTGTCAAAGCTCCGAAAGCCAAAAGAATAACTCTATAATCTCTGAAGCAGAGTTCACCCACTACAGAAATTATAGAACTACAAAATTCCAGCCTTAGCCTTTTAATCTTTACTAAAGAAGAACGGGGGTGCAAATTGTTTTAATTTGTTAAAACAGTCTTGCGCTTTTTGATTGTCCTCGCAGATAATCAAGCAGACATCATCCCCGCAGACCGTTGCGACAATTTCGGAAAATTCTAGAGCATCTAAGATAGAACCGAATGATTGTGCCAATCCAGGAAGAGTTTTCATGACAACTTGATGTTGAACAGGACGCAACATAATCAAGGCATCTTCCATATAGAGACGCAGGCGTTTTTCCCAGCGTGAAGGTGCCATGCTATTGATAATATAATAAGAAATATCTGCTTCGTGTACTTTTACCAAGTTCAAAGCTTTAATGTCTCGAGAAAGTGTGGATTGCGTCACTGTAACGCCATTTGCTGAAAGCAAATCTTGTAATTCTTGTTGTGTGTGAATTTTTTTCTCTAGGACAAGTGAGCGAATGAGTCGATGACGGCTTTCAATTTTATTCATATTTCACCTATTATTTTATAAACATAGCATCTCCAAAGCTGAAAAAGCGGTATTTTTCATCAATGGCATGCTGATAAGCAGAGAGCACTAATTCTCGACCTGCAAAGGCTGAAACGAGCATGACGAGAGTGGACTTTGGAAGGTGGAAATTGGTAGAAAAAGCATCTACGATTTTCCAATCGTAGCCAGGTTTAATAAAGATGTTGGTCCAACCGGAGTCTGCTTTGATTTCCCCATTAAATTTTGAACCGATTGTCTCTAGTGTACGGATAGAAGTTGTTCCGACCGCTATAACACGTTTTCCGCTGGCTTTGACTTGTCGAAGCGTGTTAGCTGCTTCTTCAGACAATGTATAGAATTCTGAATGCATCTCATGCTTGTCTACATTGTCTACAGAAACAGGACGGAAGGTTCCTAGACCAACATGAAGCGTCAGATAGACTAATTTCACACCTTTGGCTTCAATCTGAGCCAGCAGCTCTTTGGTAAAATGAAGCCCGGCAGTAGGAGCAGCTGCTGAGCCATTTTCTTTGGCATAGACAGTCTGGTAGCGTTCACGGTCTTTTAGCTTTTCGTGGATATAAGGCGGCAAGGGCATTTCGCCCAGACTTTCAAGCACTTCTAAGAAAATGCCTTGGTAATGGAAACGTACAATTCGTCCACCGTGTTCTAATTCTTCTAAGACAGTTGCTGTCAAGCGTCCGTCGCCAAAAGAAATAGCCACTCCGACTTTTAACCGTTTGGCGGGCTTAGCCAGTACTTCCCAATTATCACCTGCGATGTTTTTTAAGAGTAGCAATTCAACATGCCCGCCTGTTTCAGGTTTTTCACCGTGAAGGCGTGCAGGTAAGACGCGCGTATCGTTCATGACCAAAGCATCTCCAGGATGTAATTGATCAATAATCGCATCGAAGTGAGTATCTTCCAGTTGACCAGTTTCGTGATTGACGACTAAAAGGCGGGAAGCATCTCGCTTTTCTAAAGGTGTTTGCGCGATTAACTCTTCTGGTAAATGAAAGTCAAAATCAGCAGTATTCATATATTCTCCTTAGGCTGTAAATAAAATCCATAATGAATAACAAGAAGCAACAAGTGGCAGGCACATGAGTAAAATGCCTAAAATCAATAGGGTATAATGCCACATTCGCTTGGTTTTGAGAAGAAGTGCAGTTATGACAAAAGCAACTCCTAACAAAAATAAACAGAATAAATAGACTAACATTCTTCTATTATAACACGATTTTTCTTGCAAACAAGCTCGGATTCTTTAAAAAGGGACAAATTCTCTTGACAAAAATTGGTCTATACCATATAATATAATTAAATAAGGAAAAGGAGTTTAGCGATGAGAATTATTCAAGTGGAAAATCAAGTAGACGGTGGTAGAGTAGCCTTTGAGTTATTAAAAGAAAAATTAGCGACAGGAGCTAAAACGTTAGGCTTAGCGACGGGTAGCAGTCCTTTGAGTTTTTATGAGCAAATTGTTGAAAGTGACCTTGATTTGTCAGACTTAACCAGTGTGAATCTAGACGAGTACATAGGATTAAGTGGGGAAAATCCTCAGTCTTATCGTTATTTTATGCAAGAACATTTATTTAATCAAAAGCCTTTTAAAAAAAGATTTTTACCAAATGGTGTTGCTGAAGACGCGGAAGCAGAAGTGAAACGCTACAACCAAATTTTGGTAGAGCATCCCGTTGATTTGCAAATTTTGGGAATTGGCACGAATGGACATATTGGTTTTAATGAGCCGGGAACGAGCTTTGATAGTACTGTTCATGTAGTGGATTTGGAGCAATCAACTATTGAAGCGAATGCTCGTTTCTTTGATAAAATAGAAGATGTACCGACGCAAGCTTACTCAATGGGGATTCGGAATATTCTCGATGCAAAATCTATTATTTTATTTGCTTATGGTGCTTCAAAAGCTAAAGCGATTGCAGGAACAGTAGAAGGACCGATTACAGAAGAATTGCCTGGAAGTGCTCTTCAAAAACATGAAGATGTGGTTGTTATCGCAGATAAAGAAGCCTTAAGCATTTTAAAAAATAAGAATCTATTTCCTATCTAATTTTTAGGTAGGTTTTTTATTATTTTAAAAAAAATTCCTTATCTTACAGGGAAAATATGCTATACTAGAAGATAAGTGAGAACTCAGGAGGATTCTAGTGAAAAAGTTGTTAACTATTGTTTGTTTTTTTGTGTTGTGTGTGGGAACAATCACTATTCATGCGGACGAGTTAGTTGATATGGCGCAAAAAATGTATCCAGACGAAAAGGTCAATCCAATCAATCGTCCGAAATCATCCTTGATAGTAGATGCTAATACGGGAAATATTCTTTGGCAAGATAATATCGATGAAGTTCGTGACCCAGCTAGCATGAGCAAATTGATGACTTTGTATTTAGTTTTTGAAGCGATTCAGCAAGGAAAGTTGAGTGAAAATACAGTTATCAAAGCGACACCACGTGATCAGGCTATTGCAAATATTTACGAGATTTCCAACAATAAAATAGTAGCCGGTGTAGATTATACTGTTTCTGAATTGATTACGATGACAGCTGTTCCATCTTCAAATGCGACAACTGTCATGTTAGCCAATTATTTATCTAACAATGATCCAGATACATTTTTGGATATGATGAATGCCAAGGCAAAAGAATTGGGTATGACCAATACAAAATGGTTCAATGCTAGCGGAGCGGCAGCTGTTTCTTTCAAAGGCTTGTATACTCCACAACGGTATGATAACAATGCAGCCAATCAGACAACGGCGCGCGATTTAGCCATTTTAGGGTACCATTTCGTCAAGAATTATCCAAATATTTTAAATTACACCAATAAACCAGTCGTAACGGTAAAAAAGGGAACGCCGTATGAAGAAACTTTTGAAACCTATAATTACTCACTTCCTGGTGCAAGATATGCTATAAAGGGGGTTGATGGCTTAAAGACAGGATCAAGTCCACGAGGAGCTTTTAACTACATTGCAACGATTAAGCGTGGAAAACAACGCTTGATTAGTGTTATCATGGGAGTTGGGAATTGGTCTGACCAAGATGGAGAATATTACCGCCATCCATTTGGCAATGCCTTGATTGAGAAAGCTTATGCTGATTATGAGTACAAAAAAATTTTCAAGGCTGGAGAACAAACAATCAATGGAAAAAGATATAACCTGTCAAAAGATTTCTATGCAACTGTGAAAAAAGGGGCGTCAGCAAAACCAGTTGTGGAAAATGGAGTATTGAAAAATGATAATGGTCTAAAGCAACTTTCTTCGCTCATTGCAGATGGAGAAAGTGTCACAGACGTAAAGAAAAGAGCAACATCAACAGTACAAAGTACTATAGCAAAGTCTAACGGAAAAAGTTTGAAGCAACTCTTTTTAGATTATTATATTTTTATTGCAGTTCCCATAGTGATTTTTTTGTTGATTATTGTTTTTGAAATCATGAGACGAAAGCAAAAAAGAATTCGACGAGATCATAGTGATACCCGGCTTTCTCGTCGTCGGAAGCGTTAAATATATAGTATGGGACAGAAAACTCGATTGGTGATTCCAGTCGAGTTTTGTCACTCTGTTTAGGGGGAAGGAAAAATTATGTTTAGGAAATTTCAAAATAGCTATTTTGCTTATTTTTTAATGTATAACTTTTATTTTTTATCATATGCACTTTTTTCGACTTTAATTTCAGTATACATGCTTGATAAGGGATATTCAGCTAGTCAGGTGTCACTTGTTGTCTCTGCCTCATTCTTTTCTTCTATGATTGTTCAGCCGCTCATGGGGATTTTAAATGATAAGATTGGCATTAAAAAAGTGACCATTTATAGTTTTCTTCTGATTAATATCGCTGCAATCTTTTTTATGCAAGCCAATAATCTTTTATTGTTGACAGTCTGGTATAGTGCTGTTTTAATGTTGGTCAATGGAGTCAATCCTGTTATGGATGTGTTGGCTGCTAGAAGCCCTTATACTTATGGGAAAATTCGTATCTGGGGTACTTTTGGTTATGCAATGGGCTCACAATTAGCAGGATTGATTTATAAATTCATCTCACCGCAAGCAATTTTTATCGTGTTTATCGGTATGATGTGTGTGAGTATTCTTGGGGTATTTGGGATTGAGCCAAAACATAATCAAGGTTCAAAAAAAGCCACACAAATGAAAAATGGTTCTTCTATTGGGCAAATCTTCAAAAATAAAACGTATTTGTTTTACCTTCTTATCGTGGCACTCTATTCTGGAGTTGGAAATACAGGGCATACATATATCCCTTCTATGCTAGAGCATAGCGGTTTAAGTGTTAATATGGCGACAACTGTGGTAGCTATTTCTGTAATTTGCGAGTCGCCATTGATTTTCTTTTCTTATCTTTTTATGGATAAGGTTCCAATTAAAAAATTGCTCTATATTCCTTTGGGAATTTTGCTTTTACAGTATGTGATTTATGGATTGGATTTGGGGCTTACTTCCAAAATTCTCTTAACTTTAATGTCAAAGCATGCTACAGGTATGTTGTTGATTATGGTGACTTTGAAGATTGTTGCTAACATAGTAGATGAGAATTATTTGGTCACAGCTATTGCTTTGGTGCAGACAGCGCGCAATTTAGGAACCATTCTTATTCAAAATATTGCAGGAGATATTATTGATAAATCTGGCTATGAAATGATGAGTTTTTTCTTAGCTGGTGTAATGGTTCTAGTGCTTGTTTTAGCTTTCTTTTTGAAAGTACCAAACAAGTCAAATCAGAAATTGTTTGGTTAAGAGAAGTATAAAGGGACTGGATTTTTTCCAGCCCCTTTATTAAGTACTTTGTTACTTTTGCTGTTTGAATGAAAAGAGGCATGTACAGATAATGGAATCAATAGCTCGATAGATAGCTAAAAATGATAGTCTAATAGTAAAAGGTGATATTAAATCAAGGGAAGTTCCGTTTATTAAAGTCTACCTATGAATACGGATCTATCATTTTTCCGTATTATTGTGGCAAAAATATAGATTTTAAAAGCGCTTTCTTAGATGTATAATGAAAATATCAAAATCAGGAGGACTTTAGATATGTCAACTTTTAAAGATGGATTTCTCTGGGGTGGAGCTGTTGCAGCACATCAACTGGAAGGTGGCTGGCAGGAAGGTGGAAAAGGTATCAGTGTGGCGGATGTTATGACCGCAGCTCGTCACGGAGTGCCCCGGGAAATCACGCCGGGCATACTAGAAGGCAAGTACTATCCTAACCATGAGGCCATTGATTTTTATCATCGTTACAAGGGAGATATTGCTCTTTTTGCAGAGATGGGCTTCAAGTGTTTCCGGACTTCTATTGCTTGGACGCGGATTTTTCCTAAGGGAGACGAAGAGCAGCCCAATGAAGCTGGTTTGCAGTTTTATGATGACCTTTTTGATGAGTGTCTCAAATACGGGATTGAGCCAGTTATTACCCTGTCGCATTTTGAAATGCCTTATCATTTAGTGACTAAATATGGTGGTTGGAAGAATCGCAAGGTTATTGATTTCTTTGTCCGCTTTGCGGAAGTCGTCTTCAAGCGCTATAAGGACAAGGTCAAATACTGGATGACCTTCAATGAAATCAATAATCAGGCCAACTATCAAGAAGATTTTGCTCCTTTCACCAATTCCGGGATTGTCTACAAAGAGGGAGATGACCGGGAGGCCATCATGTATCAGGCAGCTCACTATGAGTTGGTGGCTTCAGCGCGGGCGGTCAAGATTGGACATGAAATCAATCCCGACTTCCAAATCGGCTGCATGATAGCCATGTGCCCGATTTACCCGGCGACCTGCAAGCCCAAGGATGTCCTCATGGCTATGAAGGCCATGCAGAAGCGTTATTATTTTGCAGATGTCCATGTTTTCGGGCTTTATCCAGAACATATTCTTAAATATTGGGAACGAAAAGGTATAAAGGTTGATTTTATCGAGCAGGATCAGGAAGACTTGCTGGCTGGAACTGTTGATTACATTGGCTTTAGCTACTATATGTCCTTTGCTATTGATTCTCATCGGGAAAACAATCCTTACTTTGACTATGTGGAAACCGAAGATTTGGTCAAGAATACTTATGTTGAGGCTTCAGAATGGGACTGGCAGATTGACCCAGAAGGTCTGCGCTATGCTCTCAACTGGTTCACTGACCATTACCATCTGCCGCTCTTTATCGTAGAAAATGGATTTGGTGCCATTGATAAAGTGGAAGCAGACGGTATGGTGCATGATGACTATCGGATTGACTATTTGGGTGCTCATATCCGTGAGATGAAGAAAGCCGTAGTCGAAGATGGGGTGGACCTCATGGGTTATACGCCTTGGGGCTGTATTGACTTGGTGTCTGCAGGTACCGGTGAAATGCGCAAACGTTACGGTTTCATCTATGTAGACAAGGACGATGAGGGAAATGGAACCTATGAGCGTTCGCCTAAGAAGTCCTTTGCTTGGTATAAGGAAGTCATCGCTTCAAACGGAGCAGCAGTAGACTAAATCGGAGATTATCATGAGTAAAAAAATAACCTATGTCATCAAATTTTCTAAGGGTGTGGCAGTACCGGATTTGGCTAGCAATCCAGCTATCACCCAGCATTTAACCATTAAGTTAAAAAATGCAGACGGTTTTGTCGTAGACAGTGACATCAATGATGTGAAGATTCGGGAGCTGATAATGGCTACTTTCAATCTAGAAAAGAAAGATGTAGTTGTCTTATCCAAATATCCAGGACTGGTGAATATTTTGTAATAGGAAGATGCATTTATCTTTCCATATGTAATAGAGCAAGTAAGAAAGAAACGAGGCTAGAGTTTTCTAGCTTCGTTTTTAGAAAGGGAGAAAATATGATTGGAACGATTGCTGCTGTATTAACTACTTTTGCTTTTTTACCGCAGGTAATAAAAGTCATTAAAACCAAGGATACAGAGTCTATTGCGCTTGGCATGTATCTGATGCAAGTTGTCGGTATTGCTTTGTGGCTGTTTCATGGCTTGGTGATTGAAGATTTGCCTTTAATTATGGCAAATAGCGTGTCTTTGGTTTTATCAGGAACCATTCTCTATTATAAATTAAAATATAAGTAAAAAAGTAACTAAGGAAATATTTCCGTTTCACTACGGAAAAAAATAAGATGGAAGTTGTAATCGTTTTCATCTATAATGAATTTATAAAATAAATTTTATTTATAAGGAGAAAATCTTATGGCTAAAGCATTGATTATCTGTGCAGCAGGTATGTCATCTTCTTTGATGGCAAAGAAAACAACGGAATTTTTAAAGAGCAAAGGGCATGACATTGAAGTAGATGCTATTAGTGCGACAGAAGGTGGGAAAGCTATTGCCGCTGCTGAATTTGATCTTTATCTCATTAGTCCTCAAACAAAAATGTATTTCAAGCAATTTGAGGAAGCTGGAGCAAAAGTCGGCAAACCTATTGTACAAATTCCTCCGCAAGCCTACATTCCTATTCCAATGGGAATTGAAAAAATGGCAAATCTTATCTTGGAAAACATTTAAAGTTTCAGCTCAAAAAGGGTAAAATAGTTCTTATAAATGCGGAAGGAGGACTGTATTGCTACATCAGAAAGAAAAATTGATTCTTCAATCTTTGTTGGAAAATAAAGACCATTATATTACAAGTAAGGAATTAGCTAGTCAGCTTTCTTGCTCTGATCGTACGATAAGAACTTATCTGAAATCCTTGATGGACTGGAACCCTCATGAAATAGGCTGGAAAATTATTGCCAAGCAAGGCTATGGCTATAAGTTAGAACTGCAAGATAAAGCTCTTTGTCAGGATTTTATACAAGCTGAACTGTTGACAGAGGTAAATGCTGCTAAGACTGAAAATATAGAAGATCGTTACAATTATATTTTAAACAAATTGCTTTTTGAGCAAGAGAAGCTTTATTTTGACAACTTGGCAGAAGAATTATTTGTCAGTCGGTCAACCTTGTCAGCGGATTTTAAGAAAATCAGAAAATACTTGGCAAAGTATGACTTACAAATCGAAAGTAAAGCCAATCGGGGTGTTTATGTAAAGGGAAGTGAGCGCAACAAGCGTCGGTTTATCATGGATTATTTTTTCCGTGATAATTTCTTTCAAAGTTTGCATAATTACATCACGATTGAAGTTCCTGGTCGGCAAATCAGTTTAGAAGAATTGACGATTATTGTGCTGGATGAATGCCGCGAAGGTCACTTAAAGTTGTCAGATTTTGTCATTCAAAACTTGGTGATTCACATCGCTCTTTCTTTTAAACGAATTGCGGAAGGTTTTCAAATCAATCAAATTGAAAATTGGAATCAAGAAAATTATCTGGCAGAGCGAAAGATTGCTGAGAAAATTTTACACAGAGTATATTTGGCAACTGGGCTGGAATTTCCCAAAGAAGAAGTGGACTATATCACGCTCCATTTGATTTCAAAAGCTTCTTGCCAAGATAATCAATATGCAAAGAAGGATATAAACCAAGAAATCCGCAGGCAGTTACTAGAAGCATTAGAGCAGGTCGAGCATGTCAAGGATTATCAATTTCAACATGACTTCCAGTTAGTTGAGGGAGTTGTCACGCATTTAGTTACCTTGCTTGTACGTTTGCAAAATCATGTGGTGCTGGAAAATCCTCTTTTAAATGACATTCAGCAGCAATATTCATCTGTTTTAGCGATGACAAGAGAGCTCTTGCAGGCCATGCCGATTTTTTCCAAGGAAAACTTATCTGATGATGAAGTGGCTTATGTAGCCTTGCATTGCATGGCTGCCTTGGAGCGGTTAAAGGAAAAGCAAAAATTTAATATCTTGGTGATTTGTGCAACGGGCTATGGATCAGCGCAAATGCTGAAAAATCGCATTGATAATGAACTGGGCAACTTAGTCCACATTGTGGATGTAATTGGCTATTATGAGTTGAGTGATGAACGTCTGAAAAATATTGATTTTATCATTTCATCCATTGATTTATCCAATCTGGTCTTCAGTGTTCCTGTTTTTACTGTCAGCATCTTTTTAAATTCAGAAGAGCTAAAAGAGATAAAACATAGAATGGCTCAGCTGAAGCCAGTAGAAAGTCATTTGAAGGCAGATTTAACACCAACAGCCACTACAACGAAAGAAAATATTTTTGATGAATATTTCTCTCCGTCTTGTTTTATTCTCATGCAGGATGCGACAAAAGAGGTCATCTTACAAGAGTTGCTGAGCCAAATGGGACAAGGTGAAGAGCAGGATTTCGTTTCTTGTATGCAGGATTTAATGAAGCAGCGTGAAAAAATGAGTTCAGTTATTTTCTCAGAGCAAATCGCGGTGCCGCATCCGATTAAGCCCATTGCAAAGAATCATAAAATCGGTGTTGCTATTGTAAAAAACGGTCTTCAGTGGAATGAAGAAAATCCTCATATTCGACTCATCTTTCTTCCATCGCCGGCTATCTATGGAAATGAAGGAATGGCGACGTTGACATCTAAGATTGTGGATTTGTTAGAGCAGCCTGGTTTGCAAAAACAGATCTTTAATTGTCAGTCATTTGCAGAGTTTAAACAGTTATTTTTAAAAATAAAGTAAAGGAGATTGTCTATGAATCAGGAAGAATTACAAGTGGCAGCTTTTGAAATTATCTTGCATAGTGGTTCAGCAAGGGCAACGGTTCACGAAGCTTTCGCCGATATGCGCGAAGGGAATTATGATGAAGCTGCTGAAAAGTTAGAAGCTGCCAATGCAGAGCTATTGGAAGCCCATCATGCACAAACAAATTTGCTACAAGAATACGCAAGTGGAACGGAAATCAAAATTGAAATTATCATGGTGCATGCTCAGGATCATTTGATGACAACTATGACCTTGCGTGAGGTAGCACTTGAAATGCTCAGTCTTTATCGAAAGATTGAAAAGTAAAAAAGGAATGAAAGGGGAAAATATGACTGAAAAAGAAAAACAAGAACTAGAAGCAAGACGAAAAGAAGCAGCAATAAAAAACATGTACTACACGCGTTACTTTTCAGTCCGCTACGCGACAGCATTTTTCTTCTTTGCTAATCTTTATTGGATGCTAATGCTGTATCTTTCAAAGGCTGGTTTAGTTTTGCTGTTGCCTTTGTTGCTAACTGTTCTAGCGGCGTTGGCAATGTGGGAACAAACACGAATGTACACTGTTTATCAAAAAGAAGCGACATTAACGCGGTTCTTTTACAATATTTCTGCTTTAGCAAATGTTTTGCTACTGATAATTGTTTTTGTGGGACAGTATCATTTCCTTTTTCCATTTTTTTCGATTAGTACAACCACTGTAACCGTTTTAACGGTTGTGCTTTTATTGGGGCTATTTTTAGCCATTCTCATGTTAAGAAAATTAAGTCGGATTCATCATCATACAGATAAGCAATATAAACGCATTCAAGAATATATTGCCACTGTTCAACGTTAGTTTATAAATTATATTTCAAACATCATAGGAGGATATATTATGAATAAATTGTTTGAATTTCTAGAAAAGTACCTCATGGGACCAATGGGGAAAGTCTCTACTTGGCGTCCTGTTCGTGCTATTGTTGCTGCCGGGATGGCCAGCATTCCCTTTACAATCGTAGGGTCTGCTTTCTTGGTTCTTAGTGTTATACCGCAAGCCTTTAATCTTCAATTTATTGTTGATTTGTGGGCGAATTCTTTTGATAAGATCCAAGCTCTCTACTTGCTGGCTTATAAGTGTACAATGGGAATCTTGTCTCTCTACTTTGCCATTGTTATTGGGTATGAATACACAAAAATTTATGTCGAAGAAGAAGGGCTCAACCTCAATCCACTTAATGGTGGTCTGTTAGCGGTATTTGCTTACTTTTTGACCATTCCTGAATTAACTTATTCAAAAGGAGTGATTTCAGCCGTTACAGGAAAAACAACAATTGGTGGCTGGTCTGTTGGCGGAGATAGTTTGACACGTCTGTCTACATCAGGTATGTTTACTGCGATTCTGATGTCCATTCTCGCTGTGCAACTGTATCGCCTTTGTGTGCAGAAGAATTGGGTCATCAAGATGCCTGAAGCTGTTCCAGAAGGAGTTGCTCGTTCATTTACAGCCCTCATTCCAGGTTTTGTCATTGCATTTGCAGTACTCTTCATTAACGGTATCTTTATCCTATTTGGTACAGATATTTATAAAGTTATTGCAATTCCGTTTGCCTTTGTTAGCCATATCACTAATACATGGCTAGGTATCGTTGTGATTTACTTATTGGTTCATGCTCTTTGGATTGTCGGTATTCACGGTGCTAATATCGTTATGGGACTGGTTAGTCCGATCTTGCTTGCTAATATGGCACAAAACGTTGACGGCAAATTCATTGCTTATGCAGGTGAATTTACCAACTCTTATGTAACAATCGGTGGTTCTGGTGCGACCTTATTGCTTTGCTTCTATATTGCTTTCCGTGCGAAGTCAGATCAATTACGTATGCTTGGAAAAGCAGCTATGGGTCCAGCTATTTTCAACATCAACGAACCCCTTATCTTTGGTCTACCAATTGTGTATAATCCAATGTTGACCATTCCGTTTATTTTGGCTCCAATCGTCTCTGCTTCAATTGGTTACTGGTCTGTCCAACTTGGACTAGCTGGTAAAGCAATTGCCCAAACACCATGGCCAACACCTATTGGTCTTGGAGCTTATGTTGGTTCAGGTGGTAATATTGGTGCTTTCGTAGTTGCACTTGTTTGTGCTCTGTCTGCCTTTGTGATTTGGTATCCATTTATTAAGATGTATGATACGAAGTTGTACAAAGAAGAAATGGGCGGCGCTGAAGCGATTCAATAATTTTGTTTCCCCTTATAAAAAATTTGAAGCTGGAACGAAAGTCTCCAGCTTCAATTTATATAGTGCAATAAACCAAGGACACAGTAGTTGCTTACTCAAAGTAGTTGCTAGCTAGGGCTTGTAAGGCAAGTCTTAACGTTTTTTGCTTTTTAAGCTCGAAAGAGCACTTTTGACGAAAACTTTTTTTCTTTATCCACCACCTCAACAGTCTCCTAGACTGTTGAGCAACCTTGCGGGGGTGAGATAAAACTTAAAATTTTTAAGATGAGTTCTGTCTCACTCTTTTTTTACGAATAATTTAAGTAAAAGGGGAAAATAATCTATGTTAATGGCTTGTCAGGAAAACGGAAAAATGCTAAATGCTGTGGAAGATACGGTAAATCCATTGGATAGGTTTCTCTGCCCGGCTTGTAAGGAAGCGGTGCGATTTAAAAATGGCAAGGTGATGCGACCGCATTTTGCTCATATTTCTTTAAAAGAATGTCATTTTTATACGGAAAATGAAAGCGCAGAACACTTGAATTTGAAAGCTGCTTTGTTTACTTGGGCTAGAAAATCCAATCATGCGATTCAAGTAGAAGCTTATTTACCAGAATTGCAGCAAATCGCAGATTTGTTAGTTGAAAAACAAATTGCGCTTGAAGTTCAGTGTAGCTCGCTTAGTCAAAAACGCTTAAAAGAGCGTACGGACAGTTATCGTCAGCATGGTTATCGCGTCCTTTGGCTCTTGGGAAAGAAACTTTGGCTGAAAGATTCCTTGACCAATTTACAAAAGGACTTTCTCTATTTCAGTCAAAATATGGGCTTTCATCTATGGGAATTAGACGAACAGCAACAGCTTTTGAGGCTTAAATACTTGATTCATGAAGATTTGCATGGCAAGGTTCAGTATAAGGAAAAAAATTTTGCTTTTGGTAAAGGAAACCTTTTAGACATCTTTCGTCAGCCATTCTGCAAGCAGGAAATGACGAGTTTTCTGGCAAAAGAAGATAAAAATATTTGCAGTTATGTGCGCCAGCAGCTCTACTATCAGCAGCCCAAATGGATGAAATGGCAAGCAGAATTGTATCAAACGGGTGATAATTTATTGACCAAAACGGCTAGTGACTTTTACCCGCAAGTCCAACCTGTTCGTGCCAGCTCTTTCTGCCAGATTTTTCAAGATCTCACACCTTATTACCAGCAATTTTCAGCTTATTATGAAAAAGAAAAAAATAAAAATCTCCAAATTCTCTATCCTCCAGCTTTTTATGCAAAGATTTTTGGCAATATTTATGATAGAATAGGAAGGACGGAGGAAATTTTATGGCAAAACAAAGAAATGAAATTGAAGAAAAATACACTTGGGACCTAACAACGATTTTCCCAACAGATGAAGCTTTTGAGGCAGAGTTAAGTCAAGTTTCAAAAGAATTAAAAGAAGCCAGCAGCTTAGCAGGTCATCTTTTGGATTCGGCTGATAGCCTTTTAAAAACAACAGAAATCCAATTGGACTTAATGCGTCGCATAGAAAAGCTCTATTCCTATGCTCACATGAAAAATGATCAAGATACGCGCGTGGCAAAATATCAAGAATACCAAGCCAAAGGAATGGCCATTTATAGCGAGTTCGGACAAACTTTTGCTTTCTATGAACCAGAATTTATGGCAATCACAGACGAGCAATATCAGACTTTCTTAGCTGAAAAGCCCGAATTGAAAATCTATCAACACTTCTTTGATAAGCTGCTGCAAAAGAAAACTCACATTCTTTCTCAACGTGAGGAAGAATTGTTAGCAGGAGCTGGTGAAATTTTTAGTGCTGCGGGTGATACTTTTGGAATCTTAGACAATGCTGATATTGTCTTTCCAACCGTGCACGACGAAGAAGGAAATGAAGTGCAATTGACGCACGGAAATTACATTAGTTTAGTGGAGTCGAAAAATCGTACAGTCCGCAAGGAAGCTTATGAAGCGCTTTACAGCGTCTATGAGCAATACCAACACACTTATGCTAAGACACTCCAAACGAATGTTAAAGTTCATAATTACAATGCCAAAGTTCGTAATTTTTCTTCTGCGCGTGAAGCTGCCTTGTCTGCTAACTTTATTCCAGAAAGTGTTTATGATAGCTTAGTGTCTGCGGTAAACAAACATTTGCCACTCTTACATCGCTATATTGCGCTACGTGCAAAGATTTTAGGCCTTTCTGATTTGAAAATGTACGACCTCTATACACCATTGTCAGAAGCAGATTACAAATTTACCTATGAAGAAGCTTTGACAAAAGCAGAAGAAGTTTTAGCGATTCTCGGAGATGATTATCTTAGTCGAGTGAAAAAGGCCTTTTCAGAGCGCTGGATTGATGTTCATGAGAATCAAGGCAAACGCTCAGGAGCTTATTCTGGCGGTTCTTACGATACCAATGCTTTTATGTTGCTCAACTGGCAAGATACGTTGGACAATCTTTTCACACTGGTTCATGAAACGGGGCACAGCATGCATTCCAGCTATACTCGTGAAACACAGCCGTACGTTTACGGAGATTATTCTATTTTCTTAGCTGAGATTGCTTCTACGACCAATGAAAATATCCTAACGGAGAAATTATTGGAAGAAGTAGATGACGATCAAACCCGCTTTGCGATTCTGAATCATTTCTTAGATGGCTTCCGTGGGACTGTTTTCCGCCAAACTCAATTTGCCGAGTTTGAACATGCCATTCACAAAGCTGACCAAGAAGGTCAAGTCTTGACGAGTGAATTTTTGAATGATTTGTACGCAGATTTGAATGAAAAATATTATGGTTTGACGAAAGAAGACAATCCACAAATTCAATACGAATGGGCACGGATTCCGCATTTCTACTATGATTATTATGTATTCCAATATTCTACTGGTTTCTCAGCTGCTTCTGCCTTAGCAGATAAGATTGTCAACGGAACGCAAGAAGATAAAGAGAAGTATCTCAACTACTTGAAAGCAGGAAATTCTGATTATCCGCTGAATGTCATTAAAAAAGCTGGTGTAGATATGGAAAAAGAAGACTACCTCAATGCTGCCTTTGCAGTTTTTGAACGTCGTCTTGATGAATTTGAAGCACTCGTAGAAAAGTTAGGACTGGGATAAAATGGTCAAGTCCTATAGTAAAAATGCTAATCACAACATGCGTCGTCCCGTTGTCAAAGAAGAAATTGTTGATTTTATGCGGACACGGCAAAAGCAAGTTTCGGGCTCCTTAAAAGAGCTCGAAACTTTTGCTCATGCAGAAAATATTCCCATTATTCCTCACGAAACAGTTGCCTATTTTCGTTTTCTGTTAGAAACTTTACAGCCTGAAAAGATTTTGGAAATTGGGACAGCCATTGGCTTTTCAGCTCTTTTAATGGCCGAACATGCACCGCAAGCACAAATTACAACGATTGATCGCAATCTAGAAATGATTGCTCTTTCTAAAGCGAACTTTGCTAAGTTTGACAAGCGCAAGCAAATTACATTGCTGGAAGGTGACGCAATGGATATTCTTCCTCATTTGAAAGATTGCTATGACTTTGTCTTTATGGACTCTGCTAAGTCCAAATACGTTGTTTTTCTGCCGGAAGTTCTGAAACACCTTGATTCGGGAGGAATTATCATCATAGACGATGTTTTCCAGGGTGGAGATGTTGCTAAGGATATAATAGAAGTACGTCGAAGTCAGAGAACCATTTATCGTGGCTTGCAAAACTTATTTGATGCAACGCTTGATAATCCAGATTTAACAGCTGCCTTATTACCGCTTGGTGATGGTTTGTTGATGATTCGAAAAAAATGAGATATTTGTGATTTTCTTATTATTAACAAGTTTTTAGAAAAATTTAAGATATTAAATCTATTTTATGGTACAATAAGAAAGTGAATTAAAAAAAGGAGTTTTCATAATGAAGAAAAAAATTCTAGCAGGAGCTATTACGCTTTTGTCAGTTGTAACATTAGCGGCGTGCTCGCAAGCTGGTGGTAAAGATATTATCACAATGAAAGGAAATACAATCACTGTCAATGATTTCTATAACAAAGTGAAAAATAATGCAGCCGCTCAACAAGTACTTCTCAATATGACCATTCAAGAAGTTTTTGAAAAGAGCTATGGTAAACATGTTACAGAAAAAGAAGTCAATGAAACGTTCAATAAGAGTAAGAGCACTTACGGAACTGCTTTCCAACAAGTATTGGCAAGAGCAGGATTGACGGAAGATACTTATCGTGAACAAATCAGAACCAATAAATTGGTCGAATATGTTGTCAAAAAAGCAGCTGAAAAAGAATTGACAGATGCAAATTATAAAAAAGCATACGAATCTTATACACCAGAAGTGACTGCTCAAATCATCAAAGTAGATAACCAAGACAAAGCAAAAGAAATATTGGCAAAAGCAAAAGCCGAAGGTGCTGATTTCGGACAAATTGCCAAAGAAAATTCTACAGATAAGAAGACAAAAGATAAGGGTGGCGAAGTGAAGTTTGACTCGGCTTCAACAGATGTTCCAGATGCTGTTAAAAAGGCTGCTTTTGCTCTTGAAGCAAATGGTATTTCTGATGTTATCACCGTTAAATCATCAACTTATTCTTCAAGTTATTATATTGTGAAACTAAATAGTAAATCTGAAAAATCAGCAAACTGGAAAGACTACAAGAAACAACTGAAAAATGTTATCTTGACACAAAAACAAAATGATCGCACCTTTATTCAAAAAATTGTTGCCAAAGAATTACAAGCAGCCAATATTAAGGTGAAAGATCAAGCTTTCCAAAATCTGTTCTCACAATATGTCAAGTCAGATAGCAACTCAACATCTAGCTCGTCATCTTCATCAAAATAAGTTGACGAAAAGCTCATAAGTGAGTATAATAGGACTATTGAGAATTGATTTTTGACCTCTTAGCCCAGAGAATTGGCGGTGCTGCAAGCCATGTAAGAACGAGAATCATGCTACTCAAAGAAAAAATTGCATACATAATGAGAATGACAAGTTCATTGAATGAAGGTGGTACCGCGGTTTTTCGCCCTTCGTCTAGTGGACTTGTCTTTTTGCGAGGAACCGTTATGAAGACCTATCTTGTAAAACAAAAATTTCGCTTTGGTGGTGAGAAATTTGACATCAAAGATGATCGTGGGAACATTGATTATCAAGTGGAGGGGAGCTTTTTAAAAATTCCCAAAACTTTTACGATTTATGATGACAAGGGTGAAGTGGTCAGCCAAATTCAAAAGACTGTGCTAACAGTCTTACCTCAATTTGAAATTCAATTGCGCAATGGTTCGAGTTTTTATATCCGTAAAAAATTCACTTTTTTACGAGATAAATATGAATTTGACAACTTAGGTCTGCGCATCGAGGGGAATATCTGGGATTTGGAATTTCGTCTGCTGGATGCGCAGGGACAAGTGATTGCAGAGATTTCAAAAGAACTCTTGCACCTGATGTCCACTTATCAAGTTGTAGTTTATGAAGATGCCTATGCGGATTTAGTGATTTCATTGTGTGTGGCTATTGACTATGTAGAAGCTCTTGAAAGTAGTTCTTAAAACTCACATGGGCAATAGAAAAATCAGTTAGAGAAATGTTTTAAGGAGAAGAAAATGAAACAATTATCAAGTGCTCAAGTACGCCAAATGTGGCTAGATTTTTGGGCCTCAAAAGGTCATGCTGTCGAACCGTCTGTTAGTCTAGTACCAGTCAATGACCCGACCCTACTCTGGATTAACTCTGGCGTAGCAACATTAAAGAAATATTTCGACGGGACCATTATTCCAGAAAATCCACGGATTACCAATGCGCAGAAAGCGATTCGGACGAATGACATTGAAAATGTCGGAAAAACAGCACGTCATCATACCATGTTTGAAATGCTGGGGAATTTTTCTATTGGTGATTATTTCCGTGATGAAGCGATTGAATGGGCTTTTGAGCTCCTGACTAGTCCTGAGTGGTTTGATTTTCCAAAAGACAAGCTCTACATGACTTACTATCCAGATGATCATGATTCTTATAATCGTTGGATTTCAGTTGGTGTCGATCCAAGTCATTTGATTCCAATTGAAGACAATTTCTGGGAAATTGGTGCAGGACCTTCTGGACCAGATACAGAAATCTTCTTTGACCGTGGGGAAGCATTTGACCCTGAACATCAAGGAATTCGTTTGCTTGCAGAAGATATTGAAAATGATCGTTATATTGAAATTTGGAATATTGTTTTGTCCCAATTCAATGCTGATCCAGCTGTTCCAAGAAGTGAATACAAGGAGCTGCCTCACAAAAATATTGATACGGGTGCAGGTCTAGAGCGTCTTGTAGCTGTTATTCAAGGGGCAAAGACCAACTTTGAAACAGACCTTTTCATGCCGATTATTCGTGAAGTAGAGAAGTTATCTGGTAAGAATTACAATCCAGATGGTGACAATATGAGCTTCAAGGTCATTGCAGACCATATCCGCTCTCTGTCATTTGCTATTGGCGATGGTGCGCTTCCAGGAAATGAAGGACGTGGCTATGTTCTGCGTCGCTTGCTCCGTCGTGCTTCGATGCATGGTCAAAAATTAGGAATCAATGAGCCTTTCCTTTACAAACTTGTTCCAACTGTCGGAAAAATTATGGAAAGCTATTATCCAGAAGTGCTTGAAAAGCAAGATTTTATCGAAAAAATCATTAAAAGTGAAGAAGAATCCTTTGCTCGCACGCTTCATTCAGGTCAACACTTTGCACAAAGCATTGTAGAAGAGTTAAAGGCAAAAGGACAGTCTGTTATTTCAGGAACGGATGTCTTTAAACTGTACGACACCTATGGTTTCCCAGTAGAATTGACCGAAGAAATTGCTGAAGAAGCTGGTATGACAGTAGACCGCGAAGGCTTTGAAGCTGCTATGAAAGAGCAACAAGAACGCGCACGGGCTAGCGTTGTCAAAGGTGGCTCTATGGGCATGCAAAATGAAACGCTGCAAAATATCACGGTTGAAAGTCATTTTAACTACGAAAAAGAAACCTTATCTGCGAAGTTGGTTGCAATTGTAGCAGATGATAAAGAAGTAGAAGAAGTGGCTTCTGGTAAAGCTTACCTCGTTTTTGCAGAAACGCCATTTTATGCTGAAATGGGCGGACAAGTAGCAGACCACGGACAAATCTTTGACCTTGCAGGCAATCTCGTTGCACAAGTCGTAGATGTTCAAAAAGCGCCGAATGGACAACCGCTCCATACGGTAGAAGTGGTGTCACCACTCACGCTAAACCAAGAATATAAGCTTGAAATTGACCACAATCGTCGTCACCGTGTTATGAAGAATCACACAGCAACACACTTGCTTCATGCGGCTCTTCACAATGTTTTAGGCAAACACGCAACGCAAGCGGGCTCTCTCAATGAAGTAGAATTTCTTCGTTTTGACTTCACTCATTTCCAAGCAGTTACAGCAGAAGAGCTACGTCGCATTGAGCAAGAAGTTAATGAAAAAATTTGGGAAGCGATTGACATCAAAACGATTGAAACAGACATTGATACGGCTAAAGAAATGGGTGCGATGGCTCTCTTTGGAGAAAAATACGGAAAAGAAGTTCGTGTGGTGACAATTGGAGATTACTCTATTGAGTTGTGTGGCGGTACTCACATGAAAAATACTTCTGAAATTGGTCTTTTCAAGATTATCAAAGAAGAGGGAATTGGCTCAGGAACTCGTCGCATTCTTGCGGTAACCAGCAAAGAAGCATTTGAAGCTTACCGTGAGGAAGAAGATGCTTTGAAAGCTATTGCAACGACATTGAAAGTTCCACAAATGAAAGAAGTTTCTCGTAAAGTTGAAGCCCTGCAAGAACAACTTCGTCAATTGCAAAAAGAAAATGCTGAGCTGAAAGAAAAAGCAGCTGCCGCAGCTTCAGGTGAAATTTTCAAGAACGTTCACGAAGTTAACGGATGTAGCTTTATTGCCAGTCAAGTTTCTGTATCTGATGCTGGAGCCCTTCGTACGTTTGCCGATACTTGGAAACAAAAAGACTATTCAGATGTTCTTGTCCTTGTGGCAGCTATTGGTGAGAAAGTCAATGTCCTTGTAGCTAGCAAGACAAAGGAGATTCATGCTGGTAACTTAATTAAAGAATTAGCACCAATTGTAGATGGTCGTGGTGGCGGTAAACCAGATATGGCTATGGCTGGCGGAAGCAACCAAGCAGCTATTCAAGAGTTACTAAAAGCCGTGCCAGAAAAATTGTAATGAAAAAGCAATAGCAAAAGATCGCAGGGATAAATCCTTGCGATTTTTTACTATTTTTAAATTTATAATTCAATCACTTTATCATAGCGCTTTAGAGTTTTATCTGAGTAATGATGAATGACTTCGATAACCGTTTGTGGAAGTGAAAATAAGACATCTTCTATTTCCTTTGCTGTTCGACTATCTAGATTTGATTTTACTTCATCTGCTAAAATAAAGTCTTTCTCATGATAAAGACTTCTAGCGATTTCTAATCGTTGTTTTTCGCCGCCGGATAAGGTTTGATTGCTGATTTGTTTTTTATCTTTTAGATAGAGAAGATGTACCTTGATTAAAATCTCTTTCACCTTTTCAGAATGAAGGGGCTCACCTAAACTGATATTGTCATAAAAAGAAAGGTTATCAAAATAATGACTTTCTTGTAAAATGTAAGACCCGATTTGTTGTCTTGCTTCAGGGTTCAAATCTTTTCCATTAAAGGTAATTTGTCCAGAATCGGGTTTTAAAAAGCCAAATAGTAAATTTAATAAAGTCGTTTTTCCACTGCCGCTTTCACCGATAATAGCAATTTTTTCTCCAGAATGAATGGTGAAAGAAAAATCAGAGAGGATGACTTTCCCTTGATGACTGAAAGAAACCCGTTCAAATTGGATTGGAAAACAATTCTTGATAAGTACTTTTTCCTCACTGTTCTTACTTTCAGCTAAAAATTGGTATTTATCACAGAGATTCTTACTGGATTTTTGTGTATTGATGAAATAAGATAGCTCTTGAAATTGATAGCCGATATTGTAAGAGACAAGATAAATTGCTACAAAGCTAGCTGGAGTCAGCTTGCCATAATAAGTCATAAAGCCACCAATAATAATGGGAAAAACGGAGCAAAACACATCAATGGTATTGATTAGAATATTGTTTATCGTTCTTTGTTTTTCAAACTGAACATTCTGCTCCATATTCTTAAATAATTTCTTTTGAAAAATCGTGTAAAAGAAAGTCTGGCTATGATAGTTTTTGATCACTCTAGAACCAGCTATAAAACTAGACAGCAGGGAGATGTAATCTTGATTGACTGTTGATTTTTTCTCAGATAGCCGATCTAGTTTTTTGGAGCCAATTCCACTGCATAGAGCTGGAATGGCATAGAAAATGATGAAAATGGCTCCTAGCCAGAAGTTTGTCAATAAAGCATAAACGATAGAGACGCAGGTGAAACCAAGAGAACCAATGATAATCAAAGTGGATTCTACATAATTTTCTTCTATCTGTTTCACATCATTTTCTAAATCGGAAAGAATGTCTTTATCTGACAGTTGATTGTCATAAAGAAAAGCCG
The DNA here is from genome assembly GCF_000478925.1 of Streptococcus anginosus subsp. whileyi MAS624. Taxonomy (NCBI): domain Bacteria; kingdom Bacillati; phylum Bacillota; class Bacilli; order Lactobacillales; family Streptococcaceae; genus Streptococcus; species Streptococcus anginosus. Next base: position 1,577,636 of record NZ_AP013072.1, on the reverse strand, counting down.
CAAACATCTTTCCTTTTAGCTTCTTATTAAAATCAGCAATGACCTTAGCATAGTAATAACGTTTTCCTGCTAAACCTAAGAGAATCAGGATATTTCCCAAAATTCCTAGTAGCAAGGTCTGCCAGAGAATCATTAAATTTTTCGCTTGAAAACTATCAATAATCATCCGAACGAGGGTAGGATTTAAGACCGACTCAACCCATGTCAGCACGATAAACAGAAAGTAGATGACTAATAGCTTTTTTGAGATAAAGTGTTTAAGCATATCTGATAATCCTTATCTAAAATACTATATTAAAAAACTCTCAAACAACTTTTTGAGAGTTTTAAGAGCGTCTTAAAAGTTGTTTAAGAAGACGAAGAAGTTTAAACTTAAGTGGTTGTGGATAATAGCGGAAGGTGCCCATTTTACGAACGATGTAGCCATTGAAATTTTGCTTAAAGCGGAGCACGCCGTCTGAACCGTCGAAAATTCCGGTGATACCAAGAAAATTGTAAAAAGGGATATTTCGCTTGATAGCTTCTTTCATGACGTATTCTTGGAGAAGTGCTGGGGCATAGAATTTGTTAAATTCAGGATAGGAACCACTAAATAGGTAAGTCGCTTCCTGTGGTGTATAGATAAAGAGGCTGCCTGCAAGAACTTGGTCTTCGGTTCCATATTTATCTATTAATCCTTGCGCTTCGGCTTTGCGTGTTTCAAAACTTTCAAATTGGCTAGAGAATTCACGCAGTTGATTGTGCTTCTTCTCTGACTGAGGATTTTTTTCTAAATCCGCTTCTAATTTTTTGATCTTTTGTTCTAGTTTTTTTTGATCATTTTGCAGATGTTGCAAATAATCTTGAAAATTAAGCGTTGCAATCATGAAGTCCGCTTGATTGCCAAAAGCATCATAGAAATCTTGATAATAATCTAATACTTTATCGCTATATTCACGACGTTCGGATGTGGCAGAAGTGATTTCTTTGAAAATATTTAATTCATCTCGCTTCAATTTTTTTAATTGAATGCCGAAAGTATTGGCTTTTTTTACAGTCGATTTACCATTTTTGCTGAAGGATTTGAGCAGATCTTTTTCAGTTAGTTCAGTCAGGTCTTTGACATAGTGCCAATCAGGTTCGCCGCCTGGATAACCTGTCTGCAAGCCATCAAATTCATAACCTAAGTCTGTCAACTCTTTTATCAATTCTGTTTTTTCGGGCGAGGTCGGCTGACCATTGCTGTCAAATGTTTGATAAGTTTCATAAGGTTTGACAATTAGCTCTAAAGCACCATTTTCTTTGGCGTAGGTCTTGAGTTCACGGTAAAAAGCTTGTAGGTCGTGAGGATTTGTTGAAACAGGACCGCAATTGATTTCCATGTGCAGTCCGCCTGTCATGGGCATACTGTAGAGCACAGCTGAAACAGTCACTTCGTCATGCTCATTTGTGTATCCTACATATTGACAAGTAAAGCCACGTTTTGATAAGAGCTTCTCCATTTCTACCGTCTGCATAAAAGAACGTTGAGCGCAAGAAGCGCTGTGTTTTACAAATTCTTCCTGACGAAGTTGTTTGAGTGTCATGCGATTCCTTTCTTAGTGTTTGCTGCGGTATTTCTTTCTCAAAGTATAAGCAAGGTTAGAGAGATGATAGAGTGGATTGGTTGGCAAGTTAAACTCGCCGACAAATTCTTCAATGGTTGGATTGAACTTGGACTTGAAGTGGTAAAGCCCGCCGTCTAAATCATTTTCAACACCGCCCATATTTTGCCAATTAGCTCCGCGTTCAAAAGCGTGTTTAGCGGTTTCGTACCAAGTCAGGATAGCTGGTTGGTAGCGGCGGTATTCTTCGTCCATCCCAGCATAGATATTTTCAGAGGTAGTTCCATATTCAAGAACCAAAGTTCCAGATAGAGGCACTGTTATGGCTCCTTGAGTCATTTTTTCTGCTAAGAAGTCCATTTCTTCTTGCAGTCGTTTTTGTTCCTGCTTGTTGTTTTCAATTTTACCGGGCTTGGTTTTTTCAGTAAATTTGCTAGCTTCTTTTTCAGCTTTAGATTTTTGTACTTGGAGACTTTCTAGACGCTCGTTTAAATTAATACTTGCAAGTGTGATATAGGAATGCTCAGGGTAGGTATCCAGCAGTTTTTGATAATAATCTTGACCACGCAGATGGATACTTTTTCGATTTTCTGTTTTTTTCATCAAAGCAGAGAAACCGTCCAAAAGCTCTGAACCACCAAACTGGACTTGAATACCTTTGTTGCGAGCAGTGCGAATGGCTTGTCGTGTGCTTTTCGATAAAAGTTCTTCGCTGAAATTATCCTTGTAAATATTCGCTTGAAAACGCGGTTGAATCGTTTCGTCTAATGATTCTGTCCGCCCTACCCAGATAGCACCCGCTTTCTGGAGATTTTGAATCACGTCAAGCGTTTCCTGCTGTTCTTTTCTGTCTTCTCTGATTTGAGCCTGCACGAGGAAGAGACTCGGATCAAATTTGATAAAAAGAGCTTTTTTAGTTTTAGCGAATTTTTTCAAGGAAGTCAGGACAAATTGTAGTAATTCTTGATTCTGATAATCCATAATAGGACCGCGAGGAATATAAAGCATGGTCATGCCGAGCGGCAAAGGCTTGATGAGAATGCTGGCCGAGGCTACTAATTGATTATTTTTGTAAAAACCAATTCGTTCATTGTCCCAATTATCTTTGACCTTTGCCCAAGAAGCGCTTTGAAGCAAGTTGGTTTGAGAACTTGCCTTAACAAAATCATCGTGTTCTTGAGCAGAAATTCCAATCTTATAAGTGTACATCAGTTTAAAACCCACTCTCTAATAGCGTGTGCAACGCCAGATTCATCGTTTGATTTGGTGATATACTTGGCAATTTTCTTCAACGCGTCAGTCCCATTTTCCATTACAACAGGATTTCCCACGACTTCTAGCATTGCACGGTCGTTTTCTTCGTCCCCGATAGCCATAGTCTCCTCTTTTGTCAATCCTAATTTTTCTGCTAGATGCACGACTGCAGCCCCTTTATTGACGGATTTTTTGACAATTTCTAAGTAAAAAGGTGCAGATTTTACGAGTGTATACTTGTCGTACAATTCTTTTGGAAGTTTGGCGATTGCTTGATCCAAAATTTCTGGTTCGTCAATATACATGATTTTGACGATTTCTTTATCTACCATTTCTTCTGGAGTGCGGTAGTAGACTGGCATATTGACCAGTCCGGCTTCGTAAACGGTATATTTTCCAATGTTACGGTTAGCAGTATAAATACCGTCCTTGGTGATAGCGTGCATGTGAACCCCTAATTTGCGACTGAGACATTCAATATCCAAATAATCATCGTAGGTTAGAGTTTCTTTGATATATTCTTCCCCTGTAACTGTATCTTGAACCAGCCCGCCATTGAAGGTAATGACATAATTACCTGGCTCGTTTAGGTGTAACTCTTCAAGCAAATTTCTCACTCCTGGAATGGGGCGTCCGGTTGCAATGACAATCTTTACTCCAGCAGCTTTGGCATCTTGTACAGCAGAAAAAACTTCTGGTGTGACTTCTCTTTTGGTGTTTAATAAGGTTCCGTCAATATCAACGGCAACTAGTTTAATACTCATGTCCGTGTGCTTCTCCATATATAAATTGGTCGTTTTTGATATACGACAAGAAAGTTTTACTATTTTCACTAAAAAGTCCAGCTTCTTTCAGCATTTCTTTTGGGAAATAGAAACGGTTGTCGCCGTGCCTTGTGCCTGCTAATGTTTCGACGATAGGGGATAAAGTGGACAACTCCGCGAGACTGCCATCCTTTTGGATAATTTCAATCTGAGTGCGTGGTTTTTCGACATCTGGACGATAAAAATCATAAGGTAGATCAAAATTGCGGTGAATAGCGGTATAGTAGTCAGGATCAAAACCGACTTCTGCAACCAAATCCCGCATAACATTCAGATTTTTTTCATTTTCCTTTGAAAAAATAATGGATTTAAAGACCTTACGGTTGATGAAACGCTGTGCTAAATCCGATAAAATCGTATCAGGACTACTCATCCAGACTTGAAAATAAGTGTTCATAACCCCATCATCCAAAGCAAGATAATCTTTCAAAGTTACTCTTTTTTCAAAGAAAGGAATAAGGTTAGGAGAAGAAAGCGCAAAATAGTCTTTCTGCTTTTCATAGAGAAATTTTGCTCGCTTGAGCAAATTCTGTAAGAGTACCTCCATCGCACGACTAGCAGGATGAAAATAAACTTGCATATACATTTGATAACGACTGACGACATAATCTTCTACAGCATGCATGCCGTTGCGCTTAAAAGCAATGCCATTTTCGACAGGGCAAATAACACGTAAAATTCGTGTCAAATCAAATCGCCCATAAGAAGCACCTGTGTAGTAAGAGTCTCGCAAGAGGTAATCCATACGATCCACATCAATCTGACTGGAAATGAGTTGCACCACCTGTTTGTTTGGATAGGTGTGGTTGATAACGCTGGCTACTTTTTCCGGAAAATCAGGCGAAACTTGAACCAGCACTTGGTTAATCTCTGTTTCAGGGTTTGTGATAATCTGGCGTGTAATTTCCTCGTGGTCAGTCTCGAATAAGCGCTCAAAGGTATGTGAATAAGCGCCGTGACCGACATCGTGTAAGAGGGCTGTTGCCATGACAAGTAAGTTTTCATGACGATCCCAAACCTCTGGATATTTTTCGTCAAAGATTTTTGTAATTTGTCTTGAAATTTCATATGCTCCGAGGCAATGCGAAAAACGGCTGTGCTCGCCTCCGTGAAAAGTATAGCCGGAAGTTCCTAACTGTTTAATGCGGCGCAGTCGTTGAAATTCTTTGGTGTTTATTAAATCATAGATGACTTGGTGATCCACATGAATGTAATTGTGGACGGGATCACGAAATACTTTTTCAATCATGGCTCTATTATACCACATCTCGTCTAGCAGTCCAAATAACAAAGTAATCTATAACCTCTGAAAATAGCGATTCAAACTTGCTAGTTTAATTCAAAAATTATCCCATTCAGAACTATGGCAAAATAAAAGTATAAGAAAAAATGGGAGAAAAATTTTTGATTTTCTGCTAAAATAAAAAAAGAAATAGGAAGACGAGGAAATTTAAAGAGTGAAAATTAGAATCCAAAATCGAATTCAAATGGATGAGCAAGTAGAGCAAATTGACCAAAGTTACGCTGTAGATTGGACTCAAAAGGGCGCTTATCATTATTTATTGTTTAAAAATGAAGAAGGAGAGAAGGTTGTGCTGAAGTTTCATGATGAAGAACTAGTCATGACACGCTTCTCCACCCCTAAATCCTTGATGCGGTTTATCAAAGGAGGAGAAGCCTTGATTGGCATTCCCACACCGGTCGGCATACAGCAATTTATCACAAAAACAAGTCATTACCAGGTTGATTTGAAAAAGCAGACACTTGAACTGCATTATCAATTGAGAACACCTGATGGCGGTCGAGCTTTTGCGGATTATCAAATGGAAATTTCGTGGAGGTAGAAAGTGATGGGAAGAATCCTTTTTAGTTTAGTAATAGCGGCTATTTTTATTCTCAGCAGATTTATTTGGTTTTTTATAACAAGACAAAGCTTAATATGTTCTTTGACCTAACAGGGACACTTGTCATAGCGATTATTTTATTTATTGTGTCTTGTTATCTATTTGGTAAAATAGATAGAAATTGAACTTTTTTTGCTTGAAAAAATTGAAGAATTTGATATAATAAAAACACTCAAGGGAGTAGCTAGCGGGATATCCGTTACAAGGTCGTCAATACGAAAGCAATTTCCGGCCTTGTATGAAACAGCGAGACTTGTTGCAATAAACAGGTCTCTTTTTGTTTGTCAAAAAGGGATTAAAGGAGGAAATAGTTTGTCAAAAGAACAAAAACGCCAAGCGTTTTATACGCAAGGTTCGGAGGAAGTTTTAAAGGATTTGAAAACTTCTGAGCAAGGTTTATCAAGCAATGAAGCCGCTAAGCGTTTAGATGAATACGGACGCAATGAACTGGATGAGGGAGAGAAAAAATCCCTTCTGATGAAATTCGTTGAGCAATTTAAGGATTTGATGATTCTTATTTTGCTGATTGCGGCTATTCTTTCGGTTGTGACTTCAGGTGGTGAAGATATTGCAGATGCGATTATTATCCTAGCTGTGGTCATTATTAATGCCATTTTTGGAGTTTACCAAGAAGGTAAGGCAGAAGAAGCAATTGAAGCACTCAAATCTATGTCTAGCCCAGCTGCGCGTGCGCTGCGTGACGGGCATGTGACAGAAGTAGACTCAAAAGAATTGGTCCCTGGAGACATCGTTATGCTGGAAGCAGGTGATGTGGTACCTGCTGACATGCGTCTTTTAGAAGCAAATTCTTTAAAAATTGAAGAAGCGGCTCTGACTGGCGAATCCGTTCCAGTTGAAAAACATCTGACTGTTGATGTAGCTGCTGATGCAGGTATTGGCGACCGTATCAATATGGCATTCCAAAATTCAAACGTTACGTATGGACGTGGAATGGGTGTCGTTGTCAATACAGGTATGTTTACAGAAGTCGGTCGTATTGCTGGTATGCTCCAAAATGCTGATGAAACAGATACTCCACTCAAGCAAAATCTAAATGGTCTGTCAAAAGTGCTGACCTATGCGATTTTAATTATTGCAGCAATCACTTTTGTGGTCGGCGTATTCGTTCAAGGAAAAGATCCGCTGGGCGAATTGATGACATCAGTCGCACTTGCTGTAGCAGCAATTCCAGAAGGACTTCCTGCTATTGTGACCATTGTCTTGGCACTTGGCACACAAGTTTTGGCGAAGAGAAATTCCATTGTCAGAAAGCTTCCTGCAGTTGAGACGCTTGGCTCTACTGAAATTATTGCTTCTGATAAGACGGGAACCTTGACCATGAACAAGATGACGGTTGAAAAAGTCTTTTATGACGGCAGTTTGCATGAAGCAAAACAAGCTATTGACCTCGGACTCGACTTGCCATTGCTACGCTCGGTTGTCCTTGCTAATGATACTAAAATCGATCAAGACGGAAAACTCATTGGTGACCCAACAGAAACAGCTTTTGTTCAGTATGCACTTGATAAAGGGTATGATGTCAAGGCCTTTTTGCAACAGTATCCTCGTGTAGCAGAGTTGCCGTTCGATTCTGAACGTAAGCTTATGTCAACCATTCATCCTTTGCCAGATGGTAAATTCTTGGTTGCTGTAAAAGGTGCGCCAGATCAACTTTTAAAACGTTGTGTGGCTCGTGACAAGGCAGGCGATATTGCGCCGATTGATGAAGCAACGACTCAGTTAATTAAGGAAAATAATTCAGGTATGGCTCATCAGGCCTTGCGTGTTTTAGCTGGTGCCTACAAAATTATTGATGAAATTCCAGAAAACTTAACGTCTGAAAATCTTGAAAATGATTTAATTTTCACAGGTATGATTGGAATGATTGACCCTGAGCGACCAGAAGCTGCTGAAGCTGTTCGAGTGGCTAAAGAAGCCGGTATTCGTCCAATTATGATTACAGGTGACCACCAAGACACAGCGGAAGCGATTGCTAAGCGTTTAGGCATTATCAATGATGATAGTAAAGACCATGTTATGACTGGTGCTGAGCTTAACGAATTGTCAGACGAAGAGTTTGAAAAAGTTGTTGGTCAATATTCTGTCTATGCGCGTGTATCTCCTGAGCATAAGGTGCGAATTGTCAAAGCATGGCAACATCAAGGCAAGGTTGTTGCTATGACAGGTGACGGTGTAAATGATGCACCAGCCTTGAAGACAGCCGACATCGGTATCGGAATGGGGATTACAGGGACAGAAGTTTCGAAAGGTGCTTCTGACATGATTCTGGCTGATGATAATTTTGCAACGATTATCGTGGCTGTTGAGGAAGGACGGAAAGTCTTCTCTAACATTCAAAAGACCATTCAATATTTGCTTTCAGCCAATACAGCAGAAGTGTTGACGATTTTCCTTGCAACTCTTTTTGGCTGGGATGTGCTGCAGCCGGTTCATCTTCTCTGGATTAACCTTGTGACAGATACTTTTCCAGCTATTGCACTAGGGGTTGAGCCAGCTGAGCCGGGTGTGATGACTCACAAACCGCGTGGTCGTAAGTCTAGCTTTTTCTCAGGTGGTGTCATGAGTTCGATTATTTATCAAGGGCTTTTGCAAGGTGCTTTGGTACTCGGTGTTTATGCTTATGCTTTGATGAATCCAGTTCATGTTGGTGACATGAGAGCTATTCATGCGGATGCGTTGACCATGTCCTTTGCAACGCTTGGACTAATCCAGCTTTTCCATGCCTTTAATGTAAAATCTGTTTATCAATCACTTCTAACAGTTGGGCCATTCAAATCTAAAACTTTCAACTGGTCTATTCTTGTTTCATTCATTTTATTGGCTTCTACCATTTTGGTTGAGCCACTAGAAGGAATTTTCCATGTAACAAAATTAGACCTCTCACAATGGGCAGCCGTTCTCATTGGAAGTTTCTCCATGATTATCATCGTAGAAATTGTTAAATTTGTTCAACGCAAACTTGGCTTTGATCAGAATGCTATTTAAGAAAGAAAAAGTCATCTTTGGATGACTTTTTCTAATAATCTAATTGAAAAGGAAAGATATGGAAAAAATACTAAAAGAAAAATTAGCACAGGATATGCCAATTTATCAACAAGAAGAAGTCCTTTGGATGTTAGATCATGTTGGTCATCCGAATTATAAAATACGAGATGACTTAATCTTTGTTTCTCTAGCCAGAGCCATACAAGAACAGTTATTTACAAAGGACCAGTTTGATTTTGTAGTGGTTGAAGCTCTTAAACGACAGGGACTTTTGTATAAAAAGGAAGAAGTTGGTCAGGCTACTCTGATTCGATCTTTTACGGCTTTATTATTCGCTAATTTGCTAAATGCAGATGCTAAGAAAAATTCACTTTATTTTAAAAGACTTTCTAGTTATCAAAGAATGGCTCTATTTGAACAAGGTCTGTCTTATTTATTGTATGAAAATGATAGTACTGGTTATTCTGAAGAATATGGTTGGGTGCATGCCTTTGCTCATGGTGCAGATCTTTTAGTTGAGATTATCTGTCATCCAGATTTTCCTATAACACGAGTAAATGAAGTTCTTCAAGTACTAGAAAAGATTTTTAAAAGAGTGAATTGGCGCTTTATCAGCGATGAGGACTGGCGTTTGGCACGGGTCATCTATCAGGCTATTTTAAATGAGAGACTCTCACAAACCAGAGTTGCAGCTTGGTTAACTTCACTTGACTTTCCACTAGAAAATTCAACAGACTTCTTACAATTTTCTAATGCTCGTTCGTGCTTGTTAGAAGTCTATCTTCGGTTAGACAAAGAAAAAGATCTCTCAGACGAGCTAAGAGAAGCTATTCAGTTGTTTTCGTACTAAATATCAAAAATGATAAGGGCATCTTCTAGTTCTTTTTGGAGGTGCTTTTTCTTATATGATTGGAAAAGAGATAAATCTTTTACTGCATTATAGCGTTTGTGGAGGCGGTACATTTGAGGGATTTTGTATTGAGGATAATCTTCGAAAAATTGCTGGGTCAACTGCCATTCGCGGATGTAGCCAAGAGGTCTTGTATGATAGCAAACGCCGTCAATCATTCGAGCGGAGTGGCGGTGGTGAAGATGACCAAAGACAACATCTTTCACACCATATTTGACAAAGAGATTATGAAAGGCTTGACTGCCCAGAAAAGCATTAAAGCGCTGAAAATAAGGGTGATTGTAAAGAAAATCTTTGTGAGGAACAAAATGCATAGCTAGGATAATAGGACCATTCAGAGAAGCCAAAATTCTCTCAAGTTGTTCTAGGGTCTGTTGAGTGAGTATAGGGTCATCAGTGTTGTGGTTCAATCGTCTATCAAACCAGAAAAATTGCTTGGTTCGTTTGTGTTCTTCAGGTGTTTTTTCGGGAACGAAGCCATAGTCATACCAACCTGCTAGGCTAATAAACTGAGTCTGTCCAAATGATTGTACATTGAAATTGTGCTGTTGAATGTCGTCTTCAGTCATTCCTAGCATGTCATGGTTGCCTAAATTGTAAGAAACGGAGAAGGATTTTTTGAGCTTTTGTAAAAAAGGCAAACTAATATGCTCAAAGTCGTGCGCTATTAAGCGTAAAAATGTATCTCCCTCGCAGAGGGATATTATTGAAAGTAAATAATAGGAACAACTAGCTAACCTAGCGGGGAACCCCAAAGGGGACAATAGCATGTTAGTAAAGCGGATAAGGAGTGAGTTACAATGCTTTGATGCGCCGCAAGTTCCGTAACCTATGGTTAAGGCTAAACTGCTTGAACCTCAATTCTGACTAGGTGCAAAGCATCGCCCATCGGAAAGTAACTGAAACCGATGTTACTGTATATTCGTTGTTGTGATTTTGGACGAATAACTTTCTACAGTAAAAGAGCATACGATAAGTATGAATAAAGGAATGAGTGAGGAACCTAAGGGTTACTAGAACGTACATTTTTAACGAATAGCAGGATTGCCTAAGAGGGGAGACCCTTATGGTAACGGAGTCACCGTAGTAGTCCGAGCAAGGGAAATCCTTGTACATGGCGAAGGGTGACAGGTAATTTCGATTAGTTAGAAAGAATTAGGTGCGTGAGATGCGTACAGCCAAAACTATTTTAACGGTCATTCATGAACGTGGAAAACAAGATAAACCACTCGAAAGGGTTTATAAGTTACTATTTAATCGTGAACTGTATCTGATAGCCTATGCAAAGTTATACCCGAATAATGGAGCAATGACAAAGGGTGTTACAGAGGAAACGATTGATGGTATGTCTATTCAAAAAATAGATATGATTATTGAACAATTAAGACAAGAAACCTATTACTGGAGACCAGCTAGGAGAGAGTACATTCCTAAAAAGAATGGAAAACACCGTCCTTTGGGAATACCAGTATGGAGCGATAAACTTCTTCAGGAAGTGATTCGCATGATATTAGAAGCCTATTATGAGCCACAATTTAGTGAACATTCTCATGGTTTTAGACCAAAAAGAGGGTGTCATACAGCTTTACAAGAAATTCAGACTTGGCAAGGGACACATTGGTTCATAGAAGGAGATATCTCTAGTTATTTTGACACGATTGACCACTGTGTGTTAATCACCATGTTGTCTAAACAAATTCAAGATGGTCGGTTTATTAGGCTTATAAAAAATATGCTTGAGGCAGGATATCTTGATGATTGGAAGTTTCGAAAGACTATTAGCGGAACACCGCAAGGTGGAGTTATTAGTCCTTTATTAGCCAATATTTATTTACATCAATTTGATAAGTGGGTCGGTGAAGAGTTGATACCTCAATATACAAGAGGGAAAAAACAGAAAGCAAATTCAGCCTATAATCGTTTGAGTAGAAAAATTAAATTCTACCAAGACAAAGGAGAATATAAAAAAGCTCATCAAATAATTGTTGAGAGAAGAAATATCCCTTCAGTTGATACTTATGATACCAATTATCGGAGATTAAGATATGTTCGGTATGCGGATGACTTTATTCTAGGATTTACAGGTTCGAAAGCAGAGGCAAAGGATATAAAGAAGCAAATTGGAGACTTTTTAAACATTAAGTTACATTTAGAACTTTCTCAAGAAAAGACTTTGATTACTCATGCGACTGAAGAATCAGCGAAATTTCTGGGATATGAGATAAAAGCACAACGTGTCAATGATTATATTGATAACAAAGGAAGACGAAGTGCCAATGGTGTTATAGCATTATTTGTACCTGTATCGGTTATTGAAAGCAAATGTCGCCAATACATGAAAAATGGTAAAGCTATTCATCGTAATAACTTATTGCATGACGATGACTTTAGTATCGTTCAAACTTACCAACAAGAATATAGAGGGCTAGTTCAATACTATATATTGGCACAAAATTTGTCATGGTTCTCAAAAGTCTATTGGTATATGGAAACATCACTCCTTAAAACATTAGCATTTAAGCATAAGTCATCCATTAATAAAATGTTAGCTAAATATAAAACTACTACAACTAGTACGAATGGCCGAACTGTGCCGTGTTTACAGGTAGTTGTGCCTCGTGAGAATAAACCTCCTCTAGTTGCAACGTGGGGTGGCGTTTCACTTTCTTATAAAAGGAAAGCTGTAATAGAAGATACTCCATATCAAGTTTATGGTGGTCGAACAGAGCTTATCAAGCAATTACTCGCAAATAAGTGTGAGCTATGTGGCAGTAAGGAGAACATAGAGGTGCATCATATCAGAAAATTAGCAGACTTGAATAAACACAATGGAAAAATAGTTCCAAAGTGGAAAGAAATCATGTCAGCAAGATGTCGGAAAACGCTAGTGACTTGTCGGGATTGTCACCATGCGATACATAATGGTTCAATAAATACACGTTTATGAAATGAAATTGCTGGGGAGCCGGATGATGCGAAAGTATCACGTCCGGTTCGGTGGGGGGATAATGGAAAAGGGGTCGCAATGACTACCTCGCTAGTATCCTACCCTACATTAGATAGATCCCCTGCAAAGTGAATGTGGTCAACTTTTTTCTTTTTTAGTAAATCAATCAAAATGGTGATGTCTTCATTGGTAAATTGGTTTGAATCTAGGTGAAGATCACTCATAAATGCTAAATTTGTTATGTTCCTAGTGTAGCATATTTGAGGCAAAATGAAAGAAATAAATTTTTCGTCAAAAATCATAGGAAAGTTTAAGTCTTTTGGTGTAAAATAGAAGCAAGAGGAGGTCTACGAATGATAAAATTAGTAGCATTTGACATGGACGGTACATTTCTGCACTCAGACAATACCTACGATGTGAAGCGCTTTGAGAAAATTTATCGAGCATTGCTTGCAAGAAAAAGATATAAAAGTAGTCGTCATTTCAGGCAATCAGTATGCCCAACTGGCTTCATTTTTTCCAAAATATCAGGATGAGTTAATTATTGTTTCAGAAAATGGAGCACTAATTTTTGAAGGCGAGAAGTTATTGCGAGAAGAAAAAATCGCTAGAACAGAGATTGAAAAGGTTTTAGACGTGCTTGTGTTAGAAGGATTAGAAAATGCGACAACTCTTTGCGGGCTTCATTCTGCTTATTTGATCAAGTCAGCACCCAAACAGTACAAAGAAGAAATTGCAATTTATTACCATGCATTGAAAGAAATCTCTAATTTTCAGGATTTACCAGAAGATGATTTTGTCAAGTTAGCTTTATTGGTGCCAGAAGAAAAAACAGATCAACTCCTTGAAAAGCTAAATCAAGTTACTGGTCAACTCGTTCAGGCAGTTTCAAGTGGACATGGTTCGATTGATATCATCCAAAGAGGTGTTCATAAAGGCTCTGCTCTTGAATTCCTTAGTCAGCATTTTGGTATTGCACCACAGGAGATGATGGCTTTTGGGGACGGTGGAAATGACCTAGAAATGCTAGCTTATGTGGGTCACAGCTATGCGATGGCAAATGCTTCTGAAAAGGTCAAGAAAATAGCAAAGTATTAAGCACCAAGCAATCAAGAATCAGGCGTTTTAGAAATTCTCGAGCGAAAGGTTGTAAAGAAGGGACTATCATGAATATCATTTTGACGTATCTAACTTCTTAATATTTTTCTTCAGACAGCAACTTATCTAACAATCGTGTAACAAAGAACGAAATTTCTTGATAAGGACTTAGAAATTTTATACAATAACTATTATTGGATTTTGTCAGAAATTAGGAAAAAATACTGATTTGTGATATAATAAAACGATATGTGAAAAGAGGTAGATATGGATATTTCAGAAATTCGTCAAAAAATTGACGCAAATCGTGAAAAATTAGCTTCTTTCAGGGGGTCTCTTTGACTTAGACGGTCTGGAAGAGGAAATTGCTATCTTAGAAAATAAGATGACAGAGCCTGACTTTTGGGATGATAATATAGCAGCGCAAAAGACATCTCAAGAATTAAACGAACTTAAGCAAACCTATGATAACTTCCAGCAAATGACTGATTTATTTGACGAATCAGAGATTTTGCTTGATTTTCTAGCGGAGGATGATTCTGTACAGGAAGAGTTGGAAGAAAAATTAGCAGAGTTGGAAACAAAAATGACCAGCTATGAAATGACACTCCTCTTGTCGGAACCTTATGATAATAACAATGCTATCCTTGAAATTCATCCAGGCTCTGGTGGAACAGAAGCTCAAGACTGGGGGGATATGTTGCTGCGGATGTATACACGCTTTGGCAATGCTCATAGTTTCAAGGTTGAAGTATTGGACTATCAAGCGGGAGATGAAGCGGGAATTAAGTCTGTTACCTTGTCTTTTGAGGGCCCTCATGCCTATGGTTTGTTGAAGTCTGAAATGGGAGTTCATCGCTTGGTGCGCATTTCGCCATTTGACTCAGCTAAGCGTCGTCACACTTCTTTTACTTCAGTGGAAGTCATGCCGGAGTTGGATGACACGATTGAAATTGAGGTGCGAGACGAAGACATCAAGATGGACACTTTCCGTTCCGGTGGTGCTGGTGGGCAAAATGTCAACAAAGTTTCAACCGGTGTTCGTTTAACCCACATACCAACGGGAATTGTGACACAATCCACTGTTGACCGCACACAATATGGAAACCGTGATCGGGCAATGAAATTGCTTCAAGCGAAACTCTACCAAATGGAGCAAGAAAAGAAAGCAGCTGAAGTGGATTCCTTAAAGGGAGACAAAAAAGAAATTTCTTGGGGAAGCCAAATCCGCTCTTATGTCTTTACTCCTTACACGATGGTCAAAGATCATCGGACAGGCTTTGAAGTCGCACAGGTTGACAAAGTCATGGACGGAGATATTGATGGCTTCATCGATGCCTACTTGAAATGGCGGTTAAACTAAACATTAAATTTACGAGAGTGGTGCAGACAATTGTAATTGCAATGCAATCATAGTTTCCTCTCCCACTCCCTCAACTATCTTACGAAAGGAACTCTTAACAATAAATGTCAATTATTGAAATGAGAGATGTTGTCAAAAAATATGACAACGGGACAACAGCCCTGCGTGGTGTGTCCATTGAAGTAGAGCCAGGAGAATTCACTTATATTGTAGGTCCTTCTGGAGCAGGGAAATCAACTTTTATTCGATTATTGTATCGTGAAGTGAAAGTTGATAAGGGAAGTCTGCAAGTTGCTGGCTTTAATCTTGCTAAGATTAAAAAACGCGATATTCCAATGTTGCGTCGTAATGTTGGCGTCGTTTTCCAAGACTATAAGTTGCTACCCAAAAAGACAGTCTATGAAAATATCGCCTACGCTATGGAAGTTATTGGAGAACGCCGTCGGAATATCAAAAAGTGCGTTATGGAAGTGTTGGATTTGGTTGGTTTAAAACACAAAGTCCGTTCATTTCCAAATGAACTCTCAGGAGGAGAGCAGCAGCGAATTGCCATTGCTCGTGCGATTGTGAACAATCCTAAAGTTTTGATTGCCGATGAGCCGACAGGAAATTTGGACCCAGATAATTCGTGGGAAATCATGAATCTACTGGAGCGAATTAACCTGCAAGGGACGACTGTTCTGATGGCGACCCACAATAGCCAAATTGTAAATACTTTGCGTCACCGCGTTATTGCCATCGAAAATGGTCGTGTGGTGCGTGATGAAGCAAAAGGAGAGTACGGATACGATGAATAGTAGATTTTTAAGTCACCTGCTTGAATCGCTCAAAAGTTTGAAGCGAAATGGTTGGATGACAGTTGCTGCAGTCAGCTCCGTGATGATTACACTAGGGTTAGTCGCAATCTTTGTGTCAGTCATTTTAAACACGGCGAAGCTAGCAACAGATATTGAAAATAATGTGCGGGTTATGGTCTATATGCGACCAGATACAGCGGACAATGAAGAGACTATTACAAAAGAAGGTCAAACAGTCAAAAATGAGGACTACCATAAGGTATATGATGCCCTCAACAAAATGTCAAATGTGAAATCAGTAACATTTTCTAGCAAGCAAGAACAATTAAAGAAACTAACAGAAGTCATGGGTAAAGATTGGAAACTCTTTGAAGGAGATGCCAATCCCCTGCATGACGCTTATATTGTTGATACAACCGACCCCAAATACGTCACGTCTGTCGCAAACAATGCGAAGAAAGTGGAAGGGGTTTCTGAAGTAGAATACGGTGGAGCCAATACAAAACGTATTTTTGCGTTAGCTAATTTTATTCGTACATGGGGAATTGTAGGAGCGCTCCTCTTAGTCTTTATTGCTGTTTTCTTGATTTCAAATACTATTCGGATTACGATTATTTCACGTAGTCGTGAAATTCAAATTATGCGTCTGGTGGGAGCAAAAAACAGTTACATTCGAGGTCCGTTCTTGTTAGAAGGAGCTTGGATCGGCTTGCTTGGAGCAGTTGTTCCAGCTGGCTTGGTCTATTTTATTTACGAAATGGCCTACAAGTCATTTAATCCATCTCTTGCTAGTCAAAATCTTTCAATGATTGTACCAAAAACCTTTATTCCATTGATGATTTCCTTCCTTTTTGTAGTAGGAATTATCATCGGAGCATTTGGCTCGGTTCTCTCAATGAGACGATTCTTGAAAATTTAAAAAAGAAGTGATAATAAAAACCCTATTGAACCCTGACCCGAAAGTTAGACAGAAAAATCTAACTTTTGAGATGCAGTTCATTTAGGGCTTTTTTAATGCAAAAATGGATTAAACATTTTTTCATGGACAATGGTGGTTTGAGGACCATGACCAGGGTAAACATCATAATCAGGCAAGGTCAGCAACTCGTTTTTGATGCTAGAAATGAGTTGTTCTATATTTCCAGTATAGAGGTCCGTTCGACCAATTGATTCGCAGAATAAAGCATCGCCAGTTAAAACAAAGTGCTCGTTAGGAAAGATGATTGAAACACTACCGATTGAATGTCCTGATGTTGGTACGACATAAAAATAAAAATCATCTAGACTGTAAGGACTATGATAGTCAAAAAAGACATCGGCAGGCTGGAGAATGATGTTATCCATATCTTGGTGGCGAGCTAGTCCAGATAGATTATACTCCGGAGTGTAAAGCCAAGTTGCTTCACTTTCAGCGACATAGACAGGTGGATGTCCAAAATGTTGACGAACTAAATCAACACTCATAATATGATCGTAATGAGTATGGGTCAGCAAAATAGCTGTAATTGGTTTATTGATTTCTTGGATTTTTGCTGCAATTTTATCCCAGTCACTACCCGGATCAACTACGATGAGGTGATGCTCATTTTCTAAATAATAAGTATTTTCGTATGCTTGAGCGTTTAAAGTTTTATGAATTGTTATCATGAGAACTCCTTTCACTTCATAGTTTAGCAAAAAATATGAAAAATGACATAAAAGAAATATCAAGCTATTTATCAAGGAAAAATAAGGCATAAAACGTGATACGAAATAGTTGGATTTATGGTATAATTTTTCTAATATGATACAAGAAAAAAGAAAATATGCTGTGGTGGATTTAGAGGCAACGAGTGCCAGCAGCAACGCCAAGATTATTCAAGTCGGGATTGTGCTGATTGAAAATGGTCAGATTGTCAAAACTTATGAAACCGATGTGAATCCTCATGAGAAGCTGGATTCTCATATTTGCCAATTAACAGGATTGACAGATAAGCGATTGAGAAGGGCGCCAGACTTTTCTCAAGTAGCTCGTGAGATTTATGAGTTGATTGAGGATGCCATTTTTGTGGCTCATAATGTGAAATTTGATGCTAATTTATTGGCAGAAGCCCTCTTTTGGGAAGGATTTGAATTAGTGACTCCGAGGGTAGATACAGTAGAGCTTGCGCAAGTCTTTTTCCCAACGTTTGAAAAATACAATCTAGGAATATTATGTGAACAGTTAGACATTCCTTTGAAACATGCGCATACAGCACTTGCAGATGCCTCAGCAACGGCTACATTATTTTTAAAAATACAAGAAAAAATCCAAAAACTTCCAAAAGAGTTAGTGGAATATTTGTTAACGTTTTCGAATAGTTTGATTTATGAATCACGCTTAGCAATAGAAGATGCTTTTAACCAAATGTCGGACATAACTTGCCACGATTTGATAAAGCGGCAGGGAATTTTTCTTAGAAAAAGTAAAAAGATTAAAAAAGCAAGGAAATTATCCCAAAATTTCCAACACAATATCAATTTGTTGGATTTAGAGGAACGAAAAGAACAAGATAACTTTGCACATGATGTGGAACAGGCTTTAAAAAGTCAGCAACCAAGTTTTTTACAAGCTCAGACAGGGTTAGGAAAGACCTATGGTTACTTGCTTCCTGCTTTGGCTCAAACGAGCAAGCAAATTTTGGCAACGGTTCCTACGAAAGTGTTGCAAGATCAGATTGTGGCAAATGAAGGACAAAAGTTAGAAGAAATCTTTCATGTTTCTGTTCATAGCTTGAAAAGCCCTGCTAATTATTTAAAGCTTGACTTCTTTTATGACAGTTTGCAGCAGGTAGATGACAATCGTTTGGTCAATCGTTGCAAAATGTTACTTTTAGTTTGGCTCACAGAAACAGAATCTGGTGATTTGGATGAAATTGGTCAACGGCATCGCTATCAGACCTATTTTCAACAGGTGCTTCATGATGGGAAAATGAGCAAAAAATCCCTCTTTTATGGTGCAGATTTTTGGCAAAAAGGTCAAGAAAAGTCCAAACGCAGTCGTGTATTAGTGACCAATCATGCTTATTTTTTGACGCGGCTAGAAGATGATAAATCTATAGTGGAGAATCGACTTTTGATTGTAGATGAAGCTCAGAAGTTGTTTTTAGCTTTGGAAAATCTCTCTCGAAAATCCCTCAATATGACAAAATGCTTGCAGCAGATTCAATCAGAACTTGAAACAACAGATACCATTTTGCAACGTCGGTTAATAGAGGACATTCAATTTGAATTGACTCATGCGATGGAACAATTCCAACGTTACAAGAAAAATGAGCTAACGAAAGAAACCTGTTCCAAACTCCGACAAGATTTATCAGAGTTAGATCAAAGCTCTCTTGCTGACTTACGCACTATTTTTGCCACAAAATATGACCAGTTCTGGTTAAAAGAAGAGCAGTTTGAGGATTATCGAGTGACGATGTTGGAAGCCGCTTGCCTAGAAGTGCTAGATTTTCGAGCCTTGCTACCCGAAGAAGTTCAAGTCTTGTTCGTTTCGGCTACACTGGAAATCAGCAAAAAAGTGCATTTGGCTCATTTACTTGGTTTTGAACATGCACCATTTTATCAGTTGCCACAAAAGCAGAAATATCAGCAGAAAATATGGCTGGATAAGAATTTTCCAAATGTTGTAGAGTTAGATATAGATATTTATGCAGATTTGATTGTTAAATGGGTACATAAGTTGGCTACTCAAGGGGCTCCTCTCCTCGTTTTGTTTACATCAAAATCGTTACTACTGGCTGTTTCAGAACGCTTGCGTCTTCCTCATTTAGCCCAGTATAAGAATGGTGAAGCAGCTAATATTAAACGACGTTTTGATAGAGGGGAAACGAGTATTTTACTAGGGGCTGGTAGTTTTTGGGAGGGAACGGATTTCTCCAGTCAGGAGCAAATGATTGAAGTCATTACACGGATTCCATTTGACAATCCGAGCGATTTCTTTACGCAAAAACTCAACCGCAAATTGCGGCAAGAAGGTAAGAATCCTTTTTATGATTATAGTTTACCTGTTGCGATTTTACGCCTAAAACAGGCTTTGGGACGTACAATTCGACATCAAGAGCAGCAGTCAGCAGTCGTCATTTTAGACAATCGCATGTTAACCAAACGTTACGGACGCCAAATTCAGACGGCCTTGGAAAAAATTGCTCCAATATCCGTCACAAGTATGAAAAAAATTCCAAAAGAGATGGAGCAATTTTTGAAGAAGGAAACGATGTAACTTCAATTTATTAATGACTCAGTTCAAAGTAAACTGAGTTTTTTTGTTAAAAATACTAATTTTCTCCGCTGCTAGTTTTAAATTTTGTTATAATAGAAACACAAAGAAAGAAGGTTCAATATGTATCAAAAATATCTTCCAGGGATTGGTTTTGCTTTTGTATTAGCAGCAGTAGCAACCGTCTTGGGAAATTTCTTTCCCTTGATTGGCTCCAGCGTTTTTGCCATTCTTTTGGGAATTTTAGCCAATAATCTTTTTCATATAAAAAAGACTTATCATGCTGGTTTAGCTTATTCAGGTAAGAAATTACTGCAATATTCCATTATTTTGCTGGGGTTCAGCATGTCCATTGGTCGGGTTTCTGCTACAGGCATCTCCTCTTTAAAAATTAGCATTTTAACTATACTGATTGCTTTTATTTCAGCTTATGTGGTAGGACGTCTGTTGGGAATGGGCAAAGTTCTAACCACTTTAATTGGATTTGGAACGGCTATTTGTGGTGGTTCTGCCATTGCAGCAGCTTCACCGATTTTAGAAGCAAAAGATGAAGACATCGCTTTATCTATTTCAACAATTTTCTTCTTTAACATTTTAGCAGTTTTTATTTTCCCATTTTTAGGGCATCTGATGCATATGAATAATGCAACTTTTGGAACTTGGGCAGGAACCGCTATCAATGATACATCATCTGTTGTAGCAGCAGGATACACTTACAGTCAGTCGGCGGGAGATTTGGCAACGATTGTAAAACTAAGTCGTGCTTTAATGATTGTACCAGCTTGTCTCATCTTTGCAGGAGTCCGATATGTACGCTCACAAAGCAGTCATCAAAAAGTCAATTTAAAGAAGATTTTCCCTTGGTTTATTTTGTGGTTTGTTGTGGCGTCTATTGTTACTAGTGTTGGGATTTTTCCAAGTTCGCTCGTTCCTGCAACAAAGTTCTTGTCACAATGGCTTATGGCAATGGCTCTTGCTGGAATTGGTGCAAGGGTATCCTTTGGGCAATTTAGAAAAGCAGGCGCAGCGCCGTTGTTGACAGGAGCATTTGCTTGGTTTGCAGTTGCTGTATCGAGCTTAATTATTCAATACTTTTTCTCATAAAAGTGCTTTAAAAGTGACTGACATTTATTACGTATGTTGGAGGAGATATGCCTTATCAAAAACGCTCGATTGATTCACGAGTGGATTATAGTTTAATATTACCGGTGTTTTGTTTGCTTTTTATTGGTGTTGTAGCCATTTATATCGCTGTTAGTCATGATTATCCAAAAAATGTTTGGCCAATTGTAGGGCAACAGATTGCTTGGATTGCTCTGGGGACAGTTATCAGTTTGATTATTATGCTATTTAATACAAAATTTCTTTGGCAAATAACGCCATACTTATATGTATTTGGCTTATCCCTGATGGTACTTCCGCTTATTTTTTATAGTTCAGAATTAGTTGCTTCGACAGGAGCGAAAAACTGGGTAACTATAGGGCGTGTCACCTTGTTCCAACCGTCTGAATTTATGAAAATTTCTTATATTCTGATGCTGTCACGAGTTGTTGTTAATTTTTTACAGCGTTATAAAGATAGAGAGCGAACGGTTAAATTGGACTTCTTCCTGATTTTTGAGTTAGCCCTTTATACCTTACCCGTTCTGATTTTATTGGCATTGCAGAGTGACCTAGGGACAGCATTAGTCTTTATCGCAATCTTTTCAGGAATTGTCCTCTTATCAGGTGTGTCTTGGAAAATTATTGTACCAGTTGTTTTGACCATTCTGGTTGTAGGCGGTGGCTTTTTACTTATCTTCATTTCAAAAGACGGGCGAGCTTTTTTGCACCAAATTGGGATGCCAACCTATCAGATCAACCGTATTTTGGCTTGGCTGAATCCGTTTGACTACGCTCAAACCACTACTTATCAACAGGCACAAGGTCAAATAGCAATTGGTAGTGGTGGTCTCTGGGGACAAGGGTTTAATGTATCCAATCTATTGGTGCCTGTACGTGAAAGTGATATGATTTTTACTGTCATTGCAGAAGATTTTGGTTTTGTCGGTGCAACGATTGTGATTACCTTGTATTTGCTATTGATTTATCGTATGTTAAAAATTACGCTGAAATCAAATAATCAATTTTACACCTATATTTCTACTGGTTTTATCATGATGTTACTCTTTCATATTTTTGAAAATATCGGAGCAGTGACGGGAATTTTGCCTTTGACAGGGATTCCACTTCCATTTATTTCGCAAGGGGGATCCTCTATCATCAGTAATTTAATCGGGGTTGGGCTCTTGCTTTCTATGAGCTATCAAAATAATCTATCAGATGAAAAACGCTCACATTATCCTACAAGGCGTAAAAAAGTAGTATTAAAACAATTAAAATAAAGGAGAAGAAGTATGACAAAAGTAGCTGTTATGTTAGCCAATGGCTTTGAAGAAATTGAAGCATTGACGGTTGTGGATGTTCTTCGCCGTGCAGGAATCCTATGTGACATGATTGGCTT
Organism: Streptococcus anginosus subsp. whileyi MAS624; assembly: GCF_000478925.1. Lineage (NCBI taxonomy): Bacteria > Bacillati > Bacillota > Bacilli > Lactobacillales > Streptococcaceae > Streptococcus > Streptococcus anginosus. Next base: position 1,555,207 of record NZ_AP013072.1, on the reverse strand, counting down.
TGAAAAAGCGGTAACAGGTTCTCACGGTATCGCAGTTCAAGCAGATAAAGTTTGGGCTGGAAAGTTAGATGATTATGAATTGGTGATACTGCCGGGAGGAATGCCTGGTGCGACAAATTTGCGAGATGATGATCGTTTGATGTCAGCTCTACAAAAGATGCAAGAAGAAGGCAAGTGGATAGCTGCTATTTGCGCAGCACCGATTGCACTCAATCGTGCAGGTATTTTAAAGGACAAACAGTTTACCTGTTACGATGGTATCGAGTCAGATATTGATTCTGGCATTTATATCAAGCAAACCGTCGTTGTTGACGGGAAAGTGATTACTAGCCGAGGACCTGCAACTGCTCTAGCTTTTGCTTATGAGTTGGTTCATCAGTTAGGCGGAGACAGTGAGCAGCTTGCAACGGCGATGCTTTACAATGATGTTTACGGTGATTGATTGTCTATGATACTAAAACTTATTTGGAATGATCCAAGTAAGTTTTTTTATGAAAATTCATGTCTAAAATAGGCTTTCCTATCTGTTTTAACAGCAATTTTTTACAAAAATATGTTATAATAAAAAGTATGGATTATCAAGATTATATTTGGGATTTAGGGGGGACTCTCCTCAATAATTACGAGACGTCAACGGCTGCATTTGTAGAAACGTTAGCTGGTTTTGGGATTCAAGCTAATCATGATGATGTTTATAAAGCGCTGAAGATTTCCACTCCCTATGCAGTTACTCAATTTGCGCCTAACATTCCTGCATTTTTACAAACTTATAAAGTGAATGAAGCAAGAGAGTTAGCTCATCCAGTATTATTTGAAGGTGCTGCAGATTTGCTCAAGAATATCGTTGCACAAGGAGGGCGTAATTTTCTGATTTCTCATCGGAATGATCAGGTTTTAGAGATTCTTGATAAAACGGGGATTTCAGGTTACTTTACAGAAGTGGTGACTTCTAATCGTGGTTTTAAGAGAAAGCCAAATCCTGAGTCAATGCTTTATTTAAAAGATAAGTATCAGATTGAGAATGGGTTAGTCATCGGAGATCGTTCAATTGACACAGAAGCGGGTCAATCAGCTGGCTTTGCAACTTATCTCTTTGATGATATGGAAAATCTCAAGAAATTTATAAAAATATAGAAAAGGAATCGTATGTCAGAAGAAAATAAAGAACTGCAAGCACAAGATTATGATGCCAGTCAAATTCAGGTTTTAGAAGGTTTGGAAGCTGTCCGAATGCGTCCAGGGATGTATATTGGCTCAACTTCAAAAGAAGGACTGCATCATCTTGTTTGGGAAATTGTAGATAACTCAATTGATGAGGCGCTAGCTGGTTTTGCAACACATATTCAAGTATTTATTGAGAAAGACAATTCGATTACCGTTGTTGATGACGGTCGTGGAATCCCTGTAGATATTCAAGAAAAAACAGGTCGTCCTGCGGTAGAAACTGTCTTTACCATTCTTCATGCTGGAGGAAAATTCGGCGGTGGCGGGTACAAGGTATCTGGAGGATTGCATGGTGTCGGATCTTCCGTGGTTAATGCTCTTTCTACTCAACTTGATGTTCGGGTTTACAAGAATGGTCAGATTCATTTCCAAGAATATCGTCGCGGACATGTAGTTGCAGATTTAGAAATCATCGGCGAGACTGATCGCACAGGGACAACTGTTCATTTTACACCAGACCCAGAAATCTTCACAGAAACGGTTGAATTTGATTTTGAAAAATTAAATAAACGGGTGCAAGAACTAGCATTTTTGAATCGTGGTCTGCGAATTTCTATTACGGATAAACGGGAAGGTTTGGAGCAAACAAAAGATTACCATTATGAAGGTGGGATTGCCAGCTACGTCCAGTATATCAATGAAAATAAAGATGTTATCTTTGAAAATCCAATTTATACAGACGGAGAAATGGATGATATTACTGTTGAAGTAGCTATGCAGTATACAACAGGCTATCACGAAACTGTCATGAGTTTTGCTAACAACATCCACACTCATGAAGGCGGGACGCATGAACAAGGTTTTCGTACAGCGCTCACACGTGTCATCAATGACTATGCCAAGAAAAATAAACTTCTGAAAGAAAATGAAGACAACCTGACTGGTGAAGATGTCCGTGAAGGATTGACAGCGGTCATCTCTGTCAAACACCCTAATCCTCAATTTGAAGGACAAACAAAGACGAAGCTTGGAAATAGCGAAGTTGTTAAAATAACCAATCGTCTCTTTAGCGAAGCTTTTTCAGATTTCCTTTTGGAAAATCCTGCGGTTGCTAAGAAAATTGTTGAAAAGGGAATTTTGGCATCTAAAGCTCGGATTGCAGCCAAGCGTGCACGTGAAGTGACCCGCAAGAAATCAGGTCTTGAAATTTCAAATCTACCTGGTAAATTGGCAGACTGCTCTTCTAATGATCCACACGAAACAGAATTGTTCATCGTGGAAGGAGATTCGGCAGGTGGTTCAGCCAAGTCTGGTCGAAATCGGGAGTTTCAGGCTATTTTGCCAATTCGTGGTAAGATTTTAAATGTTGAAAAAGCCAGCATGGATAAAATTTTAGCCAATGAAGAAATTCGTAGTCTCTTTACCGCAATGGGAACAGGCTTTGGAGCGGATTTTGATGTGAGCAAGGCTCGCTATCAAAAATTAGTCATTATGACCGATGCCGATGTTGATGGTGCGCATATCCGAACCCTTCTTTTGACATTGATTTATCGTTATATGAAGCCTGTTTTAGAAGCGGGCTATGTCTATATTGCTCAACCGCCTATTTATGGTGTGAAAGTCGGCAGTGAAGTGAAAGAATACATCCAGCCCGGAGCCAATCAAGAAGAAGAGCTACAGTTGGCATTGGAGCGTTATTCTGAAGGGCGTTCTAAACCAAGTATTCAACGTTACAAAGGCTTGGGAGAAATGGACGACCACCAACTTTGGGAAACAACGATGAACCCAGAACATCGCTTAATGGCGCGTGTCTCAGTAGATGATGCAGCAGAAGCGGACAAGATTTTTGATATGCTAATGGGGGACCGTGTAGAACCTCGTCGTGAATTTATCGAAGAGAACGCCGTATATAGTACATTGGACGTTTAAAAAAATCTGAAAAAATTCACATTTACCAAGAAAATTATGATATAATAATCATGATTATTTTCAAGTAATATTTTGAAGGAGTTTTACATGTCTAACGGACTAATCATACTAATCATAGTGATAGCAGTTCTCTTGATTGTTGCTTACATAACTGCTGTCTTATTAAGAAAAAGAAATGATACTTTACTTGCTAAGTTAGAAGATCGCAAAGAAGAACTTTATAATCTTCCTGTAAATGATGAAGTAGAAGCGGTTAAAAACATGCATTTGATTGGACAAAGTCAAGTGGCTTTTCGTGAATGGAATCAAAAATGGGTTGACCTTTCTTTAAATTCTTTTGCAGACATTGAAAACAACCTTTTTGAAACGGAAAGTTACAATAATTCGTTTCGGTTTCTAAAAGCAAAGCATGGTATTGATAAAATTGAGAGCCAAATTGACTTGATTGAAGAAGATATTACTGCTATTCGCAATGCACTTGCTGAATTAGAAAAGCAAGAATCTAAAAATAGTGGTCGTGTCTTGCATGCTTTGGATTTATTTGAAAAGTTGCAAGTGTCTGTGGCAAATGATACAGAAAGTTATGGCTCAGCACTTCCTGAGATTGAAAAACAATTAGAGAAAATTCAATCTGAATTCTCTCAATTTGTAACCTTGAATTCATCGGGAGACCCTGTTGAAGCAGCAGAAATTTTAGATAAAACAGAAGATCATATCCTTGCTTTAACGCATATTGTGGAAAAAATCCCAGAGCTTGTATCAGAATTAGATCAAAAGTTACCAGAACAGTTGGAAGATTTGGAGTCTGGTCATCGCAAATTACTGGAATCCGGTTATCACTTTATTGAAACTGATATTGAATCTCGCTTCCAACAGCTGCATACTAGTTTGAAACGTAACAGTGAAAACATTGCTAGTTTGGAATTAGACAATGCACAATATGAAAATACGCAAATCCAAGAAGAAATGGATGCTTTATATGACATGTTTAACCGTGAAATCAAGTCACATAAAGTAGTTGTCAAATTAGTCAATAGTTTACCAGGTTATTTAGGTCATACAAAAGAAAACAATCAAAATCTTTTGACAGAGATTGCCCGCCTTTCAAAATTGTATCTCTTGACAGAAAGCGATACAAATCATGTTCGCCGACTTCAAAGTGAACTTTCTAGTTTAGATGATGTTGTTTTAGAAGCGATTGAAGATTCTTCAGAAAGAAAACAAGCTTATTCTGTTCTTCAAGAAAATCTTGAAACTATTCAAAAACGAGTGAAAGAAATTGAAGATGAGCAGTTAGTGTTGAGTGAAAAATTGGCTAAAATTGAAAAAGATGATGCCAATGCTCGACAAAAAGTTAATATTTATATCAACAAATTGCACACGATTAAGCGTTATATGGAAAAACGCAATTTGCCGGGTATTCCACGGAGCTTCCTGACCACTTTCTTTACTGCAAGTGATAACACAGAAGCTTTAGTAGCAGAATTGGAACAATATCGTGTCAATATCGAATCAGTAAACCGTATGCTAGAGATTTTGACAAATGATATGAATGAACTGGAAAATGAGACTTATCGGATTGTTGAAAATGCTACTTTGACAGAGCAATTGTTACAATATTCAAATCGCTATCGTTCATTTGATGAAGGAGTTCAAACTGCCTTCAACCGTGCACTAGAGATTTTTGAAAATGACTTTGATTATCAAGCATCGTTTGAGGAGATCTCGCAAGCATTGGATGTAGTAGAACCCGGTGTAACCAATCGTTTTGTTACATCGTATGAAAAAACACGAGAAAATATCCGATTTTAAACTAAAACAATAAAGAGACAAGGCTTCATTCCCTTGCCTCTTTTTATTATGTTCTTTTCGTCAGTATCATGATGTTCGGTGTAAAATTGGAGACTAAAGCAGACAATCATGCTCCCTAATACAATTACTTGCAAACGAATAGAATCTGGGAAGATGACATATAAGACAACAAAAAATCCCAACCATAGGCGATTGGGATTAGTCTCTTAAGAAGAGCCGATTAATGAGTAAAAGCAACACAAACACCTTCTGGAACAAAGAAATCATGTGATAATTCTGTTAATTTTCCTGTTTCTGGATCACGTTTGAAGACAGTCGCATTGTCTGAGTCTTGATGAGCTGCGATGATATACTGTTGATCTGGTGTAATATTAAAATCACGTGGATTTTTTCCATTAGTTGGTACGAATTCTACAAGTTCAAGTGTTCCGTCTCCTGCTACTTTGTAAATAGCGATTGAATTATGCCCGCGATTGGACCCGTAAAGGAAGCGACCGTCAGCAGATAAGCGAATAGCAGCTGTTCCATTAAATTCTGAAAAGTTTTCTGGTAAAGTGGAGATGGTTTGCAGGCGTTCAAATTGACCATCACCATCATAAATTAAAACTTCAATAGTAGAGTTTAATTCACAAATAAGATAAGCAATTTTGTAGTGAGGGTGGAACACAATATGACGTGGGCCAGCGCCGGGTGTCGCATGATAAGTCTCTAATCGATTTAGGCGTCCATAATCACTAATTTCATATGTCACAACTTCATCAGTTCCTAAATCACACGTAACCAGATACTTATCGGGTGTTAAATCTGCAAAATGCACATGAGCAGCAGCTTGGTTTTCATGAGGACCGTAGCCGATATGAACATCAGAATCAACTAATTTAAGGCTACCATTTTCTTGTCGTCTATAAACTAATACTTGTCCTTTATGGTAGTTTGCCCCGTAGACAAGGCTTCTTGCTTCATCTACACTCACATAGCATAGAGGAGCACCTTCGGCCACAACGTGATTGAGCAACTGCCCGGCTTTATTAAAGGCTGCAATGCCTCCTTCGCCGTGTTCAGTTCCGACAGAATACAGGTTCTGTTGCTTGTCAAAAGCTAAATAAGTAGGATTTGGCTCTTTTGCAATAAGTGTTAAATTTGCCAGTTCTCCTGTGTTAGTATCAAAATCAGCTTTGTAAATTCCTTCTGAGCTACGACGTGTATAAGTTCCAAAATAAACTGTTTGTGTCATCATTCACCTCGAAATATTTGATACTTTTATTATAACACAAAAATAGATGAAATGGTTTTCACAAATGAAAGCCGCTATCAGTTTTATGATGAAAAAATAGATAAAAAATAGATTCGAGATAGGATGGGAACAGATAACTTTGATACAATAAAAATAGATTTGCGGGTGGTTGTGCTAACAATTATGGTTGTCTGTTTGACTTCTGAAAAATGTTTAGATTTTTGGAAGAAAGTTTTTATCCTGCATCACGGTTCAATCTTTGTAAGTTCACTATTTTGTTGTATAATAAAAGTAATCTTTACATTGATTAGCAGTCATTTAATTTTAAATCTATATTTTAAGGAGTAAGAAATGCATAAGATTTTAGTAGTAGAAGATGACACTACGATTAATCAAGTGATTTGTGAATTTTTGAAAGAAAATCATTATGAGGTGACACCGGTTTTTGACGGGGCAGAAGCCTTACGTGAATTTGAGGAAAAATCGTTTGACCTCATCATTTTGGACGTTATGTTGCCCTCTATGAGCGGTATGGATGTGTTGAAGGAAATCCGGAAGACGTCGCAGGTACCAGTTATGATGTTAACTGCACTAGATGATGAATATACTCAGCTGGTCAGCTTTAATCACCTTATCAGTGATTATGTTACCAAACCATTTTCGCCACTTATTTTGATGAAACGCATTGAAAATATTTTCCGGAGTACTGTGACAGAATCAGAGATTGTCGTTGGAGACTTACGTGTTTCAATTGACGATTGTACAGTTTATTGGCAAGAAGAGAAAATGTCTCCTACTAAAAAAGAATATGAAATTATCCAAGCTTTAGCTAAAAGAAAAAATCATTTGGTGACTCGGGATCAATTGATGAATACAATTTGGGGTTATAGCGAACTGGATAGTCGTGTATTGGACAATCATGTGAAGAATATTCGCAAAAAAATTCCAGGAATTCCTCTTAAAACCATTACTGGTATGGGTTATCAACTTGGAGGAGAAGAAGAGTGAGAATTGCTAAAAAGCATTTTCTTTTGACAGGAACAATAATTTTTATTGTCGTGACAACGGTTTTAACAACACTCTATTTTGTGATGCCTGTTTATTATGAGCAAGTCAAGCATCGAGAAGCTAAAAGTGAGTTCTTTCAGATTGCTCAGCAAGTTCAAGGAAAACCGTCAGATGATATAGGAAAGCTTTTAAGTGACTACAATCGAAAGAATACACGCGTCTGGTTTAGTATATTAGATGCGAAAGGAAAACTTATTTATCCACATATTGATTTAGCTAATGAAAAGGGAGAATTCCAATTAACAATTTTACCTTCTGACAGGAGGTTGAATAATCAAACTAAAAGTATGAGCAAGAAGATAAGAACGGCAGAAGGAACCACATTGACCTTACGTGGGGAATATTCGCTCCAACCAATATCGGATGCTACTCACGTGTTGTTAAGTCTTTATCCTTATATCTTATTCTTTTCGTTAACGTTAGGTGGTATAGTGGCTTTTCTTTATAGTCGATTTGCAACCAAACGCATTAAAGAAATTTCAGAAAGTACGCGTAAGATGGCAACTCTTTCTCCAGATGTAATTTGTCCCGTCAAAGGTCATGATGAAATTTCTAATCTTGCTCAAGATATTAACACTCTTTATCAAAATCTGTTGATGAGTATTGAAGCTTTGCGATTGGAAAATGAAAAAGTGGCTGAAAGCGAGCGGGAGAAAGCAGAATTTCTACGGATGACTTCTCATGAGCTGAAAACGCCGATTACCAGCATGATGGGAATTGTGGATGGTATGATTTATGGTGTTGGTGACTTCAAAGATAAAGATAAATACCTACATAAATGTCGTGAAATTTTGGAAGAGCAATCAAAACTTGTACAGTCTATCTTGGCAATTTCGAAAATTGAAATGCGAATAGAAGCGGAAGAGGAAGAATTTTCACTTAATCAGCTCTTGGAGGAAAACTTGAGCAGCTATAAAATGTTAGCTGATGTGAAAGGCTACCAATTTACTGTACAGTTAGAAGAGCTTCAAGTGCATGGCAACAAGACTTATTTGCTGAAAGCTATTAAAAATTTACTAGATAATGCTTTCCATTATACAGTAGTCGACGGAGAGATTCTTTTAATGATTAAAGATAATCAGTTAATCATTGAAAATGATGCGGAACATGTGTTGGATGAACAGCAAATCCAGCAAATATTTCAGCCATTTTATCGTCCGGATTACAGTCGTAACCGCAAAGATGGTGGAACAGGGCTGGGACTCTTTATCGTGCAACAGATTTTGGAAAATCATCATTTGCGCTATCGCTTTGAAGCTGTTGATGACAAACGAATGCGGTTTACAATTTTTTTCTCAGATAAAGAAAGCTAAAAGTGGGAATCCGTTCATGAATTGAATGGATGACCGCTTTTTGTGTTTGACTCGAGCGCAAGAAGGAAATTCATAAAGGACTACCCTTTCTTCAAGAATTTTTTAGTGAAAAATGCTACAATGAGATAAATAAATAAAAGGATGTCTGTATGGAACACAAAAAGAAGGATTTCAGCCTATCATGGTTTTTTCGGTGGTTTTTAGACAATAAGGCAATCACTGTTTTTTTGGTAACCTTATTGTTGGGGTTGAATATTTTTGTATTAAGCAAAATTAGTTTTATTTTTATTTCTGTTCTAGAATTTATCGGAGTTATCATGCTGCCGGTGATTTTAGCAGGGCTTTTGTATTATCTCTTAAATCCAATTGTAGATTTTATGGAGAAACATAAGATCAATCGTTTGGTCGCGATTACGATTGTCTTTATCTTAATTGCTTTGCTCTTGATTTGGGGATTGGCTGTGGCAATTCCAAGTTTGCAGCATCAGATAGTTAGCTTTGCAAAGAATTTACCAGCTAATTTGCAAAAGTCGAATAAAATCATTCAGGATTTTTTGGAAAGTCGAATTTCTGATGATGTCAAGCCTCAATTAGAAGAGATTGTGAATAATTTTTCAGTTCAAGTGACATCTTGGGCAAGTAATTTCTCATCGAAAGCAGTGAATTGGGTAAGCACATTGATTAGTACGGCTTCGCAAGTGATTGTAGCCATTATCATCATGCCTTTTATCCTTTTTTATCTTTTGCGAGATGGAAAAAACTTAAAATCTTATTTGACAAAATTCATGCCAACTAAGTTTCGTGAACCAGTCGGACAAATTTTGACAGATGTCAATACGCAGCTTGCCAATTACGTTCGTGGGCAAGTAACTGTAGCTATTATCGTAGCGATAATGTTCATCATTTTCTTTAAAGTAATCGGGCTTCGCTATGCAGTGACACTTGGGGTGACGGCAGGGATTTTAAATTTGATTCCTTATTTGGGAAGTTTTTTAGCTATGCTGCCGGCTCTTGTTCTGGGTTTAATTGCTGGTCCAATTATGCTCTTGAAAGTCATTGTGGTCTTTATTGTAGAGCAAACGATTGAAGGGCGGTTTGTGTCGCCATTGATTCTCGGTAGCCAATTGAACATTCATCCAATCAATGTTCTTTTTATCCTCTTGACAGCTGGTTCTATGTTTGGTATCTGGGGCGTTTTGCTGGGAATTCCCGTTTATGCGTCTGTAAAAGTTGTGATTGCTGCTATTTTTAAATGGTATAAGAAAGTCAGCGGCTTGTATGAAGAAGAATTCGTAGATGAGACAGGAGAAGAAATTGAACAACAGTGAGAAAATGGTTGCTTCTTTGCAAAAGCAGGATTTGGCGCATGCCAATAAATATTTTGAAAGAGCTCTAACAAATGATACAGAAGAAGAATTATTTGAATTAGCCGACTACTTAGAAAGTATCGGCTTTTTCCCTCAAGCGAAGCGAATTTATGAAAAATTAGCTCCTTACTATCCAGAAGCTTATATTAGTTTGGCGCAGATTGCTAGTGAAGACGGACAAGTGGAAGAAGCGTTTGCCTCTCTGGAAGAAATTACTTCCGATAGTGACTGGTATGTGACAGCACTCTTGGTCAAAGCTGATCTCTATCAAATGGAAGGCTTGCCAGATGTTGCAAGGGAAAAACTAGCCGAGGCAAAGCAATTGTCTGATGAACCGTTAGTGACTTTTGGCATGGCTGAAATAGATTTTGAATTGGGAAATTTTAATCAAGCCATTAAGGAATACGCTAGCTTAGACAATCGCATGATTTATGAGCAGACGGGTGTTTCTACTTATCAGCGGATTGGCGTTTCCTATGCAAGTTTGGGGAAATTTGAAGTGGCGATTGAATTTTTGGAAAAAGCTTTAGAGATTGAATACGATGATGCTGTAGCCTTTGAATTAGCGACTATTTTATATGACCAGAAAGAATATCAAAAAGCTAATCTATACTTTAAGCAAATTGATACGATTTCACCGGAGTTTGAAGGTTATGAGTATGGTTATGCTTTGTCGCTTCATGCAGAACATCAGACAGAAGAAGCATTACGCCTTACGCAGCAGGGTTTGTCGAAAAATCCATTTGATACGCGTCTTTTGTTGCTAGCTTCGCAGCTTTCTTATGAACTTCATGATGAGCAAAAGGCAGAAGATTACCTTTTGAAAGCAAAAGATAATGCGGAAGACTTGGAAGAAATTGAATTACGTTTGTCTAATCTTTACTTAGAGCAAGAGCGTTTTGATGAAGTTTTGAAATTTGAGGAGCAAGACATGGACAATGTACTGACTAAGTGGAATATTGCGCGTGCCTATCAGGCTTTGGAACAGACAACAGCATCTTTGGAGCGCTATCGACTGTTGCTCTCGGATTTAAAGGAAAATCCAGAATTTTTAGAGCAATATATCTATCTACTTCGTGAAATGGGGGATTTTGAAGAAGCAAAACACCAAGCAGAGCATTATCTTCACTTGGTTCCAGATGATGTGGAGATGCAGGAATTGTACGATAGTTTGTAAAAAGAGTAACAAGCACAATCCTATAAGACGCATGGGAATTATGATATAATGATGAGCGTGATATTCAGGAAGGACGAAGAAAATGACTGAAAAATTTGGAGCGGATTTGATTGTGGATAGTTTAATCAATCACAAGGTGGATTATGTATTTGGGATTCCCGGTGCAAAGATTGACCGTGTGTTTGATACCTTAGAGGACAAAGGTCCACAACTTATCGTTGCTCGTCATGAACAAAATGCTGCTTTTATGGCGCAAGGAATTGGGCGGATTACAGGAGAGCCGGGTGTCGTGATTGCAACGAGTGGACCAGGTGCTTCAAACTTAGCAACGGGCTTGGTTACGGCGACCGCAGAGGGCGACCCAGTGCTGGCTTTGGCTGGTCAGGTCAAACGAGCTGATCTTCTCAAACGTGCACATCAGTCCATGGATAATGCTGCCCTGTTTAAGCCGATTACCAAGTATTCTGTCGAAGTGCAAGATGGCAATACTCTTTCAGAAATTATCGCCAATGCTTATCGTCATGCCAAATCAGGAATGCCGGGGGCAAGTTTTATCTCCATTCCACAGGATGTGGTGGATAGTCAGGTTCATGTGAAAGCAATTAAACCGCTGACGGATCCGCAGCTGGGTTCTAGTTCTGTGGCAGACATTAACTATCTAGCGCAAGCGATTAAAAATGCTGTGTTACCGGTTCTTCTCTTGGGAAATGGCGCTTCAAGTGCCAAAGTGACGGCTTCTATTCGTCAGTTATTGGAGCAAGTACAGTTGCCTGTTGTGGAAACATTCCAAGGGGCTGGGATTGTGTCTCGTGAATTGGAAGAAGCTACGTTCTTTGGACGTGTCGGACTGTTTCGCAATCAGCCGGGTGACATGCTTCTGAAAAAATCTGACCTAGTCATCGCTATCGGTTATGATCCGATTGAGTATGAAGCACGCAACTGGAATGCGGAAATTTCTGCCCGCGTCATTGTGATTGACGTAGAGCCAGCAGAGATTGATACTTACTTCCAACCGGAGCGGGAGCTGATTGGAGATATTGCAAATACTTTGGATTTATTGCTGCCAGCAATCAACGGCTATCAATTACCAGAAGGCTCGCGGGAATATCTGCAAGTGCTGCGAGATAAAATGGATGGTGATGTGAAATTTGATCGCAGCCAAACTGAAAAAGGGCGCCTGCACCCGCTGGATATTGTCGAAGTCTTGCAAGAAAATACGACGGACGATATGACGGTCACCGTAGATGTGGGTACGCATTATATTTGGATGGCACGTTATTTCAAGAGCTATGAACCACGGCATTTGCTTTTTTCAAATGGGATGCAAACGTTAGGAGTGGCATTACCTTGGGCAATCTCAGCAGCCTTAGTTCGTCCTAACACCAAGATTATTTCTGTGTCTGGAGACGGTGGCTTCCTCTTTTCGGCTCAGGAGCTAGAGACAGCGGTTCGTCTGCACTTGCCAATTGTTCATCTCATTTGGAACGATGGTCATTATAATATGGTGGAATTCCAAGAAGAAATGAAATACGGTCGCTCATCTGGAGTGGACTTCGGACCTGTTGATTTTGTCAAATATGCAGAGAGTTTTGGGGCGAAAGGATTCCGAGCAACATCTCCAGCAGAATTAACACAGTTGCTCCAAAAAGCCTTAAAGGAAAATGGACCGGTTATCATTGATGTGCCAGTGGATTACAAGGACAGCAGTATACTAGGAGAAACGATTTTACCAGATGAGTTTTATTAAATTGAAACTGGGAAAGGGCTCAAGACTATTTCAAGAGAGTTCAATTTCTCATTTTCTTGTACGGTTGATGTGTAGTTCAGTATTAGAAAGTAAAAGGCTGGATGTGAGACCTGCTTTTTTCAAGGAAAGATAGTAAAAATTGCCTAGGAGGAGAAATGGAAAAGCTTGTAACATTATTTCACTACAATACTTTGGGGGCTTTGATGGCGGGGCTTTACAAGGGGACGATGACGATTGAAGAATTGCTTCAACATGGCGATTTAGGGATTGGTACTTTAGACTCTATTGACGGAGAGCTGATTGTGCTTGACGGCAAGGCCTATCAAGCCAAGGGGATAGGAGCAAGTCCTGAAGTGATAGAAGTTTCAACAGATAGGACGGTTCCTTATGCTGCAGTGGCTTTTCACCGAGCAGAAGCGTGTTTTCGTCAGGACGTTGAGCTGACTGATGAAGCGTTGAAGAAGCGCATAGAAGCTAGCTATGTCGGGGAAAATCTTTTTCACTCAATTAAGATTCATGGTGAATTTAGCAGCATGCACGTGCGCATGGCTCCAAAAACCTCTCCGGGAAAGAAGTTCGCAGAAATCGCAGCTCATCAGCCTGAGTACCAGGTAGAACACATTTCGGGAACAATCGTTGGCTTTTGGACGCCAGAGCTGTTTCACGGTGTCAGCGTAGCTGGTTTTCATCTTCATTTTCTATCGGATGACCACCAATTTGGCGGACATGTTATGGATTTTGTCATGAAAAATGGAGAGGTTGAAATCGGAACGATTGCAGCATTGGAGCAGCGTTTTCCGGTTCAAGACCAAGATTTTCTCGCTGCCAAATTGAATGTGGCGGAGCTAAAAGAAGATATTGAGAAATCGGAATAAAACGGGGTAGGTTTAAGAGACTTACATACACCTTAAATAGTCTGAAATAGAATACAAAGGTTGGAATTCAGTTTCCAACCTTTTTTAGGTCTGTCTCTCTGGTCGACGGAGAGAATAAGACTTGGGTTAGCCTGTCGCCCCAGTCGACGGAGAGAATGGGAATTAGTTTAAACTGCCGCCCACGTCGACGACCTATCTAAGAACTGGTTCACTCCGTCTGAGGGTCGGATAGCTTACCTGAAAAGAGATTCATTTCATCCGAGGGTCGGATAGCTTGCCTGAAAAATAATTCATTCCATCCGAGGGTCGGACAGCTTACCTGAAAAGTAATTCATTCCGTCCGAGGGTCGGATAACTTGCCTGAAAAGTAATTCACTCCATCCGAGGGTCAGACAGCTTGCCTGAAAAGAGATTCATTCCATCCGAGGGTCGGACAGCTTGCCTGAAAAGAGATTCATTCCATCCGAGGGTCGGACAGCTTGCCTGAAAAGAGATTCATTCCATCCGAGGGTCGGACATATAAAAAATAGTCAGAAAAAGGTGCCAGTTAGTAGACACCTTACATCTTCATGGATTTAATTTTGGCTTCATCAGGAGTAACGCGTAGGGTCTTTTGCCCCGTGTAGGTTACAAAACCAGGTTTACCACCTGTTGGCTTGTTAAGTTTTTTGACTTCAATCATATCCACCTGAACAAGATTGGACAATCTCGCCTTAGAAAAGTATGCTGCCAATTCCGCAGCATCTGTCTTGACCTCATCACTTGGTTGCAGATTGCCTGTGATGACCACGTGACTACCGGGAATATCCTTGGCATGAAACCAGAGTTCCTCTTTTTTCGCCATTTTAAAGGTCAACTCATCATTTTGCAGATTGTTTCGTCCAACCAGAATAATTGTCTGTCCATCAGTAGATAAATATTTCTCAGGTTTTTTTCGTTTTTGGATCTTTTCACGCTGACGCCGGCGAATAAAACCGGTCTGAATCAATTCTTCACGAATTTCAGCAATTTCTGTCAAGTTAGCTTGTGACAGGGCGGTTTCCACACTTTCCAAATATTGAATGGTTTCTTTAGTTTCTTCAATCAGTCCCGTTAAATGCTTGACTGCTTCTTTCAGCTTTTGGTATTTCTTAAAATAGCGCTGAGCATTTTGGTTAGGGGTCAAAGCTTTATCCAACACAATAGTAATTTTCTCGCTTGTGTAGTAATTGTCCAGTTCTACTTGGTCTTGATTGTTGGGAACTTGGTGCAAAAAAGTAGTGAGGAGTTCTCCTTTTTGGCGAAATTCTTCCGCATTTTCAGTCGCGACCAGTTCTTGCTCTTGTTTCGTTAATTTTTTACGATTTTTTTCTAATTCATTCTCCACTCGATGAATCAGTTCACTGGCTTGCTGATTAACGCGATCGCGTTCCGCCTTGTCTTGATAGAAGTCGTCTAGCAGCTGCGATAAGCTCGGAAATTCTTTCTGACTATCCGCAAAAAGAATGGGCGCAAAGGATTTAGTTGTCAGATGAGCTTGCGTGGGACTGGCAAAGAAAGCACGGAAGGTTTTTAGTTTGTCGCTCGTTAAGCACTGACTGAGCTCGGTCGCTGTATCGCGCCCCAAGCCTTGAAATAAGTTTTGTAAAGAACGGGCCGACAAATCCTCTGTCTGAAGAATTTCAAATAACTTTTCATCAGAAATGGTGAATGGATTGCGCTTATCTGTTTGAGGTGGAGTGACATAGCTTGAACCAGGCAGAATCGTACGGTAACTATTTTGAGAAAAGCCGACATGTTTAATAGCTTCAATAATATTGCCGCTTGCCTTATCCATTAGGATGATATTGCTGTGCTTGCCCATGATTTCGATGATAAGAGTTGCTGCCACGTTATCTCCAATTTCATTTTTGTTGGAGACAGAGATTTCCAAAATTCGGTCATTGTCAATCTGTTCAATGCTTTCAATCGTAGCGCCTTGTAGATATTTTCGCATAACCATGATAAATGTGGTGGGCACTGCTGGATTTTCAAAGGCGGTACGGGTTAGTTGAATGCGACTAAAAACAGGGTGAGCAGACAAGAGCAATTTGTGATTTTGCCGATTGCTGCGGATTTGCAGCACTAATTCCTGCTCAAAAGGTTGGTTGATTTTTTGAATACGACCATATAGCAACTCTTGCCGCAATTCCTCTGTCATGTGGTGTAAAAAAAATCCGTCAAAGGACATGTTTTTCTCTCCTTGAATGATACTAAAGAAAATTATAACAAAAAATAGCAAGAAAAGGTTGGAAAATTATTGTCAGAAAAGTTTGACAAAATACTTGACTTTTGTTTCAGAAACATCTAAAATAATATCAAATTAGAAAAGTAATAAAATAGTTGTTGGCAGAGAGCTTGTGGTTGGTGAAAACAAGCAGCAGCGTTTTATGAAATTGGGCTAATGGATAGAAGTTGAATTTGAAACGATAAAAATTCGGTGAGCACACCTTACAGTGCAACTTGTTGTTAGACAAGATAGAGATGTGGGAGAAGTCTATTATTTTTCCCATAATTGAGGTGGCACCGCGATTTACGCCCTCACACAGGATGAACTGTGTGTGGGTTTTTCTTTTATTGTTTCAGTCTCGTTAATGGAGGTAAAAATATGTTGAAACGATGGCGACTCTGGCTTTTACTTGAATAAAAATTAGAAAATACGAAATGGAGAACAGATATGAAAAACAAACGGTTAATGGGAATGATTGCTCTTTTGGTGATATTAGTTGTCGGAGGCATTATTTATTCTAGTGTAAATGGCGAGAAAGCACCGAAGACAAACAATACAACCAAAACAGTAAAAGTTGGTGTGCTGCAATATGTCAGTCATCCGTCACTTGATTTATAAGGGCATTCAAGAAGGATTGGCGCAAGAAGGTTATAAAGGCAAGAAGATCAAAATTGACTTTATGAATGCAGAAGGTGACCAAAGTAAAGTGGCAACGATGAGCAAGCAATTAGTTGCCAATGGCAATGACGTGCTGATTGGAATCGCAACGCCTGCTGCTCAAGGTTTGGCTAGTGCAACGAAAGACAAGCCAATCGTCATGGGAGCAGTGACCGATCCAGTTGGGGCGAATTTAGTAAAGGATTTGAAAAAGCCGGGAGGCAACATTACAGGTGTGTCTGACCACAACCCAGCTCAACAGCAATTGGAGCTCATCAAACAATTAACACCGAATGTGAAAACAATCGGCGTCCTTTATTCAAGCAGTGAAGACAATTCAAAAACGCAGGTAGAAGAATTTACAGCTTTGGCTGAAAAAGCAGGCTATAAAGTGCTTCCTTATTCTGTACCTTCTACCAATGAGATTGCTTCAACCATGAATGTGATGACAGGAAAGGTAGATGCCATTTGGATTCCAATTGACAACACCATTGCTTCAGCTTTTTCAACAGTCGTTTCCAGCAATCAAACGGCTAAAAAACCAATCTATCCAAGTGCGACCGCTATGGTAGAAGAAGGTGGTCTGGGTTCAGTGGTTGTCGATCAAAAAGATCTTGGAGTGGCGACTGGAAAAATGACGGCGAAAATTTTGAAGGGCGCTAAACCAGCAGACACAGCTGTTGAAATCTTTGCTACTGGCAAATCAGTTGTGAATAAAAAAGTGGCTACTCAGCTAGGAGTAACGATTCCAGATGATGTTCTGAAAAAGGCAGGACAAGTCATTGAGTAATCCGATTATAAGAAACGATATTTTAAAAGTTAGGACAACAGTATGATACTTTCAATTGTCTCACAAGGACTTGTTTGGGCTATTTTAGGCTTGGGGATTTTTATGACTTTTCGTATTTTAAATTTCCCTGATATGACAGCCGAAGGCTCTTTTCCCTTGGGGGGAGCAGTGGCAGTTACGCTGATTAGTAAAGGTATCAATCCCTTTCCGGCGACTGTTGTTGCCATTCTGGCAGGGTGTTTGGCAGGTATGGCAACAGGACTTCTTTATACCAAGGGGAAGATACCTACTCTACTTTCTGGAATTTTGGTCATGACTTCCTGCCATTCTATTATGCTTATGTTAATGGGGCGGGCTAATCTTGGACTTCTTGGAACGAAGCAAATTCAGGACTTTCTACCGTTTTCTGGCGAATTAAACAATCTTCTGACAGGATTGATTTTTGTCAGTTTGGTAATTGTAGCATTGCTTTTTTTCCTAGATACAAAATTGGGTCAAGCTTATATTGCCACGGGTGATAATCCTGATATGGCAAGGAGTTTTGGCATTCACACAGGACGAATGGAGTTAATGGGTCTGGTGCTGTCTAATGGTGTCATTGCCCTAGCTGGTGCCCTTATTGCTCAGCAGGAAGGTTATGCGGATGTCTCGCGTGGGATTGGTGTCATCGTTGTGGGGCTTGCCAGTCTCATTATTGGAGAGGTGCTTTTTACCAGCCTGACATTGGCAGAACGCCTATTGACGATTGTTGTCGGTTCTATTTTCTATCAATTCCTGATTTGGGGCGTGATTGCGCTTGGCTTTAATACCAGCTATCTTCGCCTTTATAGTGCGGTTATCTTGGCAATTTGTCTCATGATTCCGACTTTCAAAAATAAATTCTTTAAAGGAGTCAAGTTAAGCAAATGACAGCAATTGTAGAATTAAAAAACGCGACAAAAATTGTGAATACGGGTATTGAAGAAGAAAAGATTATTTTAAATGATGTTTCACTGGATATTTTTGAGCATGACTTCATTACGATTTTAGGCGGAAATGGGGCAGGGAAATCCACGCTTTTCAATGTCATTGCAGGAACATTACCATTGACGAGTGGCAGCATTTATATTCTAGGTGAAAATGTGACCAGTTATTCACCAGAAAAACGGGCTAAGTATCTGTCACGCGTCTTTCAAGACCCAAAGATGGGAACAGCTCCGCGCATGACGGTGGCAGAAAACCTATTGATTGCTAAATTTCGTGGTGAAAAACGCCGTCTAGTGCCACGCCGTCTGAGCCATTATCGCAAAGAATTTCAGGAGACGATAGACAAAATCGGCAATGGTTTAGAAAAACACTTAGATACGCCGATTGAATTTCTCTCGGGTGGGCAAAGACAGGCTTTGAGTCTTTTAATGGCGACTCTCAAACGCCCTGAGCTGTTGCTTTTGGATGAACATACAGCAGCGCTTGACCCCAAAACCAGTGTGGCATTGATGAGTCTGACAGAAGAATTTGTGAATCGTGACCAACTAACTGCTCTTATGATTACTCACCATATGGAGGATGCTCTTAAATACGGTAACCGCTTGATTGTCATGAAAGACGGACAAATTATCCAAGACTTACATCAAGAAGAGAAAGCGAAAATGACGATTGCGGATTATTACAGCTTATTTGAATAAAAAAATTCCAATCTCTTAGCGGAGGTTGGAATTTCTTTTTTGCGCTTCTCTGATAGTATTTGGAACCAGACGAATCCGCTTAATATCTGAAATACGAATAATCGTTGACATACTTTTCTGGAAGTTTTTAACAATCAATTGCTGACGCTCTTTGTCATATTTGACAATATCACCAGTAAAACTTTTATCTGAAAAAATGACATGCACACCTGATTTTTTTTGCAAAGCTGTTTCAATCGTCTGCAAAATATTGGCGTTGTCTTCCTCTACCTCTTGTGTATCCTTTTTGTAATTGATAAATTCACTTGCGCGCTCTAAAATCATTTCGAGAAATTTTTTCATAGCTAAATTCTCCATAACTTGTTACAATATATTATATAACAAACTCGCTAAAAAAGTAAATTTTTTACGAATAAATCAAGAAAGAAGAAAAAGGAGACAAAAATGTCAGAATTCAAATTTGAGATAGAAGAAAAGTTACTGGTGTTATCAGAAAATGATAAAGGCTGGACGAAAGAGCTGAACCGAGTGAGTTTCAATGGTGCACCAGCCAAATATGATATCCGTAGCTGGAGTCCTGATCATACAAAAATGGGGAAGGGGATTACGCTTTCCAATGAAGAATTTCAAGTATTGGTAGAGGCTTTTAAGGCTTAGTAAAGCGTAAATAGAATAAAGGCAAGAGAGTGAGAGACAGACGATCTATAAATGTAACTGTTGATGACTCTCTTTTTTGTTGTAAAAAATAAGGAATTTTACACAAAAACTTGAAAATACGCTTTCAAAATATTATACTATTAAATATAGACAATATATATAATATAGTGAACTTAAAATTTCAGGAGGTTTAGGATGCTTGAAATTCAAAATTTAGAAAAAAGTTTTGGGCAAAAACAAGTGCTATTTGGTGTTGATTTCAGGGCTGAATCAGGGCAAATCCTCGGTTTGATTGGAAAGAATGGTGCGGGGAAAACTACGATTTTCCATAGTATTCTGCGTTTTTTAGAATACAGCGGAAACATTACATTTGATAAGCAACCGATTTCTCAGGAGACTTATCGGAAAATTGGTTATTTACCAGAAGAGCGAAGCCTGATGCCCAAGTTGACTGTCTATGAGCAAGTGCGGTATTTGGCAAATTTAAAGGGAGTACCAAATGCAGTTGTGAAAGAAAAATTACCTCAGTGGATGGAGCGCTTGCAAGTCAAAGGCAAAGTGACCGATAAAATCAAGAGCTTGTCTAAAGGGAATCAACAAAAGGTTCAGCTGATTATCACACTCTTGCATGAACCAAATTTGATTATCCTAGACGAGCCATTTAGTGGTTTGGATCCTGTGAATACCGAGATTTTGAAACAGGTCATTATTGAGGAAAAAGAGCGTGGAGCAACGATTATTTTCTCTGACCATGTGATGACCAATGTGGAAGAATTGTGTGATGATGTTGTTATGATTCGTGATGGGAAAGTCATTTTGGATGGCAGCGTGCAGGAAGTTCGTAATCAATACGGCAAAACACGTCTCTTTGTGTCTAGCTCGCTGTCTCAAACGGAATTAGAAGCACTTCCTCACGTAAGTAAAGCCAATCTGACCAACCAAGGCACATGGCGATTGATATTAGATGACGAAGCAGCTGGTAAGGAATTGTTTGACTTGTTGACTAAAGGACAATATATTGAAACTTTTGACCAACAAGCTCCAACAATTGATGAAATCTTTAAGTTAGAATCAGGGGTGGAAGTATGAAACAGACTTTAATTGTTATCAAAGAAACCTATCTTCGTCATGTCAAGTCATGGAGTTTTGTCTTCATGGTTATTTCGCCTTTCATTTTTATCGGTCTGAGTATGGGAGTTGGTTATCTTTCCTCCATGTCAAGTAGTAGTTCTAACCGTGTCGCAGTTGTATCAGACAATGCTCAAGTGAAGGAAGCTCTGAAAGATACTAAGAATCTGGATTTCGATTATAAAAATAAAGCAGCAGCTAAGAAAGCTGTAAAAGATGGCGATGTTGGCGGATATTTGCTAGTATCAGAAGCAGACGGGCAAATCAAGGCAACTTATTTTGCAGATACGAGCATGAGTAGTGCTACAAAAATTGAAATTACACAGAAACTGATGCAGTTGCAACAGGTTGCAAATATTAGCCAAGCTAATTTATCAGCTAATCAAGTGAAGCTACTTTCAAGAGCTATTGATTTCAAAGAAAAGATTGATGAGAAGAAAGAAGCGAAGAAGACCACTCAAACGATTGTCGCAACAGCAATTGGTTTTATGCTTTACATGATTCTCCTTGTCTATACAAGCTCAACTGCTCAAGAAATTGCAAGCGAAAAAGGGACGAAGATTATGGAGGTTATTTTCTCCAGTATCAAGGCTTCTGAATATTTCTATGGTCGAATGGCAGGAATTTTTGCAGTTATCTTGACCCATGTCAGCATTTATGTAATCGGCGCTGTGCTGTTGCTTGCTTTTTCAGACCAGATTTCTTTTGTAAAAGAATTCTTAGATGCCAATCCAAATCTGATGAAGCATTTGGGAGAAGCAATTTCCTTTAATACTATTGCTTTCATCACCTTGAGTGTCTTTATGTTTGTGGTCTTATCTGCCTTTTTAGGATCAATGGTGACGAGAATTGAAGACGTTGGGAAAGCTGTTCAGCCTGTTGTGATGCTGATTCTCCTTGGATTTTTGGGAGTGACGGCTCTTGGAAATGCTGGTGACACGATCTTGTTGAAAGTTGGTTCTTATATTCCGTTTATTTCGACCTTCTTTATGCCCTTCCGTGCCATTAACGGTTATGCAACTAGTCTAGAAGCCTGGATTTCGTTTGTCATTGCCTCTGTCTTTACCTTAGGAATGACAGTTTATATCGGTCGGATTTACTCCAGCTTAATTTTACAAACAGATGATATTGGCATTTGGAAGAGCTTCAAAAAAGCTTTAGCTTATCATTAAAAATCGTTCTCCACAAGTATTCTTGTGGGGATTTTTTTCTTGAAAAGGCATGCAGTCAATCGCTGTTGAAAAACTTTAAAAATGATATAATAAGACTATATTTTGACAAAAAGGATGCTCATGAAATTACTTTATACTGATATTCGCAATCCCTTAACGAAGATTTTGGTGAAAGAAGCAGAGCGCTTGGCACAAGCAGGCAAGCGCGTGTTTTATATTGCCCCCAACTCTCTTTCATTTGAAAAAGAGAGGGCTGTTTTGAGTCTTTTAGAAAACCACGCTTCGTTTGCTATTACAGTGACACGTTTTGCGCAGATGGCGCGTTATTTTGTCCTCAATGATGTGCAGCAAGGCAAACCATTAGATGATATTGGTTTGGGAATGCTCTTTTACAAGGTCTTATCTGAAATGGAAGAGCATGATTTGCAGGTGTACGGTGGCATTCGGACGGATGCGCAGTTTATTCAGCAATTGGTTGAACTCTATCATGAGTTGCAAGAAGCCAAAATGACTGTTGCAGACTTGGACTCTCTGGATGAAGCCGAGAAAAAAGCAGATTTAATCAAGATTTTTCAAGTAGTGATGTATCAGCTTAATCAGAGTGAATTTACTTCTGATTCAAATATCATGGCCTTTACCCATCATATTATAGTAGGTGATGTGGATGAGGAACTGCAGGATTTAGTCTTGGTTATTGATGGCTTTACGCGCTTTTCGGCTGAGGAAGCTTATTTGATCGAGCTTTTGCATAATAAGGGTGTGGAAATCATTATTGGTGTTTATGCCAGTGAGAAGGCATACCGTGCGACTTTTCGAGAGGGCAATCTCTATCAGGCTAGCGTGGATTTCTTGCGCCATTTGGCAAATGAGTATGAAGTGAAAC
This sequence comes from Streptococcus anginosus subsp. whileyi MAS624, assembly GCF_000478925.1. NCBI lineage: Bacteria > Bacillati > Bacillota > Bacilli > Lactobacillales > Streptococcaceae > Streptococcus > Streptococcus anginosus. Next base: position 1,532,322 of record NZ_AP013072.1, on the reverse strand, counting down.
CTGAATATAGACCTGCAGCGCAGCCGGATGATGCTTTTGGGAACATTTCAAAACTGCTAGAAAGCCGTTATGATTTCTCAGATGTTGAGTTGGAATTGACGGAACAGGATCGCTCGCATGTACAGATTTGGTCGACTGTCAATCAAAAGGAAGAACTGGAATATGTGGCAAAAAGCATTCGCCAGCGAGTTCATGATGGTGCTCGCTACAAAGATATTCGCTTACTTTTGGGAGATGTGGAAGCCTATCGTTTGCAGTTAAAGACGATTTTTGATCAGTATCAAATCCCTTTTTATCTGGGACGAAATGAGGCTATGGCCCATCACCCTTTGGTGCAATTTATTGAAGCTTTAGTGCGCCTAAAACACTACAATTTTCGAACGGAAGATTTGCTCAATCTCTTAAAAACAGGTCTTTATGGTCATTTAAAGCAAGAAGAGTTAGACTTGTTTGAGCAATATATTCGTTTTGCAGATGTAAAAGGAGCCAGCAAATTTGCCAAGGATTTCACTCACAATCAACGTCATAAGTTTGATTTAGTTCAAATCAATCGTTTGAGGAAGAAGATAGTGTCTCCTTTGTTAGAGTTTTTCAAATCTCGCAGTCAAACAGCGACAGGTCTGCTCCAGAAATTTCATCAATTTTTGACAGTGATTGCTTTTTCTCAGAATTTTGCTGGTTTAGTAGATTTTACGAATCCGCAAGATCAAGAACGGCAAGAAGAAGTTTGGAAAGCTTTTTGTCATGTTTTGGAACAATTTGCCAGTGTCTTTTCAGCCAGCAAGGTCAAGCTAGATGATTTTCTGACTCTGGTGCAGTCAGGAATGCTGTTATCCAATTATCGGACTATTCCAGCAACGGTGGACGTTGTGACCGTTCAATCTTATGATTTGATTGAGCCCTTGTCAAGTCCTTTTGTCTATGCTGTTGGTTTGACCCAAGACTATTTTCCAAAAATTGTGCAAAACAAGAGTCTCTTGTCAGATGAAGAACGATTACGATTAAATGAAGCGACTGATGAGCATTCGGAATTGCTGATTGCTGCTCAGGAAAATCTCAAGAAAAATCGTTTTGTCGCCTTGTCACTTCTAAATGCTGCAACGGATAGATTGGTACTTTCCACTCCTCAGATTGTCAATGAAATAGAGAATGACATTTCTCCATATCTGTTGGAACTGCGTGAGCAACCAATTGCTTTGCCAATTGAGGTGAAGCATCCGCAGGCAACAAGTGATGATATTGGTACTTATCGTGCTTTATTGGCGAGGGTTATTGAGTTGAATCAAGGAGATATTGATAAAGAGCATTCTTTGACTGAGAAAGAACAGACTTTTTGGTCAGTAGCTGTACGAGTTTTACGCAAAAAATTGGAAAGTGAAGGCATTTCGATTCCGAATGTCACGTCAAGTCTTGAGACAGAAACCTTGTCAGAACAGACTTTGCAAATCCTTTATCCGCCTCATCAAGCATTTCTATTGTCGACTTCAGCTTTGACAGAATTTTATCGTAATCAGTATGCTTATTTTTTGAAGTATATTTTGGCTCTGCAAGAAGAAATGACAATTTACCCAGATGCGCGCAGTCATGGAAATTTTCTGCACCGTGTGTTTGAAAAAGTCGTGCACGATCAATCGAACGAGCAATTCGACATCCGTCTAGAAAAAGTCATTCAGGAAGTAAGCTGTGAACCTGAGTTTGAAGCTCTTTATACCGAAAGTGCCGAAGCATTGTTTGCTCATGAAGTTTTGCTTGACGCAGCGCGTGCGACAGGACAGGTTTTAGAGAGAAATGAATTGGTAGAAACCATTCAAGAAGAAGCTGTTTTCGGTCAAGAAGAAACAAATGTTCTAATCTTGTCAGACGGACGCAACCTTCAAATTCGAGGGAAAGTTGACCGGATTGACCGTTTGAGGATAGATGGCAGTCTAGGCGTTGTTGACTATAAATCAAGCGATACGAATTTTGATTTTCAGAAATTTTTCAATGGCTTAAATTCTCAATTACCTACCTATCTAGCAGCTTTGAAACAAGAGTCGTGGATGAATGAAGAAGAGCATGCTTTTGGCGCCATGTATTTGCAGATGACCAATCCACTTGTGTCTTTAGCCAAGACGAAATCGCAAGGCGACGCTATCAAAGAAGCAATGAAGAACCTAGAATACAAAGGTCTGTTCTTGTCTGAGCAGGCTCGTCAGCTGAATGCTTTGTACGATAAAAAGAAAGTGAATCTGTTGAGTCAAGAGGAGTTGGAGACATTGTTGGCTTATAATGCACTCTTGTATCGCCGTGCTGCTGAGCAGATTTTGGCAGGGCATTTTTACATCAATCCTTATACGGAGAATGGCAAAAGTATTGCACCTTTTGTGGAGCAGTACAAGTCCATTACGGGATTTGAAGCGAACCTTCACCTCTCTAGCGCTCGCCGTTTGGTTAAGTTAGATAGCCACCCGACAGGTGAAAAAAAACGTCAAGCATGGATAGAAAAGATGAAGGAGGAGTTAGAAAAATGAAGCAAATTCCATTTTTGAGTCAAGCAGAGATTCGTGCTTTGCAGGATCAAGAAGCACAGTCTGACAAAGCTCAAAAACGTACACCAGAGCAAATCGAAGCCATTTACTCCTCCGGTCAAAATATCCTTGTATCTGCTTCTGCAGGCTCAGGAAAAACCTTTGTTATGGTGCAGCGGATTATTGACCAAATTCTGCGGGGAGTTCGCATTGACCAGCTCTTCATTTCGACTTTTACCGTTAAAGCAGCCAGTGAATTAAAAGAGCGCTTGGAGAAAGAGTTATCCAAGGTCTTGAAGGCAACAGATGATGAGGAGCTCAAACAGCACTTGGCGCAGCAATTAGCCGATATTCCGAATGCCGACATTGGAACCATGGACTCTTTTACCCAAAAGGTCCTCAATAAATATGGTTATCTCCTAGAATTGGCGCCAAATTTTCGCATTTTGCAAAATGCGAGTGAGCAGTTATTGCTACAAAACGAAGTTTTTGAGCAAGTTTTTGAAGACTTCTATCAATCTGATCAGGCAACTTTGTTTAAAAAATTAGTCAAAAATTTTACAGGTCAGAGGAAAGATTTGCTTGGTTTTCGAGAGCAGGTTTATAAGATTTATGCTTTTTTGCAATCCACCAGTAGCCCAATCGAATACTTAGAACAAGATTTCTTGAAAGCTTACGCTCATGCGGATTTCCAAGAAGAAAAAGTGCGCCTTTTAACACAAACAAAAGAAGCCCTCTTTGATTTAGAAGATTTTTTTAGCTATCATTTGGTTCATGAAGCCAAGGAATTTCCCAAAGCAAAATACCTTGAAAATGTGCAGCGTGTGCTTGATGGTCTGGCAAGCTTACAAGGACAATCCTCTGAGGAAGCTTATCTCACAACGCTCAATAACATTGTAGAAATATCGCGGGCCAGCAATGGGAAAGCCTTGACAAACAGCGGACGCAAAGAAGAATTAAAAGAAATTATTAACGCTTATAACGAAAAACGTAAGGAAAAAATTCAAGTTTTACGTGATTTGGCAGATCAATTTTATCGCTTTGAATTTCAAGTGACCTATCATGAGGAAGCCAAGGAAATCTTGCTTGTCTTGCAGCAATTTATGAAATCGTTTGTGACAAGCTATCTACAACGGAAAAAAGAAGAAAATGCGTTTGAATTTGCAGATATCAGTCATTTTGCCATTCAGATTTTAGAAGAATTTCCTGATGTGCGCCACTTTTATCGGACAAAATACCATGAAGTCATGGTGGATGAGTATCAAGATACCAACCACACGCAAGAGCGGATGCTAGAACTGTTATCAAATGGGGGTAATCGCTTTATGGTGGGGGATATTAAGCAGTCTATTTATCGTTTTCGTCAGGCTGATCCGCAGATTTTTAATGAGAAATTTAAAACCTATCAAGACGATAGCCAGCAAGGGAAATTGATTGTTTTGAAGGAAAATTTCCGCAGTCATGTGGAAGTCTTGGAAGCCACGAATGATGTTTTCAAACGTCTCATGGATGAGGAAGTGGGAGAAATTGATTATAATGAAACGCATTATCTGGTAGCTGGAAATCCTGCTAAAAAAGCACCAAATCCACAATATCAGACGGAATTTCTCATTTATGACGGAACGCTTGAGACGGATAATGAGGAGAATGACAAGGATGTTTCTTCTGTTTCTGCAGGAGAAGTAGCGCTGGTCATTAAGGAAATTATCCGTCTGCACAATGAGGAAAATGTCCCATTTGAAGATATGACATTGCTAACGGCTTCGCGGACGCGCAACGATGTGATTTTATCTGAGTTTGCCAAATACGGTATCCCAGTCGTTTCAGACGGTGGCGAGGATAATTATTTGCAATCTGTAGAAGTTATGGTGATGTTGGATACCCTGCGTACGATTAACAATCCGCTCAATGATTATGCTTTGGTGGCACTTCTAAAGTCACCAATGTTCACCTTTACTGAGGATGAATTGGCTCGTTTGGCCTTGCAAAAAAAGGTGACAGAAGCTACTTATGTTACTCATCAAGAAAATCTTTATGAGAAATTGAAAAATGCTCTGAGTGGGAACGGTCAACATCCCGAACTCATCACACCTCCTCTTTTAAAGAAAATCCAGCAGTTTCAAGAAATACTGCTGGATTGGCGAGAGTATGCAAAAACAAATTCACTATATGATTTGCTTTGGAAAATTTATCAAGATCGCTTTTATTACGATTATGTGGGAGCCCTACCAAATGGAGCGGGACGTCAGGCCAATCTTTATGCGCTGACCTTACGAGCAAATGATTACGAAAAAATGAGTTTTAAAGGCTTGTCACGTTTTATTGGGATGATTGATAAAATCTTGGAAACACAGAATGATTTAGCCAGTGTAGTCAGTGCAGCTCCGAAACATGCGGTTCGCCTGATGACGGTTCATAAGAGCAAAGGTTTGGAATTTAAATATGTCTTTTTACTCAATATGGACAAAGTATTTAATCGTAAAGACAGCAGTTCTGCTTTGATTCTCAGTCGTCAAAATGGTGTTGGAATCAAGTATGTGGCTGATGTAGCAGTAGATGTTGCTGATAAGTTAGCTCCAAACCATGTTCGTTTGTCTATTAATACTCTGCCTTATGAGCAAAATGAGCGTGAGATTCATCTAGCCAGTATTTCTGAGCAAATGCGTCTACTCTATGTCGCCATGACACGCGCTGAAAGGAAACTGTATTTAGTTGGTAAAGGTCATCAGAAAAGTTTGGAGAAAAAAAGCTTCCCTACTCCAGTGAAGGGGCATTTAGCTGCATCTATCAGGCAAAGTATGACAAGTTTTCAAGATTGGATGTGGGCTTTACATGTAGTATTTGAGAAAGATAATCTAGCCTTTTCAACACATTTTGTGACAGATAGTGATTTGACGGATGAAAAAATAGGTCAACTGAAATTGAAAGATGCGATTATTGAAGAGAGTATGGTGCATAATCGCCAATCTGAGGATATTCGTAGGGCTTTGGATATTTTGGAAAATGTAGATCGACTGAATACCAAGTATCAAGCTGCCATCCGTTTACCGAGTGTTCGAACACCGAGTCAAATTAAGAAATTTTATGAACCGATTATGGATACAGACGGCGTTGAAATTATGGAGAAAAGGAATCCGACCATTGTAGGAAAAGCTTCTTTTGAGCTACCAAATTTTGCTAAAAAAGCTCCAGTTACAGGAGCGCAAATCGGTAGCGCTGTCCATGAACTGATGCAGCGTATTCCTTTGGATCAAGCCCCTACGATAGCTATTTTGAGAAAAGTTTTAAAACAGGTTCAGGCAGAAGAAAGTGTTAAAAAGAAAATTGATTTGCAAAAGATAGCTAGTTTTTTTGGGACTGAACTTGGGCAGCTCCTTTTGAAGCATACAGACAGAGTATATCGTGAAGCTCCTTTTGCTATGTTAAAGCAGGATCCAGCAAGTGGACAATATTTTGTAGTCCGTGGGATTCTGGACGGTTATCTACTGCTGACGGACCGAATCATTCTCTTTGATTACAAGACGGATCGATATACAAATCCAAGTGAATTAGTGGAGCGCTACCAAGCACAATTAGCACTTTATACTGAAGCTCTTAGTCGTTCATACAGTATTGAAAAAGTTGAAAAATACTTAGTGTTGTTAGGCGGAGCACAGCTTCAAGTGGTGAAAGTAGAATAGATAAATCGCCCTCTTATTCACGAATGTTTTCTTCATAAAAATTAAAAATAGTTCCTAAATTTTGTATTTTATTGAAAATATTGCTTGAAAATTTCAGAAAAGTTCGATAAAATAATAGTAAATCAGAGAGTGGAGGAAAAATATTTGAAATTAGATCGTAATTTTGCGATTTGCTACTATAAAATAAATAGAAAAGGCAGCATTGTGCGGCCTTTTTATAAAGCTATATGGACCTTTATGAAAATTTTCATTTAAAAAAGTTTACTCTTTTATCGACTATTTAGTAGGAATGGAATGAAAAGTTTAAAATTTTAACAAAATCTAGTTATTTTTGCTAATAGTGGGCATTATTTGAAGAAATGTTCGGTTTTGAGAATTTTTTGTAATAATAATGGAAATTTACTTGAAAAGCAATAGGAAAAATAGTAAAATAGAATAATAGAAAACGCTTACAAAACGAGGTGAAAAAATGGATAGACAAGAAGCATTGAGAACTTTTACCACAGGTGAAAATTTCCATTTACAGCACTATTTGGGGGTTCATCAAGATGAAGTTGATGGACAAAGCGGCTATACCTTTCGTGTATGGGCGCCAAATGCTCAAAGTGTGCATTTAATAGGAGACTTTACCGACTGGTATGAAAATCAGATTCCTATGACACGCAATGAAGGTGGCGTATGGGAAGTATTCACGGATTTGCCAAAGGAAGGAGATATTTACAAATACAACGTTAAACGAAGCAGTGGTCAAGAAATTTTAAAAATTGATCCCTTAGCTATCTATTTTGAAAAACGTCCTGGTACAGGTGCAGTAATTCGGACGATTCCAGAAAAGAAATGGAAAGATGGTCTATGGTTAGCTCGCAGAAAACGTTGGGGGTTTTTCTCACGTCCAGTGAATATTTACGAAGCTCATGTAGGTTCCTGGAAGAAAAATGAGGATGGTAGCCCGTATTCATTTGCTCAATTAAAAGATGAACTGATTCCTTATTTGGTTAAAATGGATTATACTCATGTGGAATTCATGCCACTAATGGCGCATCCACTTGGATTGAGCTGGGGTTATCAGCTAATGGGATATTTTGCACTTGAGCACACGTATGGAACGCCTGAAGAGTTTCGTGATTTTGTTGAAGAATGTCATGTCAATAATATCGGAGTTATTGTTGACTGGGTGCCGGGTCATTTTACTATCAATGATGATGCCTTGGCTTATTATGACGGTACACCTACGTTTGAATATCAGGATCATGACCGTGCCCATAATTACGGCTGGGGCGCTCTCAATTTTGACTTAGGAAAGAATGAAGTGCAGTCTTTCTTGATTTCTAGTATCAAGTTTTGGATTGACTTTTATCACTTAGACGGAATCCGCGTGGATGCTGTTAGCAACATGCTCTACCTAGATTATGATAGTGGTCCATGGCAACCAAATATTGACGGGGGCAATCGCAACTACGAAGGCTATTACTTCCTTCAACGATTGAATACGGTTATCAAGCTTGCCCACCCAGATGTCATGATGATTGCAGAAGAAAGTACGAGTGATACAAAGATTACGGGGATGATAGAAATGGGTGGTCTTGGATTTGACTACAAGTGGAACATGGGCTGGATGAATGACATTCTGCGTTTCTACGAAGAAGATCCGATTTACCGCAAGTATGATTTTAATCTAGTAACCTTTAGTTTCATGTACGCTTTTTCTGAAAACTTCTTGTTGCCATTTTCTCATGACGAAGTGGTACATGGTAAGAAGAGTCTCATGCATAAGATGTGGGGAGATCGCTATAATCAATTTGCTGGTCTGCGAAATCTCTATACTTATCAAATATGTCACCCAGGGAAGAAATTACTATTCATGGGCAGCGAATGGGGACAATTCTTAGAATGGAAATGCGAAGAATCTTTAGAATGGCGTGATTTGGCAGATGATATGAACGCTAAGATGCAACATTTCACTTCTCGACTCAATCAGCTTTATAAAGAAAATCGTGTTTTATGGGAAAACGACTTGAATTGGGATGGCTTAGAAATTATTGATGCGGATAATACAGATCAAAGTGTACTTTCCTTTATTCGGAAAAATGACAAGGGAGATATGCTAATTTGCGTCTTTAATATGGCTCCGGTAGAGCGCAAAGACTTTACCATTGGTGTTCCGGTGACAGCCATATATGAAGAAATTTGGAATACTGAATTAGAAGAATGGGGAGGTGTATGGAAAGAGTATAATCAAACAGTTCAGTCTCAAGAAGGCTTGTGGAAGGATTATCCTCAGACGTTGACCTTTACTTTGCCAGCATTAGGGGCAAGTATTTGGAAAATTAAACGTCGTGTGAAATCAGCAAATGGAAGTAAGAAGTCCAAAAAGGAGTAACAGATGAAGAATGAAATGCTAGCTTTGATTCTTGCCGGTGGGCAAGGAACACGCCTTGGAAAACTCACTCAAAGTATTGCCAAACCAGCAGTACAATTTGGTGGACGCTACCGTATCATTGACTTTGCTTTGTCCAATTGTGCCAATTCAGGAATTCATAATGTTGGTGTCATTACTCAATACCAACCATTAGCTTTGAATAGTCATATTGGAAATGGTTCTAGTTGGGGACTGGATGGTATTAACACAGGAGTTTCTATTCTCCAGCCATATTCAGCAAGTGAGGGCAATCGTTGGTTTGAAGGAACTAGTCATGCGATTTATCAAAACATTGATTATATTGATACTATCAATCCTGAGTATGTCTTGATTTTGTCTGGTGACCACATTTACAAAATGGACTACGATGATATGCTTCAATCTCACAAGGACAACAACGCCAGTCTGACGGTAGCTGTTCTGGATGTTCCTTTAAAAGAAGCCAGTCGTTTTGGTATTATGAATACAGATGCCAATAACCGCATTGTCGAGTTTGAAGAAAAACCAGCTGAACCTAAGTCTACTAAGGCTTCTATGGGGATTTATATCTTTGACTGGAAACGCCTGCGTAATATGCTGGTAGCTGCTGAAAAGAGCAATGTAGATATGTCTGACTTCGGTAAGAATGTTATTCCAAATTATCTTGAATCCGGCGAAAGTGTCTATGCTTATGAATTTAAGGGATATTGGAAAGATGTTGGAACGATTGAGTCACTTTGGGAAGCCAATATGGAGTATATTGACCCAAACAATGCTTTAGACAGCCGGGATCGTCAATGGAAAATTTATTCACGTAACTTGATTTCTCCACCAAACTTCCTTGGAGAAAATGCTCATGTAGAAGATTCTTTGGTTGTGGACGGCTGTTTGGTAGATGGCACGGTTAAGCATTCCATTCTTTCTACGGAAGCTCAAGTGCGTAAAGATGCAGTTGTAGAAGATTCTGTGATTATGAGTGGTGCTATCATTGGTCAAGGTGCAAAAATCAAACGTGCTATTATTGGTGAAGGAGCTATCATTTCTGATGGTGTAGAAATTGATGGAACAGACGAAGTACAAGTTATCGGATACAATGAGAAAGTGGGGGTACCATCAGATGAAGATTGATAAATATTCAGCAATTTTAGGAAATACAGTTGGATTTCATGATATGTCTACTTTGACAAATCATCGTCCAGTTGCCAGTTTGCCGTTTGGTGGGAAATATCGTTTAATTGACTTTCCGTTGTCTAGCCTGGCCAATGCAGGGATTCGGAGCGTCTTTGGCATTTTCCAACAAGATAATATTAGTTCTGTCTTTGACCATATCCGTTCTGGACGTGAATGGGGGCTGTCTACTCTTTTGAGTCACTACTATCTTGGTATTTATAATACGCGCGTAGAAAGTTCTACTGTTGGTAAAGAATACTACGAGCAATTATTGACCTACTTAAAACGTTCAGGCAGCGATCAAACGGTAGCATTGAACTGTGATGTTTTGGTGAACATCGACTTGAACCAAGTCTTCCACTTACATGGTACAACTGATCAACCGATTACAGTTGTCTATAAAAAATTACCAAAAGAAGAAATTTCCGAAGTCAATGCTGTTTTGGAAATTGATGAAACAGATCATGTGAAAAATCACCATCTTTTTGATGATAAAAAAGATCAGGAGTTGTACAACATGTCAACGGATATCTTTGTTGTGGATACACCTTGGCTGATTGAAAAGTTGGAAATAGAAGCACAAAAAGAATTTCCTAAAAAATTACGTTATGTTTTACGTGATTTAGCTGCTCAGGAAAAAGCGTTTGCTTATGAATATACGGGTTATTTAGCAAATATTCATTCTGTCACTTCGTACTTCAATGCCAATATTGATATGCTTGATTCACAAAAATTCTATTCCCTTTTCTCTCCAAATCAAAAGATTTATACGAAAGTAAAAAACGAAGAGCCAACTTATTATGCAGTCGGTTCTAAGGTTTCAAATGCTCAATTTGCTTCTGGCAGTATTATTGAAGGAGAAGTGAGTGGTTCTGTCATTTCTCGTAATACTCGTATTAAAAAAGGAAGTCGTGTAAAAAACAGTATTCTTTTCCCACGTGTCCTTGTTGGCGAAAATGCTGTTGTAGACTATGCAATCTTAGATAAGGGTGTTGAGATTGCTGAGAATGTGACCGTTCGAGGAACAGTTGATAACCCAGTTGTTCTTAAAAAAGGCGAAAAAGTGACAGAGGATAGAATTCAATGAAAATTTTATTTGTAGCAGCAGAAGGTGCACCTTTTTCTAAAACAGGAGGTTTGGGAGACGTCATTGGCGCTCTCCCTAAATCTCTCGTGAAGGCAGGTCATGAAGTGAGAGTGGTGTTGCCTTATTACGATATGGTAGAGACTAAATTCGGCGACCAAATGGAAGACTTGTTCCATTTTGAAGTAAAGGTCGGCTGGCGCGGTCAATATGTCGGTGTGAAACGTACAGTTTTAAACGGTGTTACCTTCTACTTTATAGACAATCAATACTATTTCTTCCGTGGACATGTTTATGGCGATTTTGATGACGGCGAACGCTTTGCCTATTTCCAAATGGCAGCTGTTGAGTTAATGGAGCGAGTGGATTTTATTCCAGATGTTCTCCATGTGCATGATTATCATACAGCGATGATTCCATTTTTGGTGAAAGAAAAATACCATTGGATTCAGGCTTATCATGGTATTCGGACTGTTTTAACCATTCACAATTTAGAATTTCAAGGGCAATTTTCTGATGGCATGCTCTGGGATTTGTTTGGAGTGGGCTATGAGCGTTATGCAGACGGTACCTTGCGTTGGAATAACTGCTTGAATTGGATGAAGGCAGGGATTTTGTATGCAGATCGGGTGACAACCGTATCACCAAGCTATGCGCATGAAATCATGACCCCAGAATTTGGCTGTGGTTTGGATCAAATTTTACGAATGGAATCTGGTAAAGTATCAGGTATTGTCAATGGAATCGATACAGATATTTATAATCCAGAAACGGACAATTTGCTGGAGTACCATTTTAATAAGGATGACTTATCTGGTAAGTTAGCAAATAAGCGTGCTTTGCAGGAAAAAGTTGGTTTGCCTGTGCGAGATGATGTGCCTTTGGTAGGAATTGTATCTCGTTTGACTTGGCAAAAAGGCTTTGATTTGGTTGTGGATCAGTTGCACAATTTACTACAAGATGATGTACAAATCGTTCTTTTAGGTACAGGAGACCCGTCTTTTGAGCAATCCTTTGCTTGGTTTGGTCAAGCTTATCCAGAAAAATTATCTGCCAACATCACTTTTGATGTGAAATTAGCACAAGAAATTTATGCAGCTTGTGATATGTTCTTAATGCCAAGTCGCTTTGAGCCATGTGGATTGTCCCAAATGATGGCCATGCGTTATGGAACCTTACCTCTCGTACATGAAGTTGGTGGCTTGCGTGACACCGTTCAACCGTATAATGCCTACGAAGGAACAGGAACTGGATTTAGCTTTAATAATTTCTCAGGCTACTGGCTGAAATGGACGTTTGATATGGCTGTCAGTCTCTATCATAACGATAAAGAAGCATGGCAGTCGCTTCAAAAGCAAGCTATGGAGCGTGATTTCTCATGGGACACCGCTAGTCAGGCCTATAGCCATTTGTACCAATCTCTTTATTGATAGAAAGGAGTTTGCTATTCAGAAATGGAACTAACAAAAGAACAGTTTCTTCAAGATTTTAAAGATATTTTACATGAAGAACAGTTAATTAAGGTAGAAGATGCCACTCCGACAGAGCTGTTTCAAACCTTAGCACGTACGATTCGCAAATACATCACTCCTATGTGGTTGGAACGACGAAACAAACTAGTAGAAGACAAGCAAAAAATTGCTTATTACTTTTCTATTGAATTTTTGCCTGGGCGAATGCTGGAAACCAATTTACTAAATCTTGGAATCCTCGATGTTGTCAAAGAAGGATTTGATGAATTAGGTGTTGATTTTACAGCTGTCAAACAGGCTGAGTACGATATGGCGTTAGGAAATGGCGGTCTTGGTCGTCTTGCAGCAGCTTTTATGGATTCACTTGCAACCACAGGCTATCCGGGATTTGGTAATGGAATCCGCTATCGCTACGGACTTTTCAAACAAAAAATTGTAAATGGATATCAAGTCGAATTGCCGGATGATTGGTTTGGTAGTCTCGGAAATGTTTGGGAAACACGTAAGGATCACGATGTTGTAGATGTTAAAATCTTTGGAAATGTCTATCTGCAAGCCAACAAAGAAGGGCGAATGCTTCCCGTTTATGAAAATTCGCAAACTCTCCGTGCAGTACCTTACGATGTACCACAAATTGGTTTTGGAAATGACGTTGTCAACAATCTTCGTCTTTGGGATATCGAAATTCCTGAAGAATATGAGCTAGAATATCCAACAATTGAAGCACGCCGCAAAGTACAAGATATCACAGCTATTTTGTATCCAGATGATTCAAGCTATGAAGGAAAAGAACTGCGCTTGATTCAAGAATATTTCATGACCAGTGCCGGCTTGCAGACGATTATCAAATCTTATCGGAAGCAAGGGCTGCCTTTAGAGCAAATTCATGAAAAGGTATCGGTTCATATCAACGATACCCACCCAGCGGTTGCACCAGCAGAGTTTATGCGGCTTTTACTTGATGACTGCGGTCTTGAATGGGCAGACGCTTGGAATGCGACAGTTCAGACGATGAGCTATACCAATCATACCATCCTTTCAGAAGCCCTAGAAAGATGGGATGCGGAACTCTTTAAAAATGTTCTTCCTCGTGTTTATCAAATTATTCTTGAAATTGACAATCGTTATATTGCTGATATGGCTGCGCGTGGCATTGACCCACAAGTGATTGAACATACTCGGATTGTCAAAGATAATCAAATCCACATGGCGCATTTGGCGATTATTGGCGGTCATTCGGTCAATGGAGTGGCAAAACTTCACACAGAACTTCTCAAAGAAGATACGCTCCGTGATTTTTATGCCATTTATCCTGAAAAATTCAACAATAAAACGAATGGCATCATTCAACGTCGCTGGTTGCAAATTGCAGATGAACCATTGTCAAATGAAATTGATCGTTTGATTGGTAAGGGCTGGCGGACGGATATTCATGAACTTCGTAGACTCTTAGACTACAAAGATGATCAGCATGTTTTGAGCGAATTTTATAATGTTAAGCAGGAGGCTAAAGCACGCTTAGCAGCTTTCATCAAAGAATCTACAGGAGTGGAAGTGTCAACGGAAGCTATTTTTGATGTGCAAGTGAAACGGCTTCACGCCTATAAGCGTCAATTGCTCAATTTGCTCCATATTCTTAAACTATATTGGGATTTAAAAGACAATCCTGATAAAGATATGGTGCCACGTGTCTTCATTTTTGGTGCCAAGGCAGCGCCGGGTTATCATTTTGCCAAATCTGTTATCAAATTGATCAACGAAGTGGCTAATCTTGTCAATAATGATGAGAGTCTACAAGGCAAGCTAAAGGTTGTTTTCCTTGAAAATTATCGGGTCAGCTTGGCTGAACTCATCATTCCTGCTGCAGATGTGTCAGAGCAGATCTCGCTCGCTTCCAAGGAGGCTTCCGGCACATCTAATATGAAATTCATGATGACAGGCGCCATTACTCTGGCAACCCTTGACGGAGCCAATATTGAAATCAAAGATGAAGTCGGAGATGACAATATTGTAATTTTCGGTATGGACAAAGATGAAGTCTATGACCATTATGCCCGTCATGATTACTACTCACGTGGTGTTTATGAAAGCAATCCTGTGGTTCGCCGTGTGGTGGATAGTTTTGTGAATGGAACCATTCCAAATGTCCGGAATGAAGGTTCTGAGATTTATGAAGCTTTGATTACGCACAATGATGAATACTTCCTTCTGGAAGATTTTACTTCGTACGTAGCGGCTCAAGAAAAGATTGACCAACTCTATCGCGACAAAGAAAAATGGGCGCGCATGAGCCTTGTTAATATCGCAACATCTGATAAATTCACATCAGATGATACGATTGAACAATACGCCAAAGAAATTTGGAACCTGAAAAAGTAATAAGCTAGGGGCTGGAACTTAACCAGCCTCTTTGTTGAAAAGTTGCTCATACTTCCTGTTTATTTGACCTATCTAGAGATAGAAAGACTATGATTTTGTAGCAAAACGAAATTTAATAAATAGGAATCGCAGCTTCATATATCAATAGGTTATCTAGTGGGATCAAGTTCGTTTTACTACTATTCTAAAACCACAATTGTTGAGGATAGCCTACTTTTTTGGAAATTGAAAGAAATCCGTATAAAACGTTTCCAAAAGACAAAAACATTTGACAAAAAGAATTTTTAGGACTAAACTAAGTAAGTAAATTTTAAACATAAAGGAGAATTCATCATGAATTTAACATTTTTTGGATTATGTCTTGCCTGTATGGGTGTTTCGCTCGCTGAAGGTTTTTTAATGGCAAATCTATTTAAATCAGCATCACGTCAACCAGAAATCATTGGTCAGTTGAGAACGCTCATGATCATGGGGATTGCCTTTATCGAAGGTACTTTCTTCGTAACACTTGCGATGTCATTCATCATTAAATAAGAAAAGAAAGTTATCCTTTAGAAAAGGGGGTGGAGTTCGTTGGAAGAAAGTATAAATCCAACTATCACTTTAGGTCCTGTGACTTTTGATTTGACTCTACTTGCTATGTCTCTTCTAACTGTATTTATCGTATTTGCCTTTGTTTATTGGGCTAGTCGGAAAATGACGCTGAAGCCTTCTGGCAAACAAAATGTCTTAGAATACCTCTATGATTTTGTTATTGGCTTTACAAAGGGAAATATTGGCGATAAATATATAAAGAATTATTCTCTATTTATCTTTTCCTTATTCCTTTTCGTTGCAGTAGCTAACAATCTTGGTTTGATGGCAAAAGTGCAGACAACCAAGGGATATAACTTGTGGACATCTCCAACAGCTAATCTTGCATTTGACCTAGGATTTTCATTCTTGATTACCTTGATTTGTCACATTGAAGGGATTCGCCGACGTGGGGTGAAAGCGTATCTCAAAGCTTTTGTGACACCTGTTGGAATGACTCCAATGAATATTTTGGAAGAATTCACCAATTTTGCTTCTTTGGCTTTGCGGATTTACGGAAATATTTACGCGGGTGAAGTATTATCTGGCTTACTTGCGACCTTATCTCATCAGGCTGTCTTCTGGTATTCGGTAGCTTTTGTATTGAATCTTGTTTGGACTGCTTTTTCAGTCTTTATTTCATGTATTCAAGCCTATGTATTTACCATGTTGACATCTATGTATCTAGGTAAGAAAATTAACAGTGAGGAATAGAAGGGAGATAAGAGATGAATATTACTTTAGGTAGTCTTATTGGGGATTTTATCCTTGTAGCAGGCTCATTTCTTCTGTTAATCATTTTAATCAAGAAATTTGCCTGGGAGAATATCACAAGTACTTTTGAGCAACGTGCTAAAAAGATTTCAGATGATATTGATGGTGCAGAATCTGCTCGTCAAAAAGCAGAAGATTTAGCGCAAAAAAGAGAAACAGAATTAGCAGGTAGTCGTCAGGAAGCGACAACCATTATTGAGAATGCTAAAGAAACTGCTGAGAAAAATAAGGCAGGAATCTTGGCAGATGCAGCTGATGAAGCTGGACGTTTAAAAGAGAAAGCAAATCAAGAAATTGCTCAAACCAAAGCAGAAGCCTTGAACAGTATTAAAGGTGATGTAGCTGATTTGACTGTAAATCTTGCTAGTAAAATTTTAGGCCAACAGTTGGATCAAGAAGCTCACAAAGAGTTGATTGACCGGTACATTGACAAGCTAGGAGATGCTTAATGGACAAAAAAAGATTTGCGGTAGTTGAAAAATATACCACACCTTTTGTCCAACTTGTGATTGAAAAAGGGCAACAAAAAAATGTCTTTGAACAGCTTCATCAAATGAAAGACATTTTGGATGATACAAACTTAGTTGCCTTTCTATCGCACATTGGTGTTGATGATACAGAAAAAGAAAAAAGCCTTCGCTATTTTCAAGGATCTGATTCGCTTTTGATTGACAACTTCATTGAAGTTATTATTCACAATCATCGTGAAGATCTTTTTTATGATATTTTAGTAGAAAGTCTTCATCAGCTTGAAATGATTAGTAATGAATTTGAAGTGACGATTAAATCCATTCAGACTTTATCTGAGACTCAAAAATCCAAAATTATTCCAATTGTTGAGCGAAAATTTGGATTGCAAGTTCGTTCCTTAAAAGAAGAACTTGATGCGAGCCTTATTGGTGGCTTTATCATCACTGCTAATAATAAGACAATTGATGCAAGTATTAAACGTCAATTACAAACAGTAAAAGAAAAATTGAAATAGAAAGTGGTGTGAATTTTGGCGATTAACGCACAAGAAATCAGCGCTTTGATTAAGCAACAAATTGAAAATTTCCAGCCAAATTTTGACGTCACGGAAACAGGGGTCGTCACATATATTGGTGATGGAATCGCCCGTGCTCATGGTCTTGACAATGCAATGAGTGGTGAGCTGTTGATTTTTGAAAATGGCTCATACGGTATGGCACAAAACTTAGAATCAACAGATGTAGGGATTATCATTTTAGGTGATTTCACAGATATTCGCGAAGGGGATACCATTCGTCGAACTGGTAAAATCATGGAAGTGCCTGTCGGAGATGCTTTGATTGGTCGGGTTGTGGATCCGCTCGGTCGTCCGGTTGATGGGCTTGGCGAGATCAAGATAGATAAGACGCGTCCAGTTGAAACACCTGCTCCAGGGGTTATGCAGCGGAAATCTGTATCAGAACCGCTTCAAACAGGTCTGAAAGCGATTGATGCTTTGGTGCCAATCGGTCGTGGGCAACGGGAATTGATTATCGGAGACCGTCAAACTGGTAAAAC
Organism: Streptococcus anginosus subsp. whileyi MAS624; assembly: GCF_000478925.1. Taxonomy (NCBI): domain Bacteria; kingdom Bacillati; phylum Bacillota; class Bacilli; order Lactobacillales; family Streptococcaceae; genus Streptococcus; species Streptococcus anginosus. The sequence continues at coordinate 1,514,758 of NZ_AP013072.1, read as the reverse complement.
AAGTATTGCGATTGATGCGATTTTGAACCAAAAGGGACAAGATATGATTTGTATCTATGTTGCCATTGGTCAGAAAGAATCCACGGTTCGTACGCAAGTAGAAACGCTTCGTCAGTATGGGGCGTTGGATTACACAATCGTTGTCACAGCGTCAGCTTCTCAACCTTCACCATTGCTGTTTTTAGCACCTTATGCAGGTGTAGCAATGGCAGAGGAATTTATGTATAGTGGCAAACACGTTTTGATTGTCTATGATGATTTATCAAAACAAGCGGTTGCTTATCGTGAACTGTCACTCTTGCTTCGTCGTCCACCAGGTCGTGAAGCTTTCCCAGGAGACGTATTCTATCTTCATAGCCGTCTTTTGGAACGTTCTGCCAAAGTTTCGGATGAATTAGGTGGTGGTTCTATTACAGCACTGCCGTTTATCGAAACGCAAGCAGGAGACATCTCCGCTTATATCGCAACCAATGTAATTTCAATTACAGACGGTCAAATCTTCTTAAGCGACAGTCTCTTTAATGCAGGTGTTCGACCTGCTATTGATGCCGGTTCATCTGTATCACGTGTAGATGGTTCTGCACAGATAAAAGCGATGAAGAAGGTTGCCGGAACCTTGCGTATTGACCTTGCTTCTTATCGTGAACTGGAAGCATTTACCAAGTTTGGTAGTGATTTGGATGCTGCGACACAAGCGAAATTGAATCGTGGTCGTCGGACGGTAGAAGTCTTGAAACAACCGGTTCATGAACCATTACCAGTTGAAAAACAAGTCGTTATTTTGTACGCCTTGACACATGGTTTCTTGGATAGTGTACCGGTTGATGATATTCTTCGTTTTCAAGCAGAACTGTTTGATTATTTTGATGCTCATCATGAAGACCTCTATGAAATCATTCGTACAACAAAAGACCTTCCAGAGGAAGCAGTCTTAGATGCTGCAATTACTGAATTTATCAATCAGTCTAGCTTCAAGTAAGAATAGAGGTGTCAGATGGCAGTTTCATTAAATGATATAAAAAATAAAATTGCATCCACAAAAAACACCAGTCAAATCACAAATGCTATGCAAATGGTATCTGCTGCTAAGCTAGGAAAGTCAGAAGAAGCGGCCAAGAATTTCCAAATCTATGCTTCTAAAGTCAGAAAGTTGTTGACAGATTTGCTTCATGGTCATGAAGTGCAAAATTCCAAATATCACCCTATGTTGATTAGTCGTCCGGTGAAAAAAACAGCTTATATCGTTATTACATCGGATCGCGGCTTAGTTGGCGGTTACAATGCGACCATTCTCAAATCCATGATGGAACTTTTTGCAGAATACCATGATAAAGATGATTTCGTCATTATTTCAATCGGTGGTATGGGCTCGGACTTCTTTCGGGCACGCGGGCTTCAGCCTATTTATGAATTACGTGGTTTAGCAGATCAACCGAGCTTTGATGAGGTTCGTAAAATCATTAGCAAAACGGTTGAAATGTACCAAAACGAATTGTTTGATGAATTATATGTTTGTTATAATCACCACGTCAATAGTTTGACCAGCCAAATGCGTGTTGAACAAATGCTTCCAATCGTGGATTTGGATCCAAATGAAGCAGACGAAGACTACGTTTTGAATTTGGAATTGGAATCTAGTCGCGATGTCATTTTGGATCAATTGTTGCCTCAGTTTGCTGAAAGTATGATCTACGGGGCAATTATTGATGCGAAAACAGCAGAAAATGCAGCTGGAATGACCGCGATGCAGACAGCAACAGATAACGCGAAAAAAGTTATCAATGATTTGACCATTCAGTATAATCGTGCTAGACAAGCAGCTATCACGCAAGAAATTACTGAAATTGTGGCGGGTGCAAGTGCACTAGAATAGTGTCACAGAAAATAAATATAAAGAGGAGAAAAGAATGAGCTCAGGCAAAATTGCTCAGGTTATCGGACCAGTCGTTGACGTTGCGTTTGCAGCTGGTGATAAATTACCTGAGATAAATAATGCACTTGTAGTCTATAAAAATGACGAAAATAAATCGAAAATCGTCCTTGAAGTAGCTCTTGAGCTTGGTGACGGAGTGGTTCGAACCATTGCTATGGAATCAACTGACGGGTTGACTCGTGGCATGGAAGTCCTAGATACTGGTCGTCCAATTTCTGTCCCCGTTGGGAAAGAAACACTCGGTCGCGTCTTTAACGTTTTAGGAGATACCATTGACTTGGAAGCTCCTTTTGGTGAAGATGCAGAACGTCAACCAATCCACAAAAAAGCTCCAACTTTTGATGAGTTGTCTACTTCATCAGAAATCTTAGAAACAGGAATCAAGGTTATTGACCTCCTTGCACCTTATCTAAAAGGTGGGAAAGTCGGGCTTTTCGGTGGTGCCGGAGTTGGAAAGACAGTCTTGATTCAAGAATTGATTCACAACATTGCCCAAGAACACGGTGGAATTTCTGTCTTTACTGGTGTTGGAGAACGAACACGTGAAGGGAACGACCTTTACTGGGAAATGAAAGAATCTGGCGTTATTGAAAAAACAGCCATGGTCTTCGGTCAAATGAATGAACCACCTGGAGCACGTATGCGTGTGGCTTTGACTGGTTTGACCATTGCTGAATATTTCCGTGATGTCGAAGGTCAAGATGTGTTGTTATTCATTGACAATATCTTCCGTTTCACGCAAGCAGGTTCTGAAGTATCTGCCCTTCTTGGACGCATGCCTTCAGCCGTTGGTTACCAACCAACACTTGCGACAGAAATGGGACAATTGCAAGAACGGATTACGTCAACCAAGAAAGGTTCTGTAACCTCTATCCAAGCTATCTATGTGCCAGCCGACGACTACACTGACCCTGCGCCAGCTACAGCTTTTGCTCATTTAGATTCAACAACTAACCTTGAACGGAAATTGGTACAATTAGGTATTTATCCAGCAGTAGATCCGCTTGCTTCTAGCTCACGTGCGCTTGCTCCTGAAATTGTCGGTGAAGAGCATTATGCTGTTGCAGCAGAAGTAAAACGCGTCCTTCAACGTTACCATGAATTGCAAGATATTATTGCTATTTTGGGTATGGATGAATTGTCAGACGAAGAAAAGACCTTGGTTGCTCGTGCACGTCGGATTCAGTTCTTCTTATCACAAAACTTTAATGTGGCGGAACAATTCACCGGTCAACCAGGCTCTTATGTGCCAGTTGCTGATACGGTTCGTGGCTTTAAAGAAATTCTTGAAGGTAAATATGATCATCTTCCTGAAGATGCCTTTCGCGGCGTTGGTTCTATTGAAGATGTGGTTGCTAAAGCTGAAAAAATGGGATTCTAAGAGGTGACTTATGGCTCAAATGACAGTACAAATCGTTACACCTGATGGTCTGGTTTTTGATCATCATGCAACGTTTGTTTCCGTTAAAACTCTTGATGGAGAAATGGGGATTTTGCCGCATCATGAAAACATGATTGCTGTTTTGGCTGTCGATGAGGTCAAAGTGAAGCGGATTGATGAAGAAGATCATGTCAATTGGATTGCGGTGAATGGTGGAATTGTCGAAGTTGCTGATAATTTGATTACCATCGTTGCAGACTCTGCTGAACGCGCTCGTGATATTGACATCAGTCGTGCTGAAAGAGCAAAATTGCGTGCCGAGCGTGCCATTGAAGAAGCACAGGAAAAGCATTTAATTGACCAAGAACGTCGTGCCAGAATCGCTCTTCAGCGTGCCATTAACCGAATTAACGTTGGAACAAGATTATAATACGAAAAGGCCAATTGGCCTTTTTTATAATGGCTTTTTTGTTATCGATACATGATTCGTGTCCGATAGTTTGCTCTCATCTATTTTTTTGGTATAATGGGGATATGATTCAGTTAATTTTTACGCTTAGTAGCCATATGATTTTTATTTTTCTTTCATTTCACTTGCTTTCTACTGTTGTGAATTGGGAAAAACTATTGAAAGTGAATGCTGACAATGCTTTTAGAATTCGTTTTTTGATTTTATTGCTTAGTATTGCATTAGGCTTTTTGCTCAGCTCTTTCTTCCTCAGTCTCTATACATTGGGACGTGATGTGTTTAATAGCAATTTATAAGATGAGAAAAGAAATACAATAAGTGTTTTGGAGAAAATATGGATAAAATTATTATACAAGGTGGTTCAAATCCGTTAGTTGGTTCGGTTAAAATTGAAGGTGACAAAAATGCTGTTTTGCCATTGCTTGCAGCCACTATTTTAGCAAAGACAGGAAAGACCATTCTTACAAATGTGCCAGTTCTATCGGATGTTTTTACGATGAATAATGTGGTTCGTTGGTTGAATACAAAAGTAACTTTTGAGCAGGAAGAAAACAAGATTACGGTGGATGCTACCCAACCATTGGGCGAAGAAGCGCCCTATAAATATGTAAGTAAAATGCGGGCTTCTATCGTAGTATTAGGTCCGATTTTGGCGCGTAATGGTCATGCCAAGGTTTCGATGCCAGGTGGCTGTACGATTGGAAGCCGTCCTATTGACCTTCATTTGAAAGGTTTAGAGGCAATGGGAGCAGAAATTAAGCAGACGGCTGGATTTATTGAGGCCAAAGCTAACCGATTGCATGGAGCTCATATTTACATGGATTTTCCAAGTGTGGGTGCGACGCAAAATATTATGATGGCAGCAACGTTAGCAGACGGTGTGACTGTTATTGAAAATGCAGCTCGGGAGCCTGAAATTGTGGATTTAGCTGTTTTGTTAAACAAAATGGGTGCTAAAGTCCGTGGTGCAGGTACGGAAACATTAACTATTACTGGGGTTAAGGAATTATCTGGGACAAGTCACAGCGTGGTCCAAGACCGTATCGAAGCCGGAACTTTTATGGTAGCAGCTGCTATGACAGGTGGCAATGTTCTTGTGCGAGATGCTATCTGGGAGCATAATCGTCCACTTATCGCGAAATTGATGGAAATGGGTGTATCTGTTACCGAAGAAGACGAAGGGATTCGGATTCGTTCAGATTTATCCAAGCTAAAAGCGGTCAATGTGAAGACTCTTCCGCATCCAGGTTTCCCAACAGATATGCAGGCACAATTTACAGCTTTGATGACGGTTGCCAAGGGTGAGTCTACCATGATTGAAACTGTTTTTGAGAATCGTTTCCAACATCTGGAAGAAATGCGTCGGATGGGTTTACATTCAGAAATTATGCGGGACACAGCTCGTATCGTCGGTGGTCAAGCCTTGCAAGGGGCAGAGGTGATGTCAACAGACTTGCGTGCGAGTGCCGCGTTGATTTTAACAGGCTTGGTTGCAGAAGGTGAAACAAAAGTAGGACAACTAACTCACTTGGACAGAGGCTATTACCAGTTCCATAAAAAGTTGTCTAACTTAGGTGCTTCTATTAAGCGAGTGAAGGAAGAAGACGATGAATAATGATTTGAAATACGTTGGAAAACAAGTTGGAATTGTTCTAGCAGTCTTGTTGCTTGGTTTGATTTTGTTTTCACTTGGCTTAGTTGTTGGCTACGGTGGCAAAAGTCCATGGGCTATTTTATCGCCAGATAAGTGGCAGGAAATCATCAGCAAATTCACAGGACAATAGACAATAATATTGATAGGAAAAAGGGAGTGAGACAGAGGTCGTGATTTCGTAGAAGTTGGCTTTGAGTCCCGCTTCCTATTTATTTAAAAAGGGAGGAGAAATGGCGAGAAAGAAATCCAACCAGAAAGTAACACAAAGTGTAGCTGGTCTGGTTATAGCACTGGTTCTTGTGCTAGGAGGTTATTCTTTTAGCAATCATCATAGTAGTACGAAGCCTTCTGACAGCACTGCTATTAATCGAAGTATTCGGACGAATCATGCAGCACCCAGTCAAGAATTAGCGCAGAGTGTTTTGACAGAATCCGTCAAGCGGCAGCTTAAAGGAAAGATCGAATGGAATGGAGCGGGAGCTTTCACAATCAACGAAAATCAAACAACATTGGATGCCAAAGTCGCAAGCGTTCCTTACGCGGATAATAAGACCAAGCTCGTCCGGGGTCAGACTGTTCCGACTGTAGCCAATGCTCTTTTATCCAAAGCCACTCGTCAGTATAAGAATCGTGAGGAGACAGGAAATGGCTCCACGACTTGGACACCTGCTGGTTGGCATCAGGTGAAGCATTTATCAGGTGAATATAATCATGCGGTTGACCGTGGGCATTTGTTGGGTTATGCTTTGATTGGCAACTTGAAAGGTTTTGATGCTTCGACCAGCAACCCGAAAAACATCGCTGTGCAAACAGCTTGGGCTAATCAAGCCAATACTGGTCATTCTACGGGTCAAAATTTTTATGAAACAAAGGTCCGCAAGGCACTAGACAAAAATAAACGAGTTCGGTATCGGGTGACTTTGATTTATGCCAATGAACAGGATTTGGTGCCGGTTGGTTCGCATATTGAAGGCAAATCTAATGACGGCAGTCTGGAAATAAATGTCTTTGTTCCCAACGTACAGACAGGACTTCGGCTAAATTATCAAACAGGAGAAGTGACTGTTACCAACTAGATTATTGCTAGTGTTGCATTTATATCATCTTTTTGTTATACTATTTTTACATGAGGTCGGACAAAAAGTATCTCAGCCTCTATCTAATTTAGTGATAAGCGAATGACGCAGTAGGTGATTGGACTCTTTATTCGCTTTTCAAGCTCGAAAGAGCACCTAATCACCTTTGCGGGGGTGGGACTACGAACTTAAATTTTTCAAGATAAGTTCTGTCCCACTCCCCCATTTTGTCTAAAAAGTACGTTGGTGCTTTTTTATTGTGGATTTGTTTTATGAGGAGAAAGGAGAAACATGAAGTATATTTGGTCTTATTTGAAAAAATATCCCAAATGGTTGATGTTGGATTTCTTTGGTGCTATCTTCTTTGTTGTGGTAAATCTCGGTTTGCCGACTGTTTTGGCACGAATGATTGATGAAGGGATTAATCGAGGAGATAGCAATCGTTTGTATTATTGGGCGATTGTGATGCTCATTGTCATTTTGCTAGGAGTCTTTGGACGGATTGTCCTTGCCTATGCTGCTGGGAAATTAACGACGAGCATGGTACGGGACATGCGCAATGATGTGTATGATAAATTGCAAGAGTATTCGCATCATGAATATGAGCAAATCGGCGTTTCGTCTTTGGTGACACGGATTACCAGTGATGCTTTTGTTTTGATGCAGTTCGCAGAGCAATCCCTAAAAATGGGTGTCATTACACCAATGATGATGATTTCTAGTGTGATGATGATTTTTTTCACTAGTCCTTCCTTGGCTTGGATTGTTGCAATTTCTGTTCCTTTCCTCGGCATTGTCGTTTGGTATATAGCAGTCAAGACTCGTCCTTTATCAGAAAAACAACAAAAAACTTTAGATAAAATCAATCAATACGCGCGTGAAAATTTAACGGGTCTACGTGTCATTCGGGCTTTTGCACGAGAAGAATTTCAAGAAGAGCGCTTTGCTTCACAAAATGAAATTTATGCGGATAACTCCAATCGATTATTTAAATTAACCGGTTTGACAGAACCGCTCTTTGTTCAAATCATCATTGCCATGATTGTTGCCATTGTCTGGTTTGCTTTAAAACCACTTGGTACAGGAGACTTGCAAGTTGGGGATTTGGTTGCTTTTATTGAATACAGTTTCCATGCTTTGCTGTCATTTCTGTTGCTGTCTAGCTTGTTTACTATGTATCCTAGAACTGCTGTTTCGAGTGAACGGTTAAAAGAAGTAATGGAAATGCCAATCTCAATCAATCCAAACGAAGACGGTGTTACGGAGACAGACAGTCATGGTTATTTAGAGTTTGACAATGTTACTTTTGCTTATCCCGGTGAGACAGAAAGCCCGGTGCTACATGATATTTCGTTCAAAACGAAACCTGGTGAAACGATTGCTTTTATCGGCTCGACCGGCTCAGGGAAGTCCTCATTGGTGCAATTGATTCCGCGTTTCTATGACGTGACACTTGGAAAGATTTTAGTAGACGGAGTGGACGTGCGTTCTTATAACCTAAAAGCGTTGCGGCAGAAGATAGGTTTCATTCCACAAAAGGCTTTGCTCTTTACCGGCACAATCGCAGAAAACCTTCGCTATGGGAAAGAAAATGCTAGTCGTGAGGAATTGGTGCAAGCAGCAGATGTAGCACAAGCGAGAGACTTTATCGAAAGCAAGGAAGAGCGTTTTGAAACGCATTTGGCAGAAGGTGGAAGCAATCTTTCTGGTGGTCAAAAGCAACGTCTCTCCATTGCGCGGGCAGTCGTAAAAGAGCCAGATATTTATATTTTTGATGATTCGTTTTCCGCTTTGGACTATAAGACCGATGCCATTCTTCGAAGTCGACTCAAAGAAGTTACGCAAAATGCTACTGTATTGATTGTAGCACAACGTGTGGGAACCATTATGGACGCTGACCAGATTATTGTCCTTGATAAGGGCGAAATCGTCGGTCGTGGAACGCATGAAGAATTGATGCAAGATAATGACATCTATCGCGAAATTGCCAATTCTCAGCTTAATAGTCAATCACTAACAGAAGAATAGGAGGGAAAGATGAAACAACATAGTTTTATGCGCTTGTGGAGTTATTTAAAAGTTTATAAACTCTCAGTAATCCTTGCTATCTTTTTGAAGGTGGTGAGTATTGTGATGAGCGTGCTAGAGCCTTTTGTACTTGGTCTTGCTATTACAGAATTGACACGAAATGTATTGGATATGGCAAAAGGAGTCGAAGGCGCCAGTATAAACACAACATATGTCTTTTGGGTAATGGCACTTTACCTTTTGCGTGGTTTGTTCTATGAAATTGGGGCTTACTATTCGAATTATTTTATGACCAATGCGGTGCAAAATACAGTACGTGACATGCGCAATGAGTTGAGTTCTAAAATTAATCAAATTCCAGTTTCTTACTTTGATAAGCATCAATTTGGAGATTTGCTAGGGCGCTTTACCAGTGATGTAGAGACTGTTTCAAATGCGCTTCAACAATCATTCTTACAAGTTGTAAATGCGGTTTTGACCATTACCTTAGTTATCGGAATGGTCTTGTATCTTAATTTTCAACTGGCTTTGATAGTGATTGCTAGCATTCCATTGACCTATTTTGGGGCGACTTTTATTTTGAAAAAATCACAACCGTATTTTAAAAAGCAAGCAGATACGCTAGGTGTCATGAATGGATTTGTTCAAGAAAATCTAACTGGTTTTAATGTGCTGAAACTCTATGGTCGTGAAGAAACATCTTCAGACGATTTTCGAGAAATCACGCAAAAACTCCAAGAAGTCGGGTTCAAAGCTAGTTTTATTTCTGGCTTGATGATGCCAATTTTGAACGCCGTTTCAGATTTGACTTATCTGCTTGTAGCAGTTGTTGGTGGTCTGCAAGTCATTTCTGGACAATTAACGATTGGGAACATGCAAGCATTCGTACAATATGTGTGGCAAGTAAACCAACCAATCCAAAACCTAACGCAATTGGCTGGGCGATTGCAGAGTGCTAAGTCTTCGCTGGATCGTGTTTTCCAAGTCTTGGATGAACCAGACGAAGTAACAGATGCGAAAGAGTGGCTGGAACATGATTTGACAGGTCAGGTCAGCTTCAAGCATGTTGACTTTCAATACGTGGAAAACAAACCGCTCATTCGAGACTTCAACTTAGAGGTTAAGCCGGGCGAAATGGTGGCGATTGTCGGTCCAACCGGTGCCGGAAAGACCACCCTTATCAATCTGCTCATGCGTTTTTATGATGTAACAGCAGGTTCAATTTCTGTGGATGGTCACGATATTCGCAACTTATCGCGCCAAGATTACCGCAAACAATTTGGTATGGTCTTGCAAGACGCTTGGCTTTATGAAGGAACAGTCAAAGAAAACTTGCGCTTTGGGAATCTGAATGCGACAGATGAAGAGATTGTGGAAGCCGCCAAAGCAGCTAATGTCGATCATTTCATTCGGACGCTTCCAGGTGGCTATAATATGGAAATGAATCAGGAATCCAGCAATATTTCGCTAGGACAAAAACAATTGCTGACCATCGCGCGAGCACTATTAGCCGATCCAAAAATCTTGATTTTGGATGAAGCAACCTCGTCCGTTGATACACGCCTAGAGCTCTTGATTCAAAAAGCGATGAAGAACCTCATGCAAGGACGAACAAGCTTTGTCATTGCTCACCGCTTATCGACGATTCAAGAGGCGGACAAGATTTTGGTTCTCAAAGACGGGCAAATCATTGAGCAAGGAACTCACGAATCGCTTTTAGCTGATAAAGGTTTCTATTACGACTTATATACAAGTCAGTTTGCTAAGAAAGAAGCCTAACGAATAAAGGAGCAAAAGAAAACTCCAATTAAACAATAAAACACGAACTCTGTCTTTGACTAGTTGCTAGCTAATCTGGACGAGTTCGTGTTTTTTTATCTTTGGTGACATAAAGCTAAAATGCAATTGCTCTGTCTCACAACTATTTTTTGCTAAATCTTCAAAACTGCATGACATTTCTTCCGTCCGCCCAGCGGACGAAATGAACTAGTTTTGATTTATATTGTCAGCCGGGCGGACGAAGTGAATGAGTTTTGGTTTATTGTGTCAGCTGGGCGGACGAAGTGAATGAGTTTTGGTTTATAGTGTCAGCCGAGCGGACGAGGCGAATGAGTTTTAGTTTACTTTGTCGCCTCGGTCGGCAGCTTCAATCGTTTTCTACGAATTGTTCATTCCGTTAAGTAAAATTACGCCTTATCGAAAGAGGTTAGTAAGCCAAACAATGAAATACAATCCAAGAAAAACGGCATGCCATTTCCAATAAAGCATGATTAGTCCAAGCGTTTCACGTATCCAAGCCGACGGGAGAAAATAAAGTGCTGTTCGGGAACCTATACTACGTCCTTTCAAACCAAGCTTTCGCATGTAAATGCCTGCTCGCAAAGAGTGGAAAGAGTTGGTGACGACCAAGCAGCGGTAGTTTTTCTCACGTTTCTCATCCAAAATTACTTTACTAAAACGCAGATTTTCTAAGGTAGTTGTTGACTGCCGTTCAACGATAATATCTTCCTCTGAAATACCAGCTTGCCTTAAATACTGTGCCATGGCATCTGCTTCGGTTAATGTTTCGTCCGTACCTTGACCGCCAGACACGACAATTTTAGGAGTATGATTAAATTTTTCATACCTCATTTTTCCTTTTTCGAGTCGTTGAGCGAGAAGAGGTGGAACCTTGTCTCCTATCAAACCAGACCCTAAGATGATGATGTAGTCTGGATGTTTTATGACGGGCAATACATTATAAACAAAACCGTAAAGGATATAGGTCACATAAAGATAGCTACCATAAATTAGAAGTCCATTTGTAAGAGATAGGATTTTATGAAGAAAGATAAAATGGGGAAAGAAAAAAGTAAGCGCTAGGGAAAGAGCAATAGCGAGTCCATAAAAGAGGGAGAGAAGGTTTGCTAAACGCCTGCCTTCAAAGGTCATCATCTGTCTGCCATTAAAAATGAGATAAATGGTTGAAATTATAACACTCAAAGGAATGAAAAGTGCTAAGATGAGCAAAGAAAGCATTGCCAGATTTCTATTGACAAGTTGTTCCATATGAATCACAAACAAACCAGAAACGATAGCGGCAAATAAAATTAAAACAATACTAAGCAAATACGCATTGAAGAGTCGCCTTGGCTCTATATAAATCAAGACAAGAAAAAGAAGAGCAGGAAGAAGCCAAATAAGATGCAATACCATAATGTGATAACAATCCTTTCAAACAGATTCCTTTTTAGTATAGCATAAAAGTTCCTGTAAAAAAGTAGATTTAAAAAACAATGGACCTAAAAATTGAAATATTATTAAAAATATGGTATAATGTTTTTATGTCTTGGGGTCGTTACGGATTCGACAGGCATTATGAGGCACATTTTGCGACTCATCGAGCGGATGTAAAGCGCCAGTTAAATATAACTGCAAAAAATAATAATTCTTACGCTTTAGCTGCCTAAAAAACAGCCAGCGTGACCAGATTCGGATTGCTCGTGTTCGATGACCGGTCTTAATAATAGCGAGATACGATTAAGCCTTGTCTAGGGGCTTGATAAGAGACTGATAGACTCGCTTGGCTTGGGCTTGAGTTATGTGTCAAAGTGAAGTTAAATCCAATACATAACCTATGGTTGTATACAAATGTGTTGGCAGGTGTTTGGACGTGGGTTCAATTCCCACCGGCTCCATTGTTAAATATGGAAGATTACTCAAGAGGCTTAAGAGGCTGTGTTGGAAACGCAGTAGGCGTGTGAAAGCGTGCGTGGGTTCGAATCCCATGTCTTCCGTTTTGTTACAAAACGCTCGTTAGTGACGTTTTTTTCTTACTAGAAGATAAAATGAGTGAAGAGAACGGATTCACTCATTTATTTTTTTGAAAAATATTGAAATTTTTCTGAAAAGTAGTAGACTGTTACTAGAAAGTTTGGAGGTTTCTTGTGAAATTATACGTACAATTGATGATTATTTTTTCGATTTCTTTGATAGGAGAAGGGATTTCCTATCTTTTTCATTTGCCTATTCCAGGAAGCATTATTGGCCTCATTCTTCTTTTTTTGGCTTTACAATTTAAAATTTTCAGATTGCGGCATGTGAGTATGGTGGGAAATTTTTTATTAGCCAATATGACCATTTTATTTTTGCCGCCAGCGGTTGGAATTATGGATAAATTTCATGTCATTGCGCCTTATTTGTTGCCGATTGTTTTGATTATTGTTGGGGCGATTGTGATCAATGTGGTTGTCATTGCCGTGGTTGTTCATTTTATCAAAAATCGCTTTGAAGGAGATTACGGAGAAGGAGAAACAAGAAATGTCTAATTTGTGGGGCAATCCTTTATTTGGTTTGGCTTTATCAATCTTTGCTTATCTGGTAGGAATGTTGATTTTTCGCAGATTTCCGCATCCTTTGACAACACCTTTACTTCTAGCCACCATATTTGTCATTGTATTTTTAAAATTGACAGGAATTTCTTACAAGAATTACTACGTAGGCGGGGCGTATTTGAATAATCTCATTGTGCCGTCAACGGTTGCACTGGGAATTCCTTTGTATAAAACATTTCATCTCATGAAACACCATGCCAGAAGCATTTTGATTGGTACTTTTGTAGCAGTAGTAGTGAATACCAGCTTTACAGCTTTAGTTGCCAAGGCATTTGGAATGGATTTTTTCTTAGCAATTTCACTATTTCCTAAATCAGTAACAACAGCTATGGCGGTTGGAATTACAGATAAAATGCAAGGGCTGACGACAGTGACGTTGGTAGTTGTAGTTGCAACGGGAATCTTGACAAGTGTGATCGGTCCGACTGTTTTAAAAATCTTAAAAATCAAAGATCCTGTTGCAGTAGGCTTAGCTCTTGGAGGAACGGGACATGCTGTTGGGACAGGGACAGCTTTTAAATATGGACAAGTCGCAGGAGCTATGGCTGGTCTAGCTATTGGCGTGACAGGGATTATGTATGTGATTGTCAGTCCAATTGTTGCAAGTATTATTTTAAAATAGCAAAAGACGAGAATGACTGTGCTGTGACTATTTTTTGAAAGCAAGTATGTTTTCTGCCCCATTTCCTAAAAAACATGATATAATAGAGAGTAAAAACTTTTTGATAGAAAGACAGTTATGGATTTAAAAGATTATATTGCAACCATTGAAAACTACCCACAAGAAGGGATTTTATTTCGTGACATTAGCCCATTGATGGCAGATGGAAATGCCTACAGCTATGCCATTCGTGAAATTGTTCAGTATGCTACGGACAAGAAAATTGACATGATTGTCGGTCCAGAAGCGCGTGGATTTATTGTTGGATGTCCGGTAGCTTATGAGCTTGGAGTTGGTTTTGCTCCAGTACGTAAGCCTGGGAAATTGCCTCGTGAGGTTATCTCAGCTAGTTATGAAAAAGAGTATGGTATAGATACCTTAACAATGCACGCAGACTCTATCAAGCCTGGACAGCGTGTACTGATTGTTGATGACCTTCTTGCAACGGGAGGAACGGTTAAAGCAACAATTGAAATGGTTGAACGTTTAGGTGGTATCGTTGCAGGTTGCGCTTTCCTTATTGAATTGGATGAATTGAAGGGACGCGAAGCTATTGGTAACTACGATTACAAAGTTCTCATGCATTATTAAGGTATAACTAAAAGCTATATCTTGTTGTAGAAAAAGTATAATTGAAAACTATATCTCCTTTCAGTATAATAAAAGCAGAAAGCAAAAGGAGATATTTTCATGCCTATTAAAATTGATAAGAAATTACCAGCTGTTGACATTTTAAGATCTGAGAATATCTTTGTCATGGATGATGAGCGTGCAGAACACCAAGATATTCGTCCTCTGAATATTTTGATTTTGAATTTAATGCCGCAAAAAACAGTAACAGAAACGCAGTTGTTGCGTCATTTATCAAATACGCCATTGCAACTTCGGATTGAATTTCTTTACATGACTTCTCATACCTTCAAAACGACACATGCGGACTATATGGAGACGTTTTATAAGACTTTTGATGAGATCAAGAGTCGTTATTTTGACGGTTTGATTGTCACTGGAGCGCCAGTCGAGCATTTGCCTTTTGAAGCAGTAGATTATTGGGAAGAATTCCGACAAGTTATTGACTGGTCCAAATCGCATGTTTACTCAACGTTGCATATTTGTTGGGGAGCGCAAGCAGCTCTTTATGCTCGTTATGGCATCGCCAAACACCAGATGAAGCGCAAGTTGTCCGGTATTTATAGTCAATCCACACCAGAAAAACCAAATTTGCTGTTCCGCGGCTTTGATGATGAATATGCAGCTCCTCATTCGCGTTATACAGAAGTTCGCAAGGAAGACATTCTAAATAAGAGTAATTTGGAAATTTTAGCTTGTGGAGAAGAAGTCGGTGTCTCCGTCGTGGCAAGTCGTGATCTTCGCGAAGTGTATAGCTTTGGCCATTTGGAATATGACCGCGAGACTTTGGCAAAAGAATATTTGCGTGATGTAGACGAAGGGCTGAATCCGCATATTCCAGAAAATTATTTCAAAAATGATAACGTTACTTCAATCCCCTGTTTACGATGGAATCTGGCTGCGGCGCTGTTTTTCAACAATTGGATTAATTATGCTGTTTATCAAGAAACGCCATTTGACTGGGAAAATGCAGCAAATGACGCTTCCTTGTTTGCTTATTTATAAGAGGTGTTATGACTTATTTATCAGCGTATAAGACGGGCAATTTAGTATTGCCGACTGAGTTTTTTTTTCATTTTCATGAAATATTTGATAATAGTGATGACTTTTTGGTCTGGCAATTTTTCTATTTGCAAAATACAACATCGCTAGAAGAGATTTCTCCTGTTCAGATTGCGGAAAGTATTGGGAAATCCGTTGCAGAGGTTAATCGCTCCATGTCAAATCTGACAGAAAAAGGATTGTTGCAGTACAAAACAATTGCCATCAATGGTGAAATTGAGGCAGTTTTTGATGCAATGCCAGCGCTTGAACGATTGGATGAAATTGTAGAGAATCACTCAAGCGTTGCGCAAGCTATTTCTCAAAATGTTTTAAAAGACTTGGTCGAGACTTTCCAGCAAGAATTAGGTCGTCTCTTGACACCATTTGAAATCGAGGATTTGACAAAAACGATTCAAGATGACAAGACCAGTCCTGAACTTGTTACTGCTGCTCTTCGTGAAGCTGTTTTTAATGGAAAGGCAAACTGGAAATACATTCAAGCTATTTTACGGAATTGGCGCCGTGAAGGCATTACAACAGTAGCACAGGTAGAAGCGAAGCGAGAAGAGCGTGAGGCGACAAATCCACAAAATATCACTGTCTCGGATGATTTTTTGAAGGCTATGGATTTGTGGCGAGATTAAGAAATCGGAGTTTATTCTCTTGGAATAGACTCTTTTTTTAGTTCCTTAAAAATGATATACTAAGTGAAACGATTATTTTAGAAATGAGTTATCATGCAAGTAAAGAATATCTCAAAACGTTTGAGAAAAGTGGCTAGTTTTGTACCACAGGATGCCAAAATCTTGGATGTAGGAAGTGACCACGCTTATCTACCGATTTATCTAATTCAGCAGGGTAAAATTTCCTCAGCCATTGCTGGTGAAGTTGTTGAGGGACCTTATCAGTCTGCGGTGACAAATGTAGCAGATAATCAGATGTCCGATAAAATTTCTATTCGTTTGGCAAATGGTTTAGCAGCTTTTGCAGTAGAAGATCAGATTGATGTTATCGTTATTGCAGGAATGGGAGGAGGATTGATAGCAGATATTTTAGACAATGGCAGTGCGAAATTGGCATCTGTTAAGCGTCTGATTCTTCAGCCTAACAATCGGGAAGATGAACTTCGCAGGTGGTTGTGTGGTCATGATTTTCAAATTACAGAAGAAGCTATTGTGGAAGAAAATGGGAAATTTTACGAGATAATGATAGCTGAACAGGGGCATCAAGTGTTGAATGCTGAACAAGAACGCTTCGGACCTTATCTAATGAGAGAACAATCAGCTGTTTTTCTAGATAAATGGCAGCGAGAAGTAGACAAGCTGGAAAAAGCTTTGGCTAAAATCCCCGAGAAAAATCTAACGGAACGCTCTGCTATGTCCCAAAGAATCAAGCAAATCAAGGAGGTATTGCATGCTGGCAAGTGAATTTATTAACCGTTATGAAGCATACTGTCCTAAGGAGCTGTCCATGACGGGAGATGTCTGTGGACTGCAAATTGGAACTCTGAATAAGGAAGTTAAGCGAGTACTGGTAGCTTTGGATATTCGCGAGCAGACAGTTGCAGAGGCGATTGAAAAAGATGTAGATTTGATTTTGGTTAAGCACGCACCGATTTTTCGGCCTATTAAGGATTTAGTGGTAGACCGACCTCAGAATCAGATTTACATCGATCTGATTAAGCACGATATTGCAGTCTATGTCAGCCATACCAATATTGATATTGTTGATGACGGTCTCAATGACTGGTTCTGTAATCTATTAGAAATCACTGATACGGATTATCTTAGCGAAACGGCTCCTGGACACGGCATTGGTCGTATTGGCAAGATTGTGCCTCAGACTTTTGGAGACTTTGCAGGCAAGGTTAAGGAAACTTTTGGTCTGGATAGTTTGCGTTTGGTGACTTATTCGGATGTGGATTTGGAGCAAATGATTGAGAAAGTGGCGATCTGTGGTGGCAGTGGTCAGTCCTTTTACAAGGAGGCTTTAGCACAGGGCGCTCAGCTTTATATTACAGGTGATATTTACTACCATACAGCACAGGATATGCTGAGCGAGGGGCTTCTAGCTTTGGATCCGGGTCACCATATAGAAGTGCTCTTTGTAGAAAAATTGGTTGAAAAGTTTCAAGATTGGAAAGTAGAAGAGAGTTGGGAAGTTGAATTTTTAGCCAGTCAGGTTTCTACAAATCCTTTTAAACATATCTAAGTAGGAAATTGTATGAAAAAAGTAGCGATTATTGGATCAGGGATTGTCGGATCAACTGCTGCCTATTATTTATCAAAAAATCCTGCTTATCAGGTAACAGTTTTTGACCATGGAATAGGTCAGGCAACCAAGGCAGCGGCTGGTATTATCAGCCCGTGGTTTTCTAAGCGGCGCAATAAAATATGGTATCGTATGGCGCAACTGGGAGCAGATTTTTATCTGGATTTGGTGGCTGATTTACAGAAGGACGGTTTTGCAACGGAGTTTTACCAACAGACCGGCGTCTTTTTGCTGAAGAAAAAAGAGGAGAGCTTGGAGGCACTTTATGACTTGGCAGACCAACGGCGAAAAGAGTCACCGCTCATTGGAGACTTGCGGCTGCTTTCACGGGCGGAAGCAGCAGAGTACTTTCCAGATCTTAAAGGTTTTGACCGGCTACTCTATGCTTCTGGAGGAGCACGCGTGGAAGGCTCATTATTGACTCAGGCTTTGCTTGCGGCTAACGGTGCAGAAGTAATTCAAAAGAAAGTAAGTTTGGACATTCGAGATGGGGCTTTCTGGGTTGATAGTTGTTGTTTTGACCAAGTTATATTGGCAACAGGAGCTTGGTTGCCTGAGCTTCTGAAACCATTAGGTTATCAGGTGGATGTTCGTCCACAAAAAGGTCAGCTGCGAGATTATCAGACTGCTCTGGTGACAGATGATTATCCAGTTGTCATGCCAGAAGGAGAGCTAGATATTATTCCTTTTCAAAATGGCAAAATCAGTATGGGAGCTACGCACGAAAATGAAGTGGGCTATGGTCTAGGAGTAGATCAAGGTTTGCTGGATAAAATGGAACAAGAAGCTCTTTACTATTTTCCTAGCTTGTCTCAGGCAAAAGTGGTGAGCGAGCGGGTCGGAATTCGAGGCTATACCAGTGATTTTTCTCCTTTCTTTGGTCAGGTGCCAAATCTTCCGCAGGTACTTGCAGCCGGTGGCTTAGGTTCTTCTGGTTTGACGACAGGGTCACTCATCGGATATCATTTAGCTCAGATGGTTCAGGGAAAAAGTGGTAGTTTAAATCCAACGGATTATCCTATTGAAAGATATATTAAAAAAGAGAAATAGATGACAGAAAAAATTTTAAATTGGGTCAATGTTTGTGTGAAAAAAGGGAATCAAGTTCTTTTGCTCAATCGACAGCATGATGATTTTAAAGGGTGGATTCAGCCAGGTGGGAAAGTTGAGTTTCCAGAATCTTTTTTTGAAGCAGCGGCTCGTGAGTTGAAAGAAGAAACAGGACTGATAGCTTTGAATTTACAGCTTAAAGGCATTTCCGGTTTTACCAATCCAACAAAAGCAGAGCGTTATGTCTTTTATGATTTTCTCTGCGAGGATTTTGAAGGGGAACTACTAACGGAATCACGGGAAGGTCAGCCCAAATGGTGGTCAATTGATGAGTTGGATTCACTACCCATGCAGGATGACATCAGAGGCAGGATTCCTTTGTACTGGCGAAAAGGCTCCTTTGAGCGGATTCACTATTGGGATGAAGAGAACCATTGCATCAAAGAAACCAAGACGATATTGTATGATGAAAGATAATGAGGAGATGAAGTTGTTATGAACTGGTTGCAGGAGCAGCCTGTAGTGCTGCAGGCTTTTTTGGCGGGACTCTTTACATGGGGCTGTACCATTGTAGGCTCTGCGGTTGTCTTTTTCTTTAAAACAGTCAGTCGTAAGCTGCTGGATATTATGATGGGATTTGCAGCTGGTGTCATGATTGCAGCTTCATTTTGGTCGCTCTTGCAGCCTTCAATTGAGTATGCAAAAGGTAACTATGGAGTGTGGTCTTGGATGCCAGCCGCCCTTGGTTTTCTGTTGGGTGGTTTCTTCTTGCGCTTTATTGATGCGGTAGTACCCCATTTACATCTTAGCAAGAAGGATGTATCTGAGGCAGAAAGCCTGCCGGAGCACAGCCGGAATAAACTGTCCAAAACGGCTCTGCTTTTTCTGGCTATTACCATACACAATTTTCCAGAAGGCTTGGCAGTAGGAGTGGCCTTCGGAGCCTTATCCAGCAATTCCAGTCCAGAAGTCTTTATCGGAGCTGTAGGTCTAGCTTTGGGAATCGGTCTCCAAAATGTGCCGGAAGGGGCAGCCCTGTCCATTCCTGTACGGACAGACGGGGAATCGCGTCTTAAAGCTTTTTACTGGGGTTCAATGTCGGCTATTGTTGAGTCTATCGGAGCTGTCCTTGGTGCTTATGCGGTTATGACAATGACGGCTATTCTACCCTATTCCCTGTCTTTTGCGGCAGGAGCCATGATTTTCGTCGTCGTGGAGGAACTGATACCAGATTCTCAGACAAATGGCAATACATATGTTGCGACTTTAGGTCTCATGGTGGGCTTTGTACTGATGATGGTATTGGATGTGGCTTTGGGATAGCAGATACTTTTTTAAAATTAGGCGTCTATTTTATCAGTTGCGCAGATAACAACAGTTCTATCTTGGCAGATTTTTTGTTTCGTTTTGGATTTTCATTAAGTATGAGAGACTTTAAATGAAAGCACTCTCTTTCTTGAAGGATGACATCCGCTTTCAAAAATGGTAAAATAAAGAGAATACATTTAAGAGAGGAAATTCATTATGAAAGGTATTATCCTTGCAGGTGGTTCTGGTACACGTTTATATCCTTTGACTAGAGCTGCATCTAAACAACTCATGCCGGTTTATGACAAACCCATGATTTATTATCCGCTATCAACCCTCATGCTGGCTGGTATCAAGGACATCTTGATTATCTCAACACCAACAGATCTCCCTCGCTTTGAGGATTTGTTGGGCGATGGCTCGGAGTTTGGTATCAAACTTTCTTACGCTGAGCAACCAAGTCCAGATGGTTTGGCCCAAGCCTTTATCATCGGTGCTGACTTTATCGGAGATGACCATGTGGCTTTGATTTTAGGTGATAATATTTATCATGGTCCAGGCCTTAGTAAAATGCTGCAAAAAGCTGCTTCTAAGGAAAACGGAGCGACTGTCTTTGGTTATCAAGTAAAAGACCCAGAGCGTTTCGGTGTGGTTGAATTTGATGAAAATATGAATGCCATCTCTATCGAAGAAAAACCAGAACAGCCACGTTCTAACTATGCAGTTACAGGACTTTATTTCTATGACAATGACGTAGTAGAAATTGCTAAAAATATCAAGCCTAGTCCACGTGGAGAGCTGGAAATCACTGATGTCAATAAGGCTTACTTAGACCGCGGCGATTTGTCTGTTGAGCTTATGGGACGTGGTTTTGCTTGGTTGGATACTGGTACACACGAAAGCTTGTTAGAAGCTGCTCAATATATTGAAACCGTCCAACGTATGCAAAATGTACAAGTAGCAAACTTAGAAGAAATTGCCTACCGTATGGGTTATATTACCAAAGAACAAGTGCATGATTTGGCACAATCACTTAAAAAGAACGAATACGGTCATTACTTATTGCGCTTGATTGGAGAAGAATAAAACATGTCTGAACAATTTTTTGAAAAAAAATTAGCAGCTCGTAAGATTGAAGCCATTCCTGACATGCTGGAATTTGATATTCCAGTTCATGGAGACAATCGTGGCTGGTTCAAGGAAAACTTTCAAAAAGAAAAAATGGTGCCCCTTGGTTTTCCGGAAAGCTTTTTTGCAGAAGGTAAGCTTCAAAACAATGTCAGCTTTTCCCGCAAAAATGTGCTTCGTGGACTCCATGCAGAACCTTGGGACAAGTACATTTCTGTCGCAGATGGCGGAAAAGTTCTCGGTTCTTGGGTTGATTTGCGTGAAGGAGAAACGTTCGGAAATACCTACCAAACGGTCATTGATGCCAGCAAGGGAATTTTCGTTCCTCGCGGTGTAGCAAATGGCTTCCAAGTATTGTCAGATACAGTTTCTTATAGCTATTTGGTCAATGATTACTGGGCATTAGAATTGAAACCTAAGTATGCCTTTGTCAACTATGCTGACCCCGCTCTTGAGATTGAATGGGAAAATCTTGACCAAGCAGAAGTTTCTGAAGCAGATAAGAATCATCCAATGCTTAAGGATGTTAAGCCTTTGACCAAAGATATGTTATAATACCCTCAGAAAAATAGGAGAAAATCTTTTCATGACTGAATATAAAAATATTGTAGTGACAGGTGGAGCAGGATTCATCGGTTCTAACTTTGTCCATTATGTGTACAATAACTTTCCAGATGTGCATATTACTGTTCTGGATAAACTGACTTATGCTGGTAACCGTGCCAACATTGAAGAAATTCTAGGCGACCGCGTGGAGTTGGTTGTTGGAGATATTGCTGATGCAGTGATTGTTGACCAAGTGGCTAAGGATGCAGATGCTATTGTTCACTATGCGGCAGAAAGCCATAATGACAATTCACTTAATGACCCACGTCCATTCATTGATACAAACTTTGTCGGAACTTATACGCTTCTTGAAGTGGCTCGTAAATATGATCTTCGTTTCCACCATGTATCTACTGACGAAGTTTATGGTGACCTTCCTCTTCGTGAAGATCTTCCGGGGCATGGTGAAGGACCAGGCGAAAAATTCACCCCAGAAACCAAATACAATCCAAGTTCGCCTTATTCTTCAACTAAGGCAGCTTCTGATTTGATTGTCAAGGCTTGGGTGCGCTCTTTCGGTGTTAAGGCCACCATCTCTAACTGTTCAAACAACTACGGACCATATCAACACATCGAAAAATTCATTCCGCGTCAGATTACCAATATCCTTTCAGGCATTCGTCCAAAACTTTATGGTGAAGGAAAGAATGTTCGTGACTGGATTCATACCAATGACCATTCATCAGGGGTTTGGACCATTCTCACAAAAGGGAAAATCGGTGAAACCTACCTAATTGGTGCAGACGGTGAGAAGAACAACAAAGAAGTGCTAGAACTCATTCTTAAAGAAATGGGACAACCAGCTGACGCTTACGACCATGTAACAGACCGTGCGGGTCACGACCTGCGCTATGCTATTGACGCTAGCAAGTTGCGTAATGAACTAGGCTGGAAACCAGAATTTACCAACTTTGAGGCTGGATTGAAAGAAACAATCAAGTGGTACATAGACCACCAAGATTGGTGGAAAGCTGAAAAGGAAGCTGTCGAAGCCAACTATGCCAAGACTCAAAAAGTATTAAAATAAAAAGTAACTATTGAAGTTTTGTCTTAAAAGGAGAATCATGAAACATAAAATTTTAGTAACAGGTGGAGCCGGATTTATCGGAACGCATACCGTTATTGAGTTAGTCAATGCTGGACACGAAGTTGTTATTGTTGATAATTTAGTGAATAGCAGCAAAAAAAGTGTAGAAGTTGTAGAACGAATTGTTGGTCAAAAAATTCCTTTTTATCAAGTGGACATTCGTGATAAGAAAGCCTTACTTGAAATCTTTAAAGCAGAACAACCAACGGGTGTGATTCATTTTGCGGCGTTGAAAGCAGTTGGTGAATCAACACAAATTCCGTTGACTTATTACGAAAATAACATTACAGGCACCTTGACATTATTGCGTGTTATGGAAGAAGTCAATTGTAAAAATATCATTTTCAGCTCTTCTGCAACTGTCTATGGAGATCCTCATACTGTTCCAATTTTAGAAGATTTTCCTCTGTCAGTCACCAATCCTTACGGACGTACAAAACTGATGATTGAAGAAATGCTGACAGATATTTACAAAGCTGATGCAAGCTGGAATGTTGTCTTGCTTCGGTATTTTAATCCAATTGGTGCTCATGAAAGTGGTGATTTGGGTGAAAATCCAAATGGCATTCCAAATAATCTCTTGCCATATGTGACGCAGGTTGCTGTTGGAAAATTAAAAGAAGTGCAAGTGTTTGGCAATGACTATCCAACAGTTGACGGTACCGGTGTGCGTGATTATATTCACGTGGTGGATTTAGCAAAAGGACATGTCGCAGCTCTTTCAAAACTTGAAGGAGATGCAGGAATGAATATCTACAATCTTGGAACTGGTAAAGGATATTCTGTATTAGAAATCATTCAGAATATGGAAAAAGCAGTAGGTAAGCCAATTCCTTATAAAATTGTTGACCGTCGTCCTGGCGATATTGTCATTTGTTATGCCGACTCTACAAAAGCAAAAGAGGAATTAGGTTGGGAAGCACAATTTGATATTACGCGTATGTGCCAAGACGCTTGGCATTGGCAAAGCAAACATCCAAATGGGTTTGATGACTAAATAAAAGGATATTTCAACTAGTAAGCGAGGTCGGGATAATAGTTTCTCAACCTCGCTTTTTAATAGAAATAAGCCTGACGCATAGTAGTTGATTGCTCAACCTATTGCTTTGAGATTTGGGAAAGAGCTTGCTATTTTTTTAGGAAGCTTGTATGAATGATAAGCTGATAGTAATTTCAAAATGAATTTACTAAGAAATTAGAAAACCAGTTAAGCATTTTTCTGGAAGAATGACTTACTTTCTGTTAAACTAAAAATATGGAACATCATTTTAATCATAAGGCAGAATCATTCGATTCTCCAAAAAATATATTTATTGCTGATCTCATTCGCCAGGAAGTGGAAAAACAAATTGTAGATTTTTCTGACAAGCGAATTTTAGATTTTGGCGGTGGTACAGGATTGGTGAGCCTGCCATTGGCAGCTCAATCCAAGTCAGTCACGCTTGTTGATATTTCAGATAAAATGCTTGATCAAGCTCGCCTAAAAGTGGAAAAGCAAGCCATTGATAATGTTTATTTGTTGCAACAGGATTTGTTGACAAACCCATTAAATCAATTATTTGACATCATCGTGGTTAGTCGTGTTCTTCATCATATGCCAAATGTTGAGAAGACTCTAGCAATGTTTAGAAATCATCTTGTAGAGGACGGACAGCTTTTTATTGCAGATTTTGTTAAAACAGACGTAAATCATCATGGCTTTCATCTTGATGAATTGGAAGAAAACTTATCTCAGAATGGTTTTCTGCCTGTCAAATCTCAGATAATTTATAGTGCAGAGGAACTCTTTTTAGGAAATTATGCGGAGCTTTTCTTGACATTAGCACAAAATCACTCGTTTGCATGACGAGTGATTTTGGTTTGTCTTTATAGTAAATTTCTTGATTCTTTTATGGAAATAGTAGAAAATGGCGCGTGGATATAGTATAATGTAGTTATATGATTTTGAAGGAGAATGAGATTAAGTGAAATCTTCGGATTTATTGATTATTATACCTGCCTACAATGAAGAAGGCTCTATTGAGAATGTTGTCAACAATATCATCAGGAATTATTCACAGTATGATTATGTGATTATCAATGACGGTTCAAAAGATAGAACATCAGCCATTTGCCATGCAAACAGTTATAATATTGTGGATTTGCCGGTCAATTTAGGATTGGCAGGCGCATTTCAAACAGGACTTAGATATGCTTATGAGCAAGGCTATAAAAAGGCAGTGCAGTTTGACGCAGATGGTCAACATTTGTCTGAGTATATCTCAGTTTTAGAAGCAAAAATGAACGAAGGCTATGAAATGGTTATTGGATCTCGTTTTGTGACGGAAAAGCGCGAAACGTCTTTGCGGATGATGGGGAATATTCTCATTAGTGCAGCCATTAAATTAACCACAGGAAAGACAATCAACGATCCAACCTCTGGTATGCGGATGTTTTCTGAAGGACTTATCAAAGAATTTGCTCTTAATATCAATTATGGACCTGAGCCAGATACCGTCTCATATCTAATTCGTCATGGTGTGAAAGTAGCAGAAGCCCAAGTGCGAATGGAAGAGAGACAAGCTGGTGAGAGTTATCTGACACTTTCTCGCTCTATTCAATATATGACGCATATGTTTGTATCTATCTTGATTATTCAGAATTTCAGAAAGAGAGGGTAGACATTAAATGACTATTTGGTTTCAAATTGTATTGATTTTTGTCTCTATTATGACTTGTGCCTTTATTTTACGTAGCATTCGAAAATCACAAGTTCAAATCAACGACGCTATATTTTGGGTGTTTTTCTCTTTAATTCTATTAGTATTTAGCATTTTCCCAGGTCTAGCAGAAGCTATCGCAAGTGCATTAGGAATTGTATCAGCAGTCAATTTTATCTTTTTATTTGTCATTTTCTTATTGCTCATCAATCAATTCCAACTTACTCTTAGATTATCTAAATTAGATACGAAATTTAAAAATTTAGTTCAAACAATCGCACTGAGGGAGAAAGATGAAAATAAAAACTAATCCTTCTGCTAAAGAGATTTATTTTTGGAATTTACTGGGGAATTTAGCAGCTTCAGGAGTTTCTGTCCTTTATCTACTGATTGTAACAAGATTAACTTCTGCCAAAGTAGCAGACCAATTTAGCTTGGCGAATTCCATTGGGACTCTTTGGATTGTTATCGGACTTTTCCAAGTCAGAAATTATCAAGGAACGGATGTGAATCAAAAGCATTCTTTCATAGGATATTTTCAAACTAGGTTGATAACAATTTTAGCGATGTTGGTCACATTGTATCCCTATTTATATATTGTCGGAGAAGGCCGTTATTCTTTTGAAACGATTTTACTGACATTTTTAATGATTTTGTATCGTATGTGGGATGCGGTATCTGATTTATTTCAAGGCTTATTTCAACAAAGAGAACGTATGGATATAGCTGGGAAAACAATGTTTTACCGTTATTCCACTAGTGTAGTTGTCCTGTTTCTTAGTATTTTGCTTTCGAAGTCTGTGATTGTAGGTTTATTTTCTTTAGTCATTTGGAATGGCTTAGTTATCATTTTTTATGAAACCAGTTTTCTTAAATATTTTGAAACGATTCAATGGAAAGAACTCTTCTCTAGCAATTACAAAAAAGATATAAAAGATATTTTTTTGGCTTGTTGGCCATTATTTGTGAATGGATTTATTTTATTATATATTTTAAACGAGCCTAAGATTATTATTGAAAAAGGCCTAAATCAAGGAGTTTTGCAGACTGGCATGCAACGTGATTTTAACATTCTTTTTATGCCTGTTTTTTTTATGAGTCTCATCATTTTAATGGTTAGACCCCTAATAACCCAAATGGCTATTTTGTGGAATCAAGAGAAGTATGCTGAATTTTCTCTAATTGTAAAAAAGCTCTTGTTCTATTTATTTATAGGTGGGATAGTCATTACGGTGGTAGCTTACTTCGTAGGCACCCCAATTCTTAGTTTGGTATTTGGAGTGGCATTATCACAATATACCCTTCCTTTTGCAATTCTAATCTTTGCAGGAGTTTTATATGCCTTAGCCATTGTTTTTGAAAATATTCTAACCATTATTCGGAAACAACATCTACTGGTAGGTTTATATATCATTTTGTTAATTATCACAAAATTGGTCACAGAGCCATTTATTTATCAAAAAGGTATGCTTGGTGCAACAATTAGTTTTTTTATTGTGATGTTTACTTATGTTATTGGGAACGGGTTAATGTATCTATTTGCTATACATAGAAAGAGAATGAAAAATGAATAGAGATATTATTTTTGTAACGCACCATCTTGGAGGACTTGGAGGTGTACAAAGAGTTGTAGATCAACTGGCTGAAAGTTTTGCAACTGACGGAAATAGAGTAACTGTATTTGGTTGTGGTGTTCAAGCAGGTGAAAGTTATCAGAAAACATCAAAAAATTATGAAGAAGTATTGTTATATTCTCAAGACATCTTCTTTCAAAAACCTTGGATCTTTTTCCAGGAAAAATTTATTAATAAAAAATTAGAAAAGAATTTGATTCAAGTCTTAGATAGGGCTAAAGATCCTATTGTTATTCTTGCAAATCCAAGTGTTTATTTATTGATGGAAAAAGTGATAAAATCTTACTCGAATCAAGCTATTTTTATTGGCCAAATGCATAGTTCAGCTGATTTTGTTTTTGACTCAAAGGGTCTTTACTCTATTTATCCTTATATTATTAAACACAAATATCCTAAATTAGATAAAATACTTTTTCTATCAAGCGATTATTCTAAAAAAATTAGTGAAGCCTATCATATACCTTTTAAAAAAATGGAAGCAATTGCTAATCCGTTGCCTCGTTATATCAACATTTCTAATATCGAAGACATCTTTGATAAATCTACCATTTCATTTGTTGGACGATTGGATCCAGTTAAGCAAATTGATCATATTATTTTAGCTTTTTCTAAAATTCAACAATGTTTTCCTGATGTCACTTTGGAAATCTACGGCGAGGGGAGTGAGAGACAAAAGTTAGAAGCTTTAATCAATTCACTTTCTCTAGAAGAGTTTGTTAAACTGAAAGGGCGAACAAGTAAAGTTTTAGAAGTTTATAAAAAGTCATACTTTACTCTATTAACGTCAAAATCTGAAGCTTTTCCAATGTCTGTTGTAGAATCTATTATAGCTGGAACTCCGGCAATAACCTATAATTGTAGTCAAGGTGTTGAGGAGATTCAATCTGCTACTCCAGAATTACTAGTAAACAATTCTGTTGAAGAGTTAGCTGATAAAATGAAATTTTATTTGCAAAATCCTCATCTATTAGAAGGACTTGCCCTGAAGGGAAGGGAACATATTATCGATTCTTATTCAGAGGATAAAATTTTAAATCAATGGTATCGTCTGTTTGAAGAACTAGACAAGGAAAAGTAGAAAACGATGGAAAAAAGATTATCTAAATTTTCACATTCTTTTCTTAAAGAATTATATGAAAAGAAATATTATTTAATTGCTATTTGGGTAACATTGATTGTAACTTATGTATACTTTGATGGCCATTTGGAGGTTCTTCCGAAGAGAACTTTTCTACTGTTGGGTATTTCCTTAAGTGCTCTTTTATTCCTAAAAGGAAAAGTGTATAATAAGGTTTTTTCTATTATCATGCTGACAGGGACCTTCTTTTGTTTTTATACTCCTGTAATGGATTCACCAGATGAAAACTTTCATTATTCAAGAGCCTTATATATCAGTGAAGGTCATCTCTATTTACCGAGTAATAAACAAGAATTATTAGTCTCATCAGACATCTCCGATGTTGAGACGGTTTTTAAAAAACCTTTGGCGAATACTGATCTAGGGAGAAAAGAAGTGTCTTCTAAAAAAGTTCAGTATAATAATTTAGCTAATACAAATGGATATTCTTTTGTAAGTTATTTGCCACAAACCTTGGGGATATTAATAGCAAAGGTATTTCATTTAAGTATTTTTGCCTCAATTTTACTAGGTAGATTTTTTAACCTATTAACTTTTGCTCTCCTATGTAGATTTGCTATTAAGAAATCCGGTCCACGTCAACAAATCTTTGGTATTTTAGCAATTGTACCGATCAATATTTATATTGCAGCCTCCTTTAACCAAGATGCAATGGCCAATGGCCTTATATTTTTGGCAATTGGTATATTTTATTCCTTTTTGGATAAGAAGAAGGTTGATTATAAAGATTTACTGATCTATTTCTGCTTATCTGTATTAATAGCCTTATCTAAATTACCGTATGTATTATTAATTGGTTTGCTTTTATTCATCCCTAAAGAGAAGATGTCTCAGAAGAAGTACTTAACTACAGTCTTATTAATAGGAATTGCTGCCTTTTATAGTTTACTGTGGTTAAAAATAACAAGTGGACTAAACTTAAATGTTATTCATGTAAATCCAATAGAAAAAATTAAGTATACGATTGAAAATATGCCTGAGTTTATTCGAATGATGGTAAAAGAGGGTGTAAACTTTATTCCTTTTAAACTTCAGTCTCTCTTTACTTTTGGTTGGCTTGCATATGATGTCAAATCTTTTATTTGGTTCTATTTAGTTTTCATTAGTATTGTGATTTTAATTTCTCCTAAAGCGCCTAAAATGAAAAAAATTAGTAAATTGGGTGTCTGGTTAGTTGCATTGGGCATTATCTTTGGCATTCTCATGACTGCCTATTTAATGTGGGGAGAAATAACGGATATGTCTATCAAAGGAATACAAGGAAGGTACTTTTCAGGTGTCTTTGTCTTACTTGCATTGGCTGTCAATGTTTCTGCTCAGCTAATGATTCAAGATAACAATCTCTCCATAAAAGAATACCAAAAAGAAAAGGTTGAAAATTTTTTGTTCTTTGTAGCAACATTATTCATAATGGTGAGTCTGCTAACGACGATCATTCAATATTATCTTTGATATGAGAATACAAATTAGGAAAAACTTTTGCTCTAAGGCGGAAGTTTTTTAAAAATATAATTATAGAGTATTGATTTAATATGTAATAGGAAAATCTTAATTTTTCACTTGGGGATAATACCTATTGGCATTATAATTTGACTTTTCAATAGTGAGACTATACAATAGAACGATAAAGGAGTAACTATGACAATTTCAATCATCGTTCCTTGTTTTAACGAGGAAGAGTCGCTTCCGTTGTTTTATGCGGAAATGGAAAAAATAAAATTTCAGATAAATGATCATTTTGAATACATCTTTGTCAATGACGGCTCAAAAGATAGGACTTTACAAATTCTACGCGACTTAAATCAAGTAGATAAAAGTGTTCATTATCTTTCTTTTTCGAGAAATTTTGGAAAAGAAGCAGCTCTGTATGCGGGTCTCAAACATGCAACTGGTGATTTAGTGACTGTCATGGATGCGGATTTGCAAGATCCTCCGGAACTTTTACTCACAATGAAATTCATGCTGGAGAAGAATCCAGACTTGGATTGTGTAGGGACACGACGGACAACGCGTGATGGGGAGTCACCTATTCGTAGTTTTTTTGCCAATCTTTTTTATAAACTGATTAACAAAATTAGTCAGGTAGAAATGGTAGATGGTGCGCGTGATTTCCGTCTCATGCGCCGACAAATGGTAGATGCTATTTTAGAAGTTTCTGAGTACAATCGTTTTTCTAAAGGGATATTTGCATGGGTTGGGTTTAAAACAGAATATTTGGAATATAAAAATGTGGAACGAGTTGCAGGAAAAACCAGTTGGAGTTTCTGGCAATTATTGAATTATTCTTTAGAAGGGATTATCAACTTTTCAGATGCTCCTTTGACAATAGCTTTTTGGGGAGGTATTGTTGCCTGCTTATTGGCATTTTTCCTTATCATGATTGTCATTATTCGTACCTTGATTTTTGGGGATCCTACAGCTGGCTGGCCTTCTATGGTGTCGATTATTCTTTTTCTAGGTGGTTTTCAGTTGTTGACAATTGGCATTCTTGGTAAATACATTGGAAAAATTTTCATGGAAACCAAAAAAAGACCAATTTACGTGGTTAAAGAGAAGAGCGAGTAGAAAGCAGATTTTTTCTGCTTTTTTTGATATAATGAATTTATTGAATGTTTATTATTCAGAAAGGAATTTCAAATGATTTTAATTACAGGGGCTAACGGACAGCTTGGGACAGAACTTCGTTATCTTTTAGATGAACGCAATGAAGAGTATGTGGCAGTTGATGTAGCAGAAATGGATATTACAAATGCTGAAATGGTAGAGAAGGTTTTTGCAGAAGTGAAGCCAAGTCTTGTCTACCACTGTGCTGCCTATACAGCTGTGGACGCAGCAGAAGATGAAGGAAAAGAACTGGATTATGCAATCAATGTCACAGGAACTGAAAATGTTGCTAAAGCAGCAGAAAAGCATGGTGCAACACTAGTTTACATTTCTACAGACTATGTTTTTGCTGGAGATAAGCCAGTTGGGCAGGAATGGGAAGTAGATGATCAACCAGACCCTCAGACAGAATATGGTCGCACGAAGCGCATGGGAGAGGAATTGGTTGAGAAATATTCTAGCCGTTTCTACATTATCCGCACAGCTTGGGTCTTTGGAAATTATGGAAAGAACTTTGTTTTCACTATGCAGAATTTAGCGAAAACACATAAAACTTTGACTGTTGTGAATGACCAACACGGTCGTCCAACTTGGACACGTACGTTGGCTGAATTTATGACGTACTTAGCAGAAAATCAAAAAGAATTTGGCTATTATCATCTGTCAAATGATGCCACAGAAGATACGACTTGGTATGACTTTGCAGTGGAAATCTTAAAAGATACAGATGTTGAAGTTTTGCCAGTAGACTCTAGTAAGTTTCCAGCGAAAGCGAAGCGACCGCTCAATTCTACCATGAGCCTAGCTAAAGCTAAGGCAACCGGCTTTGTCATCCCAACTTGGCAAGATGCCCTCAAAGAATTTTATAAACAAGGAAAGAAATAAGGTAGAAGCAGCCGAAAGGTTGCTTTTCTATTTTATGTTACACAAACGATTTATAAAGTGATATAATAGATTAGATTGCAAAATCTTGAATTGAGGGAAATCATGAAACATGTATTCATCATCGGAAGTCGTGGCCTTCCTGCTAAATATGGTGGATTTGAAACCTTTGTTGAGAAATTAGTGGAGAACCACATATCTCCTCAAATCCAATACCATGTAGCTTGTTTATCAGATGATGAAGCTTATCATCATTTTGATTACAAAGGCGTAGACTGTTTTACGATTAAAGCACCAAAACTTGGTCCAGCTCGTGTTATTGCTTATGATATGATGGCAATCAACTACGCACTTACATTAGTCAAGCAACAACAGATTGAGCGTCCTATTTTCTATATCCTAGGAAATACAATCGGAGCTTTTATCGCACCTTTTGCTCGAAAAATTCACCATGCTGGTGGTCTCTTTTATATCAATCCTGATGGACTTGAGTGGAAACGCGCTAAGTGGTCTAAGCTCGTTCAAAAGTACCTCAAATATTCTGAGAAAGTGATGACCAAGCATGCCGATTTGGTGATTTCGGACAATCAAGGAATTGAAAGCTATATCCAGAAAGCTTATCCGTGGGCTAAAACCACTTTTATTGCCTATGGAACCGATTTGCGCTTGTCGTCTTTAACTGTTCAGGATGAAAAAGTCCGACACTTTTTTGACACATGGGCAAGTAAAGAAAAAGATTATTATTTGATTGTTGGGCGTTTTGTTCCAGAAAATAACTATGAAATCATCATTCGTGAGTTTATGAAGTCACAGACGCAACGAGACTTGCTGATTGTCTGCAATCATCAAGGCAATGCTTATTTTGAAGAACTACGACAACAAACAAATTTTGACCAAGATGAGCGGATTAAGTTTGTCGGTACTGTTTATGATCAAGAATTATTGAAGTATATTCGCAATCAAGCGTTTGCTTATATTCATGGTCATGAGGTCGGCGGCACCAATCCTGGACTGCTGGAGGCGCTAGCTCAAACAGATTTGAATTTAGTGTTGGGTGTTGACTTTAACCGACAAGTGGCAAAAAAAACAGCCTTTTACTGGGATAAGAAAGAAGATAGCCTAGTTGATCTCCTTCATCAGGTGGATAAACAGTCTGACTTTTCAAATCTAGGTCAAGCTGCGAAAGAAAACATGAAAGAACACTACACTTGGGAAAAAATTGTGGGTGAATACGAGGAATTATTTTTATCATGAAAGTGACCATTCTCATGTCCACCTACAATGGTGAACGGTTTTTAGCAGAACAGATTGAAAGTATTCGGCAGCAGACCTATACAGGCTGGCAACTGTTAATCCGAGATGATGGTTCTAAAGACAGGACGCGTGAGATTATTCAAGATTTTTGTCAAAAAGATAATCGCATTCAGTTTGTGAATCCTGATAGCGTCGAAAATCTTGGTGTTATCAAAAGTTTCTTTTATCTTTTGAAATATCAAACATCAGATGTTTACTTTTTTAGCGACCAGGATGATGTCTGGCTGCCTGAAAAAGTAGAAATGCAGCTAGAAGAAGCGATTAAACACGATACCAGTCAGCCTTTGCTGGTTTACACGGATTTAAAAGTTGTAGATCAAGAGTTAAATGTCGTACATGAAAGTATGATTCGTACACAGTCTGACCATGCAAACACGGAACTGCTCCAAGAATTAACAGAAAATACTGTTACAGGCGGTGTTTCGATGATTAACCAAGCTCTGGCTGACTTATGGACAGGCCAAGAAGCTCATGATCTTCTCATGCATGACTGGTATTTGGCTTTGTTGGCAGCAGCTTTTGGTCATTTAGTCTATATAGACCAACCAAGTGAATTATATCGGCAACATTCCAATAATGTTTTAGGTGCAAGAACCCTCAGAAAAAGAATGCAAAATTGGATTCGCCCGCATATTCTTTTTGCCAAGTATTGGAAATTGATTCAAGACAGCCAAGAACAAGCAAGGAATTTATTAGCCTTGCCTCTGACTGCTCAAAATAAAGAACTGATTGAAAATTTTGTGACAATCATGGAAGTCCCTTTTATGGAGCGTTTGCGCCGTCTTCAAAAATATGGTTATCGAAAAAATCGTGCCTTCCACACTTTTGTCTTTACAACACTCATTCTTACAAAATTTGCTTATAAGGAGTAATGATGGACTTATTTAGTCGAAAAAATATGATTCTCTTACGCGAGATGATTAAAACAGATTTTAAATTACGGTATCAAGGAAGCTTGATTGGGCATTTATGGTCCATTTTGAAGCCCCTTCTAATGTTTACAATTATGTATTTTGTTTTTATTAGATTTCTTCGTTTAGGTGGGAATGTACCTCATTTTGCAGTAGCTCTTCTTTTAGCTAATGTTATCTGGTCTTTTTTTTCAGAAGCGACTTCAATGGGCATGGTTTCAATTGTTACCCGTGGAGATTTACTTCGTAAGCTGAACTTTTCTAAACATATTGTTGTCATTTCAGCGGTAGCAGGCGCAGCTATCAATTTTTCAATTAACCTTATAGTTGTTTTGATTTTTGCGCTTGCTAATGGGGTTCGCTTTACCATTTCTGCTTTATGGCTTCTTCCATTATTTGTAGAATTATTTCTCATTGCAAGTGGTTTAGCCTTTATCTTAGCGACTCTTTTTGTTCGTTTTCGTGATTTATCTCAAATTTGGGAAGTCATGTTACAAGCTGGATTATATGCAACCCCCATTATTTATCCAATTAGTTTTATTGCAGATAAAAATCCTACGGCTGCAAAGCTTGTCATGATGAATCCATTAGCTCAAATTATTCAGGATATGCGTTATTTCCTGATTGATAAGGCAAACACTCCTATTTGGCAAATGATAAATAATAAGTTTATTGTAGCTATTCCATATTTATTGCCATTTCTTATCTTTATAGTTGGCTTTTTGATATTTAATAAAAATGCTAAAAAATTTGCGGAGATTTTATAATGTCAGATAAAAAAATTGCAGTAAAAGTTGATCATGTTAGCAAATATTTTAAACTACCTACAGAAGCGACCAATAGTCTTCGTACAACCTTAGTGAATCGCTTCAGGGGCATTAAGGGGTATAAAGAGCAGCATGTTTTAAAAGATATCAACTTTGAAGTTGAAGAAGGTGACTTCTTTGGGATTGTTGGTCGTAACGGTTCTGGGAAATCAACACTTTTGAAAATTATTTCTCAGATTTATGTTCCTGAAAAGGGCAAAGTCACGGTAAACGGGAAAATGGTTTCCTTTATTGAACTTGGTGTCGGCTTTAACCCAGAATTAACTGGACGTGAAAATGTTTATATGAATGGTGCACTTCTTGGTTTTAGTACTAATGAAATTGATAATATGTATGACGGTATTGTTGAATTTGCAGAACTCGAAGAATTCATGAACCAAAAATTAAAAAACTACTCCAGCGGTATGCAGGTCCGCTTAGCTTTTTCTGTTGCTATCAAGGCACAAGGTGATGTCCTGATTTTGGATGAGGTCTTGGCAGTGGGTGATGAAGCTTTCCAACGCAAGTGTAATGATTACTTCATGGAACGCAAAAAATCAGGCAAGACGACCATTCTGGTCACTCATGATATGGGTGCAGTTAAGAAATATTGTAATAAAGCTGTGTTGATTGAGGATGGTTTAATAAAGGCTTACGGAGAACCGTTTAATGTTGCTAATCAATATAGTTATGACAATACTGAGCAAATTATTGAAAAAGATGAAGTCGAGAATATCAAGGATGAAGTTATCCAAGTTGAAAATGTTAGTGTTAGTCTTCATTCTCCTACTCGTATAACGCCTAACGAAAAGGTATCTTTTACAATTTCTTATGATGTCCTTGAAGATATTCCAACTTATATTGCTTTGTCTTTGACGGATATTGACCGCAATATTTGGATTTATAACGATAATTCAATGGATTTGCCAACATCGGGAACAGGTCATAAGCAAGTAACTTATGAGTGTTCGTTGCCAAATGTTAATAATTTGAAAATGAAATTAGAGGTTACTGTGCGTGATAAAGCAGGACAAATGCTTGGTTTTGCTGATAGTATACAGACACCGATTATTTGGATTAACCGTGATGATATTGCGCCAGATGACAAATCTGCCTTGGATTCTGCTAGTGGTTTAATTCAGCGAAATGGAAATTGGATCTTTAATGATTAAAAGTTGAGGATATAAGCATGCCAAAAGTATCTGTTATTTGTACAAATTACAATAAGGGAAAGTGGATAGCAGATGCTATTGATAGTTTTTTGCGCCAAAAAACCAATTTTGAATTTGAAATTATTCTGGTTGACGATTGTTCTACAGATGAGTCAGTTGATATTATCCGCAATTATGGGCAGTGCTATCCTGATAAAATTCGTACTTTTTTCAATTCTGAAAATCAAGGGATTGCCAAAACTTGGGTTGCTATTTGTAAGGAAGCTCGCGGTCAGTATATTGCCCGTTGTGATGGGGATGATTACTGGATAGACGATGAGAAGTTACAAAAACAGGTTGACTTGTTGGAAACTACACCAAATTCTAAATGGTCTAATACAGAGTTTGATATGGTGGATTCCTTTGGTAGAACAACACAGGCAGATGTCTTTAAAAACCAAGTTATTCCACTATTGACTTCTTACGAAGAGATGCTTGTCTTGAAGGGAATGACCATGGCTTCAACTTGGCTGGTTGATACTGAGCTGATGCGAGAAGTTAATGACCTCATTGATGTTAACACTGCGGACGATACTTTTAACATCCAACTAGAATTATTTCGACGAACTACATTGAGTTTTTTGCCAGACTCGACCACGGTCTATCGAATGGATCCAGAGTCGGATTCGCGCACTCAGAATGATGCTAAACTTCAACAGCGTTTTGAGCGTTTATTGCAAACACAGTTGGAATATTTAAAAAAATATCCTTGTGACTACCAGCGTGCGCTTGAGCTATTACTTAAACAAGATAATCGTTTTGAAATTGCATTGTCTCAAAAAAGTAATCTGATATCACAGATTGATAAGCAGTTTGTGACGATTTATTTTGCATGTGATGATGAAGATTTTAGTCAAGAGCGAGTGCTGAAAATCCCTATGAAGTATCAGGATAGTTTTTCATTTGATTTGCCAGAAGATACAGTGCGGCTGCGAATTGATCTTTCTGAAATTGAAAGCTTTTATAAACGTGTTTCCTTGGTTGTTAATGATTATCAAACAGAAATCTTTCCAAGTTTAACTAATGGTAAGTTAGTTGGTGATTACGTCTTTTTCAATCATCCGGATCCACAATTGATTTATGATATTTCGAAAATTGAAAAGAAAGATTTTACATTAAACTATTCAATGTTTAATGTAGATAATATCACTTCAAATGACTTTGTGGCAAAACTCCTAGCTAAGGATCTTTTTAAAGTATCGCAAGAACTAAAAGAACTTAGTTCTTATAAAGTTCAGTTTGAAATAGCTAGCCAAGAGCGTCTGCACTACAAGCAAGCTCTGGAAGAAATGGTTGTTCGCTATGATTCGGTTATCCATTCACGTCGTTGGATGATTCCAACAAAAATTATCAACTTTTTTAGGAGAAGAAAATGAAGCGTCTGCTTTTATACGTGCATTTTAATAAATATAATCGTGTGAGTTCGCATGTTTATTATCAACTGACACAGATGCGACCACTGTTTTCAAAGGTTGTTTTTATCTCAAATAGCCAAGTTAGCGAGCATGATTATCAGAAATTAGTTGATTTACATTTGATGGATAATTTTATTCAACGTGAAAATGTCGGGTTTGATTTTGCAGCTTGGCGTGATGGCATGACTCATGTCGGCTTTGATGATATTACAACCTATGATGTTGTTACTATCATGAATGATACTTGTTTTGGTCCTCTTTGGGATATTAAAGATTATTATCTCAATTATGAAGCTAACGACCAAGTTGATTTCTGGGGCTTGACCAATAATCGTAGGACAAAAAAATCTCGTCAGACGCAGGGCTTTCCTGAGCATATCCAAAGTTACTTTATTACTTTTAAAAAGCCGGTTATTGCATCTTCGGCTTTTAGAAATTTTTGGGAAAATGTGAAAAATCATACAGATGTCCAAGAAGTTATCAATGATTATGAAACCAAGGTAACAACGACCTTTTTGGCTGCTGGTTTCCGCTACCAGACGGTCTTTGATACAGTTAATGAAGATACAACAGGCATGCTTCATCCTGACTTTTCTTACTATAATCCAACGGCTATTTTAAATCACAAGGTTCCTTTCATAAAGGTTAAAGCGATTGATAATAATCAGCACATAGCCCCCTATCTCTTGGAAGAAATTGCTAAAAAGTCAGATTATCCAGTGGATTTGATTGTTTCACATATGTCTGAAATTAATTTCCCTGATTTTAAGTACCTTTTAGCACGCAAATATATTCAGACAACGGCACCTACTTCTTTGTCAAACAAGAAAATTGGAGTGCATCTGCATGTCTTTTATGTTGATTTGTTAGAAGATTTCCTAAAAGCATTTGAAAACTTCCATTTTGCTTATGATTTATTCATTACAACTGATAATGATACTAAGAAATTAGAAATTGAAGCAATTTTAAATCAGAATCATAAAAATGCTCATATTTTTGTGACAGGTAACATTGGTCGTGATGTTTTACCAATGTTGAAATTGAAAAAATATCTGTCAACTTATGATTATATTGGACATTTTCATACAAAGAAATCTAAGGAAGCTGATTTCTGGGCAGGCGAATCTTGGCGTAACGAATTAATTGATATGTTAATCAAACCTGCTGATAATATCCTTGCTAATTTTGAAAATGATAAGCTAGGCCTTGTTATTTCAGATATTCCAACCTTTTTCAGGTATAATAAAATTGTAGACGCATGGAATGAACACTTAATCGCTCCTGAAATGAATGATTTATGGTACAAAATGAAGATGACTAAGCCAATTGATTTTAATACTTTTCATACTTTTGTTATGAGTTATGGAACTTTTATTTGGTTTAAGTATGATGCATTGAAACCATTATTTGATTTAGATTTGACAGATAAAGATGTTCCTATTGAACCATTACCTCAAAATTCAATTTTACATGCTATCGAAAGATTAATAGTTTATGTTGCCTGGAATGAACATTATGATTTTAGAATTTCTAAAAATAAAATTGAAATAACACCTTTTGTCGATAATAAATTATACAATGAACGTGGCGATAGCGCACCACATACTTATGTGGATTTTACATACATGGGTGGCATAAAAGGAGCCTTCAAATATATCTTTATTGGACCAGCCAGAGCGATTAAATATATTATTAAAAGAATTCTAAATAAAAAGAATTGAGAGTGCTATGAAAAAAATTAAAATTGATTATATCTATTTGGCAGTTATATTTTTTCTTTTTTATATTTTAGGAAATTATAGTTTGATAAGAAGTGATCAAGGAAGTTTAATTACTCGAAAAGTAGAATTTTTTCTGGGATATTACCTGAAAGTTTATACTATTTTTCCATTTTGATATTGGGTCTTTGTGTATTCTTTTGTAAATTTCGTAAAAAATTTTATTTCAAATTAGTACTTATTCATATTATCTATTGTATATTCTCTTATCTTGTTACCATATCAATGAATATTAATAATCCAAACTTTAATATTTGGAGCTTTAACAAAAATCATTTACTGCAATATAAAGGTTTGCTTCCAGTTCTTTTAATTTTAAGTATTTCTATTTTAAGTACATTTATTTATAGGATGATAAGTCCAGGGAAGAGAGGCAAGAAAATAATTGATGTTGATAAACTTACATTTTTATTTTCTACTAATTCACTCTATGAGAATTTTTTCCTTTCTCAATTTTTCCTTTTATTTTGTATTAATGATAGTAAAATAACTTGGGTTATTTCAAATGATGGAATCTTTAATCAGTTTGGAACGGTTTCTTATTTTTTTGAAACATCGTTAGCTATGGTTTTTGTTCTTTTTATCATATATTTGAGTATTCGTGGTATTGAAGATATTGTAAACAATAGAGGGACAGTTTATTCATCAATTGTGGTTAGTATTTTCTTTGGCTTGTTTTTTAATGTACTTATACAAATGAGTATGGGATTGGGTGTTGGTGATTATTGGGGACTTTATACGTTACCGGGTTCGACTAGTTTCCAAATTATAACAATAGCATTACTATCTTTATTTATTTATTTTGTACTCAATAGATTTTTACTAGCTAGCATATTATTAGTTACTATACTTTCAATTTTTGCTTATGCTAATTTTTTGAAATTTCGTATGCGAAGTGAACCAATTTTACCGAGTGATTTAGCTTGGTTGTTATCGCCCAAAGTGCTTTTATCTTTTGTTAGCCCAAATAACATAAAATATCTTGAGATTGTATTATTAGTAGGAGCAAGTCTTTATATTGGCTTGAGAAAATTTCTTTTTAAACGATAAA
Organism: Streptococcus anginosus subsp. whileyi MAS624; assembly: GCF_000478925.1. NCBI lineage: Bacteria > Bacillati > Bacillota > Bacilli > Lactobacillales > Streptococcaceae > Streptococcus > Streptococcus anginosus. The sequence continues at coordinate 1,474,616 of NZ_AP013072.1, read as the reverse complement.
TTGCAAGAATAAGTGCAACATTTACTCGTACTCATCCACTAGAGCTTCACAAGCAGTTCTGTAAGCTAAACATTTTCGTGGTCGGTGATTGATATCATATAAGGCCTTGTTCAAAGCCTCATCAGAGATAGCGGCTAAATCTGTTTTCTTTGGAAAATATTCTCTTAGTAAGCCATTGGCGTTTTCATTGCTTCCTCTCTGCCAGGATGAATAGGCGTCCGCAAAGAAAAAGGAAATTCCTAAATTCTCTACCAGAGGATAGCAGGCAAACTCTTTTCCCCTATCTGAAGTGAAGGTTTTAAGAGCCTCTTTTGGAAATAGCTTATAAAGTTGTTCGATGGCTGAAAACATGGATTTGGCTGTTCTGTCTGGTATCTTGAAAGCTAAGTAAAAGCGCGTTTTTCGCTCCAGAAAGGTCGCTAAACAGCCCTTGCTTTTGCCTCTGGAAGACACCACAGTATCGAGCTCCCAGTGACCAAAGGTCTCACGATTCCTGACCTCTTTAGGACGTTTGGCAATCGATGTGCCAATCCTAAATCTTCCACGTGTTTCTTTAGGTTGTCGAGTTTTTCCTTTACGACGAAGGACACTCAAATCCAGAGCAATCAAACCAGCATAGAGCCAGTTATAGATTGTTTTAAAAGCTACCATCGGCCTTTGTTCAAGCTGATAGCGGCCACAAATCTGTTCAGGCGACCAGGAGGATTTTAAACCGTCCTCAATTTCCTTTTTCAACGTTGGTGTCAAACGAGACTTCCGACCTTTTTGCTTAGCCCTGTGGTCATACTGTTCCTGTGCTAGGGCTGCGGAGTAACCATTTTGGCATCGTCTTAACTCTCTTGAAATGGTAGACTTATGGACGCCAAGTTTACTTGCAATTTGGCAAGGTTTCAAACCTAATTCCAAGTAGGTTTCTATCTTTATTCGGTCGGTTATGGTAAGATGGAAGTAGCTCATAGTTTTTCCTCGGGATTCTGTTTGTGTGGTTACTTACAGTTTACACCAATGAAACGCTATGAGTTTTTTTGTTGCACTATATTTTACAATTTATCAAACAAAATATTTTTTCATCAAAAAGATATCAAATAACATCATTGACTATGATTATTTTAGTATGCTTGTTTGTTCATTTAATATTCTCAAATAAAAAAGATAATAAAATTGTAAATGGTATTCCAATTTTATCTAAAATTAATAATAATCAAGATATTACATGGATGGGAAATACGACTCATGCTCATTTTAAATCTCTAAGTTTTGTTTGGCTTAATCAGCTTACAACCCAAAATATGCAATATCCCAAAGGATATAATCAAGAAAAAATTAAAAGCATTGAAAAAAATACAAATCTTTGACTAATATCATGAATCAATCTCGTAGTGAGGTTATTGAAAAGCAAACAGTAATTTATGTTTTAAGTGAAAGTTTTGCCGACCCTAGGCGCATAGATGGTGTATCTGTTAGTGAAAATCCGATTCCAAATACTGAAGAAATTAAAAATAACGTAACTAGTGGTCTCATGAAATCGGATGGCTATGGTGGTGGAACAGCAAATATGGAGTTTCAGACATTAACAGGTTTGCCTTTTTATAATCTCTCTCAAAGTGTATCTGTAATCTATACTGAAGTTGTTCCAAAAATGAATAAATTTCCTTCGATTAGTGATCAATATAATAAAAGTAATAAAATTGCTATCCATTTAGAAAGCTCAACAAATTATGCACGTAATGTTATTTATGAAAAATTAGGTTTTAAAGATTTTATTACACAAGATACTAAAAATATTAAATATGAAAATGAAGGTTATCATCCAAGTGATGCATCAACTTATCAGTTTGTTTTAAATAATATGAATGATAACGGACAATTCTTTTCTGTTATTTCAATGCAAAATCATTCGCCATGGGCTGAACAAGAACCGAGTGAATTAAAGGCAAGCAACGATAGTTTCTCTAGTGATGAAAATGATCAATTAACTAACTATACTCGTTTATTATACCACACAGACGTGGCCACAAAGGATTTTCTTGATCAACTTTCAAAAATAAATAAAAAAATTACAGTTGTTTTTTATGGAGATCATTTACCAGGGCTTTATCTACAGTCAGCTTTCAAAAATAATCCAGATAGCCAATATTTGACCGACTATTTTGTGTGGAGTAATTATGAGACGCCTAAATTGGACTATCCGATTGTAAATTCAAGTGACTTCACAGCTCTATTATTAGAACAAACCAATTCAAAAGTGTCACCTTATTATGCTTTATTAACAGAAGTTTTACACAAAGCAAGTGTTGATAAAAAAGATTTGGATGAGGAGGGGCGGCAAATTGCGGAAGACCTGAAACTTGTTCAATATGATATGGTGGCGGGTAAAGGCTATTTGTCAAAAGATTTTTTTAAAGTACATAGTGAGTAAAAAGCTATAATAAGTAGCTCTACAAATCTCTATAGTTGGCTAAAAATTCAACTATGGAGTTTTTTCTTATGAAATGAGTTATGAATAGAATATAACAATATGTAAAATTGCTTTTGTCATTATTTTTTGTCGAAAAGAATTCTTCATCTTTTTATGACATGAAAAGAAATTGGCATCAAGAACAATAAAATTTTCTTTGGTATGTTAAAAGTTAAGATGCTTTATAGATTTGAAAACAGATTTAATTACTAAACGAGTTAATTAGTTAATTCGATGATTACAACAAAGTTAGAGTTCAAAATAAAAAGAACCAAAACCAATACAGGCTTCAGTCCTTAAATCAACTATTTTAGCTTCTTTTTCAGTATTTTAATCAAAATAGAGTAAATCTTTGCTTGTACTTGTAAAGACTTCAAAGCCATTTTTGGTGACATGACCGCAGTCTTCGATACGAACGCCAACTTTTCCTGGAATATAAATTCCAGGCTCAACAGAGAAGCACATACCTTCTTCGATAACCATATCGTTTCCTTCCATGATAGATGGAAATTCATGTACGCTCATACCGATACCATGTCCCAGACGATGATTGAAATAATCACCATAACCGGCTTTTTCGATGACTTCGCGTGCTGCGCGGTCTACTTCATGAGCTGTTACTCCGGGCTTGATGAAGTCAAGAGCTGCCCGTTGAGCTTCAAGCGTTAGATTGTAAATGTCTTTTTTAAACTGATCTGGTTTTCCAACAGCAACTGTCCGTGTCATATCGCTGGCATAACCATTGACCATACAGCCAAGGTCAAATAGAAGCAGGGCATTGTTTTCGACTTTGTTTGCACCCGGAATGCCATGCGGATTAGCAGCATTATCACCTGTCAAAACCATAGTCTCAAAGCTCATCTCATAGCCGAGTTGTTTGATACCAAAGTCAATTTGAGCAATAATATCTGTTTCTGTTTTATCGAGAGAAATAGTATCAAAACCAATCTTAACAGCCTTATCTGCATATTCTCCAGCAACAAACATTTTCTTAATTTCATCGGATGATTTGATGAGACGCATACGATTGATACAAGGTGTTAAGTTTGTAAATTCAGCTTGTTCAAAAACAGTACGCAATCCATTGTATTTTGTCAAAATCAAGTTATCAAATTCAACAGCAATTTTGCGGGCGCTGTCCGCTGGCAAGGCTGCTTTGATTTTTTCCCAAGGATTTTCAGAGTCAATATAGCCCACAACCTTAAAATCAACAATCGCACTAGCGCGATCTACTTCAAGAGCTGGGACAAAGAGTAGTGGTTCATGATTTGTGAAAATAAAAAGAAACATCTGGCGTTCATGAGGGTCGCTATAAAATCCTGTTAAATAATTAATCGTTACAGGATCAGAAACCACGGCAACATCTGTTTTTTCTGTTTCCAGATAAGAAATAATTTGATTTATTTTGGTCATTCTAGTACCTTCTTTCTACTCCTCTATTTTTGCAAAAAAATAAGTAAAAATCAAGAGGACAGTAAGAACTTTTTTGTCGCTTCAAAAATTTCACAGATTGGGTAGATTTTTCTTGTAAAATCATTGATAAAATTGCTAGAAATTTGCCTAAAGAACAAGATTTTTCAAAAAGTTATCAAAATGCTTGAAAGTGTTTCCAATAAGTGATAAAATGAGTTTGGTAGGAATGTGAAAACGATATTTTCAATATAGAAAGGAAGAAGCATGAACACAGACGATACAGTAACCATTTATGATGTCGCGCGTGAAGCGGGAGTTTCAATGGCAACCGTTAGCCGTGTGGTAAATGGAAATAAAAATGTAAAGGAAAATACAAGAAAAAAAGTTTTGGAAGTGATTGACCGCCTTGATTACCGTCCAAATGCGGTGGCGCGTGGTCTTGCTAGCAAAAAGACGACGACTGTTGGAGTTGTCATTCCAAATATCACAAGCAGTTATTTTGCAACGCTTGCAAAAGGAATTGATGATATCGCAGAGATGTACAAATATAATATTGTCTTAGCCAATAGTGATGAAGATGATGACAAAGAAGTTTCTGTTGTTAATACGCTGTTCTCAAAACAAGTAGATGGTATCATTTTTATGGGCTATCATTTAACAGAAAAGATTCGCTCCGAGTTTTCTCGTTCGCGGACGCCAGTTGTGCTTGCAGGCACAGTTGATGTGGAGCATCAATTACCAAGTGTGAATATTGACTATAAGCAAGCGACCATGGATGCAGTTGAACGTCTTACGAAAAATAATCAAAAAATTGCTTTTGTAAGCGGACCTTTGGTGGATGATATCAATGGTAAGATTCGTTTAGCTGGTTACAAAGAAGCTTTGAAGAAAGCTAAACTTACTTATAGTGAAGGATTGGTTTTTGAGTCAAAATACAGCTATGATGATGGTTATCAATTAGCAGAACGGGTCATTGCTTCTAAAGCTACAGCAGCTTTTGTGACTGGTGATGAACTGGCAGCTGGATTGTTAAATGGATTATCAGACAAAGGTGTAAATGTACCAGAAGATTTTGAAATCATCACTAGCGATGATTCACAGGTAGCACGCTTTACCCGTCCAAATTTGACGACTATTGGTCAGCCTTTGTATGACCTTGGTGCGATTAGTATGCGCATGCTGACTAAGATTATGCACAAGGAAGAGTTGGAAGAACGTGAAGTGGTATTAGCTCATGGTCTTATTGAGCGCCGTTCAATAAGAAAGTAAGTAGAGTTAGACAGAACTTGAAATTTTCAATTTTAAGTTCGTTGTCCAATCGTTTTGCTATTCGTTTATTATGAGAATAGTTTATGTCTGAGATGTTATTGTCTCAGACATTTTTGTTTTCAAGAGGCTTTATACCTTTGTGGTTTTATTTTTTCTATCTTTTGGGTATAATAGAAGACATGAAAGTATTACTTTATTTAGAAGGCAAGGCAGTTTTGGAAAAATCAGGCATTGGACGAGCTTTGCAACATCAGATGAAAGCCCTAGATTTGGCTGGGATTCCCTACACGACAGATCCTTCAGGAGATTATGATGTAGTGCATATCAATACCTATGGACCTAGGAGTTTGCGACTTTTGCACAAAGCAAAAAAGCAAGGAAAAAAAGTGATTATGCATGGGCATTCAACGAAGGAAGATTTTTGCAATTCGTTTATTGGGTCAAATCTTTTTGCCTCTGCTTTTGGGAAATATCTAGCTCACATGTATCAAATGGCGGATTATATCATTACACCGTCTGAATACTCCAAAAAGTTGATTCAGGGCTATGGCGTGACAACACCAATTGTGGCTGTTTCTAATGGGATTGACCTTCATAAATATCAAAAAGATCCACATAAAGAAGAAGTATTTAGAAAACATTTTCATATCCAAGAAGGAGATAAGGTGGTTGTTTGTGCGGGACTTTATTTCAGACGCAAGGGAATAGAAGACTTTGTAGAGGTAGCACGCAGAATGCCAGATGTTCGCTTTATTTGGCTGGGCAGTATTAACAAGTGGATCATTCCTCGGAAAATCAGAAATCTTGTGCTTTTTAATCATCCTAAAAATGTTGAATTCCCGGGTTATTTTAAAGGTGCCGTTTTTGAGGGAGCTATGAGTGGTAGCAGTCTTTTCTTTTTCCCAAGTTATGAGGAGACAGAAGGGATTGTAGTGCTAGAGGCGTTGGCTAGTCATCAACATGTCGTTTTACGGGATATTCCTGTATATGAGGGCTGGATTGATGAGCAATCAGCTGAATTGGGGCATAATGTAGATGAATTTGTAGACTCTATCCAAAAGATTTTGGATGGTAAAGTAGATAAGCGAGAAGCTGGCTATAAGGTAGCGCAGAGTCGTTCAATTGATGATGTGGCTTATAAACTTGTGGATGCTTATCAAGAAGTATTGGAGATGTAGCATGCGAATTGGTCTTTTTACGGATACGTATTTTCCTCAAGTTTCTGGAGTGGCAACGAGTATTCGTACTTTGAAAACAGAATTAGAAAAGCTTGGACATACTGTTTTTATTTTTACAACGACAGATAAGGATGTCAATCGTTATGAGGATTGGCAGATTATTCGAATTCCCAGCGTGCCGTTTTTTGCCTTTAAAGATCGGCGAATTGCTTATCGCGGTTTTTCAACGGCTTTAGAGATTGCTCGCCAATATCAATTGGATATTATTCATACCCAGACTGAATTTTCTTTGGGTTTATTAGGTGTTTGGATTGCAAAGGAGCTGCGAATTCCAGTTGTTCATACTTATCATACACAGTATGAGGATTATGTACATTATATTGCTAAAGGCATGGTCATTCGTCCTAGTATGGTCAAATACATTGTTCGCGGTTTTATGAGTGATTTAGACGGTGTGATTTGTCCGAGCGAGATTGTTTATGACTTGCTCATGAAATACAAAGTAAAAGTAGAAAAACGTGTTATTCCGACTGGAATTGAGTTGGCCAAATTTGAACGTCCAGAAATTACTAGTGAGAACATTGCTGATTTACGGGGAAAATTAGGCATTTCAAATCAAGAAACTATGTTGCTTAGTTTATCACGTGTTTCGTATGAAAAAAATATTCAGGCAGTTTTGGCTGCTCTGCCGGCTGTTTTAGAAGAAAATCCAGATGTGAAATTAGTAGTGGCAGGAGATGGACCGTATTTATCTGACTTAAAAGCACAAGCCAAACGCTTGGGTATTACATATGCAGTCGTTTTTACGGGAATGATTGCGCCAAGTGAGACCGCATTGTATTATAAAGCAGCGGACTTCTTTATTTCCGCTTCAACGAGTGAGACGCAGGGCTTGACGTATTTAGAAAGCCTAGCTAGTGGCACTCCAATTATTGCGCATGGAAATCCTTATCTAGACAATGTTATCAATGATAAAATGTTTGGAACGCTTTATTATGAAGAACGTGATTTGGCGGGAGCCATTTTGGAAGCTGTTATTGCAACACCAGACTTGGATGAAAAGAGTCTTGCTACAAAATTATACGAAATCTCTGCTGAAAACTTCGGCCGTCGTGTCTATGAATTTTATTTGGATTTAACCATTTCAAAAGATTTCAACAATGATTTATATCCGGAGGAATCTGTTAGTAAGCGATTAGCGAAATCTGTCATTTATCTTCCCAAAAAAGCGATTGCCCTTCCTGTAAATGGATCAGCGCGAATGTTTAAAGCATCTAAACGACAAATCAAAAATATACAGAAATACCTGAAATAAAATTCCAAAACTAGCGAGGTGGGAAAATGAAACGCGATATTCCTTTTTTAGCCGTACTACTCTTTTTCTATTTGTTATTTTATGGAATTGTTTACGTGATACCGATGGACGAATTGTTACGAAAGGGATTGGTGGTGAATAATGTTTTGATATATTCACCGCTGGCAACATTCCTTGTGGCAACTGTCTATGCGGGATTGTACGGTTTTTCTCGTCGTTTCGTGCTTCTAGCAACGCTCATGTTCTTTGTGACGATTCTGACCTTTGAGGAATGGATTTTACTATATCATGTGGCTTATTTTATCTGTTTATTGTTGGGGACGCTGTTAGGTTATGGAGTATTTCGCTGGAGAAAGTGAGATAAATGATCACTAAGCAGTTGGACATTTGCTCCTTTAGGAAGTTACTACAGTAGCAGTGAAAAGTTAAGATCATTGCAGCGTGTCTTGGAATCTTTTCATAAAAATTTAATGAATGGTCTAAGACTTTTGTCTTGACCTTTTTTGATATTCAAAAGAACGCCTTCTCGAAGAGAATGTGTTATATTTTTAACATATTTGTTCTAAAATTGTAAAGTAAAGAAATACTGTTTTATGGGTTGAATTGGTAAATTTTAAGGAAATTTTGGTATAATGAAAAGATAGAAAAAGGTGAATAAAATGAAAAAAATATTAGTTGTAGATGATGAGAAACCAATCTCAGATATTATAAAATTTAACATGGTAAAAGAAGGTTATGAAGTAGTGACAGCCTTCAATGGTCGTGAAGCATTAGAGATGTTTGAAGCAGAACGTCCAGATATTTTGATTTTGGACTTGATGTTGCCTGAACTGGACGGCTTAGAGGTGGCGCGAACGATTCGGAAAACGAGCAATGTTCCCATCATCGTTCTTTCTGCCAAAGACAGTGAATTTGATAAAGTCATTGGTCTCGAAATCGGAGCAGATGATTATATGCCAAAGCCGTTTTCTAATCGTGAGTTACAGGCGCGTGTCAAAGCTATTTTGCGTCGCACAGATTTGACAATTGAAAATCAAGAAGCAGAAGCTGCTCCGACAGAAATTGTGATTGGAGATTTGCAGATTTTGACCGATGCTTTTGTCGTGAAAAAGCATGGTGAAGAATTGGATTTAACACACCGTGAGTTTGAATTGCTGCACCATTTGGCAACGCATATCGGACAAGTGATGACGCGTGAACATCTGCTAGAAACGGTGTGGGGTTATGATTATTTTGGAGATGTGCGGACTGTTGATGTGACAATTCGTCGTTTGAGAGAAAAGATAGAGGATATTCCTAGCCGACCAGAGTACATTTTAACGCGGCGCGGCGTTGGATATTACATGAGAAACAATGATTGATAATATTAGACAATTTATTGTATCAAAAGACTTTGTATTTGTTTTACTTATTTTAGGGTTCATCTTGGTGATTACCTTGCTTTCCTTGGAAAACAGGCGTGACAACGTTCGTATTCGCCAATTGAATCAAAAAGTAAAAGATTTAATTGCAGGCAATTACTCAGAAATTTTAGATGTACAAGGTGGTCCAGAAATTACGGATATTACCAATAGTATCAATGATTTATCTGAGGTAATCCGTCTAACGTATGAAAATTTAGAGCAAGAAACTAAGCGCCTGTCGAGTATTTTATCCTATATGACGGACGGTGTTCTTGCGACCAATCGTCGTGGGCAGATTATCATGATTAATTATATGGCGACCAAGCAGTTGGGGGTCAAAGAGTCTGAAGCACGAAAGATGAATATCTTAAAACTGTTGGATATCGAAGACGAATATGACTTACGAGACTTGATTACGAAAGTTCCAGAGTTGACCATTGATTCGCAGGATGAAAATGGAGAGTTTTTAAGTTTACGTGTCCGATTTGCCTTGATTCGGCGAGAATCAGGCTTTATTTCAGGGCTGGTTGCAGTGCTACACGATACAACGGAGCAGGAAAAAGAAGAGCGTGAGCGGAGACTGTTTGTTTCGAATGTCAGTCACGAATTACGTACTCCCTTGACCAGTGTCAAGTCTTATCTGGAAGCACTAGATGAAGGTGCCTTATCAGAACCAGTCGCACCAGATTTCATCGAGGTTTCATTAGACGAGACCAATCGGATGATGCGCATGGTTTCGGACTTGCTGAGTTTGTCACGTATTGACAATGCAACCAGTCATTTGGATATTGAATTGACGAATTTTACAGCTTTTATCACCTTTATTTTGAACCGTTTTGATAAAATCAGAAGCCAGAATGATGATAAAAAGTACGAAATTATCCGAGATTATCCGATTAACTCTATTTGGGTCGAAATTGATACAGATAAGATGACACAGGTGATTGATAATATTATCAACAATGCCATTAAATATTCTCCTGACGGTGGTAAGATCACAGTGAGTATGAAAACAACCGAGACCCAAATGATTTTGTCTATATCAGATGAGGGCCTAGGGATTCCTAAAAAAGATTTGCCGAAAATTTTTGATAGATTTTATCGTGTAGACAAAGCAAGAAGTCGCGCCCAAGGTGGATCCGGACTGGGCTTAGCCATTGCCAAAGAGATTATCAAGCAACATAACGGATTTATCTGGGCAAAGAGCGAGTACGGCAAAGGCTCGACGTTTACAATCGTTCTGCCATATGACAAAGAAGCTGTCAAAGATGATGATTGGGAAGAAGATGAATTAGAAGGATAGTATGAGCGAGAAAGGATTTAAGTATAGTATTTTAGCATCGGGTTCTACCGGTAACTGTTTTTATTTAGAAACTCCAAAGAAGAGGTTGTTGATTGATGCGGGCTTGTCTGGGAAGAAAATTACCAGCTTATTGAGTGAGATTGGCCGCAAGCCAGAGGATTTGGATGCTATTTTGGTGACGCACGAGCATAAGGATCATATCCACGGTGTGGGCGTTTTGGCACGGAAATATCATTTAGACATTTATGCCAATCAAGAAACATGGAATGCTATGGAAGTAGCGCTTGGGAAGATTGATGTCAGTCAGAAGCATATTTTTGAAATGGGAAAAACCAAGACATTTGGCGATATTGACATTGAAAGTTTTGGGGTCAGTCATGATGCGGTTGCGCCGCAATTTTACCGATTGATGAAGGATGATAAGAGTTTTGTTCTACTGACGGATACTGGCTATGTTAGCGATCGTATGGCAGGGATTATTGAAAATGCGGACGGGTATTTGATTGAGTCTAACCATGATATTGAAATCCTTCGTAGCGGAGCTTATCCTTGGAGTCTGAAGCAACGGATTTTATCTGACCAAGGACATTTGTCGAATGATGACGGGGCAGAAACCATGATTCGTACGTTGGGTTATCGCACTAAGAAAATCTATCTAGGTCATCTTAGCAAAGAAAACAATACCAAAGAATTGGCTCATATCACAATGGTCAATCAATTGGCACAGGCTGATTTGGCGGTTGAGCATGATTTTCATATTTGTGATACATCGCCAGATACGGCGACACCTTTAACAAATATTTAGGAGAAAGAATGCGAATTTTTTACTTAATGATTGGTTTTATTTCAGTAGGATTAGCCCTTTTGGGAGTTGCTTTACCGCTATTACCGACACCCGCCTTTTTGCTGTTGGCGATTGCATGCTTTTCACGCTCTTCCAAACGATTTGAAAAATGGCTATACCATACTAAGTTGTATCAAATCTATGTGGCGGACTTTCGCGAAACAGGTGCTATTGCTCGGGAGTGTAAAAGACAAATTTTTATTTCCATTTATATTCTAATGGGAATTTCTAGCTTCTTTGCATCTCTTATCTAGGTGAAGTTTGCTTTGGCTGCCTTAACCCTTTTTATGACGTATTATTTATTCAAAGTCATTCCAGATAAAGAATGAAAATTCATTTCATCTCTGATGAACTTTTCCTATCAAATTCTTGGTATCGTTGGAGTATCAAGGATTTTTTTGATATAATAATAGAGAATTTGTTTTCATTTTATACTCTGTGAAGATCTCTTCAAACTTCGTCGGATTTCACAGTTCGGGTGACTGTGAGAGGTGGCAAAGAAGGAAAGCGAAACTTTTGCCAACCTTGCTGTACTCTTTGTTGCTGACTTCGTTGATTACACTTGCAACTTCAAAAGTTCAAGTAGAGTTTTTGCTTCACACGCAGCTTGCTTTCTAGTTCCAATTGTCTGGGAGACAATTGGAGGTGATTGTTAAATTTTGGATGTTCATTGAGTCTTAAAAGAAAAAGTTCTTCTTGAAAGGAGAAAAAATGAGAGATTTACATAAAGTTTTAAGTCAGCAATTTGAAATTGTCTTCCAAGATGAAAAATTGCTGGAGACAGCTTTTACACACACTAGCTATGCCAATGAGCACCGCCTCTTAAACATTTCACACAATGAGCGCTTGGAATTTTTAGGAGACGCTGTTCTGCAATTATTGATTTCAGAATATCTGTATAAAAAATATCCGAAAAAACCAGAAGGGGACTTGTCAAAACTTCGCTCAACCATTGTACGTGAAGAGAGTTTGGCTGGTTTTAGTCGAGATTGCCAGTTTGATCAATTTATTAAATTAGGTCGTGGCGAAGAAAAGTCAGGTGGGCGTAATCGGGATACCATTCTTGGGGATTTATTTGAAGCCTTTTTAGGAGCTTTGTTGCTAGATAAGGGAGTGGAAGCGGTCAAAAACTTCCTGTATCAAGTCATGATTCCAAAGGTAGAAGTTGGAGACTTTGAGCAGGTGGTTGATTACAAGACCAAGCTACAAGAACTGCTCCAAGTCAATGGTGATGTCGAGATTGTCTATCAAGTCATCTCTGAGTCCGGTCCAGCTCATGCCAAAGAATTTGCTGTAGCGGTATCTGTTGATGGCAGAACGGTTGGACAAGGTCAAGGACGCTCGAAAAAATTAGCAGAGCAGGAAGCTGCTAAAAATGCATTTGAAAAGGAAAGTCATTCATGTATTTAAAAGAAATTGAAATTCAAGGTTTCAAATCTTTTGCAGATAAGACCAAGGTAATATTTGATCAGGGAGTGACAGCAGTCGTTGGACCAAATGGCTCAGGAAAGAGTAACATTACTGAAAGCCTGCGTTGGGCACTGGGAGAGTCCAGTGTTAAAAGTCTTCGTGGCGGGAAAATGCCAGATGTCATTTTTGCGGGGACTGAAACTCGCAAACCACTGAATTATGCTTCTGTTGTTGTCGTTTTGGACAATAAAGACCGTTTTATCCAGCAAGCTGCAGATGAGATTCGTGTGGAGCGTCATATTTATCGCAGTGGGGATAGCGAGTATAAAATAGACGGTAAAAAGGTACGTTTACGAGATATTCATGATTTGTTTATGGATACAGGGCTCGGACGAGATAGTTTTTCCATTATTTCCCAAGGAAAGGTGGAAGAAATTTTCAATAGCAAGCCAGAGGAGCGCCGTGCCATTTTTGAAGAAGCGGCTGGCGTACTGAAATACAAGACGCGGCGCAAGGAGACTGAAAGCAAGCTCAGCCAAACACAAGATAATCTAGATCGGCTGGAAGACATTATTTATGAGCTCGATAGTCAAGTGAAGCCTCTTGAAAAGCAAGCTACGACAGCTAAGCAGTTTTTGAAATTGGATGAGGAACGCCGTGCTCTTTATTTGGATGTATTGATTGCTCAAATAAAGGAAAATAAGACACAGCTGAATGATACTGAAGAACGGCTTGTGGGGATTCAGCAATCTTTGTCTGCTTATTACAGCAAACGTGACCAGCTAGAGCAAGAAAATGCTCTTCTGAAAGAAAAACGCCATGATTTGCAAAAACAAATGGCAGATGACCAAGCGAGTTTGCTTGAACTAACACGCCTCATCAGTGACTTAGAACGCCAAATCGAAGTTTCCAAATTAGAATCTAGTCAAGCTGCCAACAGTCGGAAGGAAAATGAGGAACGCCTGAAAGGATTGACAGAAAAATTAGAGGCGGTTCAAACAGAATGGCAGGGAAAAGACGAGCAGTTGACTGATTTTGCTGTAAAATTGGAACAAAATCAACAAGCGATTCATAAATTAGAAGCTGAAATTGAGGCATTTTCGGATGATCCTGACCAGATGATTGAAAAATTACGTGCTGAATTTGTCCAATTGATGCAGGAAGAAGCGGACTTATCCAATGATTTAACTGCTTTAGAAAGTCGCTTAGCCAACGAATTGCAATTATCTGAAAGCAAACAAGCAGAATTTGCTAAGTTAAAAGAAAATTTAAAGAATCTTCAAATCAACGAGCAAAGTCAACTGGAAGATTTAGCAACAGCTCGGCAGTTGGTTCAGCAGTTACTGGCAGATTATCAGGCACAGCTAAAGCAAGTGCAAACTGTAAAAACGAATTATCAGCAAAACCAAACGGCAATGTTTGATTTAATGGATGATGTAAAAAATAAAAAGGCGCGTGTTGGTAGTTTAGAAGCTATTCTGAAAAATCACAGTCATTTCTATGCTGGGGTGAAAAGCGTTCTTCAAGAAGCAGAGCGCCTGGGCGGTATTATCGGTGCTGTTAGTGAAAAATTGAGCTTTGATTCGCATTACCAGACAGCACTTGAAATTGCACTTGGAGCAAGTAGCCAGCATATTATCGTAGAGGACGAACAAGCTGCGACACGAGCAATTGAATTTCTGAAACGCAATCGAACAGGACGGGCAACTTTTCTGCCACTGACAACGATTAAAGCGCGGCATTTACCAGATCATCATCAAGCAAGCATTGAAAAAAGCACAGGTTTTCTTGGTTTGGCTTCGTCTTTGGTGCACTATGATAAGAGTTTAGAGCATATTTTCCAAAATTTGCTAGGTACAACAGCCATTTTTGATACGGTAGAAAATGCGCGAGCAGCTGCTCGCAAAGTTCGGTATCAAGTACGAATTGTCACGCTGGATGGAACAGAATTGCGGACAGGCGGTTCTTATGCAGGTGGCGCTAATCGAAGTAACAATACGATTTTCATCAAGCCGGAGCTAGACGCTTTACAAATGGAACTTTCTGAGAAGAATGCGACTTTAGCAGAGCAAGAAAAACAAGTGGAAGATTTGCACACGCATCTAAGCCAAGCCAACAGTCTGTTAGAAGAAATAAAAGTAAGTGGTGAGGAAGCACGATTAGCAGAGCAAAAGGCTCAAATGGCTTATGAGCAAACGCACAAACAGGTTGAAGACTTATCTGAGCTCTTAGTGCTGCAAGAAAGAGAGTTATCTCGTGAAGTTCTTCCTGATATGGCGGAGCAAAAAGAAAAGTTAGTCAATCGCCTTGCAGAAATTGAGCAAGAGAAAACCGAAACAGAAGCCGAGATTGAGCAGATTAAGTCGGATAAAGATGCTGTTCAAGCACGTTTAGACAAGCTAACAGCCCGCTTATCTGAGCTTCGTTTGGCTCGTACCGAGCTGACGGGGCATCAGCGTTACGTTCAGACGGATCTCACACGTTTGTCCAATGAAAAATCTGAATTGGACAAAGAGATTTCAACTTTGCAATTTTTAATGGAGCAAAAGGAAGAGACCGCTTCAAAAGTGGATATTGCTGTTTTAGAAGAGCAATTAACACAGGCAGAGCAGGAAAAGACAGCTTTGAACCAAGCCAATATTCGGTGTCAGTTTGAGTTGGACGATTTGGAAGGTCAAACCGAAGACATTACGAGTCATTTGGAACAAGTGCGCCACCAAAATGAAGATTTAATTCGCAAACAAGCCAAAACAGAAGCTGAAAAAGATAAGGTTGCAGACGTCCTTCGTCGTCTTCTGACGAACTTGACAGATGATTATCAAATGTCTGTTGATGAAGCTAGTAAACAGGCTCGTCCACTAGAAAATCTTGCGGTTTCTGAAACTAAGGTCAAGGACTTAGAAAAAACTATCCGAGCTTTAGGACCAGTCAATCTTGATGCGGTAGAGCAATTTGAAGAAGTCAGTCAACGCCTGCATTTCCTCAATACTCAAAGAGATGACGTACTTTCTGCGAAAAATTTGCTTTTAGAAACCATTGAAGAAATGAATGACGAAGTAAAAGAGCGCTTCAAATCAACCTTTGAAGCGATTCGTGAGAGCTTCAAAGTGACTTTTAGACAGATGTTTGGTGGCGGTTCAGCGGACTTGATTTTGACCGAGGGCGACCTGTTGACTGCGGGGGTAGAAATTTCGGTTCAACCGCCCGGCAAAAAAATCCAATCACTCAATCTGATGAGCGGAGGAGAAAAGGCGCTATCAGCCTTAGCATTACTCTTCTCCATTATTCGTGTCAAGACGATACCATTTGTCATTTTGGACGAGGTGGAAGCTGCACTTGACGAAGCTAATGTCAAACGTTTCGGAGACTATCTCAATCGCTTTGACAAGGACAGCCAGTTTATCGTGGTAACACACCGTAAAGGAACGATGTCCGCAGCAGACTCTATCTATGGGGTAACCATGCAAGAGTCCGGTGTATCAAAGATTGTCTCCGTAAAATTAAAAGATTTAGAAAGTATGTAAAATGAATATAAAATTAGTTGCGACAGATATGGACGGCACCTTTTTAGATGACAAAGGGCAGTTTGATATGGTTCGACTGAAGCAGTTGTTGCTCCGTTTTAAAGAAAAGGGCATCTATTTTGCAGTCGCCAGTGGACGCGGTTTGCTGTCATTAGAAAAGCTATTTGAGGATGTGCGAGATGAGATAATTTTTATTGCTGAAAATGGCAGTCTGGTAGAATTTCACGGAGAAGATCTCTATGAAGCAACTATGTCCAAAGATTTTTATCTGTCAGCTTTTGAGAAATTGAAGACATCTCCTTTCATCAATACCAGTGAATTGCTTCTAACAGGTAAAAAAGGCTGTTATGTCTTGGAAACGGTTGATCCAGCTTATTTAGCTTTTAGTGCGCACTATAATGAAAACATCCAAAAAGTAGCTCGCTTGGAGGATATTACAGATGAAATTTTCAAATTTACAACCAATTTTTCTGAAGAAACAGTAGCTGCTGGTGAGGCCTGGGTCAATGAACACGTTCCTGGTGTCAAAGCCATGACGACAGGTTATAAGTCAATTGATATTGTCCTAGACTATGTGGACAAGGGCGTTGCCATTGTCGAATTGGCAAAAAAATTAAATCTTGAGATGGATCAGGTCATGACATTTGGTGACAATTTGAATGATCTACACATGATGCAAGTAGCAGGTTATCCCATTGCCCCTGAAAATGCTCGTCCAGAGATTTTGGAAGTAGCCAAAGAGGTCATTGGGCATCATGCGGCGCATTCAGTTATGACGTATATGGAGGGCTTATAATGGCAGATATAAAATTGATTGCCCTAGATTTAGATGGGACTTTACTAACTTCTGAGAAAAAAATTTCTGCTCGAAATTTAGCAACTCTTAAGCTGGCTCAAGAACAAGGAATCAAGGTTGTTTTAACGACTGGTCGACCTCTTAAAGCAATGGAACTTTTCTTAAACGAATTGGGTGTTGCTAATCAAGAGGATGAATACACCATTACTTTTAATGGTGGTTTGGTGCAACGCAACACAGGTGAAATTCTTGATAAAACAGTTTTTGCTTATGATGATGTGACCCGTATTTTTGAGGAAACAGAAAAGTTGGGCTTGCCGTTAGATGCGATTTGTGAAGGGACTGTTTACCAAATCCAGTCAGATCATGAGTCGCTTTATCAAACTTGTAACCCTGCTTTAACATTTGAGTCTGTTTCATTTGCAGATTTATCTAGCCAACAAACTTATAATAAATGTGTGACAGCTTATGCACCAGATCTACTTGATCGTGGTATTGCTCAATTTTCGTCTGACTTATTTGACAAATATGAAATTTTTAAGTCACGCGATATGCTGTTAGAATGGTCTCCAAAGAATGTTCATAAGGCAAATGGCTTAGAAAAATTGATTAGTCATTTAGGAATTGAACAAAGTGAAGTCATGACTTGCGGAGATGAAGCAAACGACCTATCTATGATAAAATGGGCAGGGCTTGGTGTAGCTATGCAAAATGCAGTAGCAGCAGTCAAAGAAGTTGCCAATGTGGTGACGCCGATGACGAATGATGAAGATGCTGTTGCTTGGGCTATAGAAAAACATGTACTGAAATAAAGGAGGAATCTGATGGGGTTATTTAATCGCCTTTTTGGTCGCCAAAAAGAAGAAAAACCAGTTGAAAATATTCTTGAAGAAGCTGTAGAAATAGTACCAGAGGATAATCAAGGAAAGAATCTAGAAATAGCAGAAAAGGATTCTGTAGAGAATGCGCAATCTGAGAATCTAGATGAACAAAAGCTCCAGACAGAACTAAAAGAACGGCTTGCTGAGGATAAAACGCGTCTTGAAACCATTCAAGAAAAAGTAGAAGAAATAGACTCGGATATGGCCGAGACAGAAGCAAGGATAGAGTCAGATGAAAGAGATTCACAAGTTCCAGAAAGTCATGCCTTGCAAAGTGAAATGGCAGATTCACAACCCGTAAACAAAGAAAAATCTTTTTCTCAGACTCCGACCCAACAAGCAGGTGCTGCTGCAGATTTACAGGCTCGTTTAGTGGAAGCTAGACGACTACAAGCAGAACAAGAAAAAATGAGGCAACTGGACGAAGCGAATGCAGCAAGTGCAGAAACAATCTCGGAAAACTTTTCTAGCCTAACATCAACTAATGAAGCAGTTGATGCAAATTCATCTATTCAGGAAGAAACGGTTCAGGAAAAGTATGACCGCAGTCTCAAAAAGACGCGGACAGGATTTGGAGCCCGCCTTAATGCTTTTTTTGCAGCTTTCCGTTCTGTAGATGAGGAATTTTTTGAAGAGTTAGAAGAACTCTTGATTACGAGTGATGTTGGGGTGCAAGTTGCCTCCAATCTGACTGAGGAATTACGCCAAGAAGCTCGCCTTGAAAATGCTAAAAAACCAGATGCCCTTCGTCGGGTCATCATCGAAAAGTTAGTAGACATCTATGAAAAAGACGGTCAATTTAACGAAAAAATTAATTTACAAGACGGTCTGACAGTTATGCTTTTTGTAGGTGTGAATGGAGTTGGAAAGACCACTTCCATCGGGAAATTGGCTTATAAATATAAACAAGCTGGCAAAAAAGTTATGTTAGTTGCAGCAGACACTTTCCGTGCAGGAGCTGTTGCTCAACTGGTGGAATGGGGACGTCGAGTAGATGTTCCTGTTGTGACAGGTCCAGAAAAGAGTGATCCAGCTAGTGTTGTTTATGATGGCATGGAGCGCGCAAAGGATGAAAATGTAGATATTCTCATGATTGATACAGCTGGACGTTTGCAAAACAAAGATAATCTCATGGCAGAGTTGGAAAAAATTGGACGAATTATTAAACGAGTAGATCCTGTTGCGCCGCATGAAACTTTCTTAGCTCTGGACGCTTCGACGGGACAAAATGCCCTTGTTCAGGCGAAGGAATTTTCAAAGATTACGCCAGTAACGGGGATTGTTTTGACAAAAATTGATGGAACTGCGCGTGGTGGTGTCGTTCTTGCAATCCGCCAAGAACTCGATATTCCAGTTAAACTGATTGGATTCGGAGAAAAAATTGACGATATTGGAGTATTTAACTCTGAAAACTTTATGAAAGGGCTCTTGGAAGGATTGGTATAAGAAAAAAGACTTGCAATTCATTCATTTTGCAAGTCTTTTGCATATATTTACTTTAACCCAATCGTCCTTCTTTGCGATAGGTTTCGTCTGGTTGCCAATTCCAATGAGCTTCAAATTGGTTAAGGAGATCAAAGCTAGCTTTGGGTCCCATAGTACCTGATTTGTACTGATGAAGAGGGACTTCGTTGTTTGCCCACAGGGATTCAATGCGATCAATCAATTCCCAGCTAGAACGTACTTCGTCCCAATGGCTGAAATTGGTTGAGTCATTGTTTAGCACATCGTAGATGAGCTTCTCATAAGGTTCTGGTGATGCGCCAGAAGCGGTTGCATCTGTACGATAATCAAGTGTCAGCGGAGCTAAGTTAAATTGCTCGCCTACTTCTTTGCCATTCATGCTAAGTGAAAATCCTTCAGTCGGCTGAATGTAAATCGTCAGTACATTTGGTTGAAGCGAGGAGCCGAAAATAGATTCTATTTGTTTGAAAACAATGTTGACATGGGTTCCTTTGGCAGTGAGACGTTTTCCAGTACGAAAGAAGAATGGCACACCACGGAAACGATCGCTGTCCACAAAGAACGCACCAGAAACAAAGGTTTCAGTGGTAGATTCTGGCTCAACATTTGGTTCACTGCGATAGGAAATATATTTTTTTCCGTCCACTTTTCCAGAAGTGTACTGACCACGAATGAAAAGTTTTTTCAGGTCATTATCGGTAGATTTGTGCAAGTGCTTGAAAACCTTAATTTTTTCAGCCCGAATGTCATCTTTAGTAAATGCTTTGGGCTTATCCATAGCAAGTAAAGATAGGAGTTGAAGCGTATGATTTTGCACCATATCACGCAAGGCACCTGAATGATCGTAATAGCCACCGCGCTCTTCCACACCTAACTTTTCCGCAAAGGTAATCTGTACATTGTCAATATAATCACGATTCCAGACATTTTCAAAAAGAAGATTAGCAAAGCGAATGGCAAAAATACTTTGAATCATTTCCTTGCCGAGATAATGGTCAATACGGAAAATCTGCTCTTCGTCAAATGTTGCTAACAAATCATCGTTTAGTTTGCTAGCAGAGGCAAGATCTGTGCCGAAAGGTTTTTCTACAATTAAGCGTTCAAATCCTTTCCCGTCTACAATTTGCTCGGATTTGAGATGTTTGGCAATCGTCCCAAAAAACTGAGGAGCCATAGATAGGAAGAAAAGTTTATTGTGTTCTGCTTGATAGTGCTCATTGAGATGATTTTGTAGTTTTCTTAATTCAATATAATGATCGGTATCTTGGACATCGTGACTTTGGTAATAGAAATGGCTAGCAAAGTCTTGCGCTTGCTCAGGGCTGTCTGCGAGGTCTGTAATAGACTCGACCACGACAGATTCAAAATATTCCTTGCTCCAAGGCCTGCGAGCTGTACCGATAACGGCAAAATGCTTAGACAGATTGCCAGATTTATACAATCTAAAAAGAGAAGGATAGAGTTTTCTTTTTGCTAAATCTCCACTGGCACCAAAAATTGTAATAATCACTTTTGAAGACATTTTGAACACCCATTTTCTAATATTTTATTTATTTTACCATAAATTGATTAAAATTTCTGATTTTTGATAACTCGAAATAAAGAGTAAAAGAGATAAAAAATAAGGATAACAAGGAAGAAAAGAAGTAGAAAGACAAGATGCACACCTGTTGTAGTATTAGGAGCTTGATTGACTATGATAGCAGCAATCGCCGTTCCTAAAGCTCCAGCAAATGTTTGAGCCATTTGAAAGAGAGCAGTGGCATCTGGCGACTTCTCACGACCAATTTGTGAAACAGACAAAGCCATCGTATTATTGAACGCCATATTGCGCCCAATTGTAAAGAAAATATAAAAGAGAATAATCAGTGGTAATGTTAGGGACTTCGTAAAGAATGCAAAAACGGAAACAGCTAAGAAAAAGAGGAGATTCCCACCATATAGGGAAAGTTTTGGTCCTTTGTTATCATACAATTTCCCTAAAAAAGGTGCCGAGAAAGCTCCTAACATTGTTCCGGGCAGCAGTGCAAAACCAGCAGCAGAGGTAGCTTCGTGTTTTACTAAAACTAAGAAATTAGGAATCAGAAAATTGGCTGATAAATTTGAAAATTGGTAAAGGAAGAACGGAATGATTCCAAGTAAAATAGCTGGATTTTTCAAAATACGAATATCTAAAAAAGGACGTTCCACTGTTAAACTTCTCCAAATGAAAAGTAGAAGTGATAATAAAAAGATGATGACAAAAGTCCAATTAAAGCTACCTTCTTCTAAGCTAGAAATGGTCATAATAGAAAAAGTAAGCGAGAGGGCAAGGAGTAAGAAAGAAATCCATTCAAAAGGGCGTTTCTTTCTATTGGGAGTATTTTCTAAAAAGAAAAATCCTAAAATGAAAGAGATGATCGGAATCGGCATGATGAATGTGTAAATCATATGCCAATCAAACAAACTAATCATAAAGCCGCCATAAGTGGGACCAATCGCAGGAGCTAGGCTTATAACGAGTCCAGACAGTCCCATGTAAAACCCGATTTGATTGCGCGGAATACGTTCTACGATAAGATTAAACATAAGTGGCGTGGCAATTCCAGTTGCAGAACCTTGCAAAATGCGGCCTAGCATGAGTAGGGCGAAATTTGGCGCAAGCATCGCTACACCGTTTCCTACTGTAAAAATAGCTAGGCTGGTAAAGAGAATTCTACGTTCAGACCAGTTGTGCGCTAGTGTGGCTCCTAGTGTAATTGTAATGGAGACAGCGAGCAGGTAACCTGTTGTAATCCATTGCAATGTGCCAAGGTCTGTATGAAAAACTTTCATAAGGTGCGGAAAGGTGACATTCATACTGGTTTCAGACAGAATTCCAGCAAAAGCAATGAGTGCTGTGGCAAAAATGGATAGCAAGGTTTTTCTTGAAACAGGTTGGTTGTGTTCTGACATAGTATCTCCTAAAATTATAAATCTCTCTTATTTTATCATAATTGCTCACAAAAGAGCATAATAGGAGACCTAGAGAAATAGTTCTCAGGTCTTCTTTTGTTTATTCAATGTGGGTTAAAAGACACGATAGACATAAGGATTGCTAGGTTTTTCAACTTTCTTGAAACTATCTACTTCAAGCATTGGTAAACTTTGGCCTAGCTGTTTGTGGTAGCGAATCGTAATTTTCCCACTCGCTCTTATCCAGGTGTTATTTTCGAAATGCTCAGTATTTCCAGTTGTCAGAAGTCCATAAACCCCCGAATCGGCGATACAATGAATAATGCCAAAGCGGAACAAAAATTGACTTTTAGCATCGCTTGGATCATTATAGACGAAACCGGTAAATTCTAGTCGTTTTCCAGCAAATTCATCTGGATAATCATAAAGAACTTCCATGACCTCCATATAATTTTCATTCGTAACAGAGATGGTATCTTTTTTCAGATATTTTTTGGCGGCTGCTCGCATTTCTTTCTCATAAGCACTTTTAGTGAAATAAGTGCTGGTATCAGGTTTTAGATACTGATTGGTAGTGCCTTCATCAGCTTGAATGCTCTTTGAACTACCATCAGCTAGAGGAAAATGGTAGCCCTTAGCAGAAACGGTTGTAGAGTCCAAATTGACCGTTGGAAAGAAGAGAGCAACGATAAGTGGTACAACAAGAAAAGCAATGCTAGCAAATTTTGCTGAGCGGCTCGTCAAATGGCTGTGTACTTTCATTTTTTTCATCCAGACAATGAGCTGGACAATGGCTAGCACGAAAGAAAGAACCATTGAAATATATGCCAAATAAGAAAAATGCATATTGATGTATTGATTGAGCTTGCCAGAAAGTTGCAAATACATGGTAATTTCAAAATAACCAGTTAAAATTAGAAAACGAATCATAGCACTACCCCCACAAGCCAAGAATAAATAACGACAACTAAACTAACAATTCCAATAAATTGCCAGATGAATCGTCCTTTGAGGTAATTTTTCATCATGAGGATATTTTTCACATCTAGCATTGGTCCAATGACGAGAAAAGCCAGGACTGGCGCTAAGCCAAAACTAGAAATGAGCGAACTACCAATAAAGGCATCTGCTTCACTGCAAAGTGAGAGAAGAAATGCAAGCAGCATCAATAGTAAGATAGCCATAAGCGGTGTTGCACTAATGGAAGTCAGGATGCGTGTAGGCACATAGACTTGGACAATACTGGCAAAGAGACAACCAAAGACTAAGTAACGACCTGTATCAAAAAATTCGTCAATAGACTGCACAAACACTTGAAATACTTTCTTTGGCTGACTTAAATGGGAGAAGTCGTGTTCATGCTGAATAATTCGATTCTCTTTTTGAATAGTTGCTGTGTTGAGAAAGCCAAAGAAAATTCCTAGAACAATTGCTACAACAATAGAGCCAAGAGCTCTGAGCAAAGCCATTTTAAAGGAATTCCCAAAGGCAGAATAGGTCGCAAAAAGAACGATAGGATTGATAACAGGTGCTGTCACCATAAAAGGAACAGCTGTGTAACTCGGTACTTTCTTTTCCAAAAAACGATTGATAATGGGTACAATCCCACATTCACAGGAAGGGAAAATAAAGCCAATAAACGTACCAAAGAAAATCCTACCCCATTTATTTTTAGGCAGATAGCGATAAACTTTGTCTGGTGTGATATAAACCTCTATAAAACCTGAAATAATGCTCCCAATCAGCACAAAAGGTAGTGCTTCAATAATAATGGAGAGGAAAATCGCACCAGCTTGCAAAACGCTAGGTGGCAGTTGATTAAAAAAGCTCATGACTTTTTAGCCTTTTGCTCTTTTGGGGTCTTTTTTTCTTTTTCATCAGGAAATTCTACTTTTTCAATTTTAGGTAATGTTGCAAATTCTTCAAACATTTTGTCCAAATCATCTGAACGTGTAAATTTAATAGCCATAACAGCCTCCTTTTCTTTTTTAACTATTATACTATCATTTTGAAAATTATGGTGAAATAAAGTCAGCAGAATAAAGATTAGCTTGTGAAAGAAGGAGATGAATGTGGTATAATAAATAGACTATATGTGCAAAGGAACAATCATGTCTTCAGACAACATAAAATTAAAATACTATAATCTTCAACCATTTACCAAATGGACAGGCGGAAAGCGACAACTTTTAAGTGTATTGAGGAGCTATATGCCTGAAAAATATAATCGTTATTTTGAGCCTTTTGTAACTCCTTCGTCAAAAAGAATTTTAGCGAATTACGAAGATCTGATGCATAAATGAAAATACAGAGGAACTATATATGAAACTAGAGTTACCCACTCATCTTGCAAAGAGTTATAAGAGTAAATCTCAAATTGCAAGGGTGATAACAGAATCATGGGTTGCGGAAAATGCTTATTGTCCCAATTGTGGGCAGATTTACTTATCACATTTTGAAAATAATCGTCCTGTTGCAGATTTCTTTTGTGCTAATTGTAGAGAAGAATTTGAGCTGAAAAGTAAGCAAACTAATTTTTCCACAATTATTAACGACGGTGCTTATGATACGATGATTCGTCGTCTGGAAAGTGAGAATAACCCTAACTTTTTCTTTTTGAACTATTCTAAAGAAATGACGGTAATAAATTTTATTTTAATTCCGAAACATTTTTTTACACCTAAAATTATTATTAAAAGAAAACCCTTGTCATCCAGTGCTCAAAGAGCAGGTTGGATAGGCTGCAATATTGATATTTCGCACGTTCCAGAGATTGGAAAAATATTTTTAGTAAGAGATGGACAGATTGCAAAACAGAGACAAGTACAAGAAAATTTTCAAAAAACACTTTTTTTACGAAATAAGACGAAAGATGCACGAGGGTGGACATTAGATATTCTGAATTGTATTGATAGAATCCCGAAGAAAAACTTTACTTTGAGTGATGTATATGCATTTGAAAAAGAGTTGCAGGAACAATATCCAAATAATCACTTTGTTAAAGACAAAATTAGGCAGCAGTTACAAGTGCTGAGAGATAAAAATATCATTGAATTTATTGGACGAGGTCAGTATAGAAAGTTGGATAGGTAAGGATGAATATTGAGATAATAGAAACTTTGTCAAAAATTGTAACAATTGACGCTTCAACCGTTGAAGAGGGGATAAATCAAGTTGATCAATTGTATCGAAATGAAGAAATTATCCTAGATACCAATGATTATCTATCAACAGAGTATGTAACTTTAGATATGGTAAACGTAAATAGTTCAAAGGACAAAGTAGCGCCATCCGAAGTATATGAATTTGTAAAATTATTTTGGCCTAATTGGGACAATGAAGAAGACGCCGAATCTCTCTCCGTTATGATTTATACTTTGTCAGATCCCGACTGTATTCGATGGATGAGTGAAAACCTAGAATTTTTTGATCAAGATTTATTTGAATATGATTATCATCCAGAATGGTTGGACTCTATTGAACACCGTTTATTACTTATACAAGAATTATTGAGTAATCGTACAAATTAGATGGAGTCTCACAGAACTAAGCCAATTTGTCGAGAGTTCAACAGATGATGTGAACTTTGTCTGGGTAACAGATGGACAGGGCTGGAAAACGGCACACTTACCTCTTGCGGAAGCTTTTGCTCATATTCCAAATGTATTTAATCTGGAGATGATTAAGCGAGGGTATTTAACTGAGTTGTTACAATGATTAAGTACATAATCTGAAGAATAATTCATCTTTATCAGTGTTTTTAGAATGATAAATTGCACTTATTCTTGTAATTTATCAAATGAATAAATAATGGCGAAAGAAGAAAGTAGCCAGAGAGACAATTGCATTTGGACTGCTGGATAAGGTATGGTATAATGTTCTTTATGGAAACAAATATTATCGAACTATCGCAAAGTTTAAAGATTAGTCAGAAGCAAATTGAAAAAGTATTGGAACTGACAGCAGAGGGCAACACGATTCCGTTTATCGCTCGTTATCGGAAAGAAATGACAGGTAATTTGGATGAGGTAGAGATTAAGGCTATTCTTGATTTGGATAAAAGTCTGACGAACCTCAGAGAGCGTAAGGCAACGGTGCTGGCAAAGATTGAGGAACAAGGAAAGCTGACGGACAAATTGCGTGCGGCCATTGAAGCAGCTGAAAAGTTGGCTGATGTGGAGGAACTCTATCTTCCTTACAAAGAAAAGCGTCGGACAAAAGCTACGATTGCACGTGAAGCAGGACTTTTTCCTTTGGCACGACTCATATTACAAAATGCTGCCACTCTTCAAGAGGAAGCAACTGCCTTAACTAACGAAATATTTCCGACGGCAGAAGCAGCTCTAGCTGGAGCTGTAGATATTTTAGTGGAAGCCATTTCAGAAGATGTACAACTGCGTGCTTGGACTTATCATGAAATGCTGACAAATTCAAGCATTGTTTCAACTTTAAAAGATCAAGATTTGGACGAAAAGCAAGTGTTTCAAATTTATTATGACTTTTCCGAAAAAATCGCAGATATGCAGGGGTATCGCACCTTGGCACTGAATCGTGGTGAAAAGCTAGGTGTTCTCAAAGTTAGTTTTGAGAACAATGTAGATAAGATTATCCGCTTCTTTGAAGTGCGCTTTAAGGTCAAAAATGACTACATTCATGAAGCAATCCAGCAAGCTGTGAAAAAGAAAATCATTCCAGCTATGGAACGTCGGATTAGGGCAGAATTGACCGAGACTGCAGAAGACGGAGCCATTCAGCTCTTTTCAGATAATCTGCGAAATCTGCTCTTGATTGCACCACTCAAAGGACGCGTGGTACTAGGATTTGACCCAGCTTTTCGGACAGGAGCAAAATTAGCGGTCGTAGATGCCACCGGGAAAATGCTGACAACTCAGGTTATCTATCCTGTTCCACCGGCAAAAGCAGCGCAAATTGAAGCTTCTAAGCAAGATTTGTCAGACTTGATTGACCAATTTGGTGTTGAAATCATTGCTATTGGGAATGGAACAGCTAGTCGTGAAAGTGAAGCATTTGTCGCTGAAGTATTGAAAACTCATCCAAACGTCAGCTATGTTATTGTCAATGAAAGCGGTGCGTCTGTTTATTCTGCTAGCGAATTGGCGCGGCATGAGTTCCCTGATTTGACCGTTGAGAAACGTTCGGCTATCTCTATCGCACGTCGACTGCAAGACCCTCTTGCAGAGCTAGTTAAAATTGACCCAAAATCAATCGGTGTCGGTCAATACCAACATGATGTGAGCCAGAAGAAATTATCTGAAAGCTTGGATTTTGTCGTAGATACCGTTGTTAACCAAGTCGGCGTTAATATCAATACCGCAAGCCCATCTCTTCTATCGCATGTGGCAGGGTTAAACAAAACGATTTCTGAAAATATTGTCAAATATCGTGAAGAAGAAGGCGTGATTCGCTCGCGTGAGGAGATTAAAAAAGTTCCTCGTCTAGGTGCTAAAGCATTTGAACAGGCGGCAGGGTTCTTACGAATTCCCGAAAGTGACAATGTTTTGGATAATACAGGTGTTCACCCAGAGAGTTATCCAGCTGTTGAGAAATTGTTCCAAACGCTTGCAATTACGGACTTAGATCAAGCCGCTCAAGAAAAATTGCAGTCTTTAGATGTCAAAAAAGTTGCTGCAGATTTGAACTTGGGAGAAGTTACCCTCAAGGATATCATTGCAGACTTGCTCAAGCCAGGACGTGATATGCGTGATTCATTTGATGCACCAGTTCTGCGTCAAGATGTCCTTGATATGAAGGACTTACAAATTGGGCAAAAGTTAGAAGGCGTTGTCCGCAATGTTGTTGATTTTGGTGCTTTTGTCGATATTGGCATTCACGAAGACGGCTTGATTCACATTTCGAAGCTCAGTAACAGCTATGTCAAACATCCAAGCCAAGTAGTTTCTGTTGGTGATTTGGTAACCGTGTGGGTGGATAAGCTGGATATAGAAAGAGAAAAGGTCAATCTTTCCTTGGTGGCACCGCGTGAATCTAACTAACTATGTTAGACAAGTCTCTTTGGAAGATTTTGACAAAGAATTTCGACATATGGCTTCTTGGAATAAGCGTCTTCGCTCAACAGGTGGACGCTTTTTTCCAAAGGATGGTCATCTTGATTTTAATCCTAGAATCTATGAACAGTTTGGTTTAGAAACCTTCCGAAAAATTGTGCGGCATGAGTTGTGTCACTATCATCTTTACTTTGAAAAGAAGGGCTATCGGCATAAGGATCGAGATTTTAAACAATTATTGAAAGCAGTGGACGGTTTGCGCTATGCCCCTACTTTATCAAGCCAATCAACTTCAAAAACGCTTGTTTATCAATGCTTGCATTGTCGTGCACAATATCATAGAAAAAGACGAATCAATACTGAGCGGTATTGCTGCGGACGTTGTCAAGGGAAACTCATTTTTATCAGACAGTTGCAGTCTTAATGACTATTTTCGCGAAACAATCAGAAATCCGCCTAGGGACGGATGGCATGATGACTGAAATGTGCTACACTAGATTTAGTATCAATGAAAGAGGCTAAATGATTATGAAAACAAAATTTTATAAATTACGCCGAAATAGCGCTGTATCAGGAGTCTTGGCTGGTTTGTCGGACAAATTTGGTTTAGATGTAGGGCTTGTTCGCTTTTTATTCGTTTTATTTACCATTTCTAATTTGGGCTTAGGGATTATCATCTACATCATTTTATCATCTGTGATGCCTTACAAGGAAGACGTAGAAGAAGAAATGTATGGAACAGGACCTCGTAAGCGCAAAGAAGCAGAAGCAATCAAAGAAGATGACGGCTGGTTTTGGTGAGTGTGTTGGAGCAAGCGTTTGGTTATATATGCTAGAAAGGAGTTCGGACAATGGACTCCTTTATTTTGGGAGGAGGAGAAATGGAATATTGGGATGCTTATAATGAGCAAAGAGAACGACAAGGAGATTTTCTAAAGAGAGGTCAACCAATTGCAGAAGGGCAGTATCACCTTTGTGTCAATGTCTTCGTTCGCCATATAGATGGAGAATTTCTCCTGATGCACCGCAGTCCAAAAAAAGAAATTCATCCTAATTATTATGAGTTTGGTGCAGGAGGGAGTGTGTTGGCTGGTGAAGATAGCATGACCGCAGCCTATCGTGAATTGCAGGAAGAAACTGGGCTGATTCCTAGAAAAATACAACTGATTGAGCAGACGACTTCACCTAAAGATCACTGCCATTTTGATTTTTATGAGGCAATCGTCACAGAGAAAGACGTGAAATATCAAGAAGGTGAAACGGATAGCCACATCTGGCTGAAACCTAGTGAACTCCGTTATTTTATGAATCGTTATCCTTTATTTCAAAATCAAAAACAAATTGTAGAAAAAATGCTCCAGTCAGAGAAGTAGTAAATGCTATATATTATATATGGTTGCATCCATTTTCTTTGCAAAATCAAGGATGAAACTCTCCTTTAATCTCAAAATTTGCTATAATAGAAAAAGAAACTATCAAAGGGGAAGAATATGACTGTAAAGATCAAAGATCTATTAAAAAAAGTCAGGTTAAATGTGGTTTATGGCGACGAGAAAATGTTGGAAAGAGAAATTACGACCTCTGATATTTCCCGTCCAGGACTTGAAATGACAGGTTATTTTGACTATTACACACCAGAGCGTATCCAGCTAATGGGCATGAAAGAATGGTCTTACTTGATGAAGATGACGGCACATAACCGCTATCAGGTTTTACGGAAAATGTTTGAACAAGATACAGTTGTGATTGTTGCGCGTGATTTGAAAATTCCCGATGAGATGTTAAAGGCTGCAAAGGAAAATGAAATTGTTGTTCTCAGCAGTCACACACCGACGAGTCGTTTATCCGGTGAAATTTCTAGCTATCTAGATTCACGTTTGGCTGAGCGAACCAGTATTCATGGCGTTCTAATGGATATTTACGGAATGGGTGTCTTGATTCAAGGAGATAGTGGAATCGGAAAAAGCGAAACTGGTTTAGAACTGGTGAAACGGGGACATCGTTTAGTTGCGGATGACCGCGTAGATATCTACGCAAAAGATGAAATGACCCTCTGGGGCGAGCCAGCGGAAATTTTGCGCCATTTACTTGAAATACGCGGTGTTGGGATTATTGATGTCATGAGCCTTTATGGAGCTAGCGCTGTCAAGGATTCATCACAGGTTCAATTGGCTGTTTATCTGGAAAATTATGATGTCAATAAAACATTTGACCGTTTGGGAAATAATGGTGAAGAGTTTGAAGTATCAGGTGTGTCCATTCCAAGGATTCGTATTCCTGTGAAAACGGGTCGCAACATTTCGGTGGTGATTGAAGCAGCAGCGATGAATTACCGTGCAAAAGAAATGGGCTTTGATGCCACGAAGACTTTTGAGGAACGCTTGACCAATCTCATTAGTGAGAATGAGGTGTCTCATGATTAATCCAATTGCATTTAAAATAGGACCTCTAAGTATTCGCTGGTATGCGATTTGTATTGTAACAGGTTTAGTTTTAGCTGTTTATCTGGCTATGCGTGAAGCGCCGCGAAAGAAAATCATTCCAGATGACATTCTTGATTTTATCCTCATTGCGTTTCCTTTAGCAATCGTTGGAGCTCGCATTTATTATGTCATTTTTGATTGGGGCTATTATGCTAAAAATCCTGCTGAGATTTTTGCCATTTGGCACGGAGGAATTGCTATCTATGGCGGTTTAATCACTGGAGCGATTGTCTTGTATTTTTTCTCACAGAGAAAGCTTATCAATACGCTAGACTTTTTAGATATTGCCGTTCCGGGCGTAATGATTGCCCAAAGTCTTGGACGCTGGGGCAATTTCTTCAACCAAGAGGCTTACGGAGCGATTGTTAAACGTTTGGATTACTTGCCAAGTTTTATGCGCAACCAAATGTATATTGATGGTCATTACCGACAACCAACTTTTCTTTATGAGTCGGTTTGGAATTTGCTAGGGTTCGCTCTGGTGATGATTGCTAGAAGAAAGAAAAACTTCCTCAAACGTGGTGAAATTACAGGGTTTTATCTGATTTGGTACGGAATGGGGCGCATGGTCATTGAAGGTATGCGGACAGACAGTCTCATGTTTGCTGGCTTGCGTGTGTCACAATGGTTGTCTGCTGTTCTAGTGGTTGCAGGAATCATTCTCGTCATTTACCAACGCAGAAAAAAAGATACCCCTTATTATTAAAAAGTTAGGAGAAGAAAAATGCTTGAAATTGCTTATAGTTTAGTGGCCCTTGCTTTGATTGCTTTGATTGTTTACACGATTTTCTTAGTCAGGAAAATCTCAACTGTTGTTGACGAAACAGAAAAAACAATTCAGGTATTGACGACAGATGTCAATGTGACACTCTATCAAACCAATGAATTGTTAACCAAAGTGAATGTTTTAGCAGATGATATTAATGGAAAAATGACAACCATTGACCCGCTTTTCACTGCAGTTGCAGATTTATCTGAGTCCGTTTCGGATTTGAATGATTCTGCTCGTCATTTGAGCAAAAAAGCTGCTGCAGCAGGAAAAAATAGTATCAAAGCTGGTGCAACTTTATCGGTCTTACGGATGATTACAAAACTATTTAAAAAATAAGAAAGAAGGTTTATTATGGGGAAATTTTCATCAATCCTTTTAGGAACACTCTCTGGAGCAGCTGCAGCTGTATTTCTTACTAGCAAAAAAGGAAAAGAAGTGACTGCGAAGGTTTCTGATTTTATGAATGACGTCAAAGAAAATCCAGATGATTTTAAAGAACAAGTAGTACAAAAAGCCAATCATTTCTCTAATCAAGCTGCAGAAGCAGTCAACCAAGCCAAAGAAAAGGTTGAGAGCGGAGAAATTACAGGTGAAACAATTCTTGACTCTGTGAAAGAAGCAACGAAACAAGTAGTTGACTTCTCACAAGAGAAATTTCAAGAATGGAAAGAAAAAATGGAGTCAGAAGGGATTTCACCAGAAGAATTTAAAAAATCTGCTCCTGAATCAGCAGAAAATGAGCCTACTTCCGAGGATATTGTCATTGATTTGACAGAAGAAAACCAAGAATCGGAAAATGAAGACAAAAAAATTGAGGACTAGCACCTCAATTTTTTTAACATCGATTTTACATCACAACGAATCACAACAAAAACAGTGCCTTGCAAATAGGCACTTCAATCCCAAAACTATTTATTTCTTTTCCGACGAATAAATGCTTGCTGCATTTTAATGCAGACTAAACTAACACCAATTGCTAAAGTAAAAGCTAAGAAAGTGTTTACTTTAATAGACAGGAATAAAAAGCTAAATAAAGCTGTCAAGATACAAAATGTAGCAATATTCACGAAAAATAGTAATTCTTTCAGGTTTGGATTCGTTTTTGCTTCAGGAATGTAATCTTGATAAAGGGGATATTGTTCTTGCTCTAGT
Source organism: Streptococcus anginosus subsp. whileyi MAS624 (assembly GCF_000478925.1). Classification (NCBI taxonomy): domain Bacteria; kingdom Bacillati; phylum Bacillota; class Bacilli; order Lactobacillales; family Streptococcaceae; genus Streptococcus; species Streptococcus anginosus. The sequence continues at coordinate 1,441,991 of NZ_AP013072.1, read as the reverse complement.
TCTGGATAGGTGTAGTCCTCTTGATAGGACTGATATTTTCTTGCGGTCATGTTCTATCTCCTTACAGTACTCTCTTATTTTATCATGATTTTAATTAGATAAATATTACATAACGGTTACAAAAAGGCTAAAAATGCTTTTCAAATTAAAAAATAGAAGAGAAATCAAAAATATGTTATAATTTTGCTATGAAAAAGATTATCATTACAGCGACAGCTGAGAGCGTTGAACAAGTAAAAGAGCTTTTAGAAGCAGGCGTAGATCGCATTTATGTAGGTGAAAAAGAGTATGGTCTTCGGTTACCCCATACTTTTTCTTATGATGAATTGCGGCAGATTGCAGCCCTTGTACATGAGGCAGACAAAAAGTTGACAGTTGCTGTCAATGCTTTGATGCATCAGGAAATGATGAATAAAATCAAGCCATTTCTAGATTTTTTAGTGGATATTCAGGCAGATTATATTACTGTGGGAGATGCTGGAGTTTTTTATGTGTTAAAACGTGACGGTTATCCGTTTAAGACGATTTATGATGCCTCGACTATGGTTGCTAGCAGTCGTCAAGTAAACTTCTGGGGGCAAAAAGCTGGCGCTTCTGAGGCAGTTCTAGCGCGTGAAATCCCATCTGCTGAACTATTTAAAATGCAAGATATTTTAGAAATTCCTGTTGAGATTTTAGTTTATGGCGCTAGCGTCATTCATCACTCTAAGCGTCCACTTTTGCAGAATTATTATAATTTCACTCATATTGATGACGAAAAGAGTCGTGAGCGTGATTTATTCCTTGCAGAGCCGAGTGACCCAGATAGCCATTATTCTATTTTTGAGGACAATCATGGGACGCATATTTTTGCAAATAATGACTTGGATATGATGACGAAACTTGGAGAGTTGGTAGAACATGGCTTTACACATTGGAAATTAGAAGGGATTTATACGCCGGGACACAATTTTGTTGAAATTGCTCAACTTTTTGTGCAAGCACGTGAGTTGATTGAGACCAATCAATTTACACATGATCAGGCTTTCCTTTTGGATGAGCAGGTTCATCAATTGCATCCAAATAATCGTTTCTTGGATACTGGATTTTATGAATATGATCCAGATCAGGTGAAATAAGGAATACAGGTGGTCGCGAGTTGTGACTGCTTGTTTAACA